>CAVVTL010000013.1:0-47355 GCA_963751155.1 uncultured Acidobacteriaceae bacterium | reverse complement strand
TGGTGAACGGAAGTGGCGGTTGGGCCGCCGCTATCTGGACCATTCTTCTGCTGGCGGTACTGGTTGTTCCTGTCGTTCTGTTAGCCAACAGTATGGTTGAAGGCGTCCAGAGTTTAATGGGCCACCTGGACGCAGGAACGTTCATCGTTCCGCCTCCCCCGCCCAGCGTCGAGGGTTGGCCTCTTATTGGTGCTCCTTTGAACCGAATCTGGAGCATGGCCTCCAACAACTTCACGGAGGCTGTGAAACTCCTCACGCCGCAGATCAAGACTTTCCTTCCCAAGCTGCTTTCTGCGACTGCGGGCATCGGCCTTGCCGTGCTGCAATTCTTCTTTTCGATTCTCATTTCAGGAGCTTTGCTGGCTAAGGCCCAAAGCGCCGCAGAAGTAACCCGCGCGTTTGCCAACCGGCTTTTTGGCGAGAGAGGCGCTGAGTTCCAGAACCTCGTTGGTTCCACCATCCGCAGTGTGACCTCCGGCATTCTCGGGGTAGCGCTCATTCAAACCGTGCTGGCTGCAGGTGGTTTTCTCGTCGTGGGACTGCCGGGTGCGGGCGTGTGGGCCGTAATCTTTCTCGTTGCCGCTGTCCTGCAGATCGGGCTCCTTGTACTCATCCCCGCAGTCATCTTCGTCTTCGCTACCGCCTCAACCACCGCGGCCATTGTCTTCCTGATTTGGTGCGCGTTCGTCGGTTTGTTGGACAACGTGCTGAAGCCGATTCTGCTGGGTCGTGGCGCCTCGGTCCCGACCGCCGTGGTCTTCCTCGGTGCCATCGGTGGATTCGTTGCGATGGGGATCATCGGCCTGTTCGTCGGCGCGATCGTATTGTCAGTGGGTTACAAACTGTTTCTCGCTTGGATCGAGGGCAGCGCCGCGGCTGAGACACCGGCGTGAGATCTCCAGCCTCGAGGCGAACAATTGCAGCCATTTTTGCGGACTCAGAGAACCGGCGCACACCGGTCCAGTAACTCCGCTGCCGCAGAAGAGTAGTGAAGGCGATGTTTCTTCGCGAGGATGCTGCCCGCGAGTTCCGTCGCGAGCAGCATTCTCACTGGCTGTTTCACATCGGTCGTTACCGTATTGCCTAGTTCCCAGTGCCGGTCAACGTTGCTTGCACGTTGTTGCCGGGAGTCGCGGTGTTGACGATCAATGTGTTTGTGTAACTCCCCGGCTTCGGCGGTATAAATCTGACATTGATCTGGCAGCTCGCCCCAGCTGCAAGTGTCGAGCCGGCGCAGTTGTGCGTCAGGGCGAAACTCAGTGGGCTGCCGGTGATGTTGATCGTGTTTATGCTCAGACTTGCGTCACCCGTGTTGTTTAACGTGAACGTGAAAGGTGCGCTGGTTTGTCCCGACAGGACCGTGCCGAAGTTGTGCGAGGTCGGGCTCAGAACGGCTACTCCCGCAGTTCCCGTGCCGGTTAATGGAACATTCGCGACCGGGAGGACAGGGTCATTCGTGGTTATGGCCAAGTTGGCCGTCCGCGGGCCAGTTGTCGTGGGTACGAACACCATCTCGATTTTGCAATACGCATTCTTCGGTAGCGTTTGACCGCTGCAGCCGCCCCAATTCACGAAGTCGCCGGGGTTCGCACCGTTGATCGCAACCGCACTGACGGTCAGGCTGTTCGGCCCAAGATTGGTCAGAGTTAGCAGTAGCGCATTGTTGTTCCCGGTTCCCACCAGGGTCGGCGGAAACGCCAGCGTTGTCGGACTAAGGCTAACCTGTGTGCCGTTTGGGGTGAAGGTAGCGGTGACCGTACGGGCATTGTTCATGGTCACGGTACAGGTATTCCCCTGTACGCTGTCGCATCCCGCCCAATTGCCAAACGTGTAGCCCGAGGACGCAGTGGCGGTCAGCGTCACCTGTGTGCCGCTGTTGTAGTTGTGGGAACAGGTGCTGCCGCAGTTGATATATCCGTCGCTGCTGGTAACCGTTCCGCTGCCCGATCTTGCTCGCGGTCAGCAGGTAGGTGTTTGAGGTGAAGGTAGCGGTGACCGTACGGGCATTGTTCATGGTCACGGTGCAGGTGTTGCTCTGCACGGAGTCGCATCCCGCCCAATTGCTGAACGTGTAGCCCTGAGGACGCAGCTGCGGTCAGCGTGACCTGTGTGCCGCTGTTGTAGTTGTGGGAACAGCTGCTGCCGCAGTTGATGTATCCGTCATTGCTGGTCACCGTGCCCTGGCCTGACTTGCTTACGGTCAGCACGTAGCCGTTTGAGGTAAAGGTCGCGGTGACCGTGCGAGCATTGTTCACGGTCACGGTGCAGGTGTTGCTCTGCACGGAGTCGCATCCCGCCCAATTGCTGAACGTGTAGCCCGAGGACGCAGCTGCGGTCAGCGTGACCTGTGTGCCGCTGTTGTAGTTGTGGGAACAGCTGCTGCCGCAGTTGATGTATCCGTCATTGCTGGTCACCGTGCCCTGGCCTGACTTGCTTACGGTCAGCACGTAGCCGTTTGAGGTGAAGGTCGCGGTGACCGTGCGGGCATTGTTCACGGTCACGGTGCAGGTGTTGCTCTGCACGGAGTCGCATCCCGCCCAATTGCTGAATGTGTAGCCCGAGGACGCCGTGGCGGTCAGCGTGACCTGTGTGCCGCTGTTGTAGTTGTACGAGCAGGTGCTGCCGCAGTTGATATATCCGTCGCTGCTGGTAACCGTACCCTGGCCTGACTTGGTTGCGGTAAGCAGGTAGCCATTGCCCGTGGCAATCGGTACGGTTGCGATAAAAGCGTCATAACGCATTCCGGTGTTCCCACCTGGACAACCGAGACCCATGGCTGTTGAGCTATACGTGCCGCTGGTGCAACCCAGTTGTCCCTGCCAGTTGCTGGTGAAGATTACGAAGTACTGCCCATAGGCTGGACGGGAGGACACTGATCCGATGGCGATGTAGTCGGCGAACCCGGCTGCGTGCGTCACTTCTGAGGCGCTGTACGTATGCGCCACCCGCCACGGGGTGTTAGCCGAGGTACAGTTTGGATAGCAATTCGTCGCCAATATCTCGATCTCGTTGTCCCACGGAGTAAACGGCGTGTCGTTGACCAGGCTGTTCGGAGCCGAAGCATAATCCTCATTGGCCGTCGAGGTCTCAAAGATCGGGGCCGTATCGGTTCCATCGACGTTGTTTGCCCATGAAAAATGGGCATCGTCAGCGGGACACGACCACGAGGAATTCGTCTGTCGCTGATAGCAGCCGTAGGCTCCCCAGGGAATTGCGTTTGGATTCAGCGCCGATTGTGACCACCCGTTCGCCGGTCGGCCATAGATCGCCATGTCTCCGTCGCCACTGGTGTAGGGGCAACGGTTGATTTGGATGTTGTAGCCCTGCATGTTATGGCCGCAGTTCGAATAACTGCCAGTCGGCCATGTAGTCAGACCCGTGGGCGAAAGATTTCCCGCGTACGGAATCCCGTCCTCCCACACCCAGCGCTGGAAAAAATTATTTCCGCTGTCGCAGGTGTTTCCTGGCACGCATCCGCCAGGGGTACCCTCGACATAAACCTTGCTGCCGTCGTGAAATATCTGGACTTCGTGTACGTAAAACTTAACGGGCACTCCTGCCGCGGCATCGGTAATTGTCCCTGTCGATCCGCTGAAAGTAGTCACCGTCGCGGTGTCGGTCTTCCAGACGCTGCATCCCAGTGTCCGGTTCCACGCCACGACGTAGACTCCTGTGTCCTGTGGTCCGATCAGTGCAGCAAAGGTCTGGTCGTCATCGCTCACTGACAAGACGCTTTGCGCCTGAGCGGTGTAACCAGCGGGCACGCAATGAGCAGCCTGGTTGAGGTCGGCTACAAGCTTGATTCCACCGTTGGCGATAGTAGGCGCGGTTGTTGTGCTGCTGAAGTCATAGGACATGATGACGTAGTTGCTGCCATGCCCTGTGAGACCACTTACATTCGAGGCGTTTTGAATCGCATAGAGGAGGCTGACGGTCTGTCCGCCCGTATAGGGCGGGGGAACCTTCGAGAATGCCGCGGTCGTGGTATTGATAAGGTAGCCGGCTCCGTAGAGCTTAGTCGGCTTCAAATATGTACCGGACGCCGGATTTGGGTCAAAGCTGAAGGGCACTTGATAGTTACCGGACTCCGTGACAACGAATCGCGTAGAAGTCGCGTCCCATACCACATCGCCTGCACCCTGCGAAGGCTGCGGGTGGTAGTTTAGATACGGCGTGTTCGTACCTCCGGTATTCGCATCGGTCACGCGAATAACATGAACCGCATTCGCGTTGTATGGCGGACCAGGCACGCTGCACTCTGCACTCGGATTCAAGTCGCACTCAGGAAATACCGAACCAGCTCCGGTTAGCGACTGATTGCCATTGCTGGCGCACGTCGACAAGTCGCCAGGGGCAGTCGACGGACAATGCACAGGCAGCGAGTAAGTGTGTACGTTCGTATCGTTGTTGAGGTTGAAGTTGACACTTTGGCTGTAACAGAGTCCCGACAACATCATCACCACAATTAAGATGTACCGGATGTCTGCTTTGCTGATATTGCCGGCGAGATATCCTGCATGATTGCAAATTACATTGCGTCGAAGTGGTTCAAAATCGAAAGGTCGTTTCTTGTTCATGGCTCTCCTTGCTATTCCGCCAATTCTTCGATCCACACCGATACTTTCGTGCCAGCGGGGTCCGGCTCAAATGCGGTGTGCGCCTGTAACCTTAAATGCCTAGGGTGAAGAACCTAGAGCCTTAAGTTGTGTTCAAAAACACGAAAGTAATCACTACTATGGTTACCTTATCGGCAATTACTTGTGTAACTTTAGTGGTATAGCTGGCCCTTGGCACTAGGGTGTGCGCACTACGCCGTGTCGTCCCCGATTGCGACGCACATGTTCTCGGTGTGCTGTTGCTTCGCTTGAATGGGAGATTACAGCCTAAAAATCGTCAACTCGGCTGGGTCAGTGGAATATTTGCCTCTAAATTACACGCATTCTGTCTCGCTGCGAACACACTGCGACGAGATTTGGGATGGTATTGCTGCATGTGAAAGCCGCATCAAAACCTTCGTGGAGCCCTCGGTTGTTAGGCAGTACTTGGAATTCTCCGCTCCGAGCACTCAAGTTCGGCTTCGCCATAACGGACCAACTCGCCGAGCCCACGGTAGCCAGTTTGCCCGACGGCCTACTCTGCCAGCTTGTCGTGTGCCCCTTCCACCCCATGTGCAAGCGCTCGCTTCAGCAAGCGACAGATCTGTGGAGAGTGGATGGCATGTGCCGGCTTCCCCGTGTCACGCCTGTACAGAAATAACAAAACTCACGGCGTCGCAGTGACAGTCCCTGGCTCGCTTCGGTGACGATCACATTCCGTCGTTGCTGCCGAACGGCATGAAAAATCCCATGCCGAAACTGCATGATTGCTCCTTTTGTGGCAGTTGGAACATGGTAAATCGCCGGCTTCCCAGTTCGATTGGCCAGGCCAACAATACAGTGGTGTTAACCTATTCCATGAATCGGAATCAAGGGCGCGAGGAATTGCGTTCGATCGACATCTTTGTGGTTGGATAAGCCCGCCGGCCCCGCCATTACACCGTCAGTTCGCTCGTACCCTGAGCAACGCGATATTTGCCTCGGGTGGTCCCGCGTCGTCCGGTTCGATGCGGAGTATTCAGTTGAAGCGCGGGACCAGGCTGGTCACGAAATTGGAACTCGAAACAGACCTTATGAACGAAACCATCCTTGTCACCGGCGGCTGCGGATTCATCGGCTCCAACTTTGTCCTGCAATGGATGGCTCAAGAGTCAGTGCCGTTGCTGAATCTCGACTGCTTGACCTATGCCGGAAACCCCGCCAACTTGGCCTCCTTGCGCGACCACCCACGCTATGAATTCTTGCACGGCGACATTAACGATCGTGATCTCGTCGCCAAAGTGCTTCGCCGCCATCAGCCCGCTGCCATCGTCCACTTCGCCGCCGAAAGCCACGTGGACCGCTCTATCCTCGGGCCCGAGGAGTTTGTCCGCACCAACATTCACGGCACCTTCTCCTTACTTGAAGAAGCCAGATCGTACTGGAAGTCCCTGCCATGCTGCCGATAAGCAGCACTTCCGCTTCCTCCACGTCTCCACCGACGAAGTGTATGGCTCGCTGGGCGACGACGATCCCGCATTCTGCGAAACCACCGCCTACGCCCCCAACAGTCCGTACGCAGCGTCCAAGGCCGCCTCCGACCATCTGGTCCGCGCCTACTTCCACACCTACGGTCTGCCGACGCTCACCACCAACTGCTCCAACAATTACGGCCCGTTCCAATTTCCCGAGAAGCTCATCCCGCTGATCATCCACAACGCGCTGCACGGCAAGCCACTTCCCGTGTACGGCGACGGCCAGAACGTGCGCGACTGGCTCTACGTCGAGGACCACTGTTCCGCGATTCGCTGCGTGTCTGCGCGGCGGCCGTCCCGGCGAGACCTACAACATCGGAGGCCACAGCGAACGCTGTAACATCGACGTTGTCCACACCATCTGCTGCCGTACTCGACGAGCTTCGTCCCGGCTCGCCGCACAAGCCGCACGCCAATCTCATCCAATTCGTCACCGATCGCCCCGGCCACGATCGCCGCTACGCCATCAATTCATCCCGCATCGAACGCGAACTTGGCTGGCAGCCGCAGGTGAGCTTTGAAGCCGGCATCCGCAACACGGTTGCGTGGTATCTCGATCATCAGGACTGGGTGAACGACGTCACCACTGGCAGCTATCGCGACTGGATCGAAACCCAATACGCAAAGCGCGGCAGGAGGAGCACTAGCCATGCCCTCCGCGCTCAAAGGCATCATCCTCGCCGGAGGCTCCGGCACGCGTCTCTATCCCGCCACGCAGAGCATCTCCAAGCAGCTTCTGCCGGTGTACGACAAACCCATGATCTACTACCCGCTCAGCGTGCTGATGCTGGCGGGAATTCGTGACGTGCTGATCATCTCCACGCCCCAAGACACTCCTCGCTTCGAGCAACTGCTCGGCGACGGCTCGCGCTGGGGACTGAACTTTCGCTACGCAGTGCAGCCCCGTCCCGAAGGCATCGCCCAGGCCTTTCTCGTCGGCGCCGACTTCATCGCCGGACAGCGTTGCGCCCTCGTCCTCGGCGACAACATCTTCTACGGCCACAACCTCTCGCACATGATGCAAGCCGCCGCCCAGCGCGAGCACGGCGCCACCGTCTTTGCCTATCCCGTCCACGATCCCGAGCGCTACGGTGTGGTCGAAATGGATGCCCAGGGCCGCGCTCTCAGCCTCGAAGAGAAGCCCCGCCAGCCCAAATCGCGCTACGCCGTCACCGGCCTTTATTTCTACGACAGCCGCGTAGTCGAATTGACTCGCAGCCTCAAGCCCTCGGCGCGCAACGAGCTGGAGATCACCGACCTCAACCGCGTCTATCTTCGAGCTCGGCGAGCTGCACGCCGAGCTCATGGGACGCGGCATGGCCTGGCTCGACACCGGCACCCACGACTCCCTGCTCGAAGCCGCCGCCTTCATTCAGACCATCGAGAAGCGGCAAGGGCCTGAAGATCGCCTGTCCCGAAGAGATCGCCTATCGCGCCGGATACATCGACGCCGCCCAGCTCGAACGCCTCGCCGCCGCCCTCGACAACAGCGGATACGGCAAGTACCTGCGCGGCGTACTCGAGTCTCCCGGAGGCCCATGAGCGCCGGCGCGCCAACCTATCCCGCCGTGGATTTCAGGCATGGCGGTGGCCACGGCGAAATATCCGAGAACCTCGAAGGCGGCCAGGGAAGCCGGGGAAAACCTCGTTTCCGTACGGCTTTGTATCAGGGCACGACAGTTGTGCCGATAAGCCCTTTATTTTTGATGTTCCGAGCGGACTTTAGTCCGCGAGGAACCTATTGGATTCTTTCAGCAGCCTAGAACCGGAACACGTACGAAGTGGCAACCTGGAAGTTCCCCTGCGTCACAATGTACTGCGGTGAAAGCAAAGTCCCCAGCTCGTACGCGTGTGGGTCAGGACGATTGGTGAGATAGCGCACCACCGTCGTTCCCACGTCGAACCGCAGCGTCGAGTTGTGTTGCGGGTAATACTCCACAATTCCACCCACGTCGGTAGCAAATCGTGTCAGGCTCCCTGTACCGGTTTCCCCCTGGATCGGCGCCGCGTTGTTGTAGTAGATGAAACCCGGCCGCACCTTCGCATAAATTCCCGAACTTGTCGAAGCGCGCTCCCATGCGAACGCCAAACAGCCCTTCCATCATCGGCTGTGAGCCCTGCTGTCCGGGGATGAAGTTCAGCGTGCTGTCGAACGCGACCCCACGCGTGAAGTTGTAATCAAAATTCACCCCGAGACCCGACAAATTCTTCCGGCATGCCAGTTCCGAACAGGAATTACTCACCACCGGCAGGCTGATGTTGCTGTACTGTGTGCCAATTTCCCAGCGGTTGAGCGCGGGTTGCTCCAGATGGCCCGCCGACTTCGGAAAATGCGACTGGCGCCCCACCATGAAATTGCTCTCCGGCGCCGGAAGGTCCCAGGGAAACTTGCCGGCGAAGATTGCCGCAAAGCTCCGGCTCGGTTCCAGCGCCGAGCGCAGGATCCGACCTCCCAGGATGCGATGATGCACCGCAATCGGGACTGACCAGATATTTGTCGATCGTATCTTCGCCCAGCACCCACGCCATGCCAATCAGAGGAGTGATCACAAAATCAGTCCAGCCCGTGTTGTTGGTTGGCGGCTTCGGATACTTCGGGTTGTTCAGGCAGTTCAAGTACGTGCCGCAACCGGGCACGTAGGTAAAGCCACCCTGGTTGCCAAAATTGGTTTCACTGACCGGGCCAATCTCGGTTTCCGTCGACCACGCGGCCGCCCAGCCCAGCGCCTTCAGCCGGCTCATCCAATACCTGCGGTTCTTCCCGATGGCGACCTGGCTGTTGGGGCTGTTCTGCAGGAACATTCGCGCGAACACCGCACCTTCCAGCGGGTGCCCGACGTCGTTCACCACGAAATCGTCGCCATCGCCCCAGCGCTTCATGTCATAGCCCTTGTACGACACGAACCAGTCATGGAAGAACGGCTTGTGCGCGATGTCCCAGCGCATACCCTGGATCGAACGCCACGCGCCACGCCTCAAAGAAGAACGTCACCCCGAACGACTGCCAGAACGCCCCTTTCAGGTCGAACTTTCCAGTGGGCGTCAGGTTTTGCGTGTTCAGGCTCGCCGTCGGCATCAGGTTGTTGCGGCTCGACGACACGCCCGGAGGCGGAGGTTCATCCGGAAGGCCGGCCCCTACCGGCGGTTTCGCCGATCGGCCGTCGGCGTCCAAAGGAAGCAGCGCAGCGGCTGAAGCTATCAGCGCCGTCCTCGGTAGCATAGCGCTGAGCCCGATTCGCCCGGATCGGGAGATTGAGCATATAGGACCGCTGAACAGCACAGACCCAGAACCACAAACCAGCACAGCTTCCGCAGAACTCTGCCGCGGAATCCGTGCCTTTCAAAATCGCAAGACACGCAATTCTCCCATCACAGAGTGAAACGTCCGGGGGGCACTTACATGGTAGCCGAATTCAGGAAGGTAGTCCACTGAAAACGCTAAACTTACGGCAATATTGATTGCGACCAAAGTAGCATCGGAGGTACCCACTGACTGTCCCGTGTCCCTACCTTGGTCGCCCCACTCAATCGCGCTTTTCAACTCGAGCGGGCCCCGCCAAACCTCGCTAACTGACAACCGACAACTGGCAACTGGCTACTGCTACTTTTCCCATCCCCCAATATCTGGAAGAACCGGATAATCGACTCAATCCCCCGATAGAAATTCGGGATGTGGAACTTCTCGTTCGGCGCATGCAGATTATCGTCCGGCAGCCCCATCCCCATCATGATGCTGGGAATCTTCAGGTCCTTCTCGAACTGCGTGACAATCGGAATCGACCCGCCCGACCGGATGTACACCGTGTCCTTGCCGAACACCTCGTGCATCGCCGCCACCGACGCCCGCGCATACGGATTGTCCGTGCTCACCACACACGCCGGCCCCTTGCTGTGCACCTTGACGACTGCTCGTGATCCCCTTCGGCGTGATCTTGGCGACGTACGCCGTGAACTTCTTCAGGATGTCGTCGGCATCCTGGTTCGGCACCAGCCGCATCGAGACCTTCGCCGACCCCTTCGCCGGAATCACCGTCTTCGCGCCCGGAGCGATAAATCCTCCGATAATTCCGTGGACCTCCAGCGTCGGCCGCGCCCACGTCCGATACAGCACCGAGTATCCCGGCTCGCCCGTCAGCACATCCGACCCGACTTCCGCCTTGCGATACTCCTCTTCATTGAACGGCAGGCTCGCCCACGCCTTGAGTTCGTCATCCGTCGGCTTCTGCACGTCGTCGTAGAAGCCGGGGATCAGCACCTTCCCATCGGCGTCCTTCAGCTTGCTGAGCATCTCCACCAGCCCGAAGATTGCATTCGGCGCAGCGCCGCCATACACGCCGGAGTGCAGATCGACCTTCGCCCCGCGAACTTCCGATCTCCGTATACAGCAGGCCGCGCAGCCCCACGCACAGCGTCGGAATATCCGGCGCGAACAGCTCGGTGTCGGTCACCAGCGCAAAGTCCGCCTTCAGCTTCTCCGCCTTGGCGTTCGCCTTCACGTAGTTCTCGATGCCTTCTCCGCCGACTTCCTCCTCGCCTTCGATCAGCACCCGAACATTGATCGGCAGCTTGCCGCCGCCCGCCCTTGAACAGCGACTCAAACGCCTTGAGCTGCATCCAGAGCTGGCCTTTGTCGTCCACCGCGCCGCGCGCATACACATTGTTATTGCGCTCGGTCGGCTCAAACGGAGGCGTGACCCACTCATCCAGCGGCTCGGCCGGCTGCACATCGTAGTGCGCGTAGCACAGCGCCGTGGGCTTGCCCGCCGCGTGCAGCCAGTCGGCATACACCAGCGGATGCCCTTGCGTGGGAATGATCTCCACATGCTCGAAGCCGATGCGCTTCAAGTCGTTGGCGACCACATCGGCCGCCTTCAGGATGTCCGGCTTGTGCTCTTCGGCCGTGCTGACGCTGGGAATGCGCAGCAGGTCTTTGAGTTCATTGAGAAACCGTTGCTGATTTTCGCGGGCGTAGGAAACTGCAGAGGATGACATGAGACAACTCCTTGTTCAAGAAAACGCACTCAGGCAAACCAAGAAGTATATCGCAAGGCGAACCGCGGTTTTCCTCGTTCGTCCTCAACCTCTCCCGCGGTTGTCATCATCCCGTCGCCGTTCACCGGGACTGTCATCACCCCTTCTTGTTGGCCATCACCCTCTCGTTTGTCATCACCCTTCTTGTTTGTCATCACCCTTCTTGTTTGTCATCACGAGCGAAGCGAGGGATCTGCTTCCCGCCCCGATCGCGAGAAGATGGGGCAACTTGCCTCGGCCCTTCGGCCAATAGCTAACAGCTAATAGGAATAGCGAACAGCGATTTGCTCGCTACTTCGGCGTCTTCTTCCCCACGATGTTCATCTCCACCACCTGTCCATTCGGACTCTTCACCTCCAGCACTTTGCCGTTCAGTCTGGCGGGAAATTCTTTCCCCGGACTCCAGCCAAGAAACACTGCGGGGTTTCCTGTAGCGTGGCAGGAATAAATGATGCCCCCCAGGCGCATGGATATCTTGTAACGGTCCGCATTTTCCGGATGCTGGGCGTCAGCCGGGAATCTGTCGATCGAAACGACGGTTGCCGGCTGGAACCCTTCATCCGCGCCTTGCGCATACGCCAGCATCGCCGCCAGCGTGACCAGGCACAGCACTGCCATCGAGCATTTCTTCATGGGCGCTCCTCACCAAAGATCGAGAGGAAGTATAGACCGAGCGCCTGCAGAGTTGGCTACCCCCTCTCCCCCACCTTGCAAATTCCTCGTTTTCATGAGGATAGGAGGAATTCCGCGCAAAATCGTGAGCCCGTGGGACTTAGAGGTAAAATCCTCTGCTCAAAGAACTTAGCGCACTCGCTCGGGACTGGCCCGACCGACAGAGGATTTGGGGACAATAAATCCCCTTCACCCTACTCGGCGCGATTCTAAGGAAAAGGACGAGCAGGGAAAAGGACGCAGGTCACACCGCAGCGTGATAAGGATGGGTGGCTCGATTTCCCGCAATTGCCAACGGCAGGCAATTGTGGGCCGGACGCGGATATCGAATCGCCCTCATTCCTGATTGTTAGTTCTAAGCGAAAGCCCCACATTTGCCAAAAGAAGGCAAATATGGGCCACCCACGGGCATACGCTCAGGAGGTCCAAGGCTAAAGCCCTGAGGTTGTGGAGATTACGATTCACCGGGCTGAAAGCCCGGTGCTTCCACCCCAAGTCATCACTGGTGCGGCAGATTGGAGGCCGTCTGGGTCTGCCTCTCGACTATTGATTCCAGTCGAGAGAGACGTTCCTGAAATGCCGCATTTTGCAATCGCAATTGCGCCTTCAGTCCGTCAATCTCCTGCTGCTGCGTCTTCATCACGTCGGCTTGCGTCTGGATGTTCTGCTGCTGCGTCTGGATCACCTCGGCCTGTGACTTCATGTTCTGCTCTTGCGTCTCGGCGCGGTGATACTGCTTCTGCATTTCGTTCAGCAGCATGGTGGTGAGGTACTGATACTTCACCGTGTAGGGCTTGCCGTCGGGTTCGTAGGCTACGAGGTCGGGATAGACCTCGGCCACTTCTTCGGCGATCAGGCCGTACTGCAGCGTGCGCGGGCCTTTGTCGTACTCGGGCTTGTAGAGGAAGGTCACCGGCCGCAGCTTCATCAGGCCGTTGGTGCTGTCACCCATGTCGCGAATTTGTTCTTTGAAGCGGCGGGAAGAAACCGTAGTCCCGAGCTGGCCGCTGGAATCCACGAACACACCTATGCCGCTTCCGCCAACGGACGAACCGAAGATGCCCGCGATAAAGGTGACATTTTGCTGGCCAGTGTTGTTACCCTGCGTTCCAATGCGGATGGTGTTGTTTTCCAAGCCGGAACGGGACCTTGATTCCCGATGTAGATGTCGCCGTTGCCTGTGGTGTTATTGTAGCCAGCCCCAAAGCCCAGGAAGGTGTTGTTGCTACCGATAGTGTTGGAGTAGCCGGATTGGTAGCCGTAAAAGTGTTGCTGCTGCCGTCATTGGTGCTATAGCCAGCCTGGGTGCCGTAGAAAGCATTTGAGACACCGTCGAGGTTGCTGTAGCCAGTCTGGTAGCCGGAGAAGGTGTTGCTGTTGCCGGTGTTGTTCTTTAGGCCAGCCTGAGCGCCGGTAAAGGTGTTGAAATCACCCCAAGAGTAGTAACAACCGCCATTGCTGTAACCAGCTTGGTAGCCGGTGAAGGTGTTGTAGGAAGGGCAGTCGCTGCTGTAGCCAGCCAAGTAGCCGGTGAACGTGTTGAAGTTGCCGCCGGAGTTAGTGTAGCCCGCCGAGTAGCCGGAGAAGGTATTGTAGGCGCCTGTGCCGTTACTGTGACCGGCGTTCCAGCCGGAAAAGGTGTTGTACGTCCCACTATTATTCGCTCCCGCTCCTACCCCGACAAACAAGCTAAAGTTGGCGGGGTTACCAATGCTCAGAACTCCGCCGCTCCCGGCAATCTGGTAGCTCGTGACAGCCGCGAAGTTGTTGGCTGTGCCGGTACCGCTGATGTTGAAATTCGAACTGGACTGCTGTGTCGTTCCATTCTGAATGTAGTTCGGTGACGCGGCCGCGGGCAGCACACCCGTCAGTCCTGTGCCATTTCCTGTGAAACTGCCCGTGAAGGAATTGGACGTGTTGCTGAGCGTCACCGGACTCGTGTAGCTGCCGGTTAGCTGCGAACCTCCCAGCGAGCCGCTGAGTAGTGAGAAGCTATAATCATTCGCCGCGGGAACTACCGCTCCGCTGCGTCCGTTGAATGAGGTCACGCCGATTCCGGCTGTGGTGGTTCCAAGTTGTCCGCTTGCGTTAACCACCACCGGCAAAGCACTGGTGGGTGCGTTGCCGTAGATGCCTGCCATGTACGCCGCCGTCTGTTTCGTCGGGTCGCCAATGCGGATCATGCCGTTATCAGTCGCCACCCCAAGGTTCGAGATATATATATCGTTGCTGGCTGCCGCGCCCGCCGCCGTTCCAGCGTTGTATCCCAGAAAGACGTTGCTGCTCCCCGTGACCACGGTGTTTCCGGCACTGTTGCCGATGAAGAGTGTTTTGGTTGCCCGTGGTGTTGGCTTGGCCAGCGTTGAGGCCCATAAAGAAGTTATTGCTGCCCGTGGTGTTGGCCAGGCCAGCGTTGACCCCAAGAAATGTGTTCTGAGTGCCGGTGGTGTTGTTGTAGCCGGCCGTGTAGCCGAAGAAGAAATTGGCCCGGCCGGTGGTGTTGTGATAACCGGCCGAATAGCCGAGAAAGGTGTTGGTAGCGCCGGTGGTGTTGTTGTAACCGGCTGCCGTGCCGACGAAGACGTTACTACCTCCGGTGGTGGTGGTGCGTCCGGCGTTCCATCCGACGAAAGTGTTGCTAGCGGCCGTGGCGTTGCTGAACCCGGCCGACAGGCCGAGAAACGTGTTGTAACCGCTGGTGTTGTTCTGTCCGGCGCCGGCGCCTAAAAACAGGCTCTGGTTTCCGTTTGTGCCCAACACCGGGGCGCCGGCCAGTTGGTACTGGCTGGTAGCGTTGAAGATGGCCGCCGACCCATTGCCGGCAATGTTGAAGTTGGCTCCGGCTTGCAGAGCAGTGCCATTGTCGATGTATACGTCTGGCCCCGGCCCCTGCAGGAGAGGCGCGCTGCCTTGTGCCGAGAGTTTTGCGGGCGCGCCGTCAGCTCCTGAAGCCGTTGCCAGAGAGTCGAAGACCACGTCCAATTCTGGCTGGTGGCCGGTTCCTGTGCTCTCTTTGCTGTCGAAGGAAAACTACCGCTGACACCCGACAGAGCCAGCGCGAGCCCGTAGTTGGGCATGGATCCGTCCAACCAGCCCTGCGCTAACCGCGTGACGTCAATCAGTATGAATTGATCGCGGCTGGCCGTGGTGATCTGCATGCGCTGACCACCCGTGGCGGAGGGGCCCAACGATGGCGCGTTAGTGAAGCTGATCCCCTGCTCGCTCCAGCCTGAATTGACCTGGTAGACGTCAAACGAGCCCGGTGCGGCTACCGCGTTGACATAGAGACGCAGCGTAGCTTTCGCTATGGATGCGTTCGCTGGCATCGCCGCGAGATTGAGCTGGACGTAGCTAGTCGTTCCGGCCTGCACCGGGAGAATGACGCTGCTCCCGAAGTTTGCGCCGGGCTGCGTGTTGGTGACGTAGGCGTCGGCGCTGGGTGGCGCCTGAGCCAGACTAACGATGGAAGCGAGGGACAAGGTAGAACAGGCCAGAGCTAAGACGAGGCGGCGTGGCATCGGAGAACTCCTTCAGGTAGAAATTGGAGCGGGAGCCGATTGGGCCGAAAATCTTGGAGCAGAACAGTACTACACCGATAGGGGTGATGCAATGATTAAAGATGAGGAAAATCGCAGGCGAGCGTGGCAGGTGGCGTAGTGCATATTTCCCGGCGCCTGAAGTTGAATTGCCTGGCGGGCCACGTAGTGAAAGACGAGAGCTGCATGCAGGAAACTGGTGTTTCGTTCGGATGCGACTGTCATTGCGAGGCGAGCGCCTGGTCAATCGCCTTCTGCGCCAGCGGAGCCATGACGGCGAAACCCTTGTCGTTGGGATGCAGGCCGTCGTCGGCGAGATCGGCCTTCAGCAAACCTTTGTCGTCCACCATGGCGCTGAAGTAGTCGAGATAGATACAGCCATTCTGTGCGGCGTAGTCCTTGATCCAGCGGTTGAGTTCGACAATCTGCTCGGGTGGACGGAGCGGGAAGAACATCTTCGAGCGCTCGGTGTAATTGTTCACCGGGAGCACCGACGAAAGTACGACATGAATGTTGTGCGCGCGCGCCAGTTCGGTCATGGTCTTCAGGTTGGCTTCGATTTCGCCGACCGTCATCGGGCCGGTATTGCCGGCGATGTCGTTCGTGCCCGCGAGGATGACGACAACTTTCGGCTGCAGGTCGATAACATCGGGACGAAAGCGGATCAGCATCTGTGGTGTAGTCTGTCCGCCGATGCCGCGATTGATGTAGGGCTTGCCGGGAAAATACTTGTCGAGCTTCCAGATGTCGGTGATGGAATCGCCCATGAAGACGACGCGGTCCTCACTCGCCGACAGAGGCGTGAGCTTGGCGTTGGCCTCGCGGTAGCGGCCGAGGTTGCCGAAGTCGTTCATCCAAAGCGGAATCAGGCCCTCGCGATATTTCTCAAGGTTTCGAACCGCCTTGACGGCGTCGCTGTCGGACTGCTGTGGGACTGCGAGTCCCGGCAACAGGCATATCAGGATGAAGGAAAAGATTTTGCGCGGCATTTTCAGAACATATCATCGCAAAGCGTGGATGTCAGCGTGTTCCGATGTCCGCGAGCAAGGTGATGCAGAACACGGGTGGAGGTGCGGCCTGTCCTTGTGGGTGAATCCCGCATGAGATTAAGTATCATCAGACCGACTGCGCAGCGAGGGTTGCATGGACATTGCTGAATTTCGCGAGTCACTGAAGAATGAGTCGCCGCCTGCAGGATTGAGCCCCGCGCTGCGAGGGCTTGTGGTGGGACGCCAAGGGCGACTGGGCGAAGGCCCACGAAGCGGCGCAACGCGACGAAGGACCGGCGGGCTCCTGGGTGCATGCCTACCTGCATCGTAAGCAGGGAGACCTGTCGAACGCGAAGTACTGGTATCGCCGGGCGGACCGGGCAGCGGGGTACGGCGATTTCGCGCGCGAGTGGGAGTCGATTGTGGTGTGGCTGCTGCGAGTGGCGGAGTGAGGAGTGGATCGACTGGCTAAGAAAGGGCAGCTGGCAACAAAGCAGGTCCTATCGACGTCGGCGAGCCCGCAACGCGGACTCGCTTCGCTCAGGATGACACTGTTCGGAATTGCTATTCTTCGTCTTTGTTGGTGGTGATGCCGACCGATTCAACTGCCTGGTCGGCCACCTGCGGCAGCGTTGCAATTCCCAGTTGCGACTTCAGTTGCGGCAGGTCGGTCTTCTGAATTTCCTCCCACTGTTTCAGCAGAGTCTGGGTCGAGTTCTGCAGCACCGGCACCGCCTGCGCGGCCTGCGTTGGTCGGCCCCAGGTCCACGTCCTGCAGCACGGAGAACATCTCGAACAGGCTGCCGCGCACGCTGGAAAGCGTTGCGGCCTGCTGGTTGCCGCGACGGCGACGTCCACCTGCTCCCGCGAAGGCGTCGAGCTTTTGCGAGAAGGCATCGAGCTTGGCGGTGTCGGCAGAGGGCGACTTTGCCGCGTTGGGCCTTGATCTGCGCGCGAAGCTGCTCGACCTGATCGTTGATGGGTTGCAGCGTGAGGATGTCCTGGTAGACCTGCTGCGAAAGATCGAACTGCTTCTGCAAGTCGGCGATCGACGTCTTCACGCGAGGATCCATCATGATCGTCAGATCCTGCGTGTACTTCTTGCCGTTCGCGGTGAGCACGACCTGTACTTGCCGGGCATCGCCCAGGGCGACGTCGAGGCAGGCGCCGTGTTCTTGTAAACCGCGGCGATGGGGTACTCCGGCTTGATGCCCGGAACCGGCGGATAGTGCAGGTCCCACACGAAGCGATGGAAGCCGGCTGGTTGCGAGAGCTTCTGCGGCGGACGCAGCCAGTAGGTCGGGATCGCCAGCTCGGGATCGGGCGGCGGAACGGGATCGGCGCTGGAGTAGCGGCGAACGAGCTTGCCGGAGCTGTCGAGAATTTCGAGCGTCACGTCACCGGAGGTTGCCGAGCCGAGGTAGTAGTTGAGGATGGCGCCGTCGGGCGGATTCTGTCCGGCGGGAACATCGGGCGGCAGAGGCGTGTCGGTGTTGGTGTTCCAGCGCACGCGATAGGCGAGCTCGGGCGCGAACAGGTAGGCGTTGCCGGCGATGACCTTGTCGTCGATCTGGCGCAGCGGGGTGATGTCGTCGAGAATCCAGAAGCCGCGGCCGTGAGTGCCGATGGCGAGGTCGTCGTCCTTGATGGTGAGATCGCGGACGGAAGTCGCCGGCATGTTCAGGCGCAGCGACTGCCAGTGGTCGCCGTCGTCGAACGAAACGTAGACGGTGCGCTCGGTTCCGGCGAAGAGCAGGCCCTTGCGCTTGGGATCTTCGCGAACGGCGTTGACGTTCTCGTTGTCGGGAATGCCGGTGATGATTTCCGTCCAGGTCTTGCCGCCGTCGCGCGTGCGAAGAATGTGCGGACGCAGGTCGTCGAGACGCAGCGTGTTGATGGCGGCGTAGGCGGTGTTGGGATCGGAGTGGCTGGCTTCGATGATCGAAACCTTCTGCCATGCGGTCAGAGCAGGCGGAGTGACGTTGTTCCAGTTCGCGCCGCCGTCGGTGGTGAGCCAGATGAGTCCGTCGTCGGTGCCGGCCCAGATGCGGTTGATGTCGAGCGGCGAGGGCGCGACGGCGTAGATGACGCCGCGCTGCGTGGGCTTCGCTGTCGGCTCGGCAGAAGATGCCGACGCTGGCGGGAACGTCCCAGGTCTTGCGGGTGAGGTCGGGGCTGATCTGCTTCCAGGTTCTGGCCGCCGTCGCGAGTGGTCCAGAGGGTGTTGGCGGCGAAGTAGAGGAGATGCGGATCGACCGGCGAGAACATGACCGGCTCGGTGCGAACGACGCGAAAGTCCGGCGTGCGCAGAGCGAGCGGCATGACGTACTGCGCCTGTGTGGTGCGACGGTCGTAGCGCGTGAGCTTGCCGCCGTAAACGATGTCGGGATCGAGCGGGTCGGGCGCGACGTAACCGTACTCTTCGAGCGGCGACGGGATGCCAGTCGCGGAAGGTGATCTCGCCGTCGTTGCCGCGGCTGGAGATGCAGGCCGAGCCGCTCTCCTGCTGGCCGCTGCACAGGCGGTAGGGAAAGGCGTTGTCGGCGGCGACGTGGTACATCTGCGCGGTGGGCTGGTTGTACCAGGAGCTCCACGACTCGCCGCCGTTGACGGTGACGATCGCGCCCTGGTCGCTGGTGATGAGAATGATGTTGGGATCGTTGGGATTGATCCAGATGTTCTGGTAATCGTCGCCGCCGGGAGCGCCGCGAAAGCCGGTCCAGGTCTTGCCGCCGTCGACGGACTTCCAGGTGACGGTCGAGGTCATGTAAATGACGTCGGGATTCTTGGGGTCGATCATCGGCACGGGCAGGTCGCCGCCGCCGATGCGGCCCTTGGGACGCGGATCGGTGGTGACGGTGTGCCAGGTCGCTCCGGCGTCGGAGGAGGCGTAGAGGTCAACCGTGTCCTTGTTCGCGACCGAGGCGAAGAGGCGCTTGGGATCGCTGGCGGAGACGCTGACGTAGGCCTCAACGATGCCGTCGGGCAGACCGCCGGCAAGCTGCTTCCAGGTGTTGCCGCCGTCGGTCGACTTGTAGATGCCGCCACCGGTGCCGTTCCATTCGCCGTTCTCCCATGGGCCTTCGCGCGCCTCCCACAATGTGGCATAGACGATATTGGGGTCGGAGGGGTCGATGACTACGCCGGCGGCGCCGATGTTCTCGTTCTTGTACAGCACCTTCTCGAAGGTCTTGGCGCCGTCGGTCGAGCGGTAGATGCCGCGCTCGGGATTGGGGCCGTAGGGATGTCCGGCGACCGCGACGAACAGACGTTGGGATCGCGAGGATCGACAGCCATCTGGGAAATCTGCTGGCCGTCGCGCAGGCCGAGATGCGTCCAGGTCTTCGCCGGCGTCGGTGGACTTGTAGATGCCGTCGCCGACCGAGAGATCGGGGCGATGCAGGCCTTCGCCGCTGCCGACGTAAACGATGTTGCGGATCGGAGGGCGCGACGACGATGGCGCCGATGGAGCCGGTGGGCTGCTCGTCGAAGATGGGCTGCCAGGTGCGGCCGTAGTCGGTGGACTTCCAGACGCCGCCGTTGACCGCGCCGATGTAGAAGACGTTGGGCTGGCTGGGAACGCCGCTCAGGGCGCGAGTGCGACCGCCGCGGAAGGGGCCGACGTTGCGCCAGCGCATCTCGGTGAGCGCCTTGGTGTCGACGTTCTGGGTTTGGGCGTAATGGACGACGGGAACGGCGAGCAAGAACAGGAGAAGAGCAAATTTAGCGCGCATGTGCATCCGAAATGAGGATATTCAGTTGCTGGTGGAGCCACATGCAGGCACGCGATTGTCGGGCACTGGCGAAGTGTAGTCTAATTGAACGCAATCTGCAGGTGTGAGGAAACTTCGAGTTGATGCATTCGATTCTGCGGCGGTCATTTCTCCTTCCAAGTGTCCTTGTTTGCCTTGCTAATTTCGCCGGTCGCTCGCGTGGCGGCGCAGAGTGTTGCTCCGGCGATGTTCGGCGACATGAAGTGGCGGCTGATTGGTCCGTTTCGCGGCGGGCGAACGGTGGCGGTGTCGGGAATTCCGGGCGACGGCGCGACCTACTTCTTTGGATCGGTTGGCGGCGGAGTGTGGAAGACCGACGAATGCCGGCGTGACGTGGGAACCGCTGTTCGATGGTCAGCCGATCGCGTCGATTGGCGCGCTGGCGGTAGCGCCGTCGAATCCGCAGGTGATTTACGCAGGTACGGGCGAGTCGGACATTCGCAGCGATCTGGCGTCGGGCGATGGAGTGTACAAGTCCATCGACGGCGGAAAGACGTGGACCGAACGTCGGACTGCGCGAAACGCGGCAGATCAGCCGCATCGTGGTCGATCCGAAGAATGCGGACGTCGTGTACGTGGGAGCGCTGGGTCACGCGTACGGACCGAATCCCGAGCGAGGTGTGTACAAGTCCACCGATGGCGGGAAGACGTGGGCGCACGTGCTCGACCAGGGGCCGGAGATTGGCGTCAGCGACTCTGGCGATGGCGACGGGAAATCCGGCGACGCTGTTCGCGGGTACGTGGCAGGCGCATCGGCCGCCGTGGAGTACGTACGCGCCGATTGAAGGCGGCAAGAGCGGGCTGTTTCGCACGACGGATGGCGGCGCGAACTGGACGCAGATCAAAGGCAACGGACTGCCCGAGGGCGAATGGGGACGCGTCGGAGTGGCGGTTTCGGCGGACGGGCGGCGAGTGTATGCGCTGATCAGTGCAGGGTAAGAAATCAGGGCTCTATCGCTCCGATGACGGCGGCGACACGTGGACGCTGGCGAACAGCGATTAGCGGCTGACGGGCCGGGGATGGTACTTCAACCAGCCGACGATTGATCCGAACAATCCGGACGTGGTGTATGTGCCCAACGTGGCGCTGTATCGCCTGGATGATGGCGGCAAGTCGCTCACCATCGTGCGCGGCGCGCCGGGCGGCGACGACTATCACCAGCTGTGGATCGATCCGGCGAATTCGTCGCGCATGGTGCTGGCGACCGACCAGGGCACGAGCGTGAGCCTGGACCGCGGGCCAACGTGGTCGTCGTGGTTCAACCAGCCGATTGGGCAGTTCTATCACGTGACGACGGACAACAATTTCCCCTACGCGGTGTATGGAGCGCAGCAGGACAGCGGCAGTGCCGCGGTGATGAGCCGGACCGACCACGGACACATGACCGCGATGGACTGGTTCCTGGTCGGCGGCGGTGAGAGCGGATGGATTGTCGTCGATCCGACCGACCAGAACATTCTGTATGTGACCGGCGCATACGGAGGAGTGGTGCGATTCGACCAGCGAACGTCGTTGAGCCAGGACATTTCGCCGTGGCCGATGCCGAACTGGGGGACGGAGATCGATGGGCGGAAGTATCGCGCGCCGTGGACGCCGATGCTGGTGATGTCTCCGGTGGAGAAGAATGCGCTGTTCCTGGGCACGCAGTACGTGATGAAGACCACGGACGGAGGACTGCACTGGGAACAAATCAGTCCGGACCTGACGGGCGCAGTCGCGAAGGCGCCGGCGGGAAACGGCTGACCCGGCGGTGACTGTGCAGAACGCCAAGGAACGCGGCTTTGGCGTGGTGTACTCGATCGCGCCGTCGCCGATGAAGGCGGAAGTGATCTGGGCGGGAAGCGACACGGGCTGATTCATCTGACGACCGATGGCGGCAAGACGTGGAACGACGTGACGCCGAAAGGGCTGAGCGACTGGAGCAAGATCGCGATGATCGAGGCATCGCACTTCGATCCGGCGGTGGCGTATGCGGCGGTGGACCGGCATCGGCTGGACGACCAGGCGCCGTACCTGTATCGCACGAGGGATTACGGAAAGACATGGCAGGAGATCGTTGGCGGAATCGGACCGACCGCGTTTCGTCAATGCGATTCGGGAAGACACCCAGCAGAAGGGGTTGCTGTTCGCGGGCACGGAACTCGGGGTGTACGTTTCGTTCGACGATGGCGACCACTGGCAGCCGTTGCAACTGAACTTGCCGGTGACGTCGGTGCGAGACCTGACGATCCACGGCGACGACCTGGTGATTGCGACGTACGGACGCGCGTTCTGGGTGCTGGACAACATCACGCCGCTGCGGCAGATTGCGGCGGGCGTGAATGAGCGACAAGCCGAATGCTGTTCAGCCCGGCAGTCGCGGTGCGGGTGGACAACGATGTGTTCCTGGGAAGCCCGTTTCCCGCCGGAAGAGCCGATGGCGAAGAACCCGCCGGACGGAGCAGTGATCGACTACTTCCTTCCGGCGAAGGCGGACAAGGTGACGCTGGAGATTTTCGACGCCAAAGGCACGCTGGTGCGGAGGTATGTGAGCGGAGAGAAGAAGGCGGCGCAGAAGCTTCCGCCGATGCCGATCGCCGAGCGATGGTTTCCGAAGCCGGTCAGCGCTGGAGAACGGGCGGGAATGCATCGGTTCGTGTGGGACCTGCGATGGAACAGTTCGGGCACGGGCGAAGAACTGGAGGATGAGGGATTCGGCGCGCCGCGAGGGCCGAAGGTGGCTCCGGGAACCTACCCGGTGAGGCTGACGGTGGATGGGGCGGTGATGAACACAGGGTTGACGATAAGGATGGATCCGCGATCGAAGGCAACCACTGCGGAGTTGGAGCAGACAACAGAGCCTGGGGCTGGAGATATTTGCCGAAGTTCGCCAGAGCCGACGAGCCCTGGTGGAGATGCGCAAGGTGGCAGGCAGCATCGCCAATGTGAAGGGACAACTCAAGGACAAGCCAGAGCTATCTGGCGCAAGCCGAAAAGCTCGAAGCCGCTATGAACCGGCATCGAGAAGGGAAGTGCGACGGCACCCGGATGCGATGGGACTGGTAGCAGCCAGCAGCGGGCTGCAGTCAGTGCTGCGCGTGGTGGAGGGCGGCGATCGCACAGTTCCGCAACAGGCCATCGACGTCTATCACATGTCGGAGCGGGCTGCGAACGGTCGGATGGCTGAGTGGAAGGCGCTGAAGAGCGGAGAGTTGGCAGAGTTCAACCGCGCGCTCGAAAAAGCAAGCTTGCATACGATCGAGGTCTCAGCGCGCGAAGTCGAATCGGATGAGTTCTTGGCGCAGTGAAATTGGCAGCGCGGGCGACCCAATTTGGGGTGGTTTTTGGAAGCTGGGAACGATAGAATCCAGCCTGATTCGACAGTGCAATCGGTTAAAGGGAGCACCAGCCATGGTTTCTGTTTTTAAACCGGATGCCGACGCGGACCTCGTGTCCGCCCATCTGCATCTGGGTCCGCTCGAGATTGACGTAATGGAAGCGATGTGGTCGTTTGGGGCCGGCAACGTTCGAGATGTGGTCGGACGCCTGGAACGCAAGCTGGCATACACGACCGTGATGACGACTCTGGATCGCCTCTACAAGAAAGGGCTGCTCGAGCGGGAGATGAACGATCGCGCATTCGTGTACTCGCCCAAGGTCTCGCGCGAGGATTGGGACCGTCGACGCGCCGGCGAAATGATGGCCGGATTCCTGGCGGGACCGGAGGCTTCCCGCGAGCTGCTGCTGTCGTGCCTGGTCGATGCCGTGGGTACGCACGATGCGACACTGCTGAACGAACTGGAGAAGAAGATTCAGCGGAAGCGCGAGGAACTGTCGGGCAAATGATCCTTCCGTACACTATCCGGCTGCTGTGCCTGTGCTTCGCCACGTTTTTCGTGGTTCATGCACTCTGCTGGCTGGTCGTTCGCGGCCTCTCCTCTACTGCGGTGAGGATTGCCGAAACGATGAGGCCGCGCCTCTCAGCTCGCCTCTTGTTTGCGCTGCGAATGGCGCCCGTGACCGTGACACTGTTTCTGGTGTTGGGGTTCTGCGTGCCCAGCTACGTTTGGCTTGAGCCGGACATTGCTGGTGAACGAGTCGGCCTGGCTTGCCTTATGGCGTCGACGTTAGGAGCGGCAATGTGGGTGGCGTCGCTGCTGCGCGGACTGGTGTCGGTGGTGCGCACGCGAGCGTTACATGCGGAGATGCCGTGTGGTCACTCATACCGCTCGCATCGGAGAGTGTGCCTCGGAAGTCGTTCGTCGTGAACGAGGCCACCGCAGTGATGGCAGTGGCGGGCGTCCTGCATCCGTGCCTTGTGGTTTCTCAGGACGTGATGAATGCGCTGAGCGAAGAGCAGAAAGAAGCAGCTTTTCGTCATGAGGCGGCGCACAGCACTTCGCGCGACAACCTGAAGAAGCTGCTGTTCCTGCTGTCGCCGGATGTTCTGCCGTTCGTCTCGGGATTCTCGCTGCTGGAGCGCGGTTGGGCGAAATTTACGGAATGGGCGGCTGACGATGCGGCTGTCGACGGGAGCCAGTCCCGAGCCCTCTCGCTGGCTTCGGCGCTGGTGCGAGTTGCCAAGCTCGGCGTGCATCCCACTCCGTCTTATCTATTGTCGTCGCTCGTTGACAGCGACGCCGACCTTGCAAGACGGGTCGATCGCCTGCTGCGCGAGCCGGCCTACGCGGCGAAGCCATTGGCTCCTTTGGTGACGATTAGCAGAAACATTGCGCTCGTCATCGGCGGAGTCGCGGCCACGCTGTTGCTGTGGCCCGAGAGCCTCGGGAGTGTTCACCGCATCCTCGAGCGTCTAGTGCAGTAACTGGTTGTCCTGACAGGAAGAGCCCGCCCAGGGACTCTAAGTCTTCCCAGAAAGCATTGCGGCAGATGACGTCAGCGTCTGCAACGCACTTCGACAGGATCGGAGGAGCGCAAATTCCTTGTCATTGGGGCGTCGATAGTTTAGCTTCGAATATGACCGTTTGTGAGCGAAAGTGACAAATGCCGCGTAAAGCCCCCGAGCTCCGGAGCTTGCGCGTTTGCCGTCGTCTGCCAGCAGGGTAGCATTGCGGTTGGTCTGAACGTCCGAATGAATGAGTAACGCAACACGAACCCGATACAGCCCGAGCCTGTGGGTCCCCACGCTGTACTTTGCGGAGGGGCTGCCGTTCTATGCCGTCAACATGATGGCGCTCATTTTCTATTCGCGCATGGGCGTGTCGAATGTGACGATCACGGCGACGGTGAGCCTGCTGGGGCTGCCGTGGTCGCTGAAGCCGCTGTGGAGCCCGTTCCTCGAGATGTACCGCACGAAGAAGTTCTTCGTCGTGCTGATGGAACTCGTAGGCGGATTGAGCCTGGGGTTGCTGGCCCTGTGCCTGCCTTTGCCGGGATATTTTCGCTACAGTGTCGGCGCTTTTTGGCGCTGATTGCGTTCTGGTCGTCCACCCATGACATTGCGGCGGACGGTCTGTACATCGCCAGCCTGAGTTCGCAGGCAGCAGGCAGAGTATGCGGGCTGGCAGGGCGGGTTCTACAACATCGCGCGCTTTGTTTCGCAGGGTGGATTGCTGATCCTCGCCGGCTACCTGGAGAACCGCATGCCGGTGGTGCGGGCATGGATGATGATCTTCGCAGTGCGTGGGAATCACGCTGGTGATTCTCAGCCTCTTTCACTCGCGAGTGCTGCCTCCGGGAGGCGCGGAGCGACATTCGCGAAACCTGCACGACATGCTGGCGACATTCTGGGACGTGGTGGTCGACTTCTTCAAGAAGCCGAATATCTGGTTCCTGTTGCTGTTCGTGTTTCTATATCGCGCCGGTGAAGGACAGGTGGTGAAGATCGGTCCGCTCTTCCTGAAAGCGGCGCGTGACCAGGGCGGTATTGGCCTGAGCACGGCGCAGTTCGGAACCATCTACGGCACGTTCGGCACCGCGGCGTTCATTCTGGGAAGCATGCTGGGCGGATACTTCGCGGCGTGGCTCGGCCTGAAGCGCGCGCTGCTGCCGCTGATCCTGGTGATGAACGTGCCGATGCTGACGTACTTCTACCTGAGCACGGTGATGCCTACCAGCAACGTGCTGATCACGCTTGGCCATGTCGCTGGAGATGTTCGGCTACGGCTTCGGCTTTGTCGGGCGTGATGCTGGTGATGATGCAGGAGATTGCTCCGGGCAAGTATCAGACTGCGCACTACGCATTTGCCAACTCGCTGATGAACCTTGGTTTGATTGTGCCGGGAGCGATGAGCGGCTGGATCCAGATGAAGCTCGGGTACGAGCACTTCTTTCTATGGGTGCTGATTTCGGCCATCCCTGCGATGATCCTGGCGCGCTTTGTACCGATTCGCGGCGCGAAGGTATCCGAAGAGAGTCTCGAACCCGTAGGGCTGTGAACGCGAAATTTGACGCCGGCGGCCGGTGTCCGCCACCAGAACGAGAGTCCCTAGCTATGTCGATTGAGCTTCAAAGGAACAAGGTGCCGCTTAAGGCTGTGATCCTGGCGGCCGGCAAAGACGCGACCACGGCTGACGGCGAGCCATTGGTGATTAAGAAGCTGGGCGAGCAGACGGTCGTCGAATACGTAGTGCAGAATGCGTTGCAGGTGGTCAGGCCGGAAGACATCTACATCGTCGTTGGCTACCGACAGCAGGACGTGCGCAATCATCTCAGTCCGAAGTTTCACTTTGTAGAGCAGGAGAAACCGCTGGGGACAGGCGATGCGGTTCGCGCCGTGTGCGAGACGATTCCGGATTTCGACGGCAACCTGCTGGTCCTGTATGGCGACACGCCGCTGTTTCGTCCGGCGTCGATCCTGGGCTTGCTGAATCGCCATGATCTCAAACAGGCGCACCTTACGTTGCTGACGGCGATGATTGACCGGCCGCTCCCTTATGGACGAATCATCCGCAATGCCGGTGGGCAGATCATCGACATCATCGAAGACACCGAGGCATCGGCGGAAGTGCGCGCGATTCGCGAAGTAAATGTTGGTGCATACGTTGTGAATGCCAAGGTCATCGGCGACGCGCTGCGGAGGCTGTCGCCTTCGCCGGTTGATGGCGATTACCGCTTCACCGACTGCGTCCACCAGCTGATCCGGTCAGGCCTGAAGGTGGAGAACTATCAGCTCTACGATCAGGACGAAGTGCAGGGCATCAATTCCGACGCTGATTTCGCGCGTGCGGAATTCATCCTGCAGAAGCGACTCTATCGTCCGCGACGGCAGGAAGAGCAGAACCTGATCGCGTTTGGAACAGGTGGGTGGCGGGCACTGATTGGCGAAGGCTTCACGCTGCACAACGTGCGCCGTTTATCGCAGGCGCTGGCCAACGACATCACGCGGCAATCGATCGAAGACAAGGGAGTCATTATCGGCTACGATCGCCGCTTCCTGTCGAAGCAGGCGGCGGAAGCGTCAGCTGAGGTGTTCGCCGGCAACGATATTCCGACGATTCTGCTTACCGAGGATGCGCCGACCCCGCTCATTACGTATGCGACGGCGATCAAGGGCTCGGCCTACGGGCTGGCGTTTACGGCGAGCCACAATCCTCCGGAGTGGAACGGCCTGAAGGTGTTTCGCGGAGATGGCTCGCTGCTGCTGGACCACGAGACGCGACAAATCGAGAGGGAAGCGAATGCACTGAGCCACAGTGACGCCATCAAGCTGGAACTCGATCTGGCACTGGAAGCCGGAATCGTCGAGAAGCGCGACTTCACCAACGAATACGTCGATGCGGTGGAGGCACTGATCGATCTCGACAAGATTCGCGAGGCCGGGCTGAAGGTCATTGTCGATCCGATGTACGGCGTTGGCCAGCTCACGCTGGGCACGGTGCTGACCGAGGCGCGCTGCCGGGTGACGTTCATCCACGAACGGCACAACCCTTTGTTCGGAGGACGGTCTCCGGCCCCGAATGCGGAGGCGCTTCGGCTGTTGAGCTCGGAGATGCAGGAAGGGAACTACGATCTCGGCCTGGCGATGGATGGCGATGCCGACCGCGTGGCCATTCTCGACGAACGCGGCGAATACGTTTCCATCAACGACGTGCTGCTGCTGCTCTATTGGTACCTGCACGAAGTTCGCGGAGAACGCGGCGGCGTGGTGCGCAACCTGTCGACCTCGCACCTGCTGGATCGGCTGGCCAAGAAGCTGGGCGAGCAGTGCTACGAGACTCCGGTTGGTTTCAAGCACATCGTCTCGACCATGGTGGAACACAATGCGGTGCTGGGCGGAGAGTCGTCGGGTGGGCTGACGATTCGTGGGCACATCCTCGGCAAGGACGGCATCTTTGCCTGCGCGCTGGTGGTCGAAATGCTCGCGAAGACAGGACAGAAGGTTTCGGAGCTGCTGGAGCGGGTGTATGGGCTGACCGGACGGCTGTACTACGTGGAAGAGAGCCTGCCCGCAACTCCGGAGATGCGGATTGCGGTGCCGAAACGAATGAAAGACGCGCCCAGCAGCCATATCGGTCCATACAAAGTGACGAACATCTCGCATATCGATGGCACGAAGCTGCTGCTGGAGAACGACAACTGGGCGCTGCTGCGATTTTCGGGCACCGAGCCGGTGCTGCGGCTGACGGTGGAAGCGGACTCGCCCGAGAAGGCGAAGGAACTGCTGCAGTGGCTGCGGCAGTTTGTGACGGCGGAAAACGGGAAGTCGTAGATGCGCAGGCGATCAGGCTAGCGGAGGCAGGATTTGCGATACGGGTACTTTGACAATGCGAACCGGGAGTATGTGATCGATCGGGTGGACGTGCCGGTCTCGTGGACGAACTATCTCGGCGTACGCGACATGTGCACCGTGATCTCCCACAATGCGGGAGGGTACTCGTTTTACAAGAATGCCGAACACCATCGCATCACGCGCTTCCGGCAGAATGGCGTGCCGCTGGACCGTCCGGGGCATTACGTGTACCTGCGCGACGATGAGACCGGAGAGTACTGGTCGATCTCGTGGCAGCCGGTCGGGCAAAGACCTGACAGGCCGCGAAATACGAGTGCCGGCATGGACTGTCGTACTCCAAGTTCTCGTGCGAGTACAACGGAATCGACGCAGAGCAGACGCTGTTCATCCCGATCGAGGATGACGTTGAGTTGTGGGACGTGCGAATACAAGAACACTGGCACGCAAGCCGCGCAAGCTGAGCGTGTTCTCCTACGTCGAGTTCTCGTTCCATCACATCGAGATCGACAACCAGAACCTGCAGATGAGCCTGTACGCGGCGGGGTCGAGCTACGCCGACGGCATCATCGAGTACGACTTCTTCTACGAGCCGTGGACGTTTCACTACATGGCTGCCAGCTTCGAGCCGGACAGCTACGACTGCGTGCGCGACCGCTTTCTGGGAAGCTATCGGACGGAGACGAATCCGATTGCGGTCGAGCGAGGAGAGTGCCAGAACACGTCAGAACTGGGCGGAAACCACTGCGGCGCGCTCCACAAGCGGCTGACCGATCGCGCCGGGCGAAGAGTCGCGAGTGACGTTCATGCTGGGCGTCGGGCCGCGCGCGACGGGGAAGCAGATCAAGGACGAAGTACTCGGATCGCGGCGGCGGTTGATGCGGCGTTCGCAGCGCTGCGCGAATACTGGCAGAAGAAGCTGGAGGTGTTCCAGTGCAAGACGCCGAATGCAGGGCCTGGACACCATGACCAACATCTGGACGCTCTACCAGGCGGAGACCTGCGTGGTGTGGTCGCGATTTGCGTCGTTCATCGAAGTTGGCGGCCGCACCGGGCTGGGCTATCGCGACACGTCGCAGGACGTGATGAGCGTGGTGCACACCAATCCTGCGAAGTGCCGCCAGCGGATCATCGAATTGCTGAACGGGCAGGTGAGTGCTGGTTACGGGCTTCACCTGTTCGATCCCGACTGGTTCGATCCGGAGAAACAGAAGGCGCCCGGCGTTCAAGTCGCCGACGATTGCGCACGCCCCCGACGAGAAGCAGATGATCCACGGACTGGAACACACCTGCTCGGATGACGCGCTGTGGCAGGTGGTGACGATCTGCGAGTACGTGAAGGAAACCGGCGAGACTCGCGCTGTTCGACGAAGTCGTGCCGTTTGCCGACGAGGGCGAGGCGACGGTGTACGAGCACCTGAAGCGCGCGCTGGATTTCTCGGCGGAGCAGGTGGGAGCGACCGGCATCTGCAAGGGACTGCGGGCCGACTGGAACGACTGCCTCAACCTGGGCGGCGGCGAGAGCGCGATGGTGTCGTTCATGCACCATTGGGCGCTGCGGGCGTTCGTTGAGGCGGCCGAAGCACCTCGGGCGGATCAGCAGACGCGGCGAAGTATTCCGCCATGGCCGACCGCGTGAAGGCGGCCTGTGAACGCGAACTTTGGGACGGCGAATGGTATCTGCGCGGCATCACGGCGAAGGGCCTGAAGGTCGGCAGCAAGGAAAACGAAGAAGGGAAGGTCTTCATCGAAAGCAACACCTGGGCGGTGGTGTCGGATGCGGCGTCGCCTGAGCGGGGCAAGTCGGCCATGGATGCGGTGGACAAGTACCTCTACTCGGAATACGGAATTCACTTGCTCTGGCCGGCGTTCTCGAAGCCGAATGACGACATCGGCTTCGTTGGCCGCGTGTACAAGGGCATCAAGGAAAACGCGGCGATCTTCAGCCATCCCAATCCGTGGGCGGTGATTGCCGAGTGCAAACTGGGGCGCGGCGAGCGCGCCATGAAGTTCTACAACTCGCTGCTGCCCTACAACCAGAACGACAGGATCGAGGTCCGCGAGGCCGAGCCGTACTCGTACTGCCAGTTCGTGATGGGCAAGGACCACACGGCGTTCGGACGGGCGCGGCATCCGTGGCTCACGGGAAGTGGCGGATGGAATTACACGGCCGTGACGCGCTGGATTCTCGGTGTGCGGCTGACGTTCGACGGACTGGTCATCGATCCCTGCGTGCCTTCGGACTGGAAGCGATTTCGAAGTCAAGCGCCAGTGGCGCGGGGCGACGTACAACATCACCGTAGAGAATCCCGATGGCGTGGAAAAGGGCGTGAAGTCGGTGACGCTGAATGGCAAGCCAGCGACGATGCCGATAGCGGCGCAGAAGGCGGGTTCAGTGAATGACGTTGTGGTGAGGATGGGGTAAGCCAAGGAAGCAACGGCACGATGGTCAGACCCACCCAAGCAAAACCGGCTTGGGGGGGCACCCGAATATAAGATTTGCCTGTCTACTGGAACTTCTGGAAGATGCGGGTGAAGTCCCAATCCTTTTGGGCGATGCCGCTGCACGTAGGCGACACAGTGCCGAAGCAACCGCCGTTGTCGCGTCCTACCGACCAGAATGCCAGCAGGGCAACCGAATTGCTGTTGGCCAACGCGTAATTCACACAACCTGTGCGTCGTCCAGCGTGAAGGTCTCGCCTGCGCGTGTCATTCACGCCGATCATGGGCGTGATGCCGACGCGCGCGTTCAGTCCCAGCGACTTCAATTGGCACATCGCGCCGGAGGCGGCGGCTACCGCGTTCGGCCCCATTGCTCCCATGGGGACAGGTGAGCCGTAGTCCATGGTCATCAGGTTCACGACGGCGACGGGAGTTCCGAACTTCACCGCGCTCTTGATTACGTTCACCGACAGATCGGTCAGTGCCCGCAGGCGTGGCAGGCAGCGTGTAGTTGATCTGCAGCCCGGGATTCGCGGCGGCCAGTGCCTTGAGGGCCTGGCTGCGGCGATCGATGGAGACGGGATCTTCGATGGCGGTGTGTTCCACATCGAAATCGAGAATCTTCACCTTGTACTTGTCGATCACGGCCTGATATGCGGCCTGCAGACTGGGCACGTCGGTGCACGACTGCGCCAGCTCGAGCCCGTCGTAGCCGCCGAAGGCGATGATGAATATCGCCACCCGCTTCCCTGAGATTAGTTGCTTCGACGGCGATTTTGACGTCGGTGGAAACTAAGGCGGTGCCTCCCCAACGCGGGTTCGCAAGCTGTTGGCGGAAACGATGAAGGCCAAAGTGAACGTCTTGGTTCCCGAGCTGACTGAAGTTGGCGCAAGGTGGTTGTCAGCTTGCTCATGTCCACGTAAGGAGCAAACATTCTGCGAGGCGGCGAGGTGGTCGGTCTGGGCGAAGACTGGGCAGTCGCCAAGTAGTGCGAGCAATGAGATGCTAACGCGATCAAGACTTCAGCGATGACGAAACATGGCCTGCCCTCGTCGTCGGAAGGAACTGTCCAAGCTAGCAGAACGGCGCGGGCGGCTCAATGACGTCGGTGCGTCAAGGCTGATCGACGATCGCAGGACAGCCAGAGCGCAACATCCTCTGTGCGGAGATTGCGCCACAATTATCAACCACCCAATCGGCGCCGGCCGCAACCAGGTCGGCGTCGGGCGCGGTGGTACGCACAGCGACAACGCGAGCGCCCGCCGCCTTGCCGGAACGAATGCCTGCAGGCACATCCTCGAACACAATGCAGTCGGCAGGCGGGACGCCCAGTACGCTTGCGCCCTTTGAGGTAGGGCTCGGGGTGAGGCTTCCCGTTGGTGATATCGCTGGAGGTGACAATCGTCGGCGGAACCGGCAATCCGGCGGCACGAATGCGGACTTCGGCCAACGGCACGCGTGCACGAGGTGACAATCGTCCAGCGGTGAGGCGGCAGGGAAGTGAGCAGCTCGATCGCTCCGGGCAGAGGTACGACACCCTCCAAGTCCTCGATTTCGCCGCGCTCCATCACCAGGTTCTCGGCTTCGTGATCGGCATTCGGGCAGGAGCTCGCGAATCGCTTCGATGCTGGGGCGTCCGTGCGCTTCACGGACGGTCTTCTCCGGCTCGAAGCCATGTTGGACGGCCCATTTCGTCCAAACCCGGGTGATCGCCGGAGTAGAGTCAATCAGTACGCCGTCGAGGTCGAAGAGCAGAGCGCTGGCAGTGATGATCATTCTGGCATGATAACGTACCAAAGCACGACGCTATGAGCCTGGTATGTCCCGGAAGAACGCGGTTGACAAACGCCCCCGGCTTCACTAGCGTTGTCGTGTACGTACACGATAAGGGATTCTCCGCGATAGCTCACTGAGGCGCTGCCGCAGAATGCTGCTCAAAGAGTTGCGCGACGAGGTGTTGCAGGCCAACCTCGAACTCCAACGAAAAGGGCTCGTTCTCTACACCTTCGGGAACGCGAGCGGCATTTCCCGCGAGTGATGGGCTGGTAGTCATCAAGCCCAGCGGTGTTCCTTACGAAGACCTGACGGCCGGCCTCCCTGGTGGTAACCGATCTGGAAGGCAAGGTTGTCGAGGGTGAGCTTCGGCCTTCGTCGGACCTCGCAACTCATTTCGTGCTCTACAGCGAGTTCGCCAGCCATCGGCGGCATCGCGCATACCCACTCCGAGTATGCCACGGCCTGGGCGCAGGCGCGGCAGCCGATTCCTTGCTTCGGCACGACGCACGCGGACTACTTTCACGGGCCAGTTCCGGTTACGACGTCCTTGCCCGACACCGCGATTGCCTCCGACTACGAGAGAAATACCGGCGAAGTCATCGTCCACACCTTCGATGCGATAGACTACGCTGCGGTCCCGGGAGTGCTGGTTGCGAGCCACGGCCCGTTTACGTGGGGTGCGGATGCGAGCGAGCTGCCGAGATGGCGGTCGTCCTCGAGAATGCTGGCGCGAACCGCCTATCTGACGTCGGGGATTGATCGCAGTGCGGAAGCGATTTCGCAGGCCCTGCACGACAAGCATTATCTTCGCAAACACGGAACGAACGCCTATTACGGTCAGGTAAGGAACCAAGAATGATTCCACTGATGGCGATGGTAGCCGCGACCAGACTGGTGCATCTGTCGCACGGTCGATGTGGTGATTATCGCGTTTTACTTCGCGCTGGTGCTGGCGATCGGCTGGTATCTGCGGGGTCAGTCCAACACCGGCGAAGATTTCTTCATGGCCGGCCGCGAGATGACGGCCTGGATCGCCGGTCTGAGCTTCCTGTCCGCCAACCTGGGCTCGCTGGAACTGATGGGATGGGCGGCGGCGGCCTACCAGTACGGCATACTGGCGACGCACTGGTACTGGATCGGCGCGATTCCGGCGATGCTGTTCCTGGCGCTGGTGATGATGCCGTTCTACTACATTTCCAAGACGCACTCGGTGCCGGGCTACCTGAAGCTGCGGTACGGAGAAGCCGCGCGGACGCTCTCGTCGGTGTCGTTCGCGTTCATGACGGTGCTGATGAGCGGCATCAACATGTACTCCATGGCGCTGGTGATGAAGGTCGTGCTGGGCTGGGACATCAACTTCAGCATCTGGGTGTCGTCGATGACGGTGGCGATCTATGTCGCGCTGGGCGGTTTGCGCTCGGCGATCTTCAACGAAGTGCTGCAGTTCATCCTGATCTGGGCGGGCGCGCTGGTGATTCCGGTGATGGGCCTGATCGAAGCCGGTGGCTGGTCGAACCTGAAGGCGCAGATCGCGGTACGGGCATCGTCGGAGTACACGCACCTGTGGTCCACCTTGGGACGTTCAACGACAATCCGATGGGCATTCATTGGACCGGCATCGTGTTCGGACTGGGCTTCGTGATCTCGTTCGGCTACTGGACGACCGACTTCCTGGTGGTGCAGCGCGTGTTGTCGGCGAAGGACCTGCGCGCGGCGAAAATGGCGCCGATCATCGGCGCGGCCTTCAAGATGTTCGTGCCCTTCATCGTGATCCTTCCCGGATTGCTGGCGCTGGCGGTGCTGCCGCAGAAGCTGATGGGCGAAGGCGCAGCGGTGGCATCAGGAGGCCACAGCTACAACGAAGTGCTGCCGCTGATGCTGGCGCGCTACGCGGGCCCGGGACTTCTGGGACTGGGCATCACGGCGCTGATCGCTGGATTCATGTCGGGCATGGCGGGCAACGTCAGCGCGTTCGCCACGGTCTGGACCTACGACATCTACCGCGCGCTGATCAACAAAGACGCCAGCGACGAACACTACGTCAAGATGGGACGCTGGACCACCATCGTCGGTGTGTTGATCTCGGTGGGCACGGCGTACCTGGTGATGTCGTTCCTCAGCATCATGGACTATGTGCAGGCTCTGTTCAGCTTCTTTATCGCGCCGCTGTTCGGAACGGTGGTGCTGGGCATGCTGTGGAAGCGGACGTCGTCGCAGGGCGGATTCTGGGGTCTGCTGGCCGGGACAGTGTCGTCGATCGGAATGTGGGCCTGGGTGAAGGTCGATCCGACGGCGCTGCGCTACGTCGCGCTTTCGCCGGATGCGCACGACATGGCCGAGAACATGTACCGCGCGCTCTGGTCGTGGATTGTTTGCGTCATCGTGACCGTGGTGGTCAGCCTGATGACCAAGCCCAAGCCCGACGCGGAACTGGTGGGACTGGTTTATGGCGTGACACCGATTCCGCACGAAGCCGATGTCCCGCTGTGGGAGCGGCCCGATCTTCTGGGCAATCGCGGTGGCGGCAGTCTTCGTCATGTTCAATATTCTGGTGTGGTGAGGAGCAGATATGCGAAGCGGCGGCGGCATCTCGATCTGGTTTTTCGTGGGCGTCTCGCTCCTGGTGAATGGCGCACTGATCCTGGGCGCGGGGCTGTGGGAATTCGTTCATCCCCCGGCGAACCCGGTGGTGCTGTTTCGGTACCACGCCAACGTGTGGTGGGGAGCGGCGCTGATTTCTACTCGGGATCATGTACAGCCTGCGCTTCCAGCCTCGCCGCACATCGTAGCCGCGGAGTGCGAATTTCCGGGCAAAGGGACTTTTATGTCGAAAATGAAGATGACCATGGGCCTGATTGTGGGCAACCGTGGATTCTTTCCTGCTCATCTGGCGAACTCGGGCCGCGAAGAGATGACCGCTGTTCTGCAAAAGGCGGGCATGGATGTGGTGGTGCTGACGCCGGAAGACACCAAGTGCGGAGCTGTCACCACGCGCGAAGAGGTCAAACGCTGCGTTGATCTGTTTACCCGTAACCGTGACCGCATCGACGGCGTTATCGTGACGTTGCCGAATTTCGGGGAAGAGCGGGCTATCGCCGACACCTTGCGACTGGCCAACCTGCGAGTGCCGGTACTGGTGCAGGCGACGCCCGACGATCCGGGAAAGATGACCATCGCCTTCCGCCGCGACAGCTTTTGCGGCAAGATGTCGGCCTGCAACAACCTGAAACAGTACGGCATTCCGTACTCGATTACGAGCCTGCACACCGAGGCGCCGGATTCGCCCGAGTTTGCCAAAGACCTGGAGTGGTTCGCGGCAGTCTGCCGCGTGGTGAAAGGGCTGAAGAACCTGCGCGTCGGCTCGATCGGGGCGCGTCCTACGGCGTTCAATACGGTGCGCTACAGCGAGAAGATTGCTGGAGTCGCAGGGCATCTCGGTCGAGACCGCTCGATCTATCGGAGGTGCTGGGACGAATCGGACGCATGAAAGACGGACGACGATGCCGCCCAGGCCAAGCTCGCGGCGATCCAGCAGTACGTGCAGACCGGCGGCGTGCCCGAAAGAGGCGCTGCTGAAGATGGCGAAGCTGGCGGCGGTGGTCGACGGCTGGATGCGCGAGACCGAGGTCGCCATCAGCGCGGTGCAGTGCTGGACGTCGATTGAGGAGAACCTCGGCATCGTCCCCTGTACGGTCATGAGCATGATGAGCAACGACCTGCTGTCGAGCGCCTGCGAGGTCGACATCTGCGGCGTGCTGAGCGATGCACGCGCTGCGACTGGCGTCGGAGACGCCGTCGGCGCTGCTGGATTGGAACAACAACTACGGTGCGGATCCCGACAAGGCTGTCTGCTTCCACTGCTCGAACCTGCCAAAGCATTTCTTTCGCGACGTGAAGATGGACTTCCAGGAAATCATCGCCGGCACGGTCGGGAAAGACAACACGTTCGGCACATGCGTGGGGCAGGTCAAGTCGGGCCCCATGAGCTTTGCCCGCTTCTCGACCGACGACGTCTCAGGCCGGACCGCCGCGAAGGCAGCCGCTGGGCCGAAGTGAAAAACGAAGACCTCTGGCGGCAGCTCGACGAATTGCTCGCGCGGCATCGCGTCCGTTTCACCCACATCCGCGGCCATAGCGGCCACGTCGAAAACGAACGCTGCGACACCCTGGCCGTCGCGGCCTATCAGCGGTTCTTGTGACGTTGCCGGCGAGCTGGAGTGGCCGCACGATCGCTCCAGCGCTGGTGCTATTTCGCCCTGCTCGGTGGCAGATTTCGACCGCTCTCGTCGGAAAGACGTTCGCCCGCCTTGTCGGGCTGTTGTGGCGAGAATAATCGTTAGAGTCGCCACGAAGTCTGTCTGTCGCGCGGAGTTTTTCGGCGGTTGGCGTCTTGCCAGAGCGGCGAATGTTGGGCAATCGTGCTATGGTTGTGCAGACCGGATTCCCACCGGAGGCCCGCGTAGCGCCCCCTGGCGGTACTGTCCCACCCAACGATGTCATCCCGCCGAAACCGACGCCAGGTTCTCCACGGTAGCGAGCACCTGACGCCTGCCCAACGAGCCCTATCCAATGGAGCCAGTATTGTGAGAAAGCTCACCCCCGTAGTCGAAATCGACGAATCGAAATGCGTAAGCTGTCATGCGTGCATTTCCGCGTGTCCGGTGAAGTTCTGCAACGACGGCAGCGGCGACACCGTGCGTCTGAACCATGACACGTGCATTGGATGCGGGGCCTGCATCGCGGCATGTACGCATGGGGCGCGAAAGGCCGTGGACGATACCGACCGGTTTGTCGCCGATCGTGCAACAGGGCGTCAAGATGGTGGCCGTCGTTGCGCCGGCCGTGGCGTCGAGCTTTCCCGACATGTACCTGCACGTCAACGGCTGGCTGAAGTCGCTGGGCGTCAGCGCGATCTTCGACGTGAGCTTTGGCGCCGAGCTTGACGGTCAAGAGCTACCTGGAGCACGTCAAGCACAACAGCCCCAAGGCCGTGATCGCGCAACCCTGTCCGGCGATCGTCGGGCTACATCCAGCTCTACAAGCCGGAACTGCTGCCGTACCTGGCGCCGGCCGACAGCCCGATGGTCCACACGATTCGGATGATCCACGAGTATCTATCCGCAGTACCGATCGCATCGCGTGGTCGTGCTCTCGCCCTGCGTTTCCAAGCGGCGGGAATTCGACGAAACGGGACAAGGCGATTACAACGTGACGTTTGCCCGCCTGCAAGAATACATGCACGATCACAGCATCCAGCTTGGCCGCTTCCCGGCGGTCGAGTTCGACAATCCGCCGGCCGAGCGGGCCGTGCTTTTCTCGTCGCCGGGCGGACTGATGCGAACCGCCGCCCGCGAGGTGCCCGGCATCGAGGAGAGCGTGCGGAAGATCGAGGGACCGCACACGATCTACAAGTACCTGAACGATTTGCCGCGCATGATCGCCGAGGGCAAGTCGCCGTTGATGATCGATTGCCTGAACTGCGAAATGGGCTGCAACGGAGGCACCGGCACCACCTGCCAGCACAAGCCCCAGGACGAAGTGGAATGGCTCGTCGAACAGCGCAGCCGGCGCATGCGGGCACGCTATGCCGAAAGCAAAAGCCAAGGAAGCCGAGAAGAGCCGGCGAAGGCGGCGAAGCCGCGCAAAGCGGCGACGTCGCAAGGATTCGCTGCACGAGTACATCGACCGCTTCTGGCGGCCGGGGCTTTACGACCGCAGGTATGCCAACCTTCAGGGCAACGTGCAGTTGCGGCATCCGTCCGACGCCGTCGTGCAGGAAATCTATCACACGCAGCTTAAGAAGCAAACCACGGACGACGAACTGAACTGCGGCGAGTGCGGTTATGGAACCTGCCACGGCGATGGCCGTTGCGTCCACAACGGACTTAGCCGCGTCGAGAACTGCGCCCTCTACAAGGAGAGAAGGCTGCAGGAGAATGAAACGATTCTGCAGGAAGGAACCGAGAAGCGGGTCAAGGAGGCCGAACAACTCCGCGCCATGGCTCAAGACGCCAATCGCATGGCCCATCAAGGCGGCGCGGCCGTGCAGAAATCGATCGAAGCGATGAACCTGATCCGCGCCAGTTCCGAACAGATCAACGTCACCAGCCAGGTCATTTCGGAAATCGCCCAGCAAACCAATCTGGTCGCACTGAACGCGGCCATCGAGGCGGCGCGGGCAGGGCAGCACGGATTGGGATTCGCCGTCGTGGCCGACGAGGTCCAGAAACTGGCCGCCCGCTCGAAAAAGGCCGCCGGCGAGATCGCCGCGCTCATCAAGCAGGCGAACGATCGCGTCCATGAAGGCGCAAAACTCAGCAATGAGGCCGGCAAAGCGCTGACCGCGATCATCGACGGCGTGAAGGGCACGGCGAGCAGCATCGACGAAATGGTCTCCGCCGAGGAGAAGGTCACGGTCAGCGTCTCCAATATCGTGCAGCACGGATTGCGCAAGTCGGCCTTGCCCAGGCCCGGATCGGTTCGAACCCCGGCGACCACCGCGAGAACGTAGAGTGTCTGATGCCGCAGAATCGCGCTCGGTGTAAGCGCGCAGCCCTCTGCGCTGCATTCCCGAGCCGTGAGGGACGTCAGTCCCATTTTCGCTGACACGAAAATTCGGACATGTCCCCAGCGAGGAACGTTACGGGCGCCGCATCGTAGAAGAACGCGGCGGTGCGATAGTTGGCGTTGACGTCGTTCGTCGCCGCCGTGTTCCAGTTCGAAGTCGATCGACTTCTCGTAGGAGACCGGATCGGTCAGATACCAGCGGAAGGCCACGGCGACGTCGCGCTCGCCGTCCTTGCGATAGACCGGGAAACCCGCTCAGCGGCGTCGCGCCGGGACCGTTCAGCCGGCCGGGCACGGCGTACCAGCCGCAGTTGAAGCCGTCTTCGGTGCCGGTGCCGTGAATCCGCAGTTCGCCGTCGCAGGTGAATTGCTCGTCGCCTTCGAGCCAAATGGGCAATTTCGAGTCGTTCTGCCCGTCGGTGACCAGATAGACGCCGATGAAGCGCCCGCGGCCTTGGCGATTGAGATACGGATGGAACACGCCGGTCTTGGTCGGCAGGCTTTCGTTGTAGACGGCGTGGAGGTAGCCGAGATCGCCGGGATTCTCTGTCGAGCGGGCGAGTCACCAGCGTCAGCGTCCCTTCGAGCGGCTTCGCGGCCGTGAGCGTGATCTTGCCCGACTTGCGATAGGGCATCGGCATGAAGTTGTACCAGACCCTCGTCGTTGTTTCCGACCAACAGCGAGCGGAACGGGATGGGCTTTTTCGCCTGGCAGATAGAAATAGTCCAACGGCAGATCGACGGCCGGCGACTTGGCGCCGTCCCAGGTGATTTGCAGCCGCGCGCCGTTGGCGTTTTCGACCTGCTCCGGCTTGATCTTCAGAGCACAAGGCCCTGACCATCTGCGGACCCTCGCGGCAGCGTCCAATCGAGCGACTCGCCGGCCTTCAAGGCGAAGGTCTTCTCGACCTTGCTCGACTGGTCCACGCCCAGCGTGCAGCGACAGATCGCCGCACGAGGTCCACGCCTTCACGGCCTTCGCCAGCGCCTTGCGCTGCGGCTCGCTGGGCGGATTGCGGAAGGTCACGATTCCCTTGTCGCTCGGGAAACGTGCGATAGACGATCTGCACGAACTTGCACGTCCGTCCCGTCGACCACGACCTTGCAGCTCTTCCGGTAAGGGATCGGCACGTAGCAGTAGAAGCCCGCCGAGGGCCACGTCGGCCACCGGCTTGGGAAATCCTTCCAGCTTTCCATAGAAGATGTCTTCCAACGGCACGTCGAGCGCGGGCTTCTTTTCGCCGTCGAGATAGATGCGAATGTGCTCGCCTTTTCTGTCCCAAAAGGCCGGGAACGCCGTATTCGGAATGCGGGAAGTGCATTCGCTGGATGCAGCCGGGGCCTTCCATTTCGGCCAGGACGCTGTTGCCGTTTTCTTCGCGGAGGATCGAATACTTGCCCGAGAAACCGTCGTCGTTTCCGCCGCGTGCGGTCGTAGCTGCTGAACATCTTGCAGGTTTCGCCGGGCTGCAACGCGGAAGAAGTTCGACGCGATACAGCTCGTCGATGAACTCGTTTCGCCGGCGGCCGATGGCGAATTGGTTTCTCCGGCGGCGACGCCGCCCGCGTTGAGAGCGATTGCCAGCCCAAAGCATACGGAGACAAGTCCTGCGAAGCGACGTTTCATTGCGAAACTCCTTGTTGGATTCAAGCGTTTGTTTGCGGACGAAAGGGTCTTACTTTTGTCTTCTGCACCGTCACCGGTCCGAGCAGGCCGGAGGGCATCAGCGGTTGGTTGGGCGGATATTGGACGTTCGTTTTCGCCAAGCGCTTTTCCGGCGGCAAGTGGGCGTCGCCGACCAGGCGGTTCAGCCAGGTGTTGACGACTTCAATCTCCAGCTCGTTCCCCTTCTCTTTCACGACGCCGGAAATATCGACCCGCCACGGCGCGGTCCAAACCACGCCGAGATCGCTGGCCGTTGAGCCGCACGCGGGCGAGATAATTCACCGTGCCGAGATCGAGGAAGACGCCCTTCTTCGGCAGCGACGGCAGATCGGCCAGATCGAACGTCTTCTTATAGACCGCCGTGCCGCTGTAATACTTGATTCCCTCCTCCGGCCGCTTGGTCCAATCGTCGAGCTTCTCGAAAACGACCTTCTCCGGCCCGCCCCACTTCGGATCGAAGGCGACCGTCCACGGGCCGGCGATTTCGGCGACTTGCTTCAACTCGGGGAAGTTCGGCTTGCCGTCAGATTCGCTCAGGGCCTTCGACCGGCTTGCGGAACACGACGAAGAAGCTCTGATACGGCTCGAACCGTCATGGGAATTCGTGTCCTGCCGTCATTGGCGATGCTCCAGTTCGGGAGGTCGCGGCGGACGCCCGTGACCGGATCCCACAATTCCGGCATTCGGTCGTGGATGCGGAAGAGAAAATCGCCGTTCTTCACTTGGTTGGTCTGATTGGACACGAAATAGAAATCGCGCGTCGTCGATGACTCGGTGGATGAACTCGAAGCCCTCGTTGTCGTCTGGCGCCTCGAAATCCTGCGGCACGCCGAGGCTCTCCAGCACTTCGCCGGATCGTGCGTCCCCACACCAAGCGCCCTTCTCCGATCGCTCTGTTCGCCATGATCGTCGGGTTCTCGCCCCACATCGAGTCGGCAAGTGCTTTCAACTCCTTGTCGGACTCGGGCCAGTTGGTCAAGCCCGGGGCGCGAAGCGGCTTGTCGCCGAGCACAGTTGCACCGTCTTCGATGAGCTTCTTGATCTTCTCGAAGCACTGCGGGCGACATCGTCCGCTGCGGTCGGCAGAACCAGCAGCCGATAGCTCATCCCGTTGGGAAGAACCAACTGGCCGATCCTTGACGGTCATCTGATTCAACAGCACGTCGGCATTGACGCAATCGAAGTTGTAGCCCGGCGGCAGCGCGGGCTTGAGAAATCGCTTCGTGGGCACGTATTTCGACGTGCCTTCGCCGTAGAAATAGCAGACGTCGGCGTGGAAGCGGCCGCTCTGCAAAATGTTCTGGCAGCGGGTCAAATAGGTCAGGAACGGCGTCGGACATGTTCCACCAGGTGACGTGGCGGTCGATGTGCGTGCCGGCGCCGTACTGATAGCCGGGCATGTCCTCGTTCGGCTGATGCGTGTATTGATGGAACATGATGCGGTTCAGGCCGTCGCAAAACGCCTCGTCGCCCAGCGGCTTCAGCGTGGCGGGATATTCGAGAAAATGCGACCAGGACGTGAACGACTCGGCCTGCACGATCTTCTTGCCGTAGATGTGCGCCGGCGAGGCGACCGAGCGGATCACGTTGCAGAAGTGATCGAACTGCGACATGATGTCGGTTCCCCACCAGAACTCGCCCATGGTGACGTCGCACTGGCCGGCGGCGCGCAGGCCGTCGAATTGCGGATGCGGATAGGTGCCGTAGCCCGTCTCGCAGTGGATGCCGACGCCGCGGGCGTGGGCCAGCTCGGCGAAGCGGCCGAAGAACTTCTCGATCATCAAGTCGCTGATCGTCATGCGAATGTCGAACAGAAAGCGGTCGGTCTTCTCGCGATTATCGACGATCCGCCGGGCCATCGCCGGCAGATAGGGCAGCGGATCGTAGCCGCGGCGCGTGCGGAACTCCTCCAGAAACTTCGCCGACCACGTGGGCTGCTGGCCTTGCACGTCCGCGCCCGGTTTCGTAGCTATCGACGTGCAGATATTTCAGCGTTTTGCCCGCATACTCGCCGGCCGCGTCCAACAGCGGCTCGGCGCAGTGCTTGAAATGGGTCTCGATGCCGATCGGGTCGAGCATGTCGGCTTCGTAGCCGATGACGGTCGAAGAGCAGCGCGTGCGCTGGCCTTCGAGCGTGTAGCCGAAGCGCAAGATCGTCCAGCGGCCCGCGGGCGCGTCCCACTGGAGCTTTCCGTCCTTGTCCATCTTCGAGGTGAGATCGACGACTTCCGTGCTTTGGCAATCGGCGCGCGCCGTCCTCGGGATATTCCTCTTCCATCACCGCCGGCCCTTGCTTCGGCCAATCCCAGAAGCCGCGATTGCCCGACTTGAACCACCACCACTTGATGCCGGGCCGCAGCGGCGGCTGGTCGCCTTTGCGCAGGATCCACATTTCGGCCAGTCGGACGTCGGGCGTGTAGGACCGACTGCACGACGAGCCGAAAGACCTTCGCCTTGACTTCGGGAAACTCGACCCGCTTCGACTTCGCCCTTGGCCATCTTCCACAGGAAGTAGCGTCTTGAACGACACGCCGTCGTCCGAGGTTTGCAGGGCGCAGTTCTGCGGGCCGCCGTCCTTGTCGCCGGCCAGGAAGATCGCCGAGGCGGCGAGCGGTTCGGAATAGATGTAATCGATCCAAGCCGGCGCGGTGGGCGTCGGGGCCGACGGCGGCCCGCCAGATCGTGTTCGGATCGCCGTCGGCCGCGTCGGCCGGCGGCCAATTCTTCTCGTCGCAGTAGCCGCCGACGGCCGAGCTGGCGCGAATCTCCGCCGGCTGCACGGGGCGAGTCGGCCTTTTCGCGAATCGCCAGCACGGCGACGTCGCGGTAGAAGTTGTCGATCGTCGGCGGCAGCGGCAACGTTTGCGACACGGCTCGCGGGCCATCGACCTGCGTTTCCGACCAGACGAGCTTCTTGTTGGCCGCCTCGGCGGGAATCCACGGTCCGCCGGCGTCCCAGCCGTCGCAGAGGTTCATGCTGACCTCCATGCCCAGCCGCGACGCTTCGCTCAGCGCGAACTTGAAGAGCGCGTTCCACTCGGGGCTGAGAAACTTCGGACCTTGCGGGCGTATCGCCGCCGCCGGCGTTGAAGATCATCACGCCCTGGATGCCCTGCCGGTGCATCTCTTCGAGATCGCGGGTGATGCCCTCGCGCGTGACGTTGCTGTTCAACCACCACCAGTACGTCCAGGGCCGGGCGGCGACCGGCGGCGACTGGAACGTGCGTTCCATCTCCGTCTCCGCATAGGCAACGCCGGCCATCGAGAGCGCCGATGGCAAAAACGCACCATCCCAGTGTTTTGCGCGAAGATACTCATGGATTCATCTCCTCGTGTCTGAAGTCGTTTCGGCATGTCGATGAGTTCGGAACTGAATCGGGAACTGCCGAGCGGCAATGGTCACTTACTCGACGGGCTGTCTGCCCACGCCTTTTTCGGTCACGGGAAACATCGAAATGCGGAACTTCGTGCAGCCGTAGGGACCAAACGAATCGTCTCTGCCGCAATGCCCTTCACCGGCTCCGCCGGCAACGCCTGGATGTCCGAAGGCTTCCAATCGAACGTCTTGGCGGGCAGCGTGATCGTCAGCGGCGCGTCCAACGGCCAGTCCCACTTCGCCGGCATCGGCCGGCGCTCGACCTTCACTTCGGCGGCGACGCTGCTCGGCGTCAACGTCCAGCGCATACTGCCACTTCGCATCCGCCACGCGGGTGTTCGGATCCTTGTCGGCGATCGGCAAGGCGAACAGCAGCGGACCGTACGAAACGCTTTCGTAAGGGAACCGCCGCTTCTTGAACACCTCGTCGGGTTTGTAGTCGAAGTACTTGTCGGTACATCGACGGATACTCGGTTTCGTAGCCGCGAGCACACTGGACGGTCATCGGAAAGACCAGTTCGACGGTGTCGCCCTTGCTCCATTGCCGTTCGATGCGGACGAAGCCTCTTCGCGTCGGGCGTTGCGTCTGCGGCGGAACCGTTGACGGCGATCTGCGCATCTGTCGCACCAGGCCGGGAATGCGGAAATAGAGCGGAAAGGTCGCCGTCCGCTCGGGATCGACCGTAACGCGGATCGTCTCCTCGAACGGATACGTCGTTTGGCACGTCAACTTCACCGGCACGTTGTCGCCGACCTGGGCCGACACCGTGCAGGGACCGTAGAGCGTCGCCGCCAGTCCCTTGTCGTGGGTGGCCATCCACATGTGAATGATGTAAGTTCGGAATGATGCGGTTGCAGGCGCCGACGCAGCAGAGGACGTGGGGGTAGCCCAGGCGGGTGAACTTGAGGCCGCCTCGGCCCGGCGCCTTGGGCTGCTCCTCCGGCAACGATGCGCTTTCGATGCGGTTGGGCGATTGATAGTAGCACATCGTCTGGAAGTCGCGGGCGATGGGCGCCGGGGCGGCGTTGAAGAAGGCCCGCTCGATGCCGTCGCCGAACGACCGCTCGCCTTCGATGCGATACATCCACGCCGACGACCAGATATCGGCCGTCACGTCGCAGGTTTCGGTCAAGCGAAAGGCGCCGATGCCCGCCAGATTTTCCATGCCGGAAGCCACGCCGTAGGGGAGCATGTTGTTGTCGCTCGACCCACTGCAGGGCGCGATCCGAGGCCTGCCGGTATCGTTGCTCGCCGGTCCAGGGATAGAGCAGGATCGGCAGGCGGAGTTTTTCGTAGGTGCATACGGCATGGCCCGGGTCGTAGCGGCGCATCGGCCCAGGCGCGGAAGGTTGCAGCGACGCCCGGCGACTTGACCGCGGCCAACACCTGATCGAGCACGCGGCGATCGCCGCTGAAGGCATAGGTTTCCAGCATCGCGTCGATATTGCACAGCCCGCTGACGTCGTCGAACTTGATTTCCTCGCGCGGCACGGGGTAATGGGAATAGACGCGAACCAGGGCATCCAGGATGCGTTTGTCGCCCGACGCTTCGTACCAGCCCACCAGGGCGCGCCCCATGTGCGAGCAGGCCCAACTGTTGAAGCCCGTCGGGCGGTTCCTTCTTCCAATAGATGAAGGAGTTTCCGCCGTTGTTGACGCCGTTGACCACGAGGTTCAGCCGATCGGTGACCTTCTTGATCAGCGCGTCGTCGTGCAGGACGTAGCCCAAGCGCAGCGCGCCGTCGAGCCAGTAGCTGCACTGCTCCAGCGGCCAGCCCGTGCCGTCGCCCGGCGCGCCGGGCTGAACGCCTTTCCAGGCGTCGCGATAGGTGGGCGACCACTCGTCCAAGTGTCCGGTGATTCCGTTGCGTGCGGCCAGGGCCCAATCGCGCAGCCAGCCCGCCGGTTCGATGGCGCCGGGCGGAAGCGGCGTGAAGGCCGGTTTCACCAGCGGCTCGGCAATTCGCCGCGCCTCGGCCGATTGAACCGGCGTCGCGATCGCAAGTTGACCGATCAACGTGCAACAGAAGGCCACAGCGAATCTCAATACGGTCATCGGCGGCCGTGCCGATGTGGATCTTGAGCCGAAGAAAGAAGAATTGCTTCATGGTAGTCTCATTCTTGAAAGAGCGGCGCCAGAAACGGCGGACGAAAACCAAGGAAGGCAACGATTCGGTGTGAGGAAACCGCGGCGATTCTGCATGGCCGCCCAGGTCCTCCTCATCTTACACATTGCGCAAGCCGGCAACAAGTTCTCACCCGTCGCCGCCAACGCGGCTTGGCGACGCTCGGCAATACCCGTCTGGCGGCGTTTCAATGTGCCGTCGGCGCGGCCGGCAGCAACTTCGTCAGCTTGGCGTCGGTGTTCTGCAATCGTGTCGAGAAATCGGCGAACGTGCGCCGCGTCTTGTGGTCCCATACGCGCTCGCTCATGGCCGCCACGCGCTGCCGCAAGCTGGAGATCTCGATATCCGCGTTCTGTTCCCAAGAGCACATTTCGGCGCCGATCACCAGCGGCGTCGGCGGCACGTCGATGCCTTTGCCGTAGGCGGCCGACCGATCCCACCAGTTCTCCCAGCGATACATGTTCCAGGAGAGAATCTTCTCGGGCGACCAGTTACGATCATTGACGACGTAGAGCGGCTGCCAGGCGGTGTTGATCACCTTGTAGCCGGCGGCCACGTAGTTCTGCGGCAACTCGTAGAGCGACTCGAACTCCATGACGGTGACGTCCTTGGGGATCGCGT
>CAVVTL010000012.1:0-116382 GCA_963751155.1 uncultured Acidobacteriaceae bacterium | reverse complement strand
CCAAGGTTTCGGGCGGAGGCGCCGCCCAGGCGTCACTCTCGAACGCAGCCAATCAGCTGTTGGAGAATGCCTTCAAAGAGGCTGCGAACTTCAAGGATGAGTTCGTTTCGACCGAGCACCTGTTGCTGGCGATGACGAAGTTGAAGAAGGACTCTGCGCAGGAGATCCTCGCCAAAGCGGGCGCGACGTATGACAACATCCTTCGAGCGCTGACTGCAGTGCGCGGCAATCAGAAGGTGACCGACCAGAATCCCGAGGCCAAGTACCAGGCGCTGGAGCGCTACGCTCGCGACCTGACTGAGCTGGCCAAAAAGGGCAAGCTCGATCCGGTGATCGGCCGCGACGAAGAGGTGCGGCGCGTGGTGCAGGTGCTGTCGCGCCGCACCAAGAACAATCCCGTCCTCATTGGCGAGCCGGGAGTGGGCAAAACCGCCATCGTCGAAGGCCTGGCGCAGCGCATCATCTCCGGAGACGTGCCCGAGCAGTTGAAGAACAAGCGGGTCGTGTCGCTCGACTTGGGCGCGATGCTGGCGGGCGCAAAATACCGAGGCGAATTCGAAGACCGCCTGAAGGCCGTGTTAAAGGAGATCGAGCAGTCGGAAGGACAGATCATCCTGTTCATCGATGAACTGCATACGCTGGTCGGTGCAGGCGCGGCCGAGGGATCGATTGACGCTTCTAACATGCTGAAGCCGGCGCTGGCACGCGGCGAGCTGCGGGCCATCGGCGCAACCACGCTGAATGAGTACCGCAAGTACATCGAGAAAGACGCCGCGCTGGAGCGTCGTTTCCAGATCGTCTTCGTCGGCGAGCCCAACGTGGAGGACACGATCGCGATTCTGCGCGGGCTGCGCGAGAAGTACGAAGTGCATCACGGCGTTCGCATCAAGGATTCGGCCATCGTGGCGGCAGCGACGCTGTCGCACCGCTACATCTCGGACCGTTTCCTGCCCGACAAGGCGATCGACCTGATCGACGAGGCGGCGGCTTCGCTGCGCATTCAGATCGACTCGATGCCGACGGAGATTGACCAGCTCGAACGGCGCGCAACGCAGCTCGAAATCGAACGGCAGGCGCTCAAGCGCGAAGACGATGCCAACTCGCGCGAGCGGCTGGCGGCTGTCGAGAAAGAGCTGGCGCACATCAAGGAAGACGCCAACGCCCTGAAGGCGCGATGGAAGCAGGAGAAAGAATCCATTGCCAGTGTGCGCGCCAAGAAAGAGCACTTGGAAAAGCTCAAGCTCGACATCCAGGAGGCGACGCGCAAGGGCGAGTTCGAGCGTGCAGCGAAGTTGCAGTACGGCGAGTTGCCCAAGCTCGAAGCCGAGATCAAGCAGCTCAGCGCCCAGATGGACGGCAAGCAGTCACGCATGCTCAAGGAAGAAGTGGACGAGGAAGACGTCGCCAAGATCGTGAGCAAGTGGACCGGCATTCCAGTGTCGAAGATGCTGGAAGGCGAAGTACAGAAGCTGGTCACGATGGAAGATCGCCTGCGCGAGCGGGTGGTCGGACAGGATGATGCGCTGTCGCGCGTGGCGAATGCCATTCGTCGTTCGCGTGCAGGACTCAGCGATCCGCGCCGGCCGATTGGCTCGTTCATTTTCTTAGGACCGACTGGCGTCGGCAAGACCGAGCTGGCGCGGGCGCTGGCGGAGTTCCTGTTCGACGACGAGCACGCCATGATGCGCATCGACATGTCGGAGTACATGGAGAAGCACTCGGTATCGCGGCTGATCGGCGCGCCTCCGGGCTACGTGGGCTACGACGAGGGCGGGCAGCTGACCGAAGCCGTGCGGCGGCGTCCGTATGCGGTGGTGCTGTTCGACGAGATCGAGAAGGCGCATCCGGACGTGTTCAACGTCTTCCTGCAGATCATGGACGACGGCCGCTTGACCGACGGCAAGGGACGCCATGTGGACTTCAAGAACACGATCCTGATCATGACGTCGAACATCGGCTCGGCATACTTGCAGCAAGCCGGCGCCGCGCCCGAGAAGCAGGACGAAGCGCACGAGCAGGTGATGGATGCCCTGCGCGCGCACTTCAAGCCGGAGTTCCTGAACCGCGTGGACGACATCATCTTCTTCAACCCGCTGGGCAAGGAGCAACTGGTGAAGATCGTCGATCTGCGGCTGCGCGACCTGCAGAGCCTGCTGGCGGCGCGGAAGATCACGCTGGAGCTGACGCCGAAGGCGAAGGAGCTGATCTTCACCGAAGGCTACGATGCAGCGTACGGGGCGCGTCCGCTGAAGCGGTCGATCCAGCGACTGGTGCAGGACCCGCTGGCCATGAAGATCCTCGATGGCGAGGTGCTGCACGGCGATCGCGTAAAGGTCGATGTTGAGAAGGGCGGCGGCAAGCTGCGTTTCGAAGCGACGCATCACGAAGCGGCGGAGGCGGTACCGGCCCGGATAAGGTTCGTTACGCGAACGAAAAGGGGCACGGCATCAGCCGTGCCCTTACTCTTGCCGTGCTTAGTGGGAAGCGGATTCGCCCGGGGAGGGCGGCGCGTCTTCGGGCGTCTCTGCAGCAGAGACTTTCGCGGCCTTCTCGTCCTCCGGCTTGGGCGGCGGCGGAACGTAATACAAGATGCGCTTGCAGTAATCGCAGGTCATGAACTTTTCATTGGTCATGATTTCCTGGAATACCTGCGGGCGAAGCATCACGTTGCACGCACCGCATTGCTCGTTGTCATACACCGCAGCCAGCGCGGTGCCCCTCACCTTGAGAACGTGATCGTAGTGGCGAAGCACGTCTTCGCTGACGCCGGCGCGCAGTGCATTGCGCTGCGTAGTCAACTCCGCGAGTTCTGCCTCATCGGCAGCGGTCCGTTTCCGGGCTTCTTCCTTTTCGCGGTCGTTTTCAGCGGTATCGGCCTTGAGCACAGCTTCCGCTTTCTTCAACTCGTCTTTGCGGGAGTCGGCGGTAACCATGATCTCCAAAATCTTGTCCTCGGAGGCCGCGATCTTGTCCTCGGCGAACTTGATCTCGTCCATCAGGGCCTTGTACTCGTGGTTGGTCTTCACGTTCAGAGACTGGTCGCGATACTTGCTGATCTTCTGCTGCTGGTCCTGGATGTCGGATTCGTGCTTCTTGCGGCTGGATTCATCGGCTTTCGCCGCAGCCACAGCAGACTCGACCTTGGCCTTGGAACCGGCCAGCTTCTTTTCGATCTCCGCCACGTGCTTGGGCAGCGCTGCGACTTCGGCGCGCAGGGCTGCGATGTGCGCGTCAATTTTCTGGAGCTCGATGAGATTTTGCAGGTCGGAGGTCATTACGCCTTGAGGGAACCTGCATGGATTCTAGCACGCAGGAAACCCGCACAGCGTGCATGGCCCACGCACCTTCGTCCTCCGGAGCGCCGCTGATATACACTTTTGCCCGATAGCAATTCACGTCCCGGAGCACCCGTGAGACTTAGACTCCCCGCCCTACTGCTGCCGTTCGTTCTGATGACTTCGCCGGTCTTTGCCCAAGAATCGGCATCCGCTCTCAGCGGTCAGAAACTAACCATCGAAGCAATCTACGCTGATGGTGGCGTACTCGGGCGCGCTCCCGAGAACGTGAAGTGGAGCCCCGACGGCACCAAGGTTTCGTATGTGCAGCGCGATGACAGCGGCGACCATGGCGCGTTGTATTACATCGATCTGGCGACAGGGAAGCCCGCGGTCCTGGTATCGAGCGACAAGCTTGGTTCGCTCGTGCCCTCCACCAGTTCGGTGAAAGACGAGCGCCAGAAGGAGAACTCGCAACGCTACGCTGTGGCCGCCTACCACTGGTCACCCGACTCGAAGCACCTGTTGTTCGACTCGCTGGGGCAGCTCTGGCTCTACAGCATTGACTCCGGCACCGCGGTGCAGGTGACTTCGAGTGCCGACGCAGCCAGCGATCCCAAGTTCTCTCCTGACGGCGCGCGGCTGGCTTACGTGCGCAAGCACGATCTCTACGTACGCGACATCAAGCGCGGCCAGGAAGACGCCGTGACTCGCGACGGCAGTGACAACTTGCTGAATGGAGAGGTGGATTGGGTCTATCTGGAAGAGCTTTACTCCCGCAGCAACTACTTCTGGTCGCCCGACGGCAAGTCGATCGCCTTCCTGCAGATGAACGAGAAGGATGTGCCGACGTATCCCATCGTGGACTGGATTCCCACGCACCCCACCGTGGACATGGAGAAGTATCCCAAAGCGGGCGATCCGAATCCCGGCGTGCGCATTGGCGTCGTGGGGTCGAACGGCGGCAAGGTGAAGTGGATTTCGGCGGGCGGCGGGAAAGAGGGCGATCTGGCGCTGGGCAATGATCCCAACACACTCATTCCGCGCTTCGGATGGGTTCGCGACGGCCTGCTCTGGGCGATGGCTTTGAATCGCCTCCAAACGCGCCTGGACATTTACTTCATCGACGTGCAGAGCGGTAAGTCTCGCCGCGTGCTCACCGAGACCACCGATGTGTGGATCGATATGCATCCCGAGGTGGACTTCGAGCTGCTTTCGTCGGGCGACCGTTTCCTGTGGACGAGTTGGCGCGACGGCCATTACCACATCTACCTCTACCAGTTCGACAAGCAAAACCCACTGGCGGACGAGGCAAAGCTGATGGCGCAACTGACCCAGGGCGACTGGGAGGTCGAGAGCATCGACGGTGTCGACGAGGCGCAAGGGTTGGTGTACTTCACCGCCAACGAGGGCGATTGGCGGCAGGCCAATGTGTTTGCCGTCGGACTTGATGGCAAGAACCTTCATCGCATCTCGAAGGAAGATGGCACCCACGGCGCCAATTTTGGGCCGGTGAAAACGAAGGCGTACGTGGATACTTACTCGTCGCTGATGACACCTCCTCGCATGTCGCTGTGCGCAACCGACGGGGCATGCAAGCCATTCTGGCAGCCGCGCAGTGTGGAAGGCTACGGCCTTATCGCGCCAAAGCCGGTGGAGTTTACCGCCGCCGACGGAACGACGAAGCTGCTGGGCACGCTGCTGCTGCCGCAGAGCGGTCCGATGATGGCCAACGGCAAGGCGCCGTTGATCCTCAATCCCTACGGCGGGCCGGGCGCGCAGAATGTGCGCGACTCATGGGGCGGCGCGACTTTCCTGTTTGACCAGATTCTCGCGCGCCAAGGGTTTGCCGTACTTGTCGTGGACAATCGCGGCATGGCCAACCGGGGCAGCGCATTCGCCAAACCCATCAAGCACAATTTCGGCCCAACCGAGTTCGATGACCAGATGGCGGCGCTCAAACAGGCCTTGGCGCTGTATCCGCAACTCGATGGCTCACGCCTCGGCTTCTGGGGTTGGAGTTATGGCGGCTACTTCACCCTCTATACGCTGGAGAAGACCGATGTGTTCAAGGCGGGCGTTTCCGTCGCCCCGGTCACTGACTGGCACAACTACGACTCCATCTACACCGAGCGCTACATGGGCCTGCCACTGGACAACGAAGAGGGCTACCGCAAGAGCTCGCCCGTGAACTTTGCGGGCGATTTGCACGGCGATTTACTGGAAGTGCACGGCACCAGTGACGACAACGTGCATATGCAGAACACCATTCAGATGGACAACGCTTTCATCAATGCGGGGAAGCGGTTTCAGTTGATGTTGTATCCTCGCAAAACACACGGCATCGCCGGCAAGGCGGCGCGCACAGACCTGTTCCACCGTATCGAAGACCATTTCGAACAGACTCTGGCGCCGGCAAAGTAGCATCCGAAGCCAATTCGGCATACAAGGAAGGCCAAGAACTTGAAGCTCGCAAAATCGCTCCTGATTGTCTCGCTGACCGCGACCGCGTTCGCGCAACAAGCGGCGCCGTCTCCAAATCGTACCGTCGTGCGCGCCGGGAAGCTGCTGGACGTCCGCACCGGCAAGACGCTGACCAACCAGGCCATCGTGATCGAAGACGGAACGATCGTCAGCGTTGGTCCAGACACCGCCACTGCCGATGCGGGCACCAAGGTGATTGACCTGTCGGGTAAAACGGTGTTGCCCGGCCTGATCGACGCGCACACCCACATCACGTTTGATCCCAAGTTCGGCTACGACCGGCTAGCGATTTCCGTTCCTCGGGAAGCGCTGATTGGTGCCCGGAACGCCCGCGTCACACTGTTGGCCGGCTTCACCACGATTCGCAATCTCGGCGCGACTGAGTTCGCCGATATCGCGCTGCGCGATGCCATCAACGCCGGCGATGTCCCGGGCCCGCGCATTGACGCCAGCGGCCCCGCACTCAGCATCACCGGCGGGCACTGCGACGACAACCTGCTGCCCTACGAGTGGCATGCCACCGCGGTCGGCGTCGCCGATGGCGTGGAAAACGTGCAGCACAAGGTACGCGAGGTCATTAAGTACGGCTCCGACGTCATTAAGATTTGCGCTACCGGCGGCGTACTCTCCTTGGGCGACAATCCCCAGCACTCGCAGTTCACACAAGCCGAGTTGAGCGCCATCGTGGCCGATGCGCACCGCTTGGGACGCAAGGTCGCTGCGCACGCTCATGGAGCCGAGGGAATTCGCTGGTCTGCGGAGGCCGGCGTGGATTCCATCGAGCACGGCTCGTACATCGACGATGCCGGCATCGCGGCCATGAAGCAGCACGGCACCTACCTCGTTCCGACGCTCTACCTGGGCGACTGGTTTCTGGAGAACGCGCCGAAGATGGGCGTCCCGCCGTCGATGCTGAAGAAGGGTCAGGAAGTTATGCCGGCAGCGCGCAAGAACATAGAACACGCCTTCGCCAGCGGCGTAAAGGTCGGCTTCGGCACCGACGCTGCGGTCTATCCTCACGGACTCAACGCCCACGAGTTTGCGGTCATGGTGAAGCTGGGCCTGACGCCGCTGCAGGCCATCCAGGCGGCCACGGTCAATGACGCGGACTTGCTGGGCTGGTCTGACAAGGTCGGCGTGCTCGAACCCGGCCACTACGCTGACATCATCGCCGTAGACGGCGACCCACTGCAGGACGTGACCACGCTGGAGCGGGTGAAGTTCGTGATGAAGGGTGGCACGGTTTACAAGAGCGAATAGGCGTCGCGACACAATGCGCTTGCCCGCCACCTTGGCTTTCTGTTTCAATCCTGAGACAGCAGTTCCGGCACTCCTGGGAGCATCGTCCTGGCGAAACAAATCTTCTCCTGCAAGTCCATCGATAAGTTGATCTCCGACTCGCAAGAGGCGGAACACCGGCTGAAAAAGACGCTGGGCCCGTGGTCGCTGACCGCCCTCGGCATCGGCGCTGTCATCGGTTCGGGCATCTTCACCGTCATCGGCACTGCCATCGCCGGACAGAAGTTCGACACGTCGTCCATACTTAACGCTCCCCTGGCCGACTTCATCGTGCACCATGCGGCGACCCTAGGACGCCCCGGCGCTGGGCCGGCGCTAGCGCTCTCGCTGGTGCTGGTCGCCATCGTCTGCGGATTCACAGCGCTGTGTTACGCCGAGCTGGCTTCGATGATCCCCATTGCCGGCAGCGCGTACACCTACACATACGCGACCATGGGCGAGCTCATCGCCTGGATCATCGGCTGGGACCTCATCCTCGAGTACGCCGTCAGCAACATGGCGGTGAGCGTAGGCTTCGCCGCGCATTTGGTCGACATGTTCGACTGGTTCGGGTGGCATCCCGCGCTGCGCTGGATTTCACCCGCCTATTTGCCTTCAGGACTGACCGACCTGCAGGGCAATGTTCTCTACACTCCGGGATGGCATTTCGGGTTCAACATTCCGGCATTTGCCGTGGTCATGCTGCTCACCGTGGTGCTGGTACGCGGCATTCGCGAGTCGGCCGAGACCAACAATGTCATGGTGATCCTGAAGATCGCCGCCATCTTGGCCTTCGTGTTCGCCGGGATGCATTACATTCACCCGGCCAACTACCATCCTTTCGCGCCGAATGGTTGGTCGGGCATCCTCACCGGCGGCTCCATTATTTTCTTCACCTACATCGGCTTTGATTCGGTTTCGACCGCGGCGGAGGAGGCGAAGAACCCGCAGCGAGACTTGCCCATCGGCATCATCGCCACACTGGTCGTCTGTACCGTGCTCTACATTTCCGTGGCCGTGGTGCTGACCGGTATCGTGCCCTGGCAGAGTTTGATCGACGACGCAGCGCCGGTTGTCAACAGCCTCAAACGAATTGGCCTGACCACACAGTCGGTGTCGCTGCACTGGATACGGCTGGCGGTTCTGTTCGGCGCCATGATGGGCATGATCTCGTCGCTGCTGGTTTTCCAGCTCGGGCAGGCGCGAGTTTGGTTCGCCATGTCCCGCGACGGCCTGCTGCCCAAGCTGTTCGGCCGCGTGCATCCGAAGTTTCGTACGCCCTCAACGGCCACGTGGATTGCGGGCTTCCTGGTCGGCGTTCCCGGAGGCATTCTCGACATTGGCACGCTGGCCGACCTGTCGAACATCGGAACGCTCTTTGCCTTCGTGCTGGTCTCGCTCGGCGTAATCATCCTGCGCTACAAGCAACCGGAGCGCCGCCGCGGATTCCGCGCGCCGGGTGGGCTGATGGCGCCCGTGTTGAGTGTGCTGTTCTGCATCCTGCTGATGATGGGCCTGCCGATCCTGACCTGGCTCCGCTTCTTTGTGTGGCTGGGCATCGGCCTCACGGTGTACATGCTCTATAGCCGGTATCGCAGCGAGTTCTGCCCAGAAGAGCGCAGGCGCTAGAATCGAATCGTATGACGGAGTCCTCCACAGGCGCTGGCGCTCCCAGCGCCTTTATCCTTTCGGTGCCCAAAGCCGAGCTGCACCTGCACCTCGAGGGCACGGTCGATCCTGCGACGCTGGCTGAGCTGAGCCAGCGCCATCCTACGCTGCTCTCAACGACCAACGATCGCTACGCCAACATCGAAGACAGTGGCCGCGTCTTCACCGAAGACGAAGCCCGCCAACTCTACCAGTACAAGGACTTCACCGGATTCCTGTTGGCCTTCAAGGCCGTCACTGAGCGCCTTCGCACCGCCGAAGACTACGAACTGATCACCTACCGCATGATGCAGAAGCTGCACGCGCAGACCGTGCTGCACGCGGAGGTTTATGTGTCTGTGGGCGTCATCCACTGGCGCGGCGCCGAATTTGCCCCGCTGTTCGAGGGCCTGGAGCGCGGACGTAAGCGCGGCGAGCGTGACTTCGGGATGTCGCTGTACTGGATCTTCGACGCTGTCCGCCATTTCGGACCACGGCGCGCCGGGCTCGTGCTCGATGAAGCCCTTTCACTCCGCAAGCAGAGCGACTGCGTCGTCGGCATCGGGCTGGGTGGCGACGAGCGGCGGGCTGCGCCGGAGCTCTTTCGCGACGTCTATGCCCGCGCGGCGAGCGAGGGACTGCGAACCACTGTTCACGCCGGCGAGACCGTTGGTCCGGAGTCAGTGTGGTCAGCGTTGCGCGAGTTGAAAGCCGATCGCATCGGCCACGGACTGACGGCCGACGACGACCCCGCACTCGTCGCCTACCTGGCGGAGAAGCAAGTTCCAGTGGAGGCCTGCATCTCCAGCAACGTACTGACCGGTTGCTGCCCGTCGCCGGAGCAGCACTCGGTCCGCAAACTCTTTGACGCCGGCGTGATGGTGACGCTGAATACCGACGACCCCGACATGTTCCGCACCAGCCTCGTTCGTGAGTACCAGGTTGCACAAGACGCGCTCGGCTTCAGCAACACAGAGCTGCGCGAGTTGGCGCTGAACTCGTTCCGAGCGTCGTTCCTGCCCGAGTCACGCAAACGAGAAATTCTCTCGACGTTTTAGGAAGATACGACCATGCCCAAGCACATCGGAATCGTGGCGTGCAGCGCCGAAGGCGCGGCGCTGTGCTATCGCACCATCTGCGACGAGGCCCCCGCGCTCATGGGCCGCCACATGCATCCTGAGATTTCGATGCACACTCACTGCCTCGGCGAGTACATGAACCACATCTACCGCAATGACTGGGAGGGCGTGGCCGACCTGATGTTGTCGTCGGCGGATAAGCTGGCGAAAGCCGGTGCAGATTTCCTGATCTGCCCGGACAACACGGTTCATCATGCGTTCGAGTTGGTGGCGCCGCGCTCGCCAATGCCCTGGCTGCACATTGTGGACGAAGTCGCCGCCGTGGCGAAGGCGCGCGGTTTTCACAAGCTGGCGATTACCGGAACGAAGTACACCATGGAAGGAACTGTCTATCAAACCAAGCTGCCGGCGGCGGGCCTCGAGTATCTCGTGCCCAGTGCGCACGAGCGAGCCCGCATCGACCAGATCATCTTCGACGAACTGGTTAACGGCGTATTCACCGCCGAGTCGCGCACCTACTTCCAGCAGGTCATTGGCGGCATGAGCCACAAAGGGTGCGACGCAGTGGTTCTGGGTTGCACCGAAATTCCGCTGCTGATCGACGACATCACGTCGCCCTTACCGACGCTAGATTCGACGCGCATCCTGGCGCTGGCGGCGTTGACTAACGCATTGGCGTGAGCGGGGATGGGCAGCACGCGTGTATTAGTGATGTATAACGCAATAACAAAATAAATAAATATCGCGACTGTTTAGAATCAATGGCTTAGGCGGAAATTGTTCGCATGTCATTGATTCATCAACTAGTTATACGTATCCATTTGTGCCCGTGAGAGTTAGCGGTCATTTTCAGGGCTAGGAGGTAAGTCCGTCCGCAATTTTGGAATTGTTAAAGAGCTACTTGCAGAGCGCACTAGGCGCGCGGTGGCCAGAGACACGGATCCCGTGGCCCCAAGGTCAAGTTGTAATCGCTTGGGAAAGACGCGTCCAGAAGATTCGGCGGAGCAAAGAAACTTTAGTAACCAGTGTGGACCAAAATGGGAACCAGTCCCGTACGAATGCCCTGCACCGGGCCGGGAGGGGACTGTCGGCGAACTTTAGAGCAGATTAGCGTTTGGTATAGCCAAGGAGCGGTCGCTGCGCCGTTTGCTGAACCCGACTCCTCTCAGAACAATGACGCCGCGACGCCCCACTGAAGCGCGGATCTACCTATGTGCCGATCCGCTACGGTATTCATAAAACCGGTCTAACGCGCTGCCTTGAACGCTGCCAGGCGCTCCTGCGTATTCATCACGTGCACCGGCAACGCTAACTGCGATCCTTCTTCGAGAATCGGGATCAGCTTGTCGAACTCCGGTCCCGAGTGCGAGCCGGTAAAGACGATGCGTACGGGATGGAAGAGGTCCTTCCCCTTCGTCTCCGTCTTCGTCTTCACCTCATTCATGATGGCCTTGAAGCGATCCGGAGTCATGGGTGCCTTGTCGGCCTCGGCCAGTTCGACAAACGTTGCGAGCACTTCGTTCGTCTTTGGACCGCCCAGCACCTCGGCATTGTCTGGCGATCTCAACGCAGCCGCCGCATCCACGCAGAAGATCAATCCCGCGCGTTCGGGCAGTTCATCGAGCTTGTTCACTGAGGGCGCCAGCAACGCGACTACTTTCGCAAACCACGCGCGCGTCGGCTCGTCGGGATTCTCCGGCAGCAGTCCAGCTTTGACGAAGTACGGCTCCGCCAGCTCGCTCGATTCGCTCCGGCGGGCTCTTCTTGATGTAGTGCCGGTTGAGCCAGTACAGCTTCTCCATGTCGAACATGGCGGCCGACGGCGTGACCCGCTCCAGCGTGAACTCCTTGCAAAGCTCCTCCGGCGTGAACACCTCGCGGTTGCCGCCCGAGGGGGCCCAGCCCAGCAGGGCCAGGTAGTTCACCAGCGCCTCGGGCAACACGCCCATCTCGCGGAAGTTGGCGATCGAGGTCGCGCCATGCCGCTTCGACAGGCGAGCGCCGTCGCTGCCCACGATGGTCGAAAGGTGCGCGAACTCCGGAACCGGCCAGCCCAGCGCTTCGTAGAGCGCCACCTGCTTGGGGGTGTTGGAGAGATGGTCGTCGCCGCGGATGACGTGCGTAATCTCCATCAGCGCGTCATCCACTACAACCACGTAGTTGTAAACCGGAATGCCGCTCGACCGCAGGATGATGGGATCGCTTACTGCCTCATTGGAAAACTCCACCATGCCGCGCACGATGTCGTGAAAACGAATCGGGTGTTCGGGAATTGCCAGCCGAATGGCCGCCGCCTCGCCGCTCGCGCGACGGCGCTCGGCCTCTGCGGGATCAAGCTGGCGGCACTTGCCCGAATACACTGGCGAGCGCTGCTCTGCCATCGCCGCCTCGCGCTCACGCTCCAGCTCTTCCTGCGAACAGAAGCAGAGGTACGCCTTGCCCTCTTTCACCAGCCGCTCGGCGTGCTCGCGGTAGATGTCGAGACGGTCACTTTGGCGGTAGGGCGCGAACGGGCCGCCGAGATCGGGGCCTTCCTCCCAATCGACGCCGAACCACTTCAGATCTTCGAGAAGCTGGTCTTCGTAGCGAGATTCGCTGCGCTCGAGGTCAGTGTCTTCGATGCGCAGGACCATCGTGCCCTTCATCTTGCGGGCGAAGAGCCAGTTGTAGAGTGCAGTCCGGGCGTTGCCCACATGCAACTGCCCGGTAGGAGAGGGCGCGAAACGGACGCGTACTTTGGAATTCTTGCTCACACTCTGATGTTAGCAAGAGCGCGCGGCGCAGGCCATCCGATGTAAGGAGGCCCAATGCGTCAGTCTGACGAGGACGAACCTTCATCGGGCAGGGTTGGACCGCAAGGTCGGCACATCTCGTCTTGCAGGTCCTTCATGACTTCGTCACGCTCCAAGCCGTTGTGCATCCGCTTCTCCATCTCTTGGAGCGCAACGTTAAGTACGTGGTAGTGATGCAGCTCGCGGAACTTGGGATCGACCGTGGCTTCACGCCAAAGGCTATGCAGCAGGTCCACGTCCTCTTTGCGGACACGCGGACGGTGCGGCCCGAGTAGGTATTCGTGCCGGTCGCCCTCCTGTCCTACCACAATCAGGGTCAGGCGAGGACGCGGTTCGGGCAGCCGCTCCCAGGCGTCCCCGGTCAGCTTGCCCTGCTCGTCGGCCGTCAGTTTGCGCGAGAGTCCGCATACCACGACTGTCGAGTTCAGGCGCTGCGCCGTCGCTACGATCCCCTCGAACACGTCGTTGGTGGGCACCACAACAAGCGAAACGTGCTTGCCTTCCTTTTCGGCAGCGGAGACGACCGCCGTGAACAGCTCCTGCTCGTACCTTTCGAAAACCTCGGAACTCTCCATCTCCATGCTGCCGCTGAACGAGTGTTCGCGGTGATAGATACGGGCGGTCATGACCACCACGTCCGTACGGGTCGTGTCCACCCGCGTCAGGACTTCACGCAGATATGCCAGGTTGTGAGGATCGCGAACCGCCACCAACACGTTGCCGGGACGGACCTCCATGGCCTGCGGGTCCAGCTCGGCGTTGGCGGCAACGTTAAACTGTTCCAGCCCAGAATCGCCCGCGGCATGCTTGGCCGCGACGGCGCGCTCGGAAACAGTGAGCACCACGAAGAACACCGCGCTGAAACTCACCCCCGCGATGGTCGCGAGCTCTTTGGTAAACAGGTTCACCAGGGCGGTCGAAAACAGAATGATCGAGATGACGACCAGTCCAACCGGAATCTCGACGCCGCGAATGTGGAAATTGCCCGGCACCTTCCATTCGCGCTTTTCCGGCGACGTGTAGCGCAGCACCAGCACCGCCAGCGACATGAATGAAAAGCTCCAGATCACGCCAAAGGCATACAGCGAGGCCAGCAGGTACACATTGCCGCCGCTGGCGATGATCGTCAGCACCTGAAGCGCGGCAATCATGTTGATCACACGATAGCTGGTTCCGAATTTTTTTTGCGGCTTCTTGAACCAGGTGGTCAGGACGCCGTCTTCCACCATGCGGCTCAGCACGCCATTGGCGCCCACGATGGCCGTGTTCACCGCACCCGAAAGAATCAGTGCTCCTACCACCACTACGAAGCCCTGGAACACGAGCTTTAGCGAGTAGGGGCCCACGACATTCATGGCCAGACCGCTAATCAGGTTCGCGAAGTACCCAGCCCGTTCGCTGTCGGGAATGATCATCACCGCAAAGAACGACACCAGCGAAGTGAAGAACAGACTGTAGAGAAATATCACCAGTCCCGTCTTCTCGAGGTTCTTCAGCTTGGGGTGTTCGATTTCGCGGTTGACCTGCGCCAGCGACTCCTCGCCGCTCATGGCCAGCACGGAGTGCCCGAAGCCCACCATCAGCATGATCAGCGGGATCTTTTGCGCCCACGTGCCCAGCAGCCATCCCAGCGACTCGCGGTTGCGGTGCATGTCAGCAGCCGCAGGCAGCGGCGGCAGATGTGCGCCAGTCTTAAAGATGGTGATCAGGCACCATATGATGAGCATCACCACCATCACGGTGGTAATTTTCATGATCTGCAATGCGCGCTCACTCGACTCGTGGATGCCCTGGATGTTCTTCCACCAGAAATAACCGGTCACCATGATGGCAAACGCCGCGCTGAACGCGTTTTCCGGGATATGGACATCGTGGCCGATGTGGTGCAGCGTGTCGGTGAGGAAACCGGCAAAGTACTGCCCCGCCGCTACCGAGCTGATGGGGCCGGTCAAGACGTAGTCGAACAGCAGGGCAGACACGGACAGCTTGGCCAACGTTCCGCCCAGCGCCTGCTTCACCACGCGGTACACGCCGCCGCGGACGAACATGGCGCTCGACTCGATGTAGAGCGCCCGCACCGCGTAGCTGAAGATCATTACCGCAAGCACGAACCACGGAGCGCTCTTACCGATGACCTTTTCCGCGTCGCCGCCCACGTAGTACGCCGACGACGCCAGATCGGCCAGCACGATCGCGGCCGCCCGCCAGAACGAGATGAAGGTCAGCATCACCGTAGTGGCGACGAAGACCCGAACTGCTGGTTTTTGCAGGTTGTTCACTGGCGTGGACATTCGGTTCGCTGGTTCCCCGGCCCTGTTCTCCTGCGGAACTCTCGGCGACTCAACTTCGCACAAAAACTCCCGCAACCCTGCAATCTACACGTTGAGACCGCAGGTTGTCAGCTCACCCGAACCGATTGGATCCCTCAAACCCGCCGCGCCAGGAAGGTGCGGCTCAAACGGTCGTGCCAGCACAGGCCGTCTACGTCGACAAGTCCCCACATGAGCCCCATGCCGAGCGAAAGGGAAGACAGGAACAATCCCAGCACCCGTTTGCGCCTTTGCCGCATGACGGGAGGCCTGCCCGCAAACGAGCAGAACCGAATGTGTGCCGCCATCATGCCCAGGGTTTTCCCCGCATGGACGACGAACAGGTACTGATACGCAAGCCACACCACCACGGCACCAGCCGCTACGCCGAGAAGCAGCGGCTTGGTTGGGGCCGGATGATCGAGTGCCTGGTAAGCGACCGCCGCAAACACGCCGGCCGCGACCCCAGTGACGGCGAGGTCGACCGCCCCGGCAAAAAGGCGGCGCGAGATTCCGACTGCGTGGAAGGGCAAGTCCACATGCTCACGACTGGTGGCAATGGCAGCCGCCGCGTCGGGTATGTCGAGCTGCAATCCGTCGAGGAAGGGTGTGGACGGAATCGCCTCCAGCTCTTCGGGCACGTCGAGAATGCGGGGCGCCTCGGCGGTCACCGGATCCGCGAGCCGTTGCGCTACATCCGGCGCCAACGTGGATTGGCGGGGAAACGCGATCACCTTCCGTTTGGGGCGCGGGCGCGGCGTCGGATCGACGAACACCGTATCTTCGTCGGCTTCCTCCGCGGGCGCAGCCCGAAGAACGAAGTCGTTACTAGCCTGCGAAACATCGGCGACGCGCGTCTCCTCTTCGCCTTCTGGAGCGACGCTGATCTCCGCTGCCGCGAGCTCTTCCGGCGCGTAGATCTCAGGCTCGGGTATGGATTCGGGTTCCGCGAGCAAGGGACTTTCCGCCGACACAATTTCCGGCAAAGGCGCAATCGCTAATGCGGCCTCCTCCACCGGGAAGGGAAAACGCATGGTGAACGCACCTTCAATCCGGCGTCCGCGCCGGCGCTTGTACCGCGCCAGCCGGTCCTGTACTTCGTTTCGCCAAACCTCGTCCGGCTGCAACGTCGGATTCACTGGGTCTTCGAATTGGGAGAGCTGCTGTTCCGTCATGTCGTGGCGCAACTATTCCTTCGCCGTGCGGCGCATTGGCCCACGGTCCGCAAATAGGCCTGTTATTCCTCTGGAGGACGGGAGGCCGCCGGCTTGGAATCCCAGACACAAACTGGCGACGGCTTGGCCGCCGAAGTTGGCGCAACCAGTCATAGCCAAGCGGGTTTAGAGAACTACCAGAGCTGCGTGGAACCGCCGTGAGCGCTTCGCGTTTGGCCTGAGTCCTTGCGACGTGCTAAGTTGCAAGGTTCTACTGATTTCATTTTTCCCGGTGAGGCAACGCGCGGCCTTCAATGATTCCCCGCACTCGATTGATTATCACGGCGCTCCTGGGAAGTCATCTGTTTGTTGCCCCTGCGCTAGTAACCAGCCAGTTACGGAGCACCGCGGCAGAAGCTCCGCCACCCGCCGGGTCTGCCCTTCCGGCTGACCCGCGAGGTCAATCCACGACTGGTGCTGCCCAGCACGATGCACCGGCAAAGCCTGTTACGCCGGCCCCGGATGATGAGGGCGTGCAGGTCATGGAAGAGGTTGTCCAACAACAATTGCAAAGTGCCGCCGAAGCGGGATTTGGCACTCCGGCTCCGCCAGCCAACATCGTTCTGAATCGCGACGACGTTCTCATTCGCGCCGACGAGCAGGAGAAAATTCAGGACGTCTACAAGGTGCGGGGCCATGTGGAGATACGTTTTCGCAACAATACTCTGCATTGCGATCAAGCCATCTACGACTCCACCACCGGCAAAATTACCGCCACCGGCCATGTGGTGTACGACGGAGGCACCCATAGCGAGCACCTCGTCGGCACGCATGCCACCTACGATGTCAGCCGCGATACCGGCACCTTTTACGATGTGATCGGCTCCACTGGCATCCAGGTCAAGAACCAGGTAATGTTCCTGCGCTCGTCCACACCATTCTTTTTCACTGGCAAGGTGGTGGACAAACTCGGCCCCGATCTGTATCGCGTGCACCACGGCATCATCACGTCGTGCCGATTGCCCAACCCGAAATGGGAGTATCATCCCGCCACCGCCACCGTGGAAGTCGGCGGCGACGCCAAGATGTATCACTCCACTTTGCGCATCAAGGGCATACCGGTTTTTTACTTTCCGTATGTCCAGCATCCGGCTGACAACCTGGGACGCCAAAGCGGGTTCCTGATTCCCGCCCTCGGCCAGTCCAATACCAAGGGCTTTATCATCGGCGACTCCTACTATTGGGCGATCAACCGCAGTTCCGACGCCGAGATCGGCGGCTATTACTTTTCCTCTCGCGGCTGGGCGCAGATCGGCAACTACCGCAGTATCGGCTGGAAATATGGCTTCCACGCCGAGTATTACGGTGTGATCGATGAAAAGGGCGACCCAAAGTACCACCAGAACCAGGGCGGCGAGGAACTCAAGGCTAACGGCTGGATGTTGCTCCCTTATGGGTTTCGTGGTGTCCTGTCGGTCGACTATTTGAGCAGCTACTTATTCCGTCTGGCATTCGGTCAAAGCTTTACCGATGCGATCAACTCAGAGGTTCGCTCCTCGGGGTTTATCAGCAAGAGCTGGTCGAGCAACCTCGTGGGCCTGTGGGTCGCCCGCTACCAGAACTACCAAAGCACCGTGAACGGCGACGTCATTGACATCGCCCACATCCCCAGCTTCCAGATGGCGGGTCTGGAAACACCGATTGCCAATTCCAGATTCATGTACACCTACGAAGTAGCCGGCGAGGGGGTTTCGCGGCACGAACCTGGCTTCCAGACCCAAAATATTGTTGGCCGATTCGACGTCTACCCCACCATCTCGTTGCCGACAGTCTTCAAGGGCTGGACCTTCCGTCCGGAAGTTGGCGTGCGAGAGACCGTTTATAGCGAACGCCTGCTGCCCACCGAGAACAACACCGGGGTGATCGGCGTCGCCGTGGCCCAGGCCTTGAACCGCAATGTGGCGCTGGCTTCCATGGAAGTGCGTCCCCCCTCGCTCGACCGCATCTTCGATCGCAAGATGTTCGGCTACGTTCTCAAGCATGTGGTCGAGCCCTATGCGGTCTACCGTTACGAAGGCGGGGTCAGCAACTTCTCCAACATCATCCGCTTCGACTACCGCGACATTATGGCCGACTCCAGTGGTGTGGAGTATGGGGTTGTCAACCGCTTGTTCGCGAAGAAGTCGAAGTCCGATGGCGATTGCTATCGGCGCGCCCAGTACCTGAAGCCGGATTCGTCCTCGACGGAAAACAAGAAAGCGCTGGCTTCGGACAAGCCCGTCTGCGACGACAAGAACGGCGCGGCGCGCGAAGTCGTGACCTGGACGATTGCCCAGAAGTACTTCTTCAACCCCTCGTTTGGCGGCGCCCTGATTCCCAATCAACGCAACGTCTTCGACAGCTCTGTGGATTTTTCCGGCATCGCCTTTCTCACTCAGTACCGCAGCGCCTCGCCGATTATTTCCCGTCTGCTGGTCCACAACAATTCCACCAACTTCCAGTGGAACCTGGATTACGATCCGGTATTTCACCAAATCAATTCCAGTTCCATCTTCCTCAGCCAGCGGCTTTCCCCCAAGTGGTCCGTGCAGGGAGGCCCGGTGTATTTACACGTTCCCGGCGAGGTGATTCCCGCGACCATCAATCAGGTGCTCGCGCCCGACATCACCAACCAAATCCAAGTGCAGTTCATCTACGGCAGCCTGTCAGGCCGCGGTTTCAGCTCCGGCGAGTCCATGATTTACGACATGAAGAACGGCTATCTGCAGGGTGCCACGGTTCAGAGTGCATACAACTGGGATTGCTGCGGACTCACCTTTGAATACGCGCGCTGGGCGCTTGGTCCGGTACGAAATGAAAATGCCTACCGCTTCGCCTTCAGCCTGAGCAATGTCGGCACTTTTGGCAACCTGAAGCGCCTCCAGAGAATCTACTAACTCGCAACTTGGAAGCGCTGGACGCCAGCTACAATGAATTCATGCCCGATGGCAACCAACCCGTATACGAGGCCCTGGACGCCAAGTCCCGCACCCTTCAAAAGCAACTGGGCGGGCTCGGGCGCGTTCTGGTGGCTTACTCGGGTGGCGTGGACTCGGCTTTTCTGGCTTGGGCCGCCTTCCGCCAGCTCGGCGACAACATGCTTGCCGTTCTCGCCGATTCGCCCAGCCTCGCCCGCTCGCAGATGCACGACGCGGTGGCCTTCGCGCAGGAACAGGGAATTCCTCTGTCCATCATCCAGACGTCCGAAATGGAACGCCCCGAGTACCGCCAGAACGACGGGCTCCGCTGCTTCCACTGCAAGGATGAGCTCTTCACCGTGATGGAGGAATTTCGCACCAGGCAGGCCTTTGACGTTATCGCGTACGGAGTGAACGCCGACGACCAGGGCGATTACCGGCCCGGACAGCAGGCGGCCCGCCGGCATGGCGTTGCCGCTCCTCTGCTCGAGGCCGGCCTGAACAAGCAGGACATCCGCGACCTCGCCCGGGCCGCTGGGCTGCGGATCTGGGACAAGCCCGCATCCGCCTGCCTCTCGTCGCGCATTGAGTACGGCCGCCCGGTGACCCCCGAAGCGCTGCTTGTCGTCGAGCAGGGCGAGGATGCCTTGCGCCGCCTTGGATTCCGGCAGTTCCGGGTGCGGCACCATGGCGACATCGTTCGCCTTGAGATCGCCCGCGATGAATTGCCCCGCGCCCTCGACTCCACGATGGCGGCTGAGTTTACCCGTATCTTCAAAGCTCTCGGCTTCGCCTACGTCACTCTTGATCTCGAAGGCTTCCGGTCCGGCTCGATGAACGCCGTGCTTCCGCTCGAAATGCTGACGCATAGCGAGGACTGACCGCGAATGCGGCGCCGGCCAAAGGCGCCAGTCTAACTCGGTCCGAGGCCTGCGCAATCGCGGGCCTGCGTGAGATAATAAGAGGTTCACGCGCTAACTTTAAGGTGGTTCGTCTCTTGTTGATGAAACGTGTAGCAGTTCTGATGTTGCTGGTGTGTACCGGGTGTACGGCGCAGACCAGCCCAGCCAATTCCCCGGCGCCCGCCGTTCCTCAGTCCGCTGGGACGATTGTTTCCCCTGAATTGAAGGCGAAGATCCAGCGCCAGATGCAGGCCCAGTACGATCTTCCGCCCACGGTTTCCGTGGATGTCGGTCCCCGCCGGCCGAGCGACTTTCCCACCTATGACACCATCACGATCACTCTGAGCGGTAGTAGCGGCCATGAGCAGAAGGTTGATTTCCTGCTCTCGCAAGACGGCAAGATCCTGGCGAAGGTGACGAAAATCGACCTCACCAAAGACATTTACGCCGACCGCATGAGTAAGATCGACCTCAGCGGACGCCCGTTGCGCGGCAACCCCAACGCCAAGGTCACGCTGGTGAATTACGACGACCTCGAGTGCCCCTTCTGCTCGCGCATGCACTCTACTCTGATGCAGGAGATCCTGCCCGAGTACGGCGACCGCATCAAGATTGTGTACAAGGATTTCCCACTGTCTATGCACCCTTGGGCCATTCACTCGGCCAATGACGCCAACTGCCTTGCCGTCGAGAACGGCACCGCGTACTGGGACTTCGCCGACTACGTACACGCCAACCAGAAGTCCATCGGCAACGGCCAGGACTTGCTGAAGGCCAAGGCCGAGCTGGACCGTATCGCCCTGGACATGGGCAAGAAGCACAGCGCCGACATGACGCGCCTGCAGGCCTGCATCAAGGACCAGCCGGACAAAATGCTGAAAGCCTCCATGGCCGAAGGTGAGGCGTTGGGACTGAACGCCACTCCGACCCTGTATATCAATGGCCAGAAACTGGAAGGGGCGGTTGATCCCGACGAGGTTCGGGCGATTTTGAATGCTCAACTGCTGGCTGCGGGAGTACAGCCGCCAGCGACTCCGCCAGCACCGGCCGCGATGCCTCAGCCCACGAGCAAGTAGCCCACCGTAACCAGGAACGTGGCGACGACGGACGGTGATGAACGAGTTGCACAGGGCAGGTTTGCCCAACACGAGGAGCACGGATTGAAATCGAACGTGAAGCATGGACTGAGCGCCGCATCGGCTGCCATAGTGGCAGGCACTCTTTTCCTGCTGTTGTCTGGCATCGGCTGTAACACCAAACAGGATTCCGCCGGGGTAATGGCCACGGTCAACGGCCGCAAGATCCAGCGTACTGAGGTCGACAAGTACTACAACAACCAGACCGCCGACGCTCCCCAGAAACCCGCCGACGAGCAAGCGGATACGCTGCGCCTCAACATTCTCAAGCAGCTCATCGACAATGAAATCCTGATGCAGCGCGCCGAGAAGCTTGGCCTGCTGGCGACCGACGACGAGGTCAACACCAAGCTGGCCGAAATCAAGGCCCCGTTCAGCCAGGACGAATTCGACAAGCGGCTCGCCGCCCGTAACATCACCCTCGCCGACTTCAAGGCTGACCTGCGACGCTCCATCACCGTCGACAAGGTTCTGAACAAGGAAATCACGTCGAAGATCAACATCACCGACGACGACATTACGTCGTACTACAACCAGCACAAAGCCGAGTTCAACCTGATTGAGCCGCAGTATCACCTGGCGCAGATCCTGGTGACCACGCAGCCCAATCCGCAAGCCCAGAACGTCGCTGGCAAGGCCCAGAACCCCGAGGAAGCGAAGAAGAAAATCCAGATGATCGCGAACCGCCTCGACAGTGGCGAAGACTTCGCCTCCGTCGCCATGGCGCTCTCCGAGCAACCCGAGACGGCACAGAACGGCGGCGACCTCGGCTTCGTGCCCGAGTCGTCTCTCAAGGGAGACCACACCGCGTTCGACGCGATCAACAAGCTCAAGCCGGGCCAGTACTCGGGCGTGCTGGTGGTCGCCGATCCCAACAGCCACCAGATCTTCGGCTTCCGGGTGGTCAAGCTCATCAGCAAGGAAGCTGCGGGCCAGCGCGAGTTGAAAGACCCGCGCGTGCAACAGGCCATTCGCGAGCAGCTCCGCGATCGCAAGGAGCAGTTGCTGAAGGCCGCCTATTACGAGGTGATCCGCGATCAAGCCAAGGTCGAAAACTTCTTCGCCGAAGACATCCTGAAAAAAGCCGGCACTCTGAAATAGCACGCCAGAAACTGCGTATATTTGGTTGTCAATGAACTGGCTTCGCGCGGACCACAGTCCGCGCGATTTCATTTACCGCAACTTTTCTAATGTCCGCTCCAGGTCGGCGAGCAAGTCTTCCGTTTTCTCCAACCCGATGTGAAGCCGAACGATGCGATGGCCGTACTCTGGCCTGCCCTTGAATCCGGTGAAGTCGTAGGCCACGGCCAGGCTGGCCACGCCTCCCCAGCTATAACCGAGTCTCGAACAGCTCCAGTGCGTTCACGAAGGCGAGGACTTTTTCTTGCGCAATGCCAGGCTGCAGCACGATCGAAAAAAGGCCGGAGGAGCCGAGGAAATCGCGTTTCCAGTATTCATGGCCCGGACACGATGGCAGCGCCGGATGCAGTACCCGCTCGACTTCCGGTCGCTGGCTGAGCCACTCAGCGATATGCAGCGCCGAATTCTCGATGGCCTTCAGCCGTACTGCCATGGTTTTCATGCCGCGCAACGCCAGGCTGCAATCGTCGGGGGAGGCCCCGGCGCCCAGCACCTGCTGGTGCGCGCCCAGGGTCTTCCATAGCGCTTCGTCTTTCACTGTGATGGCGCCCAGAAGCACGTCGCTGTGTCCGGCAACATACTTCGTCACTGCTTGCATGGAGATGTCCACGCCGTGGGCGAGAGCGTCGAAGAGGACGCCGGCAGCCCAGGTGTTGTCCATGACTACCAGCGCCCCGTGTGCGTGTGCGACGGCGGCGATGGCAGGCACGTCCTGCACTTCCATGGTGATGGACCCGGGACTCTCGCACCAGACCATGCGGGTGTTGGGCTTGAACAAGGACTGGATTTCGACGCCGATGCTGGGCGGGTAGAAGGTGGTCTCGACCCCGAAGCGTCGCAGCACAAAGCGCGTGAGCTTGCGGTTGGGGCCGTAGATGCTCTCGGGCACGAGGATGTGGTCACCGGCCTTGAGGAAGGCCAGGTGAACGGTGGAGACGGCGCACTGACCGCCAGGCGTGATGAGCGTTCGAAAGCCGCCTTCGAGCTCGCAGATCTTCGCAGCCAACTCCAATGTGGTGGGCGTGCCGTAGAGGCCATAGGTATAGCCCACTTCGTATTGATCCCAGTCGTCGGTGATGTCGGCGGCGTCCGAGAACAGCACGGTGGAGCCGCGATATACCGGCGTCGCCAGCGAGCGGAAGCCCTCGGGCACCCGAGCATCGGAATGGATCAGCTTGGTCGTCCAGTCCTTGTTCATGGGAGCATTATAGGAGCTGGGATACCCCCTCCCCCCATCCTTCAAATTCCTTAGATTCATGGATATACACGGAAACCCGTGTAAATTACTGCAAACAAGTGAGTTATGCGTAAAGTATAGATTCGTAACCATTTACAAGGTCGCATCGCAGGCGGGGAATGACCGGGCGGACGGCGGGGACGGGCAGGAGTGACCATAGAGCCTCCAAAACAGCCGCTAGCGACCAGCAACTAGCGATAAGGCCGACTGGTAATCCAGGCGACGAAGTGACACAGCGCCCTCATGAGCAGAGTACGCCCAGGCTGAGAGAGTGGCAGAGGACTGGGAGGCTGTCAACTTACGAAAGTACCCAAGCGGAAGAAACTTTGGTAATCGGGACTTTTTTGACCACGGCGACGGGGCGACAACTGGGCAGAAAAACAAAAGCAAGATTCACCTCGGAGGACGAGGAGCGCACGGGGGAGGACTGCACAAGAAAAAAGATCGGGCTGCCGGTCCGCGCCCACGCGTCGTAGCTCAGCACGAATGCCACGACATATCGATGTCTTGTTACTGAGCTTCGAGAGCCCTTCAGCGCGAGTATTTCAACGGAAGGGGTTTCACTGGTACCATCGCATGTTGCAGAGCACGACAAATAATCACGCTTGAGGCATTTATGAAAGCACTGGTAAAAAGCCGCGCGGAGCGCGGGCTGTGGTTGGAGGATATCGCAGAGCCGACGGTGGCCATCAATGATGTGCTGATCCGCGTGCGCCACACAGGGATTTGCGGAACCGACGTACATATCTATCAATGGGACGAGTGGGCGCAAAAGACCATTCCCGTGCCGATGGCGATCGGGCATGAATTTGTGGGAGAGGTTGTCGAGGTTGGAGCGAACGTAAACGACTTTTATCCGGGCGATATCGTGAGCGGCGAGGGGCACGTCGTCTGTGGACGCTGCCGCAATTGCCTGGCAGGGAGGCGGCATCTGTGCGCGTTCACCTCGGGGGTAGGGGTGAATCGGCCCGGAGCGTTCGCGGAATTCATCGCGCTCCCGATGAGCAATATCTGGCGGCATGAGCCCGACATCAATCAGGAAGTCGCGGCCATCTTCGATCCCTTCGGCAACGCAGTGCATACCGCGCTGTCGTTTCCCGTGCTCGGGGAAGATGTGTTGATCACCGGCGCCGGGCCGATCGGGATCATGGCTATACCCGTGGTTCGGCACGCTGGCGCGCGTCATGTGGTGATTACGGATGTCAACCCTTTCCGCCTGGAATTGGCGCGCAAAATGGGGGCGACCGTGGCGGTGAACACCATGGAGACGCCGCTCGCCGACGTACAGAAGCAACTCGGCATGCGGGAAGGATTTGACGTTGGACTGGAAATGTCAGGGAATCCTGCGGCCATGCAGGAGCTGATTGCGAACATGAGCCATGGCGCCAAGATCGCGATGCTGGGCATTCCCGCCAAGCCGATGACGATCGATTGGCGAACCGTGATCTTTAATATGCTGACGATCAAAGGCATCTACGGACGCGAGATGTATGAGACCTGGTACAAGATGAGCGTGATGATCGAGTCGGGGCTCGATATTTCACCGGTCATTACGCATCGGTTCAGCTACCGGGACTACCAAAAGGGATTCGATGCGATGATCTCGGGGCAGACCGGGAAGGTAATTCTGGACTGGACGCAGGTGGGCTAGCGCAGCACAGGAAATCGTGTAACCGCTACCGTTAAGAAGTGCCGCCGGCTGAAGCCGGCTCAATCCGATGAAAAGACCGCGTTGACGCCGCGCTAAAGAGGCTGTTACGAAACTCGATTTTCCCGAACACCTGATGATGACAAATGATCAAAAATTTGAAACCGAACGCTCTAATCGAATTTAAACGCGATGTTTTTTTGAAAATGATCAAACACCGCGAGTTTCGTAACAGCCTCTAAAGCGCGGCTCTACCCACGTGCCGAGCAGCTACGGTTTTAATTAGGCCGGTCTAAAGGATCCGCGCACGAATGGAGTTCTCCGAGCTACTCAATCACCGCGAGGACATCGCCGGGGTTGACGGTTGAGCCTTCGGAGGTGAGGAGCTTTTGCACCTTGCCGTCTTTGGGCGACTTCATCTCGTTCTGCATCTTCATGGCTTCCATGACGATGACGCCCTGGCCGGCCTTGACCTCGTCGCCGACGGCGACGCTGATGCGCACGATCTTGCCGGGCATGGGAGCGACGACCTTCTGCGGACCGGCCTCGCTTTCGCCGGCGGCGCGGCGGGTGCGCAGCGAGCGGGGATCCTGTACATCGATGGCGTAGCGGGCGCTGCCGATGACGAGGTGGAGTTCGCCCTGCAGGGAGCGCTCGCGCTTGATCTCGAAGGCGTCGCCGCCGACCAGCACCGACATGACGTCGCGCGCGGTGAGCGCGGCGTCGACTTCGACTTCATGGCCGTCGACCTTGCAGAGCCAGGTCTTTTCGCCCTTGGTGAGTTCGAGGCGATGGGATTTGCCGTCAACGATTACGTCGTAGGTCATAAGAAGTAACTAGTAATTAGCAACTAGCAATTGTCATTGGCACTTAGCCGCCCGCTAATGCGTTTCTGGGTCAGCGGTACAGCGTGCGCTTTCATCATCCCTTTTTGCTGCGCTCATCGTGGTCGCAGCCCTTCGACGCGCGCGGCGCGACGCCAGGTGCTGGGCTCGGCCGGGGCCGCTTTTCCGTTGGCCGGAGCGGGCAGTCCACCCGCTCCGGGGAAGGTGTGCTTCGGGTCCATGGTGGCGAAGATGCCCGCCGCGACCGTCGCAATCAACTCATGACGGGGGTCGCTTTCCACGGACTTGTTCGCCAGCAAGCGCTCGAGGAAACCAGTGTCGATGTTGCCGGCGCGGAAGTCGGGGTCTTTGAGGATGCGGCGAAAGAGCGATATGTTGGTCTTGATGCCGCCGACGAAATATTCGTAGAGCGCGCGCTCGAGGCGCTGGATGGCCTGCTGGCGCGTTTCGCCGTAGCCGATCAGCTTGGCCAGCAGCGGATCGTACTCGATGGGGACCGTCCAACCTTCGTACATGCCGCTGTCGCGGCGGATGCCGGGCCCTGATGGCGAGATCAGTCGCGTAATCTGGCCGGGCGAGGGGAAGAAGTTGTTGTCGGGATCTTCGGCGTAGACGCGGCACTCGATGGCGTGGCCGCGCAGGGTGATGTCTTCCTGCTTGAAGGGGAGCGGCTCGCCCGCGGCGACGTGCAATTGCAGATGCACCAGGTCGAGTCCGGTGACGAATTCGGTGACGGGATGCTCGACCTGCAGGCGAGTGTTCATCTCAAGGAAGTAGAAGTTCTTGTGCCTGGTCGACCAGAAACTCGACGGTGCCGGCGTTCTGATAGTTGGCAGCCTTGGCCACGCGGACCGCGACCTCACCCATACGGCGGCGCATATCGGGGTCGACGATGGGTGAAGGCGACTCCTCGAGCACCTTCTGATGGCGGCGCTGAACGGAGCACTCGCGCTCGCCGAGGTAGACGACGTTGCCGTGCTCGTCGCCGAAGATCTGCATCTCGACGTGGCGCGGGTTGATGATGGCCTTCTCGACGTAGACTTCGTTGTCGCCGAAGGCGCGTTGCGACTCGCTGCGCGCGTTCTCGAAGGCCGAGCGTAGGTCTTCGGGCTTGTGCACCAGGCGCATGCCTTTGCCGCCGCCGCCGGCGGCGGCCTTCAGCATGACGGGATAGCCGACCTGCTCGGCCATGCGCTCGGTGGCCTCGTACTCCATGCCCCTCTCGGAGCCGGGGACGAAGGGCACGCCCGCTTTCTTCATGTGCTGGCGGGCGCTGGTCTTCGAACCCATCATCTCCATCGACTCAGGCGTGGGGCCGATGAACTTCACTGCCGGCGTCGCGGCAGGCCTTGGCGAAGCGCGCGTTCTCGGAGAGGAAGCCGTAGCCGGGATGGATGGCCTCGGCGCCGCTGCGGCGGGCCACGTCGAGAATCTTGTCAATGTTGAGGTAGGACTCGCTGGCCGTGGCCGGACCGATGTGATAGGCGTGGTCGGACTTGCGGACGTGCAGGGCGCGGCGGTCGACGTCGGAAAAGACAGCCACCGACTCGATTCCCATTTCGCGGCAGGCGCGAATGATGCGAACGGCGATTTCGCCGCGGTTGGCGATGAGGATGCGTTTGAACATGAGTGCGCCTTAAGAACACTCACCACCGAGGCACGGAGGACACGGAGTTCTATAACCTGAAATTCTCCGTGCGCTCTCTGCCTCCGAGGTGAATCTCAACTGCGCCGAATCAAGAATTGTACTGCAAGGCGTAGAAGCAGCCAGTGACGAGATCACAACCCAGCTGACGCAGCCGCGGCAGCGCCAACAAAACGCCCCTCCCGAGGGAGGGGCGAATTCTGTACAAGCGAGGCCGAGTTTACTTCGCCGGCTCTTCGGTGGTGACGACTCCAGAAGGACCGGCCTTTTCAGCCTTGACCTTCTTGGTGGCGATGGTCTTGTCAACCCAGTCGTCGGCGGTCTTGAGGTCAGCCTTGCGGGCGTCAGGGTTATCGCACTCCAGGTCAGCACGCTCGCGGTACATCAGGTTGAGGTAAGCCATGGCGTCGTCGTAGTCGGGACGCAACTCAATCGCTTTCTGCAACTTGGCAATACCGTCTTCGACCACGGCCTGGTTGGACGAAATCGCCTTCAGCAGCTCAGCGCACACCTTTTTGTCTTTGATGTCGTCGGTGGGCTTGAGGCCGAGTTTGGCGCGGGCCTCGATGCGGGGCTGGTAGGCCTGCGTCCAGTCGATCACCGCGATGGAGTAATAAGTTTCGGGATCGTTGGGGTCGAGGGCCGCTACCTGCTCGTGATACTGCTTCGCCAGGTCCATCTTCTTCATATTGAAGTAGAGGGAGGCGATGCCCTTGAGGGCCAGAATCTTCTGCTCCTTGGGCGGATTGGCGTCGAGGACTTTCTTGAACTCGTCGATAGCCTGCTCGGCGTAACGATTGTTTTCGGGCGAGTCAGCGCCAGGGATGTATTGCTGCATGTAGGCGGTTGCCAGATAAAGACGAGCGTTGAGCAGGCTGGGGTCGAGCTCGACCGCTTTCTGAAAATGGTCGATGGCTTCTTCGTATTTGGCGCTCTTGTAGGCGTTAACGCCCTTGTTGATCTGATCGCGCGCCCGCAGTTTCTCGCAGCCCACGGCCGAGAGCATTGCCAGCAGCGCAGCTAGGATGGTCAGTACCCGTGCGGTCTTGTTCATGTGTGGTTTCACTCTCCGTTACGTGGAACCAGGTCGCGTGGCTGGGCGGAACGCCGTGTGCCGGCGTCCCGCCAAACCATAAGGAGGAGTGCTTCCCGATTCACGTTCCTGTTACTCGACCTGCTACTGGCCGGCTTCGATCTTGGCGGTGATCAGGCCAACCTTGTCGACGCCCGCCGAGTGCGAGATGTCGATCACCTGCGCCACTTCGTTGAAGGTGAGATCCGGATCAGCCTTGACGAACATCACTTTCTCGGCGCGGGTCTTGAAGATGTCGTTTAGACCGGCCTTCAAGGTTCTCCCACGTAACGTCGTCCTGGTTGATCTTCAGGTTCGCCTTGTCTCCGTTGCCCTTGAGCAACTGCACCACCACGGTGCGGTCGCTGGGCGGCGGATTGTTGTCCTTGTTCTTGGGCGGCTGGGGAACCAGCGCATCCAAGCCCTTTGGAGTCAGTGGCGTGATTACCATAAAGATGATCAACAGCACCAGCAAAATGTCGATCATCGGCGTGACGTTGATATCACACGAGGGGCCGCCTTTGCTGCCCCCAGCTACCATTCCCATAACTGACTCCCTCTATTTCGCCGGGGCCGGCGGAGTCTGTGCCGCCGCTCCCGTCTTCAACTGTTCCGTCAGTAAACCCACATCATCCACACCGGCCGAACGGACGTTATCGACGACGTCGACGACGTTACCGTAACGGGCGCGGGCATCGGACTTGATGAAGACGCGCTTGTCGACCTTATTGGCCAGGCGGTCTTTCACCAGCTGTGTGAGCTTGTCCGCGTCCACTCGGTCCGAGCCGAAGTAGATTTTGCCATCGCGCATGATCGAAACCAGCAAGGCATCTTCCTTGTCGGCATCGGGCATGGGAGTGGGGCTGGCGACCTTGGCCATGTCAACACTCACGCCTTTCTGCAGCATGGGAGTGATGACCATGAAGATGATCAGCAGCACCAGCATCACATCCACCATGGGCGTGACATTGATGTTCGAGTTTATTTTCGAGCCTTCGTCGCGTTTCGCTAACGACATTCTTCAACCTCCCGTTGCGTCGAAAATCGGCAGTGCACGAATGCACTCTTCCGATTACCGGCGGACGGCTCCGCGACGCTTCAGGAAGTAGTCAATCAACTCGCTGGAGCTGTTGTCCATTTCCACGTCAAAGGCTTCGACCTTGCCGGAAAAGTAGTTGAACATCATCACGGCCGGGATGGCGACGAACAGTCCAATGGCGGTGGTCACCAGGGCTTCTGAAATACCGCCGGCGACGGCGCCCAGACCGGTTGCCTTCTGGGTCGAGATTTCCTTAAAGGCGTTGAGAATGCCGACGACCGTTCCGAGCAGCCCGATGAAGGGTGCGGTGGAACCGATGGTGGCCAGACCGCCCAGGCCGCGCTTCAATTCGGCGTGGGTGATGGCTTCGGCACGCTCCAGGGCGCGCTGCGAGGCTTCGATCTGCTCGCCCGGGATGTCGGCCGACTCGCCGTGAGCACGGAACTCGTGCAGGCCGGCGCTGACGACCTTCGCCAGGTGGCTCTTCTTGTTGCGCTCGGCGATCTTGATGGCTTCTTCGATTTTGCCTTCACGCAGGGCGCCGGCGACGGCGGGGGCGAATGCACGCGACTGCTTGCGGGCAGCGCTGTAGGCCATAGCGCGGTCAATCATCACGCCGATGGACCAACCCGACATGATGAACAGAATGATCACGACGATCTTCGCCAGGATGCCCATCTGCTTCCACAGCGAAACCGGGTCCCATCCCACGGCAGCTTCCTGGAACATCCAGACCGCGGCATTGGGTACATGGCTAAGTGCGTAGGTTGCAACGTTTGCTAAGAGCATGGATCGAATTCTCCTCCTCAGGAACTTTCGTAACTACTTTACGTATCTCGATATTCAGGTGATGCAAAACTACTGGGACAATACGGCGCGCCGAAACTCGTGGCAGCACGCCGGCCGACGGCTATCCTCCAGCCAGCGTGAAGTTGACGTTGATGGTGGTGTCGACTTCCACCGGCTCGCCATTCAGAAAATAGGGCTTGTACTTCCACTGCTTGACGGCTTCGATGGCCGCCGGGGCCAGCATGGGATGTCCGCTGACCAGGGTCAAGTGCTCGATGGAACCGTCTTTGCTGATGACCGCCTGCAGCACGACCGTACCCTGAATGCGCGCCTGACGGGCGAGCGCAGGATAGTTGGGCTTGACCTGGCGAATCAGCAGACCTTGCGACACACCCTGCGACACGCGGACGCGCTGCGGGGTTGCCGCCTTGGGAACGACGGTCGGAGCCTTACTAAGCATGTCCATAATTCCACCGGAAACGCCACCGGGTACGCCACCCGGTACGCCGCCTACGACACCGGCCACGCCCGTCGACGGCGGTGGCGGTTCGTCTTCTTTAATCATGGCGACTTTTTTCGGGATGGCGGTCGGGGTACGCAACTGACCGTTGTCCAGATCGCTGGTCCGGGGCTTCACTATGTGTACTTCCGGAATGGCGGCTGGGGGAGGGGGTGGCGGCGGCGGTGGCGGAGCCACCAGGAAGGTCATCAATTGCGCCTTCGGCAGCGCCTCGGTGAATATGAGGGGTAATAGCACCAGCACGCCGATTAGCAGGATTTGGAGGACAAAGGAGACGACAGTGGTAGCTCCCTGTTTCGTCTTTAACTTGCCTCCGGATTCCATGAGGCTGTCTTCAAACATAGCCCTATCTCCGTAGAACTCTTTTCTTACTTTGACACCGGCTGACTGCTTTTTGCTCCCAAAATCCAATTACTGCATCGGGCCCGAGCCGCCAAAACGCGTGCAGCCATACTGCACGCCAACCTGCCTTCTAACCGAAGGATTTGAATATACACCTCGCAAGGCACTTTGTGTTCACCAGAAAATCGATTATGCCTTGGCCTTCGCCTTTTCCCGCGTGGAGCCGGCAGCCGGCAGAGTCGCGCGTCCGGTACGGGCGACTCGCCACTCCTGGTATGCCACCAGCATTGGCGCCGCCACCGCGATCGACGAATAGGTCCCGATCAGGATGCCGATCACCAAGGCCAGCGAGAATCCCCGCAGCACTTCGCCACCGAAGACATACAACGAGAGCACGGTAAGAAAAGTCAAGCCCGAAGTTAAAATCGTCCGGCTCAGAGTCTGATTGATGCTCTTGTTCACCACGTCGGCGAGATTGTCGCGCCGCATCAGTTTGATGTTCTCGCGGATGCGGTCATACACGACGATGGTGTCGTTCATTGAGTAACCGATGAGGGTCAGGATTGCCGCAATCACGGTCAGCGTAATGTCCTTGTTCAGCAGCGAGAAAAAGCCCACGGTAATGATGGTGTCGTGGAAGCACGCTACCACGGCGCCAATGCCGTAGATCAGCTCGAAGCGGAACCACAGGTAGACCAGCATGCCCGCGAGCGAATAGAGCGTCGCCCACAAGGCCTGCTTGCGCAGCTGGCCGCCCACCTGGGGACCCACGATTTCCACGTTGCGCACGGCAAAATTCGAGGCGTAGAAGTCCGGCTGCATCGCCGCAATCACTTCCGGCGGGGCCACGCCCTTCAGCTCGTCCACCGACGTCAGCACGCCGCCGTGCTGCTTATTGCGAAAGTCATCGATTTGCTGAGCAATCGTCAGATACTTCGCGGCAGCGTCAATGCCCCCCATGTGCAGGGGGTCTTTGGCCAGGAGGAACTGCTGCAGGCTGGACGGCCCGGTGTTATTCAGGTCGTGCTTGCCCGCCTGCTGCGCATCTGTGGATTCCAGCGCCTTGATGATAGTGTTCTTGCCCTGGTCGAGCGCCGACTCGCTGGTTTCGCGCTGTTCCAGCGCCACCAGCACTTCGTTGTTGCCGGCTTCGCCGTAGCGCTGAATCTTGGGGTCCTTCAAGCCAGCGCGGTCCATGGCCGAACGGATCTGGCCCAGGTCCGGCGTCTCGGCAAACTTCACATAGACGAGGGTGCCACCCTTGAAGTCCACTCCGAACGGAATGCCGTGCCAGAAAAAAATGGACAGCAGTCCGGCAACGCTGAAGACCAATGAGAAGGCAAGGAAATACCACTTCTTGCCCAGGAAATCGATGTTGGTATTGCCAAATAACTCCACCGCGAACCCCTTAGATGCTCAAAGCCTCGCCACGCTGGTGGCGATTGAGGATGGCGTCAAAAATCACGCGCGACACGAAGACGGATGTAAACAAGTTGGCTGCCAGACCAAAGCTGAGGGTGACGGCAAAGCCGCGCACCGGCCCAGTTCCGAAGAGGAACAGAATGATGGCCGAGACGATGGTCGTCACGTGGGTGTCGACGATCGTGACCCAGGCGTGCTTGAAGCCCTGCTCGACAGCCTGCGGTGGCGTTTTACCGTGCCGCAGCTCTTCCCGGATGCGCTCGAAGATCAGCACGTTCGAGTCGACGCCCATACCAATCGTGAGGATCACGCCGGCAATTCCGGGGAGCGTCAAGACTCCGCCGGTGAATCCCAGGAAACCCAACAAGATAACCAAATTCAAGAACAAGCCCAGATCGGCGTTGATGCCCGCGAACTTGTAGTAGACGAGCATGAAGACCATGACTGCCAGCATGCCGAAGATCGCCGCACGTACGCCCGCGCGAATCGAGTCCGCACCCAGCGACGGTCCCACGGTGCGCTCTTCCAAGTACTTGATGCCCGCCGGCAACGCGCCCGAACGCAATGTCAGCGACAAGTCCTGCGTCTGCTGCTCGGTGAAGGCGCCGGTAATGCGGCCCTCGTCGCGGATGGCTTCCTGGATGGTCGCCACTTCCATGACCTTGTTGTCGAGCACGACAGCCAGCCGGTCACCCACGTGCGCGCTGGTGAAGGCAAAGAACCGCCGTCCACCCTCGCCCGTCAGGGTGAACTTCACGTCGGGACGTCCGTTTTCGTCTTGGCCCGCATCGGCCGTGCGCAGATCGCTGCCGCTTACCGCAGAGGCCCGGGTGATGACCCAGTACACGTCCCCGTTAGTCGCCCCCTGCGCTCCGATGTTTTTGCCCTTCATCAGCACCGAATTCGCCGGCAGCAGTCCGCCATTGGCTTGCATGGCTTCCTGTTCGCTGTTGTAGGGCCCGCCCAGCGCCTGCCGGATTTCCAGCATGGCGGTGGACTGCATGATCTCTTTCACGCGGGCAGGATCATCCACGCCCGGAAGCTGTACCAGGATCTGGTAGTCGCCCAGACCGTGCTCCTGGATAACCGGCTCGCTCACGCCGAGCTGGTCAATGCGGTTGCGGATAGTCTCGATCGCCTGCTGCTGCGCCTTGGTCTTGGTTTCCTTGACGATGCTCGGCTTCATAGCCAGCGAGAAGGAGTTGTCAGGACCCGACGACAGATCGTAATCGGGGAAATGATCGGCGACATAGCTGCGCAGTTCGCTGGTCGAATCGGGGGCCACGCCCTTGATGCTGATGACGTCAGGATGCTGCTGCGGATCGGGCTTGGAGATCTCAGCGTAAACGATGTTCTTCGTCTTGAAATCGTCCTTCATCCGCTCGATGGCGCGATCGCTATCGGCATTGATGGCGTCATTCACCTGCACCTGCAAGATCAGGTGCGTGCCACCCTTCAAGTCGAGGCCGAGGTGAATGCGCTGCTGCAGCGAAGCCAGCAAGCCAGCAGGCGTGAAGCTTTGGGGAATTCCAAAGATGCCGAACAGAAAGAAGATCAGCACCGCGATAATACCGACGACTTTAATGGTCTGGTTCTTATTCATGAGTAACTGCAACCCTGCTTAGGACTTGAGCTGTTTTTCGTCCTCGTTGGTGGTGAGCGTCACCACGGACGAACGCACCACTTCCAGCTTGATATTGTCGGGAGCGATGCGCAGAATCAGCGTGTCATCTTTGGCCGACATCACTACGCCTGTGAGGCCGCCGCTGGTGACGACTTTGTCGCCCGGTTTGACGCGGGTCAGCATTTCCGCCCACTTTTTCTGTTTGCGCTGCTGCGGCATGATCAGCAAAAAGTAAAAGATGGCGAAGATCGCCACCATCATCACGATCGGTCCCGCCGACCCAAGGCCGCCGCCGATCCCCTGAAAATATGTAGCTACGAATGTCTGCATGTCTCGTTAACTTTCGACTTTCTGCCGCTATCCCGTGCGGACTTCAGACCGCCAGGAACCTGCTGCTTGCTACTCGCATTTTCCACAGCCGCCGCGCGACGCACTCCCTTACTGCCGCATCCAAACCTCAAGCAGGGATTACCGCAGGACGTCCTCGAAGCACAGGGATTTTCAGCCAGGTGCCCCATCCTGCCGCGTGGCGCCAAGGTGGGTCGTCGCTAGGGGACACTCAAATGCGGTGGCTTCACACCAGACAGAAAAGTCGAAAACTCCCCAAGTAGTATAGCTTGCCGGACGCGCCGCATGGTGTCAAGGTAATAGGCCAAATTGTGGACGGTGTTTAAGGTCTGTGCCAGCAACTCGTTAGAGGCGTACAGGTGCCGAAGATACGCCCGCGAGTAGCGTCCGCACACTTTGCAGCCGCATTTCGGGTCAATTGGCCCCTCGTCACCGGCAAACCGCGCGTTCTTGATGGTCAGGCGGCCCTCGGACGTAAACAGCAGCCCGTGGCGCGCCGCGCGAGTCGGAAGAACGCAGTCCATCATGTCCACGCCCTGCGCCACGTAATGGACGATTTCTTCGGGCGTGCCGACCCCCATTAGATAGCGCGGCTTGCTCTCCGGCAGATAGGGAATCGCTGCGTCGACCATTTCGTAGGTCAGCGGACGCGGCTCCCCGACGCTCAGCCCGCCGATTGCGTAGCCGGGCAAGTCAACCTCGACGGTTCGCTGCGCCGATTCGCGGCGGAGGTCGGGATACATGCCACCCTGCACAATGCCGAAGAGCGCCTGGGTCTGGCGGGAGGCAACAGTTGCAGAGGATGTGGGTGCCCCATCGTTTCCCGTCTTTTGGGAAAGGGTGGGATTCATCCCCCCAAACCACACCACATCTTCTTTATGCGCATCGAAATAGTCGCGACTCCGCGTCAGCCAGCGTAGCGTCATCTCCATCGAGGCCTGCGCACGCTCGCGGCTGGCCGGATGCTCGGTACACTCGTCGAACGCCATGATGATGTCGGCGCCAAGCCCGATCTGCGCGGCCATCGAACTTTCGGGGGTGAACAGGTGTGACGACCCATCGAGGTGCGAGCGAAACGCCACGCCGTTTTCCGTCACCTTGCGCAGCTCGCTCAGGCTGAACACCTGGAACCCGCCCGAGTCGGTCAGGATGGGCTTGTCCCAGGCCATGAAGCGCTGCACCCCGCCCAGCGCGCGCACCATCTCCACGCCCGGACGGAGATATAAGTGATAGGTATTGTTCAGCAGAATCTCGACGCCCAGCTCTTCCAGCACGTCCTGCGCAACAGCCTTCACCGTACCCAAGGTGCCCACGGGCATGAACACCGGCGTCTGGATCGCGCCATGCGGCGTAACCATCCGCCCCGCGCGGGCCTCGCCGTCGACGGCCTCGATTTCAAAGCGAAAGGACATGAAGGATGATTGTAGCGGGGGAAGTCGCAATTGCTGATGGCTGCAGTCGGCAAGCTGCTCGACAGATGGCTAAAAGAAACAGGCGCTTTCGGCGTGAGCAAATTGTCGTAATGTATTCCTTGGGACACGAGGTGGACCAGTGCTAGACGACCCGAAGTTCGACGTTGCCATTTCATTTCTCGTGAAAGATGAACAGATTGCGGCCGCTATTTGTCACGAGCTCAGTCAAAGCCTAAAGGTCTTCTTCTTCCCGCACAAGCAGGAGGATCTCGCCGGGACCGATGGAATGGAGTCGATGCGGAAGCCGTTTCTGGATGACTCTCGCGTGATGGTCGTTCTCTATCGTGAGCCGTGGGGCAAGACGAGATGGACTGCGATAGAAGAGACTGCGGTTAAGGACGCCTGCTTCAATGGTGACTGGAGGCGCTTGTTCTTTATTTCGTTAGATCGGAATAGCCCCATTCCGAAATGGCTTCCCGAATATCACGTGCGATACAACTGGGAAGAATTTGGCCTAAATCAAGTCGTGGGTGCGATCAAGGCCCGAGTCCTCGACAATGGTGGCAAGCCTTCATCCATTACACCAGGCAAGAGAGCTGAGCTGCTTAAGGCGGAGGATGAGTACCGGTTGGATAAGGCGCTGATGAGTTCCCAGCGAGGCTTGGCCAGTATCCACGAAGAGGTCAAGACGATCTTCAATGAGATTGAAAAACATTGTGAAGATGTCAACGGACGGGGCCATCTCCAAATCAGATATGAAACGGATTTCGCGGAAAGAAGTGCTTGTCAGTCGTGCATCCTGACTGACGGCCACGTTGGGATGACCGTTATATGGCAACAGCAGTACAGTAATCTACTAGATAATAGCGGTTTGTTCGTTCGGGAATTCAACCGCGGACTCATTTTCAACAGCGAAGTGGGGCGACGCCGTTATGCAACGCCGCCAGAGCTGATTGCCGAAACTGAGTATGAACCTGAGCTGTCACGTGCACGGGAGTATGGTTGGAAACAGAACGGTAAGTCAGAGTTCGTTTCCTCATTGGCTTTCGCCGAAAAATGTGTATTGCAATTCATCGACCTAGTGGACCGTTTTGCTAGGGGAGAGGTCAGGCATAAGAACTGGCCTTAGCGTCAGATGGAGCCTGCGGGGCGGATGCCGGGTCGTCCAGAACTGTCTGTCTCTGGCAATTCTGGGGATTTCTTCGGTTTCGAAGGCCGTGGGTTCACGCCACCCGCTGCTTGGGCCGCCCGCCCTTCTTCCCGTTCGCGCGCGCGGCGGCGGCCTTGCTGACGCTGGTGGCTGAACCTCCGCGGCGGCCCAACTCCGCCATCCAGCGGCTGGTTCCGAACATATGATTCAGCAGGCCCGGCACGTAGTGGTCCACGTCCAGCAGCGGCCAGTGGATGCCGGTTCCGCGACCGAGCATCTCGACTTTTGCGAGTTGCGCCGGACTGGCGTCCTGCAACCCTTGCAGCAACTTGCGTGGAATCGAAATGCGTACGCCATCGTCAAGCTGGAGTGTCACCAGGTCGGCCTTCTTTTCGTACGCCACCCCGACCGCACGACGATCGTCTGCCTCAAACTGACGCGCCCGGGACCGTGCCGCATCGATCTGTTCGTCGGTGGCAGTAACTCTTGCTCTCGGTCTAGTCATGCATCTTCTCCCACAGGGCGGCGAGTTCGTCGAAATGCTCGGCAGCCACATTGAGGATGCGGCGCACCGAACTGCGTTTCGCGTTCGGAGGCCGGATGGCGTCAGCCCGCTTTGCCAGACTTACTGTTCTGTCGTCACCCAAATCGACAATTACCTCGGTCTCCTCGAAAAATCCATGGACATGGCGCGGCATGTGGTCCTGCGGATATGCGACGAACAGCACGCTGCCGAATCGAAGCGACGCCACACCATTTACACTAACCCAAGCAGATTCGGTTTGTAAACACCGAAGTATTAATGGAGAATCCCTGTCCTTGCTTGGCTCCCGATAGCTTGTTGGGCGGCAGTGGTCTCAATTGCTCAGACCCGAAGCAGCCCGCAGTGCGACAGTGATGGTGGAGTTGTCTTTTCGACATCTCTGGGATAGAGGCGAATATGTCGGACAAGTTATCTTCTCGTATCGTTGTGACGGCAGCAGCCGTCGCTCTGATATTTGGAGTTGCAGCATGCAGTAAAACCTCGGCCCAGGACAATGGCGCCCAGGGTCAATCAGCGCAGACCGATCAGTCGCAGGACCCGGCTTCGACGGGCAACCTGGCTCCCACGAACGGGACGCAGGCGACCGATACCAGTTATCAGCAGCCGGCAAACCAGGTGCCGCAGCAGAGCTATCCGCAGCCTGCGCCGGTACAGCGGACTTATGCAGCTCCAGCGCAGCAACAGGTCCCACAGGACCAGTACGGCTCTAGCAACAATTACGACGCCGGCTACCAGGATGCCAGCTACGGCCAGCCCATGCTTCAGGCACAGCAGCCTCCGCCGCCGCTGCCGGAGTATTCGCAACCTCCAATCCCCGGCAATGGCTATCTGTGGACGCCCGGATATTGGAGCTATGCTCCCCAAGGCTACTTCTGGGTTCCCGGCGTATGGGCCATGCCACCCCAAGTCGGCTTCCTCTGGACTCCTGGATATTGGGGCTTCTTTGGCGGGATGTATCGCTTCAACTACGGCTTCTGGGGCCAATATGTCGGCTACTACGGCGGCATTAATTATGGATTCGGCTACGGTGGCATGGGCTATCAGGGCGGGTACTGGCGCGGAAATCGTTTCAACTACAACCGCTCCGTCAACAATATAAACATCAGGAACGTTAACGTTTATAACCGCTCTGTCAACAATGTCGCGATGAACCGCTCCAGCTACAACGGCCCGGGAGGCATCACTCGCCGGCCAGTGGCAGCCGAAAACGCCGCGTTGAGTCACGAGCGCATTCCTCCCATGTCCACGCAGATGCAGCACCAGCAGGCGGCAGCACAGAACCGCCAGCAGTTTGCCTCCGTGAACCATGGGCGTCCGGCCGAATTTGCAGCTACGAAGCCCATCGCGGCAGGCAGACCGATCGCTCCGGTGATACCGGCTCGCACCGCTGCCCAGCCTCAGCAGCGTGTCCAGACACAGCAACAGCAGCACGCTCAGGCTCAGCCCCAGCAACAGCAGCACGTCCAGACACAGCAACAGCAGCACGCTCAGGCTCAACCCCAGCAACAGCAGCATGTCCAGACACAGCAACAGCAGCACGCTCAGGCTCAGCCCCAGCAACAGCAGCATGTCCAGACACAACAGCAGCACGCTCAGGCTCAGCCCCAGCAACAGCAGCACGTCCAGACACAGCAGCAGCACGCTCAGGCTCAGCCCCAGCAACAGCAGCACGTCCAGACACAGCAACAGCAGCATGCTCAGGCTCAGCCTCAGCAGCACGCCCAGGCTCAGCCTCAGCAGCGTCCGCCCGAGGAAAAGAAGAACTAGCGGCGATTTGCAAGACTACTTCGCACACAGCGGTCCTTTCCCAGCCGGTTCGGTTGGGAAAGGACCTTTTCTTGCAACTCGAAGAGACGACCCGCAGGCGAGTAATTTCCTTTAACCTTTCCACGCAACCAACGTAGTCGGCGGGCGCGGACTACCTTCCGAACCTCTCAGCCGCCCGGGCCTTCGCCTTCGCGGCTTCCTCTGCCCGATTTTTCGGCGGAGCGTTCGTTTCCAGCGCGCCCAGAAGTTCGATCGAGATCGCAGCTATGCCATCGACCGCGGTGAGGAACAGAGCTTCATTCGCCTTCGACGGCTTGTTGAAGCCGGTGATCTTTCGCACGTACTGCAGCGCCGCGGCCCGGGTCTCTTCCTCGGTGACCGGCGGATCGAAGTTGAAGAGCGTCTTGATGTTCCTGCACATTGCGTTTGACCTCGCCGAGCGGAACCCTGAAGTTACTTCGCGGCTTCCGCGCTCTGCCGTTGCTTCTCTTCGAACTTGGCCTTGCTCACGATGGCGCGCGCGACCGTTCCATACCCGATGACCTCGTGCCCGTTGCTGGAACTCACCTTGAAGGTGTAGAAGCGTCCGTCGAACGACTCCAGCACGGCTTCAGAGGTGATCGTCTGGCCTTCGACCGCAGGGGCCCGGTGCACGATGTTGATCGCGGTGCCCACGCTCACCTCGTCGCCTTCGCAGAAGGGTTCGATTGCGTTGTAGGCCGCCGCTTCCATCTGGCCGATCATGTTGGGCGTGGAGTAGACCGGAGGAAGGTGCGCCTTCCACGCGGTCAGCGTGTGTCTGGGTTCAACGGTGGTCTGCGCTTCGCCGCGGGTGCCGAGAGGAACAGGTTTGGCCATGCTTTGAGGGTATCGCGAGAACTGCGAAACACGAAAGAGTACATGCTCTGGTGACCCGTTCAAAGCCCTGTCGCAGGGCGGAGCCGTCCTAAGAATCGCGATATTTGGATCGTTGATCCTTTCCGATCAAATTTTTCTTGACAATATATACTGTGTGTCATACAGTGTATGTCGTACACTATGCCTTGCACTACTGAGAACGGAATGAACCATGAAGTTCTAGAAAACCTGCGGCAGGAACTCCGCCGCGGCTCCTTAATTATCGCGGTCTTAGCCCAGCTGGCCACCGAGCAATACGGTTACACGCTACGTAAGTCATTGGAAGAAAACGGGATAGCCATCGACGAAGGAACCCTCTACCCCCTCCTTCGGCGGCTCGAAACCCAAGGCCTGCTGGCCAGCGAGTGGCGGGAGCATGACAAGCGCACCAAGCGCTTCTATCGGCTTTCCCCGGAGGGCGAAGAAGTGCTCGAACTGCTGCTTGAGGACTGGGAGGCCTTATCGGCATCCCTCAGTCCATCCTGCAGCGGCCTGTATCGGCACCCACAACTGAAACGAAGACGGCGTCCGCTGACGCGAACCAGGAGTCAAAGTGATGGAACTCATCGACCGTTACCTGCAATCGGTGAAGTGGATGCTGCCGCGCAAGCAGCAAGATGACGTTATCCGCGAACTGTCGGATGAAATTCTCTCGCAGGTCGAGGAGAAGGAAGCCGCGTTGGGCCGCCCACTGACCGAAGACGAGCAGTCCGCACTGCTCAAGCAACTGGGACATCCGATGCTTCTGGCGAGCCGGTACAGGAAAGAGCGGTATCTCATCGACCCGTCGATCTTCGCCATCTACTGGATGGTGTTGCGCCTGGTGTTGCTGGTCACGCTCCTCGGCATGGCCATTGCCGCCGTCACCGTCGCAGCCACGGGACAGGGCTTCGGCAAGGCGCTGCGCATCCTCCTTCAGTATCCGTTTGCGGCGATTTCGGTCTTCGCGTGGGTCACGATTGTCTTTGTTGTGCTCGACATCATCCAGGTCAAGTTCAACTTCTTCGACAAGTGGGACCCGCGCACGCTGCCTAAGTTGACCAAGCGCGAACCCAGGCAATCGATGACCGAGTCCGTCGCAGCACTCGTGTTCGGAGCTATCTTCGGAATCTGGTGGCTGGTCGGTCTGAAGCACCAGTTCTGGATCTTCGGACCAGGCGTGGCGTTCGTTCATTTTGCCCCCGTATGGCAGACACTCTACCCCCTCTTCTTCGTGATGGTTGTCGTGGACCTGGTCCGGCACACCATCGACGTTGTGCGACCGAACTGGGAAAGGGGGCGGGTTGCGTTTCTGCTGTTCTTCCGCGCCATGAACCTCATACTGCTGGGATTCCTGCTTAACGCGAACGAGTTGATCGTCTCCTCCGACGCCAGTAACGCCCAGCTCCAAACGGTTTTCAACGGAATCAACCACGTGTCCCACCTGTGCCTCATCGTGGCTGTCGTAATGACCGTCGCGCAGATCGCCTGGGACGCCTACCGCTACTTCTTCCGTAGTCCCGGGAACGGGGCTCGCGCAGTCGTGAACTGAGAGCCAGCGTCAGGAGATGCCATGAACACCACTGTTGCCGCAGGTTAGTGGATGTATCCTTTGGGCTTCGCCCAATTCTTATCCGTGTGGCTCCGTGAGAATCAGCGGCTGCTTTGCTTTTACCGCTAGAATATGGAGATACGCGCCGCAGCTGCGGCGCTCGTGGGGATTAACGCGCTTTGCCGCAGTTCACCGAAACCTATGACGTAGTGGTAGTCGGCGCTGGTCATGCCGGCTGCGAAGCCGCTATGGCCTCCGCTCGCATGGGACTGAAGACCGCGCTCTACACGCTCAACGTCGATCTCATCGCGCAGATGTCGTGCAATCCCGCCATCGGCGGCATTGCCAAAGGACACCTCGTCCGCGAAGTCGATGCACTAGGCGGCATCATGGGCGAAGTCACCGACGCGGTTGGCATCCAGTTTCGCCTGCTCAATACCTCCCGAGGCCCGGCGGTTTGGTCACCACGCGCCCAGTGCGACAAGCAGCAATACCGCCTCAAGATGCGCGAGGTGCTCGAATCCGAACCCAACCTGCACATCAAGCAGGCGGAGGTGGCGGAAATAGTTGTCAGTTCTCAGTTGCCAGTTGTCAGTGAAAACGGCGACCCGAACAAACTGACAACTGATGACCGACAACTGGCTACTGGTGTGAAGCTCCGCGACGGGCGCACGGTTGGCGCGCAAGCCGTCATCGTCACCACCGGAACGTTTCTCAACGGCCTCATCCACTGCGGCGAACAACAGTATCCTGCCGGACGCAGTGGCGAACCTGCTGCCGTGCTGCTCGGCGAATCGCTTAAGGCTCTCGGCCTGCGCGGCTGCCGCCTCAAGACCGGCACGCCTCCCCGTCTTGACGGTCGCTCCATCGACTGGTCGAAGTTCACCGTGCAACCCGGCGACGACGATCCCGACGCCCTTCAGCTTCCGCACCAAGAGGGTCGCGCATCACGACAAGCAGGTGCCTTGTTACATCGCATTTACCACCGCTGAAACGCACCGCATCCTGCGCGAGAACCTGATGCGTTCGCCGATGTACAGCGGGCAAATTCAGTCCATCGGGCCGCGCTATTGCCCGTCCATCGAAGACAAGATTGCCAAGTTCCCTGACAAGGAAACCCATCAACTCTTCCTCGAGCCCGAGGGCCTGAACACTCACGAAATCTACGTCAACGGCATGAGTACCTCGATGCCGATTGAAGTTCAGCTCGAGGTCATCAAGTCGATCCCCGGACTCGAAACTGCCGACATGCTCAGGCCCGGTTACGCCATTGAGTACGACTCCATCGATCCGACCGAGTTGGAGCGCACGCTCGAGACCAAAAAGATCGCCGGCCTCTATCTCGCCGGCCAAATCAACGGCACCAGCGGCTACGAAGAAGCCGCGTGCCAAGGACTGATGGCGGGCATCAATGCAGCACTGAAGATCAAGGGCGAGCCGCCGCTGATTCTCGATCGCACCGAGGCGTACACCGCGATCCTCATCGACGACCTCATCAGCAAGGGCACAAACGAGCCGTACCGCATGTTCACTTCGCGGGCTGAGTTCCGCCTGCACCTGCGCATCGACAATGCCGACCGCCGCCTCACGCCGCACGGCCGCCGCATCGGGCTCATCAACGATGCCGCCTGGGCCGACTACCTCGCCAAACAGGAACGCATGACCGCCATGCGTGAATTGCTCGAACGCACGCGGGTCAACACCGGCCTGTCTGACAATGTGGGAGATAACGCCAGCGCGCATGCCGTGCTCGACGCACTTCCCGCCGACTCCACTGGCTCGACGCTCGCGCAACTCCTCAAGCGGCCGGAAATTCAGATCGAGCATCTCGCGCCGGTACTTGCCAAGCTCATTCCGGCGTTCTTCGAGCAAGTGGATAGTGGTCAGTGGATAGTGGATAGAAAAAGAGAGGACGCTAATACTCTATCCACTATCCACTATCCACTATCCACTGCCGCTCGCAACGAATTGAAGTCGGTGGAAACCGAAATCAAGTACGCCGGGTATCTCGACCAGCAGACCAAGTCGATCGAGCGGCTCAAGCGCTCCGAGCAGCGCGCGATTCCCGACTGGTTCGATTACTCCAAGGTCTCCGGCCTCTCGCGCGAGATGCGGGAGAAGATGATGCACGTGCGTCCCAGCACGCTGGGGCAGGCCAGCCGCATCCCCGGGGTTACGCCTGCGGCGGTCTCGCTGATCAACGTTTACATCGAGATCCAGGCGCGGCAGCACTCAGCCCAACTCGGCCAATCGTAGGGTCAAGCCTCCAAAATACCGCTGGTGTATCGGTGTTGTACAACACTTTTCGAATGAAAAAATATCACGACCTATTAGAATCAGCAGGTTGGACGGAATTTGTCTCTAAGTTGCTGATAATACTGCAGGTTATAGCTATCCATCAGCAAGGATTGGACTTAGCTGGTAAATTTCGTCCTTTTCGGCGCAATTATGGTATTGAAAGTATGACAAGTATGTGTCAAATCTGCCATACAAGTATGTATAGTATGGGCCGAATTTGCCATACAAGTATGACTTGTATGCCGCCCCGCAGTCACCAATGACCTGTCAAAGAACACGGCCCGCAGCCTAGGCACGGGGTGGGTGAGGGACACAACTCCCTCGCCTCACGTCCGGTGTTTTACGCGACAGGGCCGTGCCAGGAAAGGGCGTGCATCACATGGCTGCGTGATTGGGGGAGGGGCGAAAGTGCCGCCCAAGCGGCCAAAATGGTATAGCCCTCGGAACCCCACAATTGCCAACGGAAGGCAATTGTGGGCCACCTGTGAATAGCGCGAAGGTGTTATGCGCGAGAGAGAGGCGAGCCGAATTACCACTACTATGCAACCTTTTGCACATAGTAAGCGGAAGTTAGCGCCAAGCTCTCCGTAACTTATTGAATAAAAAGACTTTCGTTTGTAGCAGTTTGGAGTGGAGATTGCATTGAATAAACCTTGTAGCTTTACCAACAAGGAGATCTCACTTCAATGCGCAAAACCTGGTTCGCTGTTTTGGTAATGTGCTTGGCCTTGGCGGTCAGCGCCAGCGCTAGCATCGTGCTTGACAACTCCATTGACGCCGTTGGCCCGACCTCGGGCTGGACGACGGTCGGCCAGACACTCACCGCGCCCGGAACTACATTCAATAGCTATCAGTTCTGGCTCGGCGGCCCAGTCCCGACGATTAACTTCTACGTGGTCGCTGGGGACGTCGCGATCGTCGGAACCGGCAGTCCGTTGTACACCACGGTTTTCACCGGCCTTGGTGCTGGGACGTACACCGTGAACTTCAACATTCCCACCACCGTCGGCAATACCTACTCGGTGCTGTTTGACCTGAACGGTTACGGCGGCTCCAGCGTGTTGTGGGGCTCCACTCCGTTTCCCGGCAGCATCGGCGAATGGGGCTACGGGGGCACCGTGACGCAATGCTGCGGTAACATCGACACCGGTTTCATCGCCACGTTTAACGGCGGTACGCCTGAACCCAGCAGCTTTGTACTGCTCGGCACCGGACTGCTCGGCTTGGCGGGCGCAGTCCGTCGCAAGCTGATGCTGTAATCTTCGCCTGAAGAATCTTGGTTAGCCGGAGCTATGCGCTCCGGCTTTTCGTTTTGTTCCTGCCGCAGCGTGGGCAGCGCCCCTGGACCGCGCTACTCCATCGCTTCCAGCGCCGCCATCATCGTCAATTCCGTCCCACAGGTTCTGCAGCCGGATGTTCTCATTCGCCGAGTGCTGGTTGTTGTCGTAGTTGGCGATCGGAACCGTGATGGTATTCGTGTCGAGTGTGTTCACGATCATCTCCAGCGGAACGCTTCCGCCCATGGTGGGCAGCTTCACCACCGGCCCGCGTGCGCTCTCGACGGCGGCGATCACCGCCTGCGCGATGGGCAGGTCCATCGGCGTGCGCACCGCGTTATAGCCGACAGCGTCGCGAGCAACAAACGCCACTCGCGGATGCGCCATCAGCGTGGCCTTGTCGGGCGGCGCATCGGTCACGAAATATCCCTGCGACGCGATGTAGTCCACTACGCGCTGCTGCTGGGTCTTCCAGTCGAGTCCCTTCACCAGGCGCATGTCGATATCGGCGGTCGCGGTGGAAGGCACAACATTGTTGGCCTTCGCTCCCACGCGTGCCGAAGCGAAGCCGTCGATGTTCAGCGTCGGCTCATTCAGCAACTCCAGCAGCGGCTTGCCGTCCGCCGTTCACGCGGCCGAGGCCGAACTCTTTCATCAGCAGATCGCCATTGTTTGGAGCCTCGGCAATCGCTTGCTTCTCCAGCGCGCTAAGTGGCGCCACGCCCTCGTAGAAGTGCGGCACCAGCACGTGACCGTTGGCGTCTTCCATGCTGCCGAGCAACTGCGCCAGCATCATCGCCGGGTTCGGGAGCCCAGTTGCCATAGTGTCCGCTATGCAACTCGCGGTTCGGTCCGTACAGCGTTACGGCGACATGCGTGACGCCGCGGGCGCCGAAGACGACGCTCTGCCGTCCGCTCTGGTCCATCGGGCCGTCGCAGATCAGCCAGACATCTCCGCCGAGCTCATCCCGATACTTCTTCAGCACCGCTTCCAGGTTGGTGGAACCGGCTTCTTCTTCGCCTTCCCAAACAAAGCGCAGGTTGGCCTTGATCGGAATGTGTGCCGCCTGCAACGCGTCGAGCGCCGTGAGTTGCGCGAGGATCGCGGCTTTGTCGTCGGACGCCGAGCGCGCGAAGATGCGCGGCTCGCCGTTCACCATCTTCGTTACGGGCGTGAAGGGTGCGCCGCTCTCCCAGTCGGCGGGATTCACCGCCTGCCCGTCATAGTGGGCGTAGAAAACGATGGTGCGCTTCGCGCCCGGCGTCTTGATTTCGCCGTACACGACGGGATTCGAACCTGCCGCGGTGAGCTGTTTCGCCGTCGACATGCCGCTTGCGCGAGCAGCGCGGTCAGCACGTCAGCATTGCGCTGAATGTTGGTGGTGTCGCTGGCGACGTTGGGGATCGACAGCAGCGCAGTGAACTCCTGCAGGATCTGCTGCTCGTGCGCGGCGCGCCATTGCTCGGCGGCCTGCTTGGGAGTTTGGGCGAGTAACGCGACGGGCACGAGCAGCGACGCGGCTGCAAGGACTTTCAGCACTCGTGGAATCATGCGACGAATATACCCGACCCGACGTCTGCCTTGCCTCAGCTGCCCACAGCGCCTGGGCCAAAGGCGAACTCCATGCTCTCGCAATACATCTCGGCCGTGACCTGGCGGAGCTGTTCCGTTCCTGCCTCGTACTTGTCGGCCGCCAGCCGAAAGATCCCGAGGCCGTGGAACTTCAAGGTGAACAAAACTTCTTTCAGGTCGGCGCCAAGGATTTCCAGGGTCCCTTCCTTTTCCTGGGCCGGGCTGTTCTTGCCGTCGATCACGAAGGTCTTGTGCCAGTCCGTGAACGTCTGGGCCGCTTGTTCACTCAGAGTCACCACCAGGTTGGGCACGTTTACGCCGCCCGCATCCTGATAATCGCGTTGCTCGCCGACGGCATTGGTTGCCACGTGCAACGCCAGGCTCAGCGCCCCAATCTTGCTGACGCGTGTGCAATCCAGGCCCGGAATCGTCAACCGGAAGTTTGAGGTAATCCACTGCTTTGGCTTGTTTCCCGGGGATTGCGACAACTTGCCGCTTCCTGGTTTCACGCGCGTGTACTCGGATGAAAACGTGATTGTCAGCCTGCCGACGTCCTTGGACGCCGCATTCAGCTCGGGAAACCCCACACCGGTCACCAACGCGTGAAACACGTCCATTTCCCAAGTCACGTTCTGGTTAAAGTCCGTGCGCTTGACAGCCATGTCGAAGCGGTCATTTCTAAGGTCAAAGGCTGCCTTCACGAACTCATAGAGTCCCTTCCCCATGCCTGTGCCCACGGTCACCGTGATGTCCTCGTACTTCACACCCGCAATGTGCTTATGCGCAATGTGGTCAGGACCAACTTTTTCCACCACCACGTCTCCGACGGCCGAGCCCCCTTCGAACGACTGCACGAAGCCCTGGTTGACCCCTGCGAGCTCGAGCGCGTATCCCTGGGCGTTCGTGTGACCTACAGCCTGTGGTGCTACCGGCATTGCCTCCCCCTTTGGTCGCCGCTCGTCATCTGCAAAACACTTGTCGGCGTGGAACGTCATTAGACCTCACACTCTCGCACCTGCGCAAGCAGAAGTCTCGCTGGCCGGCTAGACGTAGTCGAACAGCGTCATGAAGCCGAAGTCCATGTGCAATTGCTGGTGGCAGTGGAAGAGCGTAAGGCCGGGATTGTCGGCAACAAAGGAGATTTCGATTTGTTGATAGCCGCCAAGCATGACGACATCTTTCAGGATTCGCGCGGTGGGCTGCCCGGCGAGATTGGTCAGCTCGAAACTGTGACGGTGAAGGTGGATCGGGTGGATGTCGTCGCGGGCGTTACGCACGCTGATGCGGTAGCGTTTGCCGCTCTGAAGATGGAGCGTCGCGGCATCGCGTGCGTTGCTCATGGGAAACGCAACCCCGTTGATGGTTCAGCGATTGCAGCCCTCGTCAGCGGCGGATGGGCACGCGCCGATTCTAGTGTCCGGGAAATAATTCCTCGTTTTGCATTTCCGTCTTGTTGGCCTTGTCTTTGTCGTCTTTATCTTTTCCCCAGGTCCAGTACATGCCCACGTACGCGTAATTCTCTGTTTGCCCGGCGACGGAGTGACCGTAGCAGAAAAGGAACTGCTGGCCCGGATGGTTTTTGAAGTGGTAGTACCCGCCCACGTCGATCAACGTGGAAGCCTCGGTCTGCGGCGCTGCGCTTCCTTCCGCGCCATGCGCGAACACCTCCGCACCGAGTTCGAGCCTTTCGCTGAGTTTTTTCTTCACCAGCCATCCGGTGTAAAGAAAGTTGCGGTATCCGGTTTGCGGCACCACCTGATAGCCAACGCCACCGTCAAAGGTCCAGGTCCCAACGTTCTTTTGCAGCCAGATCGGTAGCTTGTACCAGACTTTGCCGACGCCCAGGCCTTTGGCAGCGTTCCCCGTGGGCAATTCGAACATGGTGAAGCTGCCAATCTGGGGAACGTATTTACTCTCTTTGATAAATGCGATCTTCACGCCCAACTCCATGTCCGTCAGCCCAAACTCAGTAGGTCCGGTGCCGCTCGGTAGATAGACGGGGTTGTTGGACGGCGCCACCACGCCCCACGGCAAAATTGCGTGCACTTGCACCCTGGGCAGCGCACCCCAGTTGAACTCGAAGGCCGGACCCGAAGAGTCCATCTCCACCGGAGTGCCGTCGGCCGCGCCAAAGACGTAGAACTCGTAATGGTGCAGGTCCACGGGCACGGGGTCGTCGGTTTGGTAGGGCGGCCCCTGCGCCCACAATTTCGACCCGGTCAGGATGACGAGAAAGAGAAGTGCTGCGGTGACGCCATTGCAGCGTACCTTCATCAGGGCAGGTTGCGGCATGAAATGAGTTAAGCCACTGCGGATTGGGTTGATCAATCTCATCTCAAGAACGACCCTTGGCAGCCGGTACAAAATGCAGGCCCTCGACTGCGCTCCTTCCGGTCGATTCCTCTGGGTGACACCGAAGCTTTGATGCGCTTTGTCGCGTCTCCGTCACTCGATCACATAGCGCAGCGCGCCCAACAATCCCGCGCCGGCAATCAGCCATGCCGAGTTCAGCCGCGGAAACAGGAAAACTGCCAGCACACTCACTCCCGCAACCGCCACAGTCGTTGCATCCACCAGCGCAGATTGTGCCAACTGCAATGTCACGACCGCCATCAACGCCAGCGAAGCCACGTTGACGCCGTCGAGCGCGGCGCCCGCGACGCGGGAGGCGCGAATTTTGGGGATCAGCGGCGCACTCACCGCCACCAGTACAAACGCTGGAACAAAGATGCCCACCGTTGCCGCAATCGCGCCCGACGTCCCGTGGAGAAGATAGCCCAGGAATGTCGCGGTGGTGAACACGGGCCCCGGCGTGACCTGCCCAATGGCCACGGCGTCGAGCAACTGCTGCTGCGTCACCCAGCCCAGGCGCTCCACCAGGTCGGCACGCAGGAAGGCCAGCAAGACGTAGCCGCTGCCGAAAACCATAGCCCCGATCTTGAGAAACACCAGCAGGATCGGCCAGAGCCCAGCCGCGTTTGCGATTGCCCCACCCGACACAGCCGCCGCCGGTGCCGACGAACCGAAGAATGCTGCCTTTGCTCCGGGCGCATCGAGCGAGACGGCCACTGCCAGGAATCCCCCGACCAGCAGCACCCCCAAGGGGCTGGTTCCGGCGATGCTGAGAATCAGCGCCACCACAGCCACGATGGCCAGCGAAACCCGCTTGATCGCCGAACGGCCGAGCTTCCACAGGGCCTGCAGGATTACGGCAATCACCACTGGCTTTACCCCATAAAGCAAGCCTGAAACCGCCGGGAGTGCGCCGAACCGAACGTAAGCCCAGGCCAGGATGCCGACCATCACTGCCGCGGGAAGGATGAAGCACGTCCCCGCCACCAGCAGGCCCGGCCAGCCTCCGCGCTTGCGGCCGATGTGGATGACCAGCTCGGTCGAAGTTGGTCCCGGAATCAGGTTGCTGGCGCCGAGGTGGTCGAGGAACTCGGCTTGGCTCATCCAGCCGCGACGGGTTACCACTTCGTGCTGCAGCATGGCGACGTGCGCCGCCGGCCCGCCGAACGCGGTCGTCCCCAGCTTCAGAAAAAGCCGGGCGATGTCCCACAATGTAGTAGGTTGGTCTTCCGTCATGGCCGCCCGCGCCGTAAGCGAATTGCGACAACAGCAGGCGTGCGAATTCTATACCCTCGGCTTCGAGCCTCGCGTTCAGCCCTGGCGCGGGTGGCGCGGCTTTGACCCTTTGGGTGCGGCGCGCAGGTACTGTGTCGGCCAGTCTACTTCCGTCCCCAGCTCAGCCGCGGCGTGCAACGGCCAGTAGGGATCGCGCAGAAGCTCACGCGCCAGCAGCACCAGGTCCGCCTGACCGTTGCGCACGATCTGGTCGGCCTGCGACGGAGATGTGATCATCCCCACTGCGCCAGTTGAGATCGCTGCCTCTTGGCGGATGCGTTCCGCGAACGGCACCTGGTAGCCCGGGCCGACGGGAATGCGGCGCGTGCGCCACCAAACCGCCGGAGGAGCAGTCGATCAAGTCCACGCCTTCGGGCTTCAGCAGCCGCGCCAGTTCGACCGACTCGTCGAGCGTCCATCCGCCTTCGGCCCAGTCGGTGGCCGAGATGCGGACGAACAGCGGCAGGCGCTCCGGCCAGACGTCGCGCACGGCCTGCCGTCATCTCCCGCACAAAGCGAACGCGATTGGCGAAGCTGCCGCCGTATTCGTCGTCGCGCTGGTTGCTGAGCGGCGACAGAAACTGGTGCGCCAGGTAGCCGTGCGCGGCGTGCAGCTCGATCACTTCGAAGCCGGCGGCAAGAGCGCGCTCGGCGGCGGCGGCAAAATCGGCGACGGCGCCGTCGATGTCGTCGCGGGTCATCGCGCGCGGCGTGTGGTAGTCGGGCGAGAACGCGACCGCCGAGGGCGCCATCGGCTCCCAACCGCCGTCGGCGATCTCGACGCGGCTGCCTGCCTTTCCACGGAGCGCAGCGTCGAAGCCTTGCGGCCGGCGTGCGCCAACTGGATTCCGGCTACGCGCCCTGGCGAGCGCACGAAGCGCGTGATGCGCGCCAGCGGCTCGACGTGGGCGTCGCTCCAGATGCCGAGGTCGTCGGGGCTGATGCGGCCTTCGGGCGACACCGCGGCCGCCTCGGTGAGCACCAGCCCGGCGCCGCCGACGGCGCGGCTGCCGAGATGCACCAGGTGCCAGTCATTGGCCAGTCCGTCGATGCAGGAGTATTCGCACATCGGCGAAACGGCGATTCGATTGGAGAAGGTGATAGAACGCTGAGTCAGGGCCTCGAAGAGGTGCGCCACGCGGTTCCTTTCGCAAAAACGGTAGAATCTATGGATGCCGCGGAGGCGTGCTGCGTTGCGTCCGCGGAGTGTGTTAATCCAGGAAAAGAGAGTTATTCGTATTGCACGACGCCCGTGAAGCGTTTGCGGCTCCGGGCGCGACAGTCGAAATTCACATGGAAACCTTGGAAACCTATCACGGAGTATCGTTGCACGGACTGCCCGTGCGCGTGGAATTGCAATGGCCCTTTCACCGCTCCGAGGGCGGCAGCGACTGGCACGTCGTGCACGGCCGCCTCTGGCTGGCCGACGGCGGCGAACTGCACGCCGACGTCGCGCTCAACCTGTCGCGAGAGCATCAACGAAGTGCTGCCCTCGCGCGACGGCGAACTGGCCTTCTGGGTCTCGGTCAACACCGCCCGCAAGGCGCTCGACGACCACCAGCTGCAATTGCTGAGGTCGGGCAAGCGCCAGCCCGTCCCGGTGTCGAGCCGCTGCTACAGCCTCAAGCGGCACAGTTCACCTTCTGGCATGTGCAGCCGGAGGAGATCGAAACGTTCGTCGCCCGCAAGATCTTCTGGGCGGGCGGCCTGGAGCGCCAACCCGTGCTGATCGCCGATCCCTGTGACGCGATGTACCTCGACGCCTCCGACGCGGACATGCAGGACAAGCTGCTGGCCGCGGCAAAGAAGCTGGCCGAGCAGGGAATGGTGGAGATGTCCGGCGACTCCGCGCGCGCCACCGAGGCGCTGGTCAGCCGCGCGGCCGAATTTCACGCGGCGAAAGAAAAGGCGCTCGACGAGCTGCACGCCAAGCACGCCTTCGAGCGGGCCTGATCGCTCACCCGGTTAAGCCACGCCGTCGCTTCACTAGTGCTGCTGTGGGCCCAACGCCTCCAGCACCAGGCCGACCAGTTGCAGGAAGAACGCCCAGAACAGCAGGTACAAACCCAGCGCCATGTCGGCAGGGGAATCAGGCACGTCGCGGTTCCCTTGGATTTTTTCTGTCATTACGGCTCGGACACGCTCCCCCTGTCCGAACAGAAACAGAACGGGTGTGATGAAAGCGTACAGCACACTCTGCCAGAACTCTTCCGCGTAGCGACGCGACATTAACCACGTCCCTAGCAATCCAAACGCCGCACTGGCAACTTCCAAAATGGACCGTCAGCACTCGCCCCCCGGCACTCGCATCCGCTCAGATGTGTTCTTGCACGTCGATCACACGCAACGGCCGGATGTCGTCCGCGTCGTCGCTGTTCTGCCGGGTATCGGAGGCGAACAGCACGGTGAACTTCCTGCCCTGCACCTCGAACTCCCGCGAACCCGACAACATGTACTGCCAGCGCAAGTCCTCTATCAGGCTCTTGTAGATCTCCACCTTGATCGCGCTGATCTTTTTCATCAGTTCAGTCGGGTATCGGCCCCACACATAGAATTGACGATAGACGTACTTGTCGTAGGAGAGTTTGATGAGCACTCGGCCTCCGCGTGCGCAGGAGGCCCTGTGATACCACGAAAATTACTCGCGGGCAATTTAAATCTCCAGCGCCGAGTCCAATTCCTGTATCTTCTCTTGCATTTCCCTCAGCCGGGCTTTCACCTCGTTCTTCGTGAGCGGGCTGACCGCCGGCGTCGCAGCTGGCTCAGCCGCATCGGCCGCCGCCGCAGCCGCATTGGCTAATTCCTCGTGCGCAGTCGCCCAAGCTCCCCCCGGGAACTCGTACACCTCTGCCTTCTCCGCCGGGCGCTCGTCTTGCAGCCGCTGGTACGCCGCCTCGATCCTTTCCTCCCGACTCATGGCGTCGGCTTTCGCATCCGTGAGGGTTGCCAGCTTCATCAACGCGTCGTAGGTCTGCGCGCTCATCAGCACCGCGCGCGGCTTCCCGTGTTTCCGGATCAGCACTCGCATCGCCGGGTTCTTCTGAATTCGCTCAATCAGCGGCAGCAGTCCCTGCCGCGCTGACGTCACACTCGACTCTTCCAGCTCTTCTTCCAGAACGGGCTTGGCCAGTTGCACCGCATCCGCTGTCTTGGCTCGATACATGACCCACCTCCATACTTATAGACAGGAAAACTGTACACATAAGTGTACAGTTTTGTCAAGTCTGTCCCGCGGGCGCGGGATCATACATCGCATAAGTAACTGAAAAATATTGCCTTACCAGTCACGCCAAGCACGCCTTCGAGCGGGCGTAGGCGAATCGCCTCAGCGCGGCGCTTCCATTCCCGGGTGCAACGACTCCCACAACGCGGTGAGGTTCTGTGGCGACACATGGATCAGCCCGCCGCGCGGACTGTCTATGTCAGCAATCAGCAGGAATGAGATGGCGACCAGCACCGGCATGACAACCAGCAGGCTGGATTTCACCTGCGCGCCGCGCGATCCATAGCCCACCAGAATGTTGCACCCGACGGCAGTCAATACCAGCAGCACCCACGCCGCGGTGGGGATACGGTTCCACCACGCCGCCTGGGTATATCCCTGCGAGTTCAGCACGTCGTTCATGCCGGAGACGACCAGCGCCATGATGGGCGTTTGTTGCGCGACAGCCGGGCCCTGCACGGCATTCCACATCTCGGTCTGCAACTGAGAGGTTTCGGCGTTGACCCGCTGCAGTTCATCCCGATCCCGCGTCTTGTAGAACTCGATCCGCAGGTCGGTATATTTCTTGAGCTGGGCTTGCAACGGCGCCGCCTCGGCCGGAGGCAGCAAACCGACGCGCACGTATTCCGTACCAATCGCGTTGGCTTCAGCTTCCTCGTAGTTCTTCCGCAAGTCGTAACGGACGGTCGCCATCGAGAACGTAAACCCGATCAGCAACGCCAGCAACGTCAGGGTAGCTGTCTGCACCACTCCGAAATCGTCACGATCTCCATCCACCATCGGTCGCCGCGTCCGCATAACCGCGCCGAATCGTGCCGCAAGCCAAAGCAGAACGGCCATGGGGATGGAAAATAAGACTGGAAAATTCAACATGATTCCGACTCCGTTCTCCAAGAGAGCACCAATATAGACCCGAAGGTGCGCCGAACTTCCAGTTTACTGCCGTATTGCGACGATCCGTGACAGCGGCAAGATCGTCTCCTCACTTCAAGTCCTTCCGCGTTTGTCGTCGTTCGCCCGCGTCAGGACGGAAGCGCCGGGACGCTACCGGTGCACAGGTTTTGTGTCCAGCGACCATATCTTCTGAATGACCGCAAACAGAAAGGCGGTGGTCAGTCCGAATAACAACCATCCGTTCAGCGCCTCCAGCGCTCCCAAGAGGTGCCAGTGATCTTCGAGGTTGAGATTCGTATGCCCGTAGCTGGTCATGGCATTCAGCGAATAGAGCATGCAGACCCTGGCGTCGGGCAGAGCGCCGAGAAGCAGGTAGGCGGCCGCCCAGATGCCGGCCTCCAGCGCATGCAGGCAAGTGGCCAACAAGGTAGTCGCGCCCACCACCACGACGAAAGCAGCCTTCGGGTGACGACGCTCCATGATGTGGTCCAGATTGCTGCTCACAAACTTCTGGCTGATGAGGCCGAGGCCCGTGACGTGGACCACCACGGTCAGCACGATCAGGGGCAGGCCCCACGCCCAGTCGGCCGTCCAGCCAATCGTGTCGACCACGAGGAAATTGCAACCAAACTGTGCCATGCTCATTGGGTCTGCTTCCCAGGGCCTATTGCAGCGACTGCCCCTGCTCGACTACCAGCTTATAGGCGATGTAGTACTTGTAAATGTTGCTGACATACTGCACCGTGGTCTGTCCTACCCGTTGGGACACCATCAGTTCAACGTTGCCGAACCACTTGTTGGGATCGAGTCCCTGGGCCGGCGCTTCTTTCCGCAGCTCGGCGATGCGATTCGGACCGCAGTTGTAGGCAGCGAACGTGAGCAGCAGCCGGTTCTCCGCATCAATCCCAGGATCGCTGAAATACTGGTCGGCGATGGTCTTGAGCACCTTCACCCCCGCGTGGATATTGTTCTCTGCGGTCATCACGTCGGGAATGCTGATCGGCGGCGCGGCCGCGGTGGACGGCTTGACCTGCATGATGCCGACCGCACCCCCGTTTCTCGCCGCCTGGTTGAGCATCGACTCCTGGTAGCCCTGGGCGACCACCATCAGGTAGTCAAAGCCATATTGCGATGAGTACGTCTTGAAGAAATCCGCCAGCTCATTGAATTTCTTGATTTGCTCTTCGTTGGTCGGGTTCGTGATGAACTTCGCACTTTGCAGGTACCGCCGCATCAGGGTGTTGCCGAACGACGTTCCGGCGGCGTGGGTCTTCACCCACTCATCCAGCAATTCTTTGAACCTGGGATTGTCTTTGCGCATCGCCCACGCCAGGTCTTGTTCATTGGCGATGACAATATCGGGATGGGGAGTGATGTCGTGAAATACATTGGCCCAGAGATCGGCACGCGATGTGATGGTCACGGTTGCGGGCAAGATGCCGGCATTCACCATCTCCATCAGGTCTTCGTCCTTCAGGTTCTTGTCGGCCTTTTCGATCAGAATCGGCGCTTTGCCCTGCTTCACCAGCGAGTCGCTGACCTTCTGCAGATTGTCGTAGTACGTAGTCAACGGGTTGACGAAGATTTTCTTCCCGCTCAGGTCCTGCAATCGAAGAAACCGCGCCAAACTTCTTCCCGGTCACGAGAATCTGTTTCACGCCGGTTTCCAGGGGCAGTGAGAAAGCGACCAATTGCTGCCGTGCGGGAGTGACAAACACCGGATACGCAACCAGGTCGCCGATTCCTTCCGTCAAGTACGATTCCAGTTGATCGGGGCGCACCGGAATGAACACCACCTGCACCTGTTGCCGGGTGTGCAGCTTCTGGTTCACGAACTGCTGGAAGTCGCGTAGCGCCTCATAGTTCAGGCCCGCCGGCCGGCCATCGACGTAGAAAAAGCTGGAGCGGCTATACAGTACCAGCGCCCGAATGCTACCGCGCTTCACCATCTCATCCAGGTCGCCGGTGTGGCGCTGGAAGTTCAATGGCAGCCCGCTGGTGCCGGGCTGGGCCAGCAGGCTTGTCCTGCGGGGGCGTGCCTTGCTGCGCGAAACCCAGCATGGTTGACGCCAGAACGAGGGACAGCACTATGAGAGAACGTGGTTGCATTCTTTCAATTTATACATCGCCCGGCAATTACCGGCATGATTTAACGCCTCATTGCTTTCCAGGCAAGAATTGGAGCGGAGGAGCTGCAGCGGCTGCATAGCAAACGGGCGGCCCTTTGAGAGCCGCCCGCTGGTTTCGGGTTGGACTACTGGCACCCCTGCGCCACAGTTCGCCTATGCGAAAAAAAGGAGGCGTGCATTACACACGCCCCGGCTGGTTTGGCCCGTTCGCCGCGAGCTAGTCGCTCGATGGAACCGCCTTTGGCAGGTTGTTCGGATCCAGCAGCGGCAGCGGGTTTTTAGGATGCTGCAAGTCCGGTATCAAGTCGTTCGAAGCGCCGCCCGGAAAGCGCTGTATGCTCGGATACTTCATAAGCGACTTGTCGAACTCCAGCAGAGCATCCGAAAACAGCGCAGCCGACCAGCCATTATCTTCGCCTGCGTACCGTCCCGGAGAAGTCCGCAGTCCGTTCATCTCACCTTCGGCTCCGTTGAAGATCATGTCGTATCTCTCAAACGGATCCATGGTGAGGTTGTACACGGCTGGGATCGACCCCAGGCTTTGACCGGGTCCCAGCCAGGAGTCCTTGGCAGTCCAAATGAACTTCCAGGCGATGTTCACCCACGGCTCATTCGGGTCCCCGGCAATATCTGTGCGGATGGCATTGAGGTACTCGCCATTGATGTAGATCCACGACTTGCGCGCGGAGTGCTGCGCCTTCCCCAGGATGTATGCGCTGTTGTCGATGCTATCGAAATAGATGGGCTTGCCGTTGTTGTCCTTCATTTCGCCCGTCGGTGGTGGCGTGATGCCCGCCATCGCTGCCAGTGTCGACCAGCAATCGATGTGCGACATCATTTCGCCGTATTGCACGCCCGCCGGGATGTGCCCAGGCCACGTCATGATGGCCGGCACGCGCCAGCCGCCCTCGAATGCCGAACCCTTCTCGCCGCGGAACGGAGTCGTTCCCGCATCGGGATAGGCATCGAGCCACGCGCCGTTGTCGGCGGTCAGGATAACGATGGTGTTGGGCGCGTACTGATGGATGGCATCCAGCACCCGGCCGATGTCGGCGTCCATTTCCATCAGCGAATCGGAATAATCGCCGAGATGCGACTTGCCGCGGAAATCCGGCGCCGCATTCGTCGGGTTGTGCATCTTGATCCAGTTCACGTCCATGAAGAACGGCTTGCCGCTCTTGGCGTGGGTCTTGATGTAGTCAACCGCGTAGTCGGCCTGCCGTTCGTCCATCGTCGCCATGTAGTCGTAGGTAATCTTGGCGACCTGCTTGGCAGGCTGACCGGCCACGCCTTCCCATTCGTACAGGTTCACCACCGAGTCGAACATCTTCGCAAAGTCGGGGTTGTACGACGGAAACCAGGGATGGAACCACTTGTCGGTATCGGGATAGGAATAGACGCCAGCGTAGTAAGCAGCGAATTCCTTCATCTCGTCGAAGCCATGGTTGATCGGGTAGGCCACCGGCTTGTCGCCCAAGTGCCACTTGCCCGAGAAGTACGTTGTATAGCCGTTCTTCTTGAAGAACTCGGCGATGGTCGGCGTCTCTGGGCGGAGATAGTTCTCGTCGCCAGGAGCAACCACGATCGACAGTGCCGACCGAATCGGAATTCGCCCGGTCATGAACGACGCGCGGCCCGCGGTACAGCTCGCCTGTCCGTACCAACTGGTAAACACCGCGCCCTCTTTGGCCATCTTGTCGATGTTGGGTGTGGGATGGCCGAGTGTCATGCCTCCGCCGGAATAGGCCCCGAAATCGTTCCACCCCGTATCGTCCGTCATCAGCATGACGATGTTGGGTTTCTCTGTGGTTTGCGCGGCGGCCTGGGCTCCGCCACCCACCAGCATGAAGCTGGAGATGGCAATCGCGCCCAGTGTCAGTTTTCTAACACCTGCACCAAAATCCATACTTGAATCTCCTGTTGCATGAAATGCCGGTTAGCCTCCGCCTCGGGAGGATTGTGATAGGGGGAGGTCAACCCATCACGAGATGCCGCAAAAGCGCGGCTAAGGTCGCCTAAATCCTAACCCATTTCCACAGTCTGGCGAAGTTTGTCCCCGATTCGTTACAGCGAGGTTAGAAACCCCGGGTCAGCTGCAAGTACCGCCGCACTTGTCCTCATCCTTTCGCCAGCTCCTTCCGATATAGCTCGTATGAAGACGCACGTGCTTGTACTAGCCGTGCTGGGCTGTGCGCTTGTGTTGTGCGGCACTGCCGGCGCGGATCCAATTCCGTTTCGCTTACTCTGGGCCGGGGCTTTCCGTGTCGGGAACCCTGTTTGGCAGCGACAACGCCAACGGCTCGTGGAACATCACCGGTATCGACGCTACCTACAACCAGATCGCGGTGTCGGACATCGTGCCCCTCGGCCTCGATCCTCATTTCCTCTACAACAACGTCTTTTACGATTCCGGCTACGCGGACTATGCCGTGGACTATTACGGCATTGTCTTCTCCGTACCCGGGGTTGGGCGACGTCAACCTGTGCAGCGAAACCGGCGCAGGAGGCGGCTGCGGTACGGGCGGCTATGCTTCCATCCTCTGGGATGGCGGCAGCTACCAGTTCACGCAAGTCAACTTCTCGCAACTCAGTCAGTCAGAATTCTGGATCGCCCATACCTGAGCCTTCCACACTCGCCCTTTTGGGCGGAGGACTGGCCGCTGCGGGAGTCACCTGCCGCCGCTTTCTGCGCCGCTAAATGACGACAGCCGCGCCGTGCGGTGACGGCGCGGCTGTCCTGTCGAATGCGTGGCTGGTCATGCGCAGGCTCCGTGTTCTCCGTGGTGCATTCCGCCCTCGTCTATACTCGCCAGATGCCGCATCACCCGTCGCGAACTGCCTCTCTGGACTCGCTACCGCTGCCGCCGCTACTGCCATCTCTGAGCTGTCGTTCGCGCAGGACGCGCCAACCGTGCGCATCAATGCAGCCCGATTGCAGCAACATCTGGAAGAGCTCAGTGTGTTCGGCCGCCCTGCCGGAGGAACCTTCGCCGACGGCGTTAGCCGCGTCGCCTATTCCGACGCTGACGTCGCCGGCCGCAAGTACGCCATGGGTCTCATGCGTGACGCCGGACTCGATCCCCACATCGACACCGCAGGAAATATCTCGGCCGTACGACCCGGCAGCGATCCTTCGCTGAAGCCCATCCTCTTCGGTTCGCACATCGACTCCGTCCCCGGCGGTGGCAATTTCGACGGCGACCTCGGCTCCTTGTCGGCGATCGAAGTGGTCCACACGCTCAATGATCACAAGCTCTCCACTCGCCATTCGCTACGCGTTGTGATCTGGCAGAACGAAGAAGGCGGGCTCGTGGGCAGCCACTTCGCTGCCGGCGTTCCAGTCAGACTCGAACCGCGAGTTCTACGGACTCTCTACCACGGAAGGCATTGCCGCAAGATCGGCGGCGACCCCAACAACCTGGCGCAGGCCCAGATTCCCAAAGGCTCCTTCGCGTGCTATCTCGAATTGCACATCGAGCAGGGCGGAAACCTCGAGAAGGCGGGAATACCCGTCGGCATCGTCGAGGGCATCGTCGCCATCGACGAATACGAGGTCGAAATCAAGGGCTTCGCCAACCACGCTGGAACCACACCCATGCCTGATCGGCGCAATGCCCTGCTCGCCGCGGCCATGCTGATCGAAGCTGTGCAGAAGGTAGTTACCAGCGAGCCCGGACGTCAGGTTGGCACCGTTGGTCGTCTGGCGGTCTATCCCAATGCGCCCAACGTGGTGCCGGGACGCGTGGTTCATACCATTGAGCTGCGCGATCTCTCGCAGGAGAAGATCGCCCGCCTCGGAGCGGAAATCCAGAAGCAGGCGCAGCAGATCGCCGCTGAAACTCGCACGGAAATCACGATGAAGCAGGTGGCGAACGATCCGCCGGCCATGGCTTCCCCCGAGGTGCAGAAGCAGATCGAGGCCGCCGCCGGCTCACTCGGGCTTAAGACCATGCGCCTGCCTAGCGGCGCCGGACACGATGCTCAGATGATGGCCCGCCTCGGCCCCATGGGCATGATCTTCGTCCCCAGTGTTGGTGGCATCAGCCATTCGCCAAAAGAGCTGACCCATTGGGCCGACTGCGCCAACGGCGCAACGTGTTGTTGCAGAGTGTCTTGCGGATGGACAGACTCTAGAAAATCGAAGGACCGACCTACTTCAGCCCTTCCACCAGATACAAATCGCCCACCGTGCGGTGGAACCCATACGACGTACGACTTGCCGTCCGGTGTCATCAGGATCGGTCCGATGGTAGAGACGCCGGTCGGATCAAGCGGCGCAATCTCCTTCCACACCGTCTTCTTTCCCGTGGCCAGCTCCACCCGGTACACCTTCGCCGGCACCTCGCCGGTTCGGTAGAGATAGACCGAGTGGCCGTCCGGACTGAAGTTGATGGGAATATCGCCCGGCTCCATGCCGTTCACGACCTTCGGGTCGCCACCCGCCGTCGGATACAGGTAGCCCTTCTGGTCGGGGCCGATGCCGACCACCAACTGTCCGTCGGGCGAAACCGCAAACGCCAGCGCATCCACACCTTCCGGAGAAATCGACTTGGGCGCGCCTCCGGCAACGTCCTGCACGAAGTAGTGGACACCCTTTCCCGTTTCGTTGCCCGCAGAAGACAAACCGCTTGCCGTCGGGAAACCAGCGCGCCCACTGATGATTGATCGAATCGTTGGTCAGCGACTTGGATTCGCCAGCGCCGGTGGGCAACAGGCGAAGTTGCTGCGGCGAGCTCGGCGTATAGATGATGACCCACTTCTTGTCGGGCGACAGCGAGGTCGCGCCGCCTTCGCCCAGTCGCACCGCGGGCGAGCCATCGGTCTCGCGGATATACACGGCATACGTCAGGTCCTGCCCATCGCCGTACTGCACACCGCCGCCAATTCCCTCCTCGTCAAACAACAGCGTCTTGCCGTCGGCCGAAAGATCGTCAGGATACGAATAGTCCAGCCACGACAGGTCCCGTTCCTTGCTTGCTCCGCTGCTGAGTCCCCATCACCTCGCGCCGCCGGTCGGCGCGCGCCAGCAGCACGTGTCCATCCTTCCAGATATCGAAAAGCACCAGCGAGCCGGGAACCCGCGTCACCAGCCGCAGCTGTTTGTTCAGGGTCACCGCGGAGATGTAGTGAAACAGTCCCAGCTCGCTCGCCGTGAACCAGACTTCGTGGCCGTCGGGAGTCCACGCCAGTCCCTGCGTGCCGTACCATTCCCGCGTCAGCGTCTTCTTGTTGCCCGACATATCCACCACGGCAACCGTGCCGCCATCGTCGCCCTGGTTGGGATGGTCGAAAAACGCGATGTAGTTCGCCATCGGGCGAAACCCGCGGATAGCTGATCCATCCGCCGCTGGCTTCATACAGAACTTTGCCGATGGGATACTCCAGCCGGTCGCGGCCGTTCACACTCCGCACCACCGCCAGGTTGCTCCCGTCCGGCGACCAGTCAGCCCACTCCACATCCTCCAGCACCGGACGCGGCGCGCCGCCCGCAATCGGCGCTCGCGCCAGCGTGCCGACGTTCACCCAGGTTCCGACCGGATGGCTGTTCAGCAACAGCGCCATCTCGTCCTTCGAGGAAATGGCCGCCAGTTCGGTGCGGCCCAGTCCCAGCGAGCGCGACTCGACCATGCCCTGCCGCGCCGAGAACGTCTCAACCGGATTCCCCTGCCACGCGGCGCTGTACAAGATGGTCTGCCCATCGGGCGCAAATCGCGCCGAGCGAATCTCGCCGCGGCGGAACGTAATCTCGTGATACAGCGGCGCGCTCGGCGCCGACGACTGACCACAACCGCTTTCCGGCGAGCAACCCGATCGCCGCCGCAACCAGAAATCCCACAGCCGATCAGCACCGGCAGCAGCTTGCTGCGCTTCTCTGCGGCTGGCTCCACAACGGCAGCCGCTGCCGGCGTCGCAACTGGTGCCGATCCCGAGGCAACTCGAGCTGGCATGCGTCCGCGCCGAATCCGTGTCGCGCTTCAACCGCTTCAGGTCGGCGCGCAACTCGGCCGCGCTCTGGCAGCGCAGGTCGCGGTCTTTTTCCAGCGCCTTGTTCAGGATGGGCTCGATCTGCGCCGGCAATCCCGGATTCAACTGCACCGGCGGCACCGGCACCTTGTTCAGGATCGCGTCAAACACAATCGCCGAAGTGGCCCCCGTAAACGGCTGCTTGCCCGGTCGCCATCTCATACAGCACCACGCCAAACGAAAACAGGTCGGTGCGAGCATCCAGCAACTCGCCGCGCGCCTGCTCCGGCGACATGTAGCCAATCGTCCCCATCGCCGTGCCCGGCGTCGTAAGCTGGTCCGCGCTGATACGCCGTCGGCATCCCGCTCGTTGCGTCCGTCCCATCGCCGTGCAGGTGCTTTTGCGGCGTCTGCTTGGCCAGGCCGAAATCCAGAACCTTCGCCTGTCCGCGCTGCGTAACAAAGATATTGGCCGGCTTGATGTCGCGATGCACGATGCCGCTCGAGTGCGCCGCGTCCAGCGCATCGGCGATCTGAATGCCCAGGTCGAGCAACTGCGCCGTCTTCAGCGCATGTCCCTCGATCATGTGCTTCAGCGTCGAGCCTTCGAGGTACTCCATGGCGATGAACGCCCGCCCGTTCTCGGTGCCGATGTCGTAAATCGTGCAGATGTTGGGATGGTTCAGCGCCGACGCCGCCTGCGCTTCGCGCTGGAAGCGGCTGAGTGTCTGGGGATCCTGGGCCACATCATCGGGAAGGAACTTCAGCGCCACGAAGCGCTTCAGGCGGGTGTCTTCGGCCTTGTAGACCACCCCCATGCCGCCGCCGCCGAGTTTTTCCAATATGCGGTAATGCGAGATAGTCTGTTCGGCCATTCGAAGTGACCCCCCGCCGGGTTGCTTCATCTTAGGGGTGAAAGACAGGAGAGTCAACGAACCATCGCTACAGTTCTCGCGACCCTGCGTTACACTTTTCTGCACCCGCTTGGTTCCGGTTCGCATGAAACGCCACGTTCTCATTTACGGTGTAGTCGGCGGCATCCTCATCACCCTGCTGCAATGGTCGCACTACCACTTTCTGGTGGTCGAGCACTCCGTCGAAATCTATGCCGGCCTGATTGCCGTGACCTTTGCCGCCTTCGGCATCTGGCTCGGCCTCAAGCTGACCAAGCGCCGCCAGGAAATCGTAATCAAGGAAGTTCCCGTTGCCGCCGGTCAGCCCTTCGTCCCCGACGACCGGAAGCGCGAAGACCTCGGCATCACCCCCCGCGAGCTCGACATCCTTGTTCTTATCGCCAATGGCATGAGCAACCGCGAAATCGCCGAAAAGCTGTTCGTCAGCGAGAACACCGTCAAGACCCATTCCAGCCGGGTCTTCTCCAAATTGGGAGCCAAGCGGCGCACCCAGGCCGTGCAGCTCGGCAAAGAATTCGGCCTGCTCCCCTGATTCGCTCCCCCAAACGGATGATTTTTCCACTCCTACACGTAAAATCACCCGAAAGGATGACGACAACCTGGCGCCAGACCGCTACCGTTCAACTCGTCAGCCACTGAATTCTCAGGAGACCCTCATGAAAAAAACCATTTTGACTTTCGGTCTGATCTCCGGTGCCGTCATCTCCGTGCTCATGGTCGCCTCCATGCTCTTCGCCGACCGCATCGGCCTCGGCCACAGCTATATCGTTGGCTACACCACGATGATTCTGGCGTTCCTGCTGGTGTACTTCGGCATCCGCTCCTACCGCGACAACTTCGGCGACGGCCGCATCTCGTTCGGCAAAGCTTTCGTCATCGGCATCTCGATTGCGCTCATTTCCAGCCTCTGCTACGTCGTGACGTGGGAAATCTTGTACTTCTGGTTCATGCCCGACTTCATGGACAAGTACAGCGCCTACGCCATCCAGAAGCTGCAAGCCTCAGGCGCCAGCGCCGCCGCCATCCAGGCGAAAGTCGAGGAGTTCAAGCGTTACAAGGTGCTGGAAGACAACCCCTTGACCAACGCTGCCATGACTTTCATCGAGCCTTTCCCCGTCGGACTCCTGGTCACCCTGATCTCCGCCGCCGTCCTGCGTCGCACCACGCCATCGAGCAGCGTACCGTCGCCCGCGCCGGCCACCGAATAACAAGGTGGCCGCGGTTGCTCTTGTTCCTATGCCTGCTTTTCTCTGTGTCTCAGTGCCTCTGTGGTGAAGAGGCTTTGCGCGATCCTACGGATGCGCCTGCTCACTCGCCGTCGGCACCAACTGGAAGTACACCTGCTTGGGAAGCTCGGTGTTCCAGTGCCCAGTGATCTTCGCGTACCCCACCAGCCCAAAGAAGATGACTGCGATCCCCGCCGCAAACGCCCACGCCGGAACCGCTCTCCGCCTTGGCCCATGATTTTCCCCGTCTTTGGGAAATGTGGGAATACGGATACCACCAGTGTCTCCTTCGCGGGACACACCGCCACGCACTCCAAACATCCTGTGCACTCGGCCGAGCGTATCTGCACCAGCTTGTCCACCGGCAACGCCGACGGACACACCTTCGCGCACTTCGCGCAATCAATGCATCCCGCCTCGCGCCGCGTGATGCGCACCGGACTCGCCAGCGCCGCCAGTCCCAGCAACGCTCCATACGGACACAGGTACCGGCACCAGAAGTTCTGCACAAACATCGACGCGAGCACCAGGCCCAATACCACCAGTAGCCGCCGTTCCACTCAGATAGCGGAAGAAATCAAGCATTCGCACATCCACGATCAGCCCGTAGGGCGAAGCCAGAAATTCCTCAATCGCCGCCGCCGACATCGTGAACACCGCGAACCCGAAGAATGCCAGCAACAGATACTTCAGCCCGCGCAGCGGCAAATCCAGCCAGCGCGGCAGCGAAAAATTCCGCCGGAAGATAAACCGCCCCAGCTTCCACAGATATTCCGAAAACGTTCCCACCGGACACAGCCACCCGCAAAACGACTTGCGCAGCAGCCACGACATCCCCACAAACGCCGCAAACAGAAACAACGCCGCCGGATGCACCCGCGGCAACTGCCCACTCACCAGCACGTACTTCAACTGCATCAGTCCGGCAATCGGCAGCCAGCCTTCCACGCCCGCCGGACGCGCCACCTCCCGCGCCGCCCCGGCCGTCTCCGCCCATCGCACCCAGTGATAAAACTGCACGCCGATCCACACATTCAGCGCCACAAACGCCAGTTGGAACCCCAACCGCAGCTTGCTGCGAGTAATCGCGATCGCTGCGCCGCACCAGCTTCTTGCGCGCGATGTTCACCACCTTGGCCGTCGGGGCAAGCCCACCGTCAGCGGCACGCAATGGACGCGATATGGGGCTAGAACTCATTTCTTTTAGGCTAGCGGCCACCGCCTTTGCATGCCTATGACTTCAGTCACAAACCCGCCAACTTCCCCGATTGCCGCCGCGATCATCCGCGGTAGGTATTGCCCTCGCGTTTTGCCCAAGCCTGCTCTGTGTCTCAGAGTCCCCGTGGCCGATTCTTCCATTGCCGGTCGCCGCGAAAACTCTTGGCCACTCGACCCCGAGCGTGTAAGATTCCGCTGTCCCGCGGACGCACCCTTCAGCAGCCCTCTGGAAGGCTCGAGCTGTGGCGCATTTCACATCCCAGAAAACCGGCGGCGCGCGCCGCCCCCTAGGAGACTCCTCGCCATGAAGAAAAGACAGTTGCTGTTTCTCGCAATCGTTGGATTGATGCTTTCTCTCACTGCCGGGCAGGCCATGGCCCAGGCTACTTCGCCCGCGCCTTCGACCGACACCTCCACCACGACGAAGAAGTCCAAGAAGAAGCCGGCTACCGGCACGTCCGCTGATACAGCCGACACCACCAAGACCACCGACAAGACTGCGAAAGACACAAGCAAGACTGCCGGCAAGGACACCACCAAGACCACTGACAAGGCCGCCAAAGACACGAGCAAGACCGCCGCCAAGGACACGACTAAGACCACAGACAAGACCGCCAAAGACACCGCCAAGCCCGCCGCTGCCGCAGCTAGTGCTCCAGCGCCGGCAGCATCTAAGCCTGCCACAGCCAGCACGCCCGCGCCGGCACCAACTAAGCCGGCGGCTGCCGCTCCGGCGTACACGCCTGCCCCGGCTGCTTCTTACAACACCTCCGCCAAGCCGCCTGCGACCAAGACTGCCGCGACCACCGCCGCTCCTGCCGGTCCTCCGCCTCAGAAGGGCATGGTCTGGGTCAATACCGACAGCGGCGTCTATCACAAGGAAGGCACCCGCTACTACGGCAAGACCAAGCAGGGTAAGTACATGACCGAGGCCGACGCGCAAAAGGCCGGCTTTAAGCCCGCCAAGAACGGCGACTAGCCGCTGTCGCGATTCAGAATGTCTGACAATGTGGGAGCTCCCCACGCTCGGGGAGCTCTTGCTTTCTCCACTCCGTCAATCTCTAAACAATCTGTCTTCCCGAGCGCAGCCGCAATTGCTGTGGCCTTTTTAGCCAAGCCTTCTCCGTGTTGTCCGTGGTGAAAAACTTCCCTGCCCGCGCACTTCCCCTGTGCTACGCTGGCCTCGGTTCGCCCAAGGAGCACTCGTGCGCACTCTTTTGCTCTGCCTCTGCCTCGCCCTCAACCTCGCAGCCCAAACCAAGACGGTCGCTGAGCGCCTCGGCTACCCCGCCGACGCCAAACTCATCATCATTCACGCCGACGACCTGGCCGTGGCCCATTCCGAAGACACCGCCAGCTTCGAGTCGCTCGACCGCGACTCCATTTCTTCCGCCAGCATAATGGTGCCCTGCCCCTGGCTCACTCAGGTCGCCGACTACGCCCGCTCCCATCCCGACGCCGACCTCGGCCTGCACATCACTCTGACCAGCGAATGGCGCTCCTACCGCTGGGGCAGCGTCGCACCCAGCGACCAAGTCCCCAGCCTGCTCGACCCGTCCGGTACGTTCTACCGCACGACCGAAGAGGCCGCCGCCCACGCTAAGCCCGCCGAAGCCGAGCGCGAAATGCGTGCCCAGGTCGAGCGCGCCCTCGCCGTCGGCATCCACCCCACCCACCTCGACAGCCACATGGGAACAGCCTTCGCCACGCCTGAGCTCTTTGCCGCGTACGTGAAGGTAGCGCACGATTATCACCTCCCGTTTCTCGCCGTGAAGGTCAACGACGAGCGCGCCAAATTCCTCTCGCTGCTCTCTCCTCACGATGTGCTCGTTGACAACGTCGTGATCGCGAATCCCACGGTGCCCCCGCAAAAGTGGCTCAGCTATTACCTGGACCAAATCAAGAACCTCAAACCCGGACTCACATACATGATCGTGCACCTCGGTCACGATGACGGCGAGATGCGCGCCATCATGGGACAGGAAACTCCCTTCGGCGCCGCCTGGCGTCAGCGCGACTTCGACGCCGTGAACAGCCCCGAATTCCAGCAGGCCCTACGTGACAACCACATCATCGTCATCCACTGGCGCGACCTGCAAAAGCTAGTGAACGAAAAATAGGGGCCGGGTCTCCACCCGTATCGACCGTCTTTGGGTCGCCAGGGTGGGACCCGTCCTGCTTCAAGTTTTCGTTCTCTGACGAATTCTCCTTGGTGCATTTCGTACGCTGAGTACTGATTCCCTCCCAACGGAATTTCCCCCACTACCAAACATTGCCTGCGCCCGGCGTGTACGTGCTGGCCGACACTGTATTAGCAATCACCTCGGCGGCCTGCAAGATGCCGGAGCACTGCACCATCGGCGCATTCAACTCGATCTGCGACGCATACACCTGTACCGTGGCCGCCTGTATCACTATGCCGCCAACCGTGACGCGGCGGCAACACGCGGGTTGTCTCTTGATGGGCATGGATCTTCACCTCCGAAGGGAACGGTAGGGCATCGGCGCACTGAGCGCAAGGCCGTTGCATGAGGCGCCCTTGGCTCAAACCAATTGACTCCCGCTCACTTCGTTCGTACTATCAGCTATCTTTTCGAGCCTCGCCCGGACCATGATCGGCACGACGGTTTCGCACTACCGCATTCTCGACAAACTCGGCGGCGGCGGCATGGGCGTCGTCTACAAGGCCGAAGACACCCGCCTGCACCGCTTCGTCGCGCTCAAGTTCCTGCCCGACGATGTCGCGCAAGACCCGCAGGCCCTGGAGCGCTTCCGCCGCGAAGCCCGCGCCGCCTCCGCCCTGAATCATCCCAACATCTGCACCATCTACGACATCGGCGAGGAGGATGGCCGCGCCTTCATCGCCATGGAGTTCCTCGATGGCATGACGCTGAAGCACCTCATCGCGGGCCGTCCCATCGAGTCCGAACAGCTGCTCCCGCTGGCCATCGAGATCGCCGACGCGCTCGACGCCGCCCACGCCGAAGGCATCGTGCATCGCGACATCAAGCCGGCGAACATCTTCGTCACCAAGCGCGGGCACGCAAAGATTCTCGACTTCGGATTGGCCAAGGTATCGGGCAACGCCGCCGCCAGCGCCGAAACGCTCACCGCCGCCGCCGACGTGGAACCACAGCACCTGACCAGCCCCGGAGCGATGATGGGCACAGTAGCCTACATGTCGCCGGAGCAAGTGAAGGCCAAGGAACTCGACGCCCGCACCGACCTGTTCTCCTTTGGCGCAGTGCTCTACGAGATGGCGACGGGCAAAATGCCCTTCCAAGGAGAAAGCTCCGGCGAGCTTTGCGGCGCCATTCTGCGCGATGAACCGACGCTTCCGTCGCAGGTAAATCCGCTAGTTTCGGCTGGGCTCGAAGCGGTCATCCAGAAAGCCCTGGAGAAGGACCGCAACCTGCGCTACCAGCATGCATCGGATATGCGCGCGGACCTGCAGCGGCTGAAGCGTGACAGCGAGAGCGGACGACATGCGGCAGCCAAGTCGGGCGCAGGCACGACGGCTAGTACGAGCGCGATGAAGGCGGAGAACACGCCTTCCAGCCAGACAGGAGCAGCGGTTACGCCGAAGAAACGATGGCCCCTCATCGCTGCGGCGGCTGCGCTAATTTCGGCTTCGGTCATCGGAGGGCTGTACTACCGCTCCCATCAAAGCAAGCCTCTCACCGATAAAGACACGATTGTCCTCTCCGACTTCACCAACACGACCGGCGATACCGTGTTCGATGACGCGCTGAAGCAGGGACTCTCGGTGCAGCTTGCGCAAACGCCCTTTCTCAACCTTGTGTCCGAGGCCAAGATAAATCAGGTATTGAAGCTGATGGGCCGTCCGCCGGGTGAGCGGTTGACGCCAGAGGTCGCACGCGAAGTCTGCGAGCGCAGCCGCGCCAAAGCGATGCTGACAGGTTCGATTGCACGGTTGGGAAGCGAGTACGTAATCGGTCTGAAGGCGGTGAACTGCGCCACCGGCGAGGTGCTGGCGGAAACGCAGGGGCAGGCTGCGGACAAGGAGGCAGTGCTCAAGGCCCTGGACGCTGCGGCCGTCAGCTTGCGCGGTAAATTGGGCGAATCACTCAGCTCGGTGCAGAAGTACGATACGCCGGCCGAGGAGGCAACCACGCCCTCGCTGGAAGCGCTGCAAGCGTATAGCCTGGGGCGGAAGTTGGAGTTTACAAAAGGAGAAGCCGACGCCCTGCCGTTCTACAAGCGGGCGGTGGAACTCGACCCAAATTTCGCAATTGCTTACGTCGGCATGTCTACTAGCTACAGCAATCTTAATGAGGCGGGGAGGGCGGCGGAGAATGCGCAAAAGGCCTACTCCCTGCGAGAGAAAGTGACCGAGTGGGAACGCTTAACCATCGAATCGATTTATTACGCTCTGGCCACGGGAGAACTGGAAAAGGCGGCGCAGGTTCTGGAGTCGTTTAAGCAAACCTACCCGAGAGACGCCCTGCCTTATTTGAACTTGGGATTCACCGAAGGCCTCCTGGGAAATTTGGGAAGTGCCCTGGAGAACGCACGCGAGGGAATGCGTTTGGACCCAAACGCTGAAGACGCCTACGTCAATCTTGGCGGCGCTTATGCGGCCTTCAACCGGCTGGATGAAGCAGAATCCGTCTACCGGCAAGCGGAGGAGCGCAAGCTGGAGGGCGTGAGGCTGCTGGCGAGCCGCTACCAATTGGCTTTCCTGAAGGGCGAGGACACGAAGATGGCGCAGTTGGCCTCGATCGCCATGGGCAAGCCCGGCGCGGAAGACGCGCTGCTGTCTGCCGAAGCGGACACCGCAGGTTGGTACGGCAAGCTAAAGGCTGCGCACGAGCTGACCCGCCGGGCAATGGATTCCGCCGTGCGCAACGACGCCAAGGAATCAGCAGCTGCCTACCAGGCAGCGGCGGCGCTACGCGAGGTGGAGGTGGGCAACCGAGAGCAGGCACGCGCCGAAGCCAGCGCCGCGTTGAATCTAGCCTCGAACCGCGATGTGATGGTGTTGGCAGCGCTGGCGTTGGCGCGGGCTGGCAATACAGCAGGGGCAGAGAAGCAGGCCGCCGAACTGGACAAGAGATTTCCTGTAGACACGCAGGTGCAGAAGTATTGGCTGCCGACTATCTGGGCAGCCGTCGCCCTGGAGCACAAGGATCCCAACCGGGCCATCGAGCTATTGCAAGAGACGGGCACCATCGAACTCGCTCAACCTACCGCAGCGCTCACTGTATTTCTATGCCCGGTGTACCTGCGAGGAGAAGCCTATCTGATGCTGCACGACGGCAACCGGGCGGCGGCGGAGTACCAGAAGTTCATCGACCATAGGGGATTGGTTGTGAATTTTCCGTGGGGAGCGCTAGCGCGCCTCGGCCTGGCGCGGGCCTACGCGATGCAGGGCGACGCCGCCAAGGCCAAGACGGCGTATCAGGACTTCCTCACCCTCTGGAAAGATGCCGACCTCGATATCCCCATCTACAAACATGCCAAAGCCGAGTACGCCAAGCTCCAGTAGCGATGCTTGCGAGGCCACCGATATGTGACACGTAGCCTACGTTCGCCTGCCGTCGGCAAATCCTCGGCTGTTCCGGCTCGGACGCATTGACTCCCGCCGCCTTCGCCCGTAACATCAACTATCTTTTCTGGCGCCCCCGGAACATGATCGGTCACGACGATTTCGCACTACCGCATTCTCGACAAACTCGGCGGCGGCGGCATGGGCGTCGTCTACAAGGCCGAGGACACCGACCTTGGCCGCTTCGTCGCCCTGAAATTCCTGCCCGACGACGTCGCCCACGACCCGCAGGCCCTGGAACGTTTCCGCCGCGAAGCCCGCGCCGCTTCCGCTCTCAATCACCCCAACATCTGCACCATCTACGAAATCGGCAAGCACGGCGAGCAGTCCTTCATCGCCATGGAGTTCCTCGATGGCATGACCCTGAAGCACCTCATCGCCGGCAGTCCGGTCGAGATCGAAACAGCATCCTGCCCGCTCGCCATCGAGATCGCCGACGCGCTCGACGCCGCGCACGCCGAAGGCATCGTCCACCGCGACATCAAGCCGGCGAACATCTTCGTCACCAAGCGCGGGCACGCCAAGATTCTGGACTTTGGATTGGCCAAGGTATCGGGCAACGCCGCCGCCAGCGCCGAAACGCTCACCGCCGCCGCCGACGTGGAACCACAGCACCTGACCAGCCCCGGCGCGATGATGGGCACAGTAGCCTACATGTCGCCGGAGCAGGTGAAGGCCAAGGAACTCGACGCCCGCACTGACTTGTTCTCCTTTGGCGCAGTGCTCTACGAGATGGCGACGGGCAAAATGCCCTTCCAAGGAGAAAGCTCCGGCGAGCTTTGCGGCGCCATTCTGCGCGATGAACCTACGCCTCCGTCGCAGGTCAATCCTCTAGTTTCGCCTGGGCTCGAAGCGGTCATCCAGAAAGCCCTGGAGAAGGACCGCAACCTGCGCTACCAGCATGCGTCGGACATCCGCGACCGACCTGCAGCGGCTGAAGCGTGACAGCGAGAGCGGACGCGATCCCGCAGCCAAGTCGTGCGCAGCAGCGGCAGCAAGTACAGGCGCGATCAAGACGGCTGACACACCATCGAGCCAGACAGGAAGGCAGGTAGCGCAGAAGAAACGCTGGTTCCTCATCGCTGCGGCGGGGGTTGCACTCATTACTGCGCTGGCGGGTGGCGGAGTGTATTACCGCTCCCATCAAAGCAAGCTGCTCACCGAGAAAGACACCATCGTCATCGCCGACTTCGACAACAAGACCGGTGACCCGGTCTTTGACGACACGCTGAAGACCGCGCTGACGGTAGCCCTGAACCAGTCACCGTTCCTGAATGTGCTGTCCGAGAACAAAGTTACGGCAACGTTGAAGCTGATGACACGACCGGCCGGTACGAGGTTGACGCCCGAGGTGGCACGCGAGCTTTGCCAGCGGGCGAACAGCCAAGCTTACATTGCGGGATCGATTGCCAGCTTGGGCAATGAGTACGTGGTTGGTCTGAAGGCGGTGAACTGCCAAAGTGGCGAGCCGCTGGCGCAAGAGCAGGTGGCCGCCAGCAGCAAGGAGAAAGTGCTTAACGCTATGGGCGACGCTGCTGCGAAGTTGCGCGGTGAGTTAGGCGAGTCGCTGGCGACCGTACAGAAATTCGATGTGCCGCTGGCTGAAGCTACTACTTCTTCGCTCGCAGCCCTGCAAGCCTACAGCTTGGGCGGAAAAGCCTCTCAGGAGAAAGGACCTGAGGCCGGCCTTCCCTATCACCAGCGCGCCATAGAGCTCGATCCAAACTTTGCCGCGGCGTATGTCGCAATCGCGGTCGATTACTTGCCTTTGGGCGAGCTCGGACGGGCACGCGAGTACTGGAGGAAGGCCTTCGAGCTACGAGAACACGCCAGCGAACGAGAAAAGTTGAAAATCACCGCCGACTACTATCACAACGTTACGGGGGAGTTGGACAAGGCCGCACAGGCTTATCAGGTAATCGTTGACAATTATCCGCGCAGCCCAGGCGGATACCTTGGTTTGGGGAATGTCAGTGGCGAACAGGGAAACTACGGAAACGCGGCGGACATGACACGCAAGGCCCTGCAGCTCGCTCCTGATACGCTCGCCCCCTATGTAAATCTCTCCAATTACCTGCTCGCGCTGCAACATTTTGATCAAGTGCGGCCCCTAGTTCAGGAAGCAGCCGCCAGAAAACTGAACAACTTGATACTTCATAGCGCGCTGTATGGCTTGGGCTTCCTCGAGTCGGACTCCGCGGCCATGGCTGTCCAGCAACAGTGGTTCGCGTCGATTCCGGCGCTGGAGAACCAAGGGCTTTCGATGGACTCTGACACAGAGGCTTACGGCGGCCATCTAGGGAAAGCGCGGGAGCTGACGAAGCGGGCTGTGGACTCTGCCGTAAAGGCAGACAGCAAGGAGAACGGCGCGATCTGGTGGGATAATGCGGCGCTGTGCGAAGCAGCCTTCGGCAACATTGCGGAAGCTCGGCAGGCGGCAGCCGACGGATTGAAGCTCGATCCCAAGAGCCAGGGAGTAGAAGCGGAAACCGCACTCGCCTACGCCATGGCCGGCGACATATCGCGAGCGCAGTCGTTGGCGCAAGACCTGAACCAAAATTACCCGCTCGACACTCAAGTGCAGTCGCTGTGGCTGCCCGGCATTCAAGCGCAACTCGCGCTGAATCGGAAAAAGCCGTCTGATGCTGTCGACCAACTACAACGTGCGCTACCGCCCATCGAGTTCGGAAGTATCGGCTTCATCAGCCAAATCTCTTGTTTGTACCCTACCTATGTTCGCGGACAGGCGTACCTGGCGGCCGGCCAGGGCAAAGAAGCTGCCGCCGAATTCCAGAAGATCCTAGACCACAGCGGCATCGTCTGGAACTGTTGGACGGGAGCGCTGGCGCATCTCGGTGTGGCCCGTGCTAACGCGCTAGAGTCGAAGCATTCGACCGGCGCCGATGCCGATGCTGCCCGCGTCCGAGCGCTAGCCGCCTACAAGGACTTCCTCACCCTCTGGAAAGACGCCGACCCCGACATCCCCATCCTGAAACAGGCAAAAGCTGAGTACGCTAACCTCCAGTAGTAAGCTGCGAAAACTCGGCGGGTCACCCGTGCCTGCGAACGCCCAGCGCCGCTTTTCGTGTTTGTTCTTCCCTTCACACCGGACTCTCTCTGTGTCGCCGTGCCTCTCTCGTGGAAGTCGCTCTTGACGTTTGCCTGATCCATCTCCGTGCGCTTCGTGGCCCCCGTGGTCGATGTTGTCTTTTCTTTTCGGCCACAGACGAATCCGTGTTTATCCGTGAAGATCCATGGCAGCTCTGGTTTTTTGCCCAGCTTCCTCTGTGCCTCTGTGTCTCTGTGGTAGGTGTTGTTTTTGTCGAAGCCTGCGCTATGCTTACCTGCGATGCTCCCCGCCGAACGCATTGCCGAATTGCTGCAACCTTTTCTAGGTGGGTGCCCCATTCAAGGACGCGAAGCGGCCTTGAGTGGGGTTTTGCCAGTGCCGGGCGCCCCTTCCCGGCTTCCTTTGCCGGTGTGGGAGCTTTCCTCGGAGCTCGCATCCCAGTTGCAAACGTACCTCGATTTCCTGCTGCGCTGGAATGCCCGCATGAACCTGACTTCCGTGCGCGACCCTGAACAGATCGTGACGCGCCATTTCGGCGAGTCGCTCTTCGCCGCCCGCATGTTGCGCGATGCCGGCGCACTCACTCCCAACACCACCCTGGCCGACCTCGGCTCCGGCGCAGGATTCCCCGGCATCCCCATCAAGCTCTTCGCCCCCGACCTACACCTCACCCTCATCGAATCGCAAAACAAAAAAGCGACCTTCCTCCGCGAAGTGGTCCGCGCGCTCGGCATGTCCCACATTGTGGTACATTGCGGCCGCGCCGAAAATTGGAACGGCCATGCCAATGTCGTCACCCTTCGTGCGGTCGAGAAATTCGCCGCCTCCCTACCGCTGGCAGCCAGCTTGGTAGAACCGGGAGGAACCCTAGCTCTCCTGATCGGCGAGGCCCAAACCCAAGCCGCCGTTTGTGCTCTGGGAACCGAATGGGAGGGCGACGGTAGACGAAAGATCCCCGAAAGCGATGGACGGATCGTCTGGCTGGCTCAACGGAAGCCGGCGCCAAGCTAGCATAGTGGGAAGTAGTAGTTGATATCTGTAGATTTAACATGTCTGGGTGGGAAAACGTTGTGACGATTCTGTCAGGAACTACCAGTCCACAACCTGTTTTTCGTCATTTATTAAAAATTCCAGTCTCGGCTTGACGCAGCGGCGAATTCCATGCCACAGACACGATTAAGTGGGAAATAAGTTTCACATCGTTGCTTCCTGCTACATCAGAGTGGTACGAATAGCCTGTTTTACAGCTGATAAACTTGGTAATTCACGAGATTCGTGTTAACGATAGCCGTTCTCGCTTGATTTATGTGTTGTAACATTATTGTTCCACGTGGAACAATTTGGTGTTCCGTTTCGCTTTCAGCCGACCGACACCAGTCGCGCGGGTGGCGTGCTCGTCCGAGCCCAGTTCCCTTTGATTCACCGGCTAGATTGTTCCACGTGGAACAATTTTCCTCCCAGATAACCACAGCCCCCGGTAACCGTTACGCAGCACAGAATCAATCGCTTCCGCATCGCGTCGCTAGAATTGCACAGTTTTTCCTCCAGAAACTTCGGCTGCACCTTTCTCGGGCGTTGCCCACTCCCGCCTCCCCGTTCTAGTCTCTAGTTCGAGGGTTTTCCCGCCTGTGGGTCGAATTATCGCAATCGCCAATCAGAAGGGCGGCGTGGGTAAAACCACCACCGCCATCAACCTTGCGGCCTCGCTGGCCTCGCTGGGTGTCAAAACCCTGCTGGTCGATTGCGACCCCCAGTCCAACGCTTCCAGCGGCGTCGGCTTCGCCCGCGACCCGCACCGAATGAGCACCTACCAGGTTCTAATGGGTGAGGTCACCGCTGCCGAAGCTCGTTGCCCCACCGAAATCGAGCAGCTGCAGGCCATTCCTGCGCACAAAAACCTCATTGGCGCCAATATCGAACTGGTTCCGCTGGACCACCGCGAATATCGCTTGCGCTACGCGCTTGATCCCATTCGCCAGGAATACGAGTTCGTCGTGTTGGATTGTCCTCCGGCGCTGGATCTGCTGACTTTGAACGCCTTGGTGGCGGCGGATTCCGTGCTGATTCCTATGCAGGCCGAGTATTTCGCCCTGGAGGGCGTCACCGAACTGCTCGACACCATCGATCGCATCAAGATCGACCTGAATCCGGCCTTGTCGGTCGAGGGCGTGGTCATCACCATGTTTGACGACCGTACGAACCTGGCGCAGTCCGTGGCGGCCGATTTACGCGGATTTTTCGGTGATTTGATGTGCGAAACCACCATTCCGCGGAATATCCGCCTAGCGGAAGCCCCTAGCCACGGCAAACCGGCGCTGCTGTATGATCCGCGCTCCCGCGGCAGTGAGGCTTATCTGCAACTGGCGGAAGAGCTACGGAATCGCAGCCGTCAGCCCCAGCCGGAAATCCTGCAGCCGGACGCGACGGGCTAGCCCCAGAAAGACGAGACGAACCATGATGGAAAAACGTAAAGTATTGGGCCGAGGGCTGGAGACGCTGCTGCCGTCGCGCCAGAGTTCCGCGCCCGCCCCTGCGCCAGCGGCCCACCCCGGCGAGAGCGTTCAGCAGCTTGCGGTGGAGTTGATTGACCGCAACCCGTACCAGACACGCAGTCACGTGGATGAGGCGGCGCTGCAGGAGCTGGCGGATTCGATCAAAGCGACTGGGGTGTTGCAGCCGATTACGGTGCGGGCGGTGCCGGGCGGGCGCTACCAGCTGATCGCCGGCGAGCGCCGCTGGCTGGCCTCGCAGAAGGCCGGGAAGGCGACGGTCCCAGCGATAGTGCGGCAGGTTTCCAACGAGCAGGCGATGGAAATGACCATTATTGAAAACCTGCAGCGCGAAGACCTGAATCCGATTGAGCAGGCGCGGGCGTTTGAGCGGCTGAGCCGCGAATTCGGGCTGACCCAGGAGCAGATTTCTGTCCGAACCGGCAAAGAACGCTCGTCGGTAGCGAATTTCCTGCGGCTGCTGCGGCTGCCGGAGGCGGTGCAAGCTTATGTATCCGGAGGTCACCTGAGCCTGGGCCATGCGAAGGCGCTGATGGCGCTTGATTCGCCGGAATCGGTGATGAAGGTCGCCAGTCTGGTCTTGGAGAAGGGGTTGACCGTTCGGCAGACTGAGGATGCCGTAGCCAACCTGCTGCACCCCATGGACAAGCGGGTCGCGCGGGAGCTCCACGAGCTCAGGGAGCAGCTAGTCGATCCGAACGTCAAGGAAGCTCAGCGAACCTTGGAGAGGGTGCTGGGCGTCCGGGTCAAAATAACCGATCGCAACGGGAAGGGCAAGATCCAGCTGGAGTACCAGTCGCTGGAAGATTTCGACCGCATCCTGGAAGTGCTAAATAGTAAGTAAGATTCTTGTTTGCAGTATGATAGCTGGTTTCGAGGGAGCTATGCACAGGGTTTCAGTGGGCGATTTCGAGGTGACGGTGCTGTCGGACGGAACCTACGAGGGTGACGGAGGCGCGTTCTTCGGCGTTGTGCCTAAGGTGCTGTGGGAGAAACGAATCCAAGCCGATGCCCGTAACATGATCACGGTGGGGCTAAACTCGCTGCTGTTGCGAGACGGCCGGCAAACCGTACTGATCGAGACCGGGATTGGGTCGAAGTTGAGCGAAAAGCAGCAGGCCCTCCACAAGCACCGTGCGCGACTGATGGGGAGTTTCGAGGAAGCAGGAGTTTCGCCGGACGAGGTGGACATCGTCATCAACACCCACCTGCACTTCGACCATTGCGGCTGGAACACGTACTACCGTGACGGCAATGCGGTGGCGACATTTCCGCGTGCGAAGTACTATGCCCAGCGCGGCGAGCTGGAGCATGCCCATCAGCAGCACGAGCGCGACCGGGTAAGCTACCTGACGGACAATTACGATCCGCTGGTCCAGAGCGGGCAGATGACGTTACTGGAAGGCGACGCGGAAATTGCGCCAGGTATTTCGGTGAAGGTGTATCCGGGGCACACGCAGAACCTGCAGGCCGTGATGGTGCGGAGCGGCGGGGCGACCTTGTGCTATCCCAGCGACCTGATTCCGACGACGCACCACCTGGATCCGACGTGGGTGATGGCGTACGACCTGTTTCCGCTGACTTGCATCGAGAGCCGGCACAAGTTTTATAAGGACGCGATCCCGGGAAACTGGCTGGTGGCGTTCACGCATGATCACGAGTCGCCGCTGGCGTATGTGGAGATGGGGGAGAAGGGGAAGCCGGTGGCAAGGTCGAGTGGTTAGTGGATAGTGGTTCAGATGGATAGAAAAGTCAACGGCAAAATGCCGCCGGCGAGAAAACCCCCACTCAAGGCCGCTTCGCGTCCTTGAATGGGGCACCCGACGGGCCGCAGAGCCGGCACTTTGGTGCTATTTACCCGAGGTGGTTATGAGTCCTACATTGTGGTAGTACCACAATGTAGTAGTTGAGGTGAGGCATGGGCAAGAAGGACAAGAAGAAGGGAAAGAAGAAGGAAGGCCACCAGCACGCCGGCGCAAAGCCCGCGAAAGCGGCGGTTGATCTGCGGAAAGCCGAACTGCCGGGACGTCCCAAGCCCATGAAGCCCGCCGACATTCGCGCCCTGCGCGAGAGCTTGAACGCCAGCCAGGCGCTGCTGGCGCGGCTGCTGAACGTGAGTTCGAACGCGGTGGAGAGCTGGGAGCAGGGTATTCGCGAGCCACGGCAGGCGACGCTCAAGCTGCTGCATATCGCGAAGAAGAATCCGGGCGTACTGCTGGATTAGCAATTAGCAATTAGCAATTAGCAATTAGCAATTAGCAATTAGCACATTAGCGGCAAACCCAGAGCTGCGATGGAGTTGCGGGCGCACAGGCGGAAATCCGCGGGTTCCACGGCAACCGCAACGACAAAAGCAACCGCGGATTGCGCGGAGCACGCGGATCAATCTGGTCGAAAGTCAAATGCAACAGTAACCACGGATCCCGCCAAGCGGGACGGATCGATACGGATAAAACTCTGGTAAGCATGGCGGAACTCGATGAGGAGTTCCGCCATGCATGTTTGGGTTGCGCGCTACTGTAAGTTACCGCCGGTGGCTGGGGTTGTCGCCTGCGACGTCTTGTCGGCGGCGGTTTGCATTTGGGTGGTGACGAGAGATTCCAGTCGCGACAGGCGCTCCTGGAAGGACGCGTTCTGGAGTTGGAGTTGCGACTTGAGGGATTCGATCTCCTGTTGCTGGGCGCTGGCGTGACGACGGCGTGCTGTTTCTGAAACTCGTTCAGGAGCATGGCAGAGAGGTTCTGGTAGTTGACCGTTAAGGGCGTGACCGTCGGGTTCGTAAGCAACCAGGTCGGGATAGACGCGGGCGACTTCTTCGGCGATCAGGCCGTATTGCAGCGAACGCTGGCCTTTGTCGTACTCCGGCCGGTAGAGGTAGGTGACGGGACGAAGCTGCATCAGGTTATTGGTGCTGTCGCCCATCTCGCGGATGTCTTCCTTGAAGCCGCGGGAGGAACTACACACTCCGAGTAGCCCATTGGGAGTGACGCAGACCGGATTAGTGTTCGGAACGCCGTTAGGGTAGATGCCCGCGAAATAGGCTGTGAGCTCGCGGCCCTGGGTGCCGATGCGGATGGTGTTGTTCTCGGGATGGTCGAGGTCGCAAGTCGAAGTGGGACAGCGGGCATCCAGATAGATGTCATTCATAATGGAGCCCTGGGAGCCGGTGTTGGCGCCGATGAAGATGTTGTTTTCGCCGTACAGCGAGTTGAAGTCGACGTTGGCGCCAATGAACGTGTTGTTGTCACCCACGGCGTTGTCATAGACTGCTCCGGCACCGATAATCACATTGCTGTTACCGGCTCCTCCCAAGGCCGCCTGCCGGCCGATGACGACATTGTCACCACCGAGGCCGCCATAGCCTGTCAAAAATCCTATGCTGACATTACCGCTGCCCCCACCGAGGCCGGCGGCATATCCCACCGCCGTGTTGTTGTTACCAGTGGCGTTGCCTGCGCCGGCAATGTATCCAACGTAGGTGTTATTGACGCCGGAGGTGGTGTCGTATCCCGCCTGGTAACCGAAGAAACTGCTGCCGTCTGCGGTGTTGTTGAAACCGGCCTCGAACCCGACAATTGTGTTGTCGCTTCCATGCGAGCCGGTGAAGGCGCCCCAACCAGCGTCGAAGCCGACGTACACATTGGCGTTCCCGTCAGTGTTGCGGAAGCCCGCGCCGGCGCCAATGGCAACATTCTCAATGCCTGTAAGATTGTGCAAACAAGCCGCGGAGCCGAAACAGGAATTTTGGTATCCCTTGGTGTTGCCGTAGCCAGCATCGTAGCCCGTGAAGGTGTTGAGGGTCCCGGTGTCGGTCAGATTGATTCCCTGGCCGCCGGCGCCCAGGCCGAGCCACGTATTTTGATTCGCTGGGATTACAGTTGGCCAGCCAACGCTCAGGAACGGAAGCTCTTGGCTAGTAATGTCGTACCACTGGTCCGCAGTGATTGCGCCGTTCACCTCGAGTGGCGTTGAGGGGTTCGTTGTACCGATGCCCACGAAACCTGTAGTAGGTCCCGCCGGGGACTGGTAGATCACAGAGTTACAGATTACGTTCGCCGGTGTGAGGGGACCGGGGCTGGCGAACAAATCGCGGAATGAAATACGGCGCGGGGTTGCCTGCGGTGGGGCAGAGAAAATTGAACACGGGGCCAACACCGCCGAGTGGTTTAATCGAATTGGCTGTGCCGTTTGCTGTGGCGCTCGATGCGTTCGTGGCTGAGCTATTGTTCGCGGCCGCAGAAGCGCTGCTGGTTGCATCGGGCGCAAACTTGACGAAGGCCGACGGCGGCAGGCCGCCTAGGGTTTCGGCTTCGTGGGCCTTGAAGGCGTAGGGGACGCTGACCAGCAGGACGCGCGGCTGCTCGGATTGTCCCTGCACCTGCACGCCGAGCCAGCGCTGCTCCTGCTCGGAGAACACGGCAGCGGGCAGGCCTTCGGTTTTGGTGCTGCCCAGCAGCACGGTGTACTGTCCGGTGGCCGTGGTGGTGAGGTTGCGGGTCTCGGACCAGACGGCTGCGCCGCCCGCGGCGTCCTTGTAGAGGGAGAAGATCACGCCGACGGTCTGGGAGGCGAGGGGAGCGTTGTTGGTGTCTTTGAGCAGGCCGCTGTAACGGATGAGGTTGGGGACGGCGCTGGAGGCGGGCTGCGGAGTGACCTGGTCTTGCGCGGAAGCGGCAAGTCCGCAGGTGATGAGGAACAGCGTAATCGTGATTACTGACCAGTTGGGTGTGGTTTTCATGTTCATCCCCTCATTTAGTTTCAATTCGCGTTGGCTATGAATGGCTGAAGTCTGCGACCGCGAAACGAATCATTCCGGTATGAAGAGGAAGGTCTTCTGCGCCGTCGGGAGCGGGCTCGGGACGGACAAATAGAACTGTCAACGATTTGTGTTCAGTCAGTGCGGGAATGACGAGTAGCGCACGGGCTGAAGGCTGAGGCGGAAAAGAGGCCGCTAGGCGGGAATTGCCAGTGGATCGAAAGAAGTGGTCAATTACCCCGGGATGGGCCGATGAGGGGCGAGTCCGGTTGGGTTCCGGGCTTCGTCGATCACTTACAAACGGTAGAGGGCGATCTAGTCCTAAAGTGGCTCTGGAGTAGTCGCACTAGTATCGGTTTGTGAATATGACGTTACAAATTCAAATTGTCAATGGTACTTAGGTGGCGCTATTGCCATACCGTGACGCAAACGGAGGGCCAGTCGGACGGTAGAGAGATTGGCGCTAAGAGGTCTCGCGATTATGTGCACGACGATACGGATTTTGGTAGCCGAAAATGCGTAAGGGTGACAAAATGAAGCGCTTACGGGGTAGGGCGAAAGCTGCACGCTGTCAGAACCTTGTTTGGAGCCACGGATTGCGAAAGCTGCAGTTAGGTCAGGAGCGGAAGAATGGATTGGGCGAAGCTCATCGACAAGTTTTACAAGTACATCTTCTCGGTGATCCCCGGGTCGGTGGTGGTAGCGGTTGGGGTGCTCAATCATCCTAAGCTGTGGGACAGCTACTGGACTATGGGCTACTTGGGCTACCAAACCAAGCTGGTGATATTGATTGTGGTGACGATGATACTCGGCAGCACGGTGGATTCGGTGGCCGGCGCCGTGATGGGGGGGATCAGCGGCGGACTGGGTGGCTACCGGGCGGAGAAGGCGCGACAGGCAGCAGCAGCCGCAGCGGCGGGCCAGGCGTCGAGCCAGGCTGCTCCTGTGGTGGCCTATTGGCGCGATCCGAGTTGGCGAAACCTGGTGACGGCGTACATGGGCAAGGCAGCGCCGGAAAACCTGCACGCCTTCGTCGATCAGAACGAACTGGACCAGGCGATGGATTTGGCGGGGAAACTGCCGCAGCCGGAGCAGGCGCAGGAAATGGGGAAGATCGCCCGGCGTGCAAATGCCGCAATCCTGCAACAGAACGATGAAGTTTGGATGGCGTATTGGAACCACCTGCACGCGGTGACGACACCGAAGGTCGATTCACGGACGCAGGAAGCGTTTCAGCTGGTGGCGGCGTTCGGCGGGGCCAGTTGGGTGGTCGTGTTGTCGGCGCTCTGGACTCCGCAAGTGCGACACTGGTGGATCTTGCTGCCGTGCATCTACTTCGTGTTCGTTTCGACGTTCGGCCAGTTCATGTTCCAAGCACGAGTCACCGATCCGGCACAGCTCTTCGAGCAGCAGTGGCAATACATGCGCGCCCACGTGGGCAAGGGCGAGCAGGCCAACGACACACAATGATGCACGAGGGCGCTGTTGCTGGAAACGAACCGCGCCGCGTCACCTCTGCGCGAGGCTGACGGCGATGTCTCCGGCGATGGGGACCATGAAGCGTTCGCCCTGGTAGGCCTTGATCATGCAGATGATCCAGAGGATGAACGAGACAAAGCCGATGACCGACAGCAGAGCGATGCCAAGGCCCCAACTGCCCCAGTGTTCGACGCCGGAGAAACCTCCCATGAACCAGCCGAGACCGAAGAGTATGCCAATCACGGCGCGGATGACGTGCAGGCCGCCGAAGGTGACGATGGACTGGGCGGCGTGAAAGCGGACATAGGGGCGGTGGTCGATGAGGAAGAAGATGATGCCGGTGATCCACCCGAGGACGTAGCTGAGGGTGGCGGCAGCGTTTTCGGAGAAGCCGGACTGAGCAGCAGCCGGCGGCTGAAAGGAAGTGGCGGGCTGCTCTTGTCCGCACTTGTCGCAGAAGCGCGCGTTGGGGGAGAGGGCGGTACCGCACTTGGGACAGTGAACCATGGGGCCTCCTCTATCGCTTGGGAAATGCTACACCCGTCGGAAGGCTACATCCACCACAGAGGCACAGAGACACTGAGAAAACGAGGCAGAAAGACAAAAGCCGCCGCGGATTTCGCGGGGGCTGCGGATTAATCCAGTTCGAAAAACGATCGAGGGTTTCGCTCCCCACCCTTTTCGCCAACTGAGGGCCAAAAGGATGGGGACCCAGACGAGCAATTGAGTGCCGAAAGGTGTGTGGTAGCATCGGGTCGCTTCTCCACGGAAGACCAAACCAACCATGATGTGGCGAGCGGGGCTGGCTGTTTTCGTCTTACTTTGGCTGTCGACGCCGGACTCCGCACAAGCGCCCAGCAAGGCTCCCGCGCCCTACCAGGCACGAAGCACAAAAGAGATGGGCGAGTTGCTGGTGAAGCTGTTCGCCGAGCAGGACGTGGCGACGGATCCGAGCAAGGACGCGGAACGGGCGGCGGCGCTGCAGATCAAGCTGGTGGGTGAACTGCCCTGGCAGGAGGAGCTGCGTACGCGCTGGTCGCTGGCCGAGAACCTGCTGCGCGCGGGCGACAGCGCGGGGGCGGTGAAGCAACTCGAACTGATCCGCAAGCGATGTAATGAGCTGTCTGTACGGCTGGGGCCGAACTCGGAGCAGCAGCTGCGGGACTTGCTGGCGCTGTCGTATCTGCGGCTGGGCGAGCAGGAGAACTGCGTAGCAGCACCACTCGCAGAACTCGTGCATCTTTCCCATTACAGGCTCGGGCATCCACACGGAGAAGCGCGGGGCGGAGGGGGCGGTGCGCGAGTACACGGCGACGCTGCAAGCGCGATCCGCAGAACCTGCTGGCGCGGTGGCTGCTGAACATCGCGTACATGCAACTGGGGAAGTGGCCGCAGGAGGTTCCGAAGCAGTGGGTGGCGGGGCCGGAGCTGTTCCGGTCGGAGTACGACATTGGGCGCTTTCCGGAAGTGGCGGGCGCGGTCGGGCTGGGCTTCATGGACCACGCGGGCGGCGTGGCGATGGAGGACTTCGACGGCGACGGGTTGCTGGACCTGATGATTTCGTCGTCGGGGCCGCTGGACCAGTTGCGCTTCTTTCATAACAACGGCGATGGCACGTTTACAGAGCGCACGAAGGAAGCCGGGCTAACGGGCGAAGTGGGCGGGCTGAATCTGGTGGCGGCGGATTACGACAACGACGGGCATCCGGATTTGCTGGTGCTGCGCGGGGGATGGTGGCGGGAGCACGGGAAGTATCCGCTGTCGCTGCTGCACAACAAGGGCGATGGGACGTTTGAGGACGTGACGAAGCAGGCGGGGCTGATGTCGCTGCATCCGACGCAGACGGCGGCGTGGGCGGACTTCGACAACGACGGCTGGCTGGATTTGTTTGTGGGACATGAGAGCACCGGGCCGGACAAGCATCCGTCGCAGTTGTTTCACAACAATCACGATGGGACGTTCACCGAGGTGGGCGCGGCGAATGGGCTGGCGGATTTGGGCTTCGTGAAGGGCGTGGCGTGGGGCGACTTCAATAATGATGGCTGGCCGGACTTGTACGTGTCGCGCAAAGGGCAGCCGAATTTGCTGTTTCGCAATGATGGGCCGAAGGACGCCAAGCATCCGAGGGCGGACAAGTGGAAGTTCACCGACGTGACAGCGCAGGCGGGGGTGGCGGAACCGATGCACAGCTTCGCGACGTTGTTCTTCGATTACGACAACGATGGCTGGCCGGACATTTTTGTCGCGGGGTACTACAACGACACGCTCGAACGACATTGGCGCATTCGAGTTGGGACTGCCGTACAAGGCGGAGACGCCACGGCTGTATCACAACAATCACGACGGGACGTTTACGGACGTGACCAAGCGGGTGGGACTGGACCGGGCCATCCTGGTGATGGGCGCGGGCTTTGGCGACCTGGACAACGATGGCTGGCTGGACATTTATCTGGGCACGGGCACGTCGGAGCTGGAGGCGCTGCTGCCGAACCGGATGTTTCGCAACGATGGCGGGAAGAAGTTTCAGGACGTGACGACGTCGGGCGGGTTCGGGCATTTGCAGAAGGGACACGGCGTGGCGTTCGGCGACATTGATAACGATGGCGATGAGGATGTGTTCGAGGAGATTGGCGGCGCGCTACCGGGCGATACGTATCAGAGTGTGCTGTTTGAGAATCCGGGGCATGAGGGACATTGGATTTCGCTGGAACTACAAGGGGCGACGACGAACAGAGCGGGCTTTGGAGCGCGGATTGACGTGACGGCAGAGACTCCGGCGGGACTGCGGCACATTTATCGCACAGTGGGGTATGGATCGAGCTTCGGGGGGAATCCCGATACGGCAGCACATAGGGCTGGGTGATGCGACGGCGGTGACGCAGATCGACGTGACATGGCCGACGTCGAAGACGGTGCAGCGGTTTGCGAATGTGGGGATGGATGGGGCGTATCGCATCAAAGAGGATTCGGCGGAGTTGACGCCGGTCAGCGTACAAGAAGTTTGAGCTGCAGCATTGAAGAAGGTTTCGTCGCAGTGACCGAACGGTCTCGGGACGCAGGCGCTGAAGAGGTGTTACGAAAGCAAGAACGCCGCTGCCTGCGGCTCCGGTCAATTTTCCGCTTTACCCCGGGCTTACGCCCGGGTCTAAAACCGCGTCGCCGCTTCGCGGCTAATATCGCGCACTCCGAGGCGTACTTCATTCCAACGCGCAGGTTGCGCAACTGAGTTTCATAACAGACTCTGAAGCGCGGCTCTGCGATGGTCTGCTGCGATTAAAGCTACGCAGAACCGTCTCTAGCCGACGACTTCGTCGAACTTGAGGGGATCGGGAGCCATGGGGGTGGGACGGGGCTCGATGAGGCTGAGCTGCTGGTAGGTGTAGCGGATGCGGTGGATCACGGTGATGGTGCTCAACACGGCAATCACCCACAGAACGGGTCCCATGCGATTAAACAGCGCGCCGATGATGACCAGCACGATGCGCTCGGGGCGCTCCATGAATCCGGCCTTGCAGCTCTGCACCAGCGACTCGGCGCGGGCGCGGGTGTAGCTCACCATCACTGAGCTCACCATAACGAACGCGACCATGACCACGTAGAAGAAGCGGTTGGCGCGGGCGTAATAGACGAGCAATCCGAAGAACAGGGCGACGTCGCTGTAACGGTCGATAACGGAGTCGAAGAAACCGCCAAACTGGGTAACCTGATTGGTAGCGCGGGCGACGCGGCCGTCGACCATGTCGAAGATGCCGGCGCCGATAATGACCAGTCCGGCGTAGAGGAACATGCGCTGCTGGTTGTCGGCGTTGGCGTAGCCGAAGAGGAACCCGGCGACGACGTTGATGAGCAAGCCGATGAAGGTGAGGGCGTTGGGCGAAATCTTGGTCAGGGCGAGACCGTGGACAATCTTGTAGAGCAGCCACTTGCTAGAACGCCCGACTGCGCTCGTCCAAGTCATCGAGTGGTTACGCCTCGTCGTGAATGGTGATCAGCTTGAGGACCTCGAGCTCGCGCTTGCCGTTGGGGGTGACGACTTCGCTGACATCGCCGACCTTGCGGCCCAACAGCGCGCGGCCGATGGGGGACGTGGTGGAGATCAGGCCCTTGGTCACGTCCGACTCCTCGCTGGTGACCAGCTTGTATTCAATCTCCTCGCCCTTGGTGGAATCGAAAACCAGCAGGGTCGAGCCGAGGCCAGCCTTGTCCTTGGGAATGTTGGCCATGTTGACCATCGACAGGTCGGCCATGCGCCGCTTGAGCTGGCCGAGGCGGGCGCGGACGAACTCCTGCCGCTGCTTGGCCATGTGGTATTCGGCGTTCTCGCTGAGGTCGCCCATGGCCACGGCCTTCTTGAGTTCCTTCGGCAATTCGTGATTGAGCTCGTGTTCGAGGACTTGGATTTCCTCTTCGAGCTTTTTCTTGATGTGTTCAGGCATACTTCCCAGGCGTCTCCGTAGGCGGAATGGTCCGCCGGAGGCATCCGACGATTATACGCGAGCGAGGACCGAGGGTGGCGGCAGGAACGAGCAGGGCGGAAAGGGATTCCGCGAAAGGCCGCACCAATTGACGGTTTCCGGCGACCGGGGTTATACTCGGCCCATAGACGTTGGACCCGTTTCTGGCCTCATATTCGCCGCTGGGGAGCGGCTCAGCCCTCATGAGCAACCTCACATTCAGCATCGGCGACAAGGTCGTCTACCCGAACCACGGGGTGGGCATCATCGAACAAATCAGCAGCCGGACGATCGGCAACAACGTCGAGAAATTCTACCTCCTGAAGATCAAAGCCAGCAGCCTGAAGGTGATGGTGCCGTTCCACAACGTGGAAACGGTGGGCCTGCGCAGGGTGGTGCGCAACGGCGAGGTGCAGAAGATCGTCGAGTTCCTGAGCGACGGCAAGTGCGAGAACGCCGCCGACTGGAAAGACCGGTTCAAGGAAAATTCCGACAAGATGCGGACCGGATCCCTGCTGGATGTGGCGATTGTGCTGAAAGGGCTGCTGCTGCTGGGACAGACGAAGTCGCTCAGCTTCCGCGAAAAGAAGATGCTGGAACGGACGCGCTACCTGCTGGTAAGCGAGCTGGCGATGTCGAGGAACGTGGAAGAGACGGTGATCGAGGACGTGCTGGACCGGGCGCTGACCAAGAGCAAGCTGCGGTTCCCGGATGCGTCGGCCGTGGCAGTCTAAAAAGACGCCTTTCGCTTTTCGCCTCCCGCTTTTCGCCAGAGAAGCACGCTGGAGCTGATGAGCGAGCAGCAAATAGCAGCTTACCCCGCCAGAACCGCCCCGCCGTTCACGTTCAAGATCTCGCCGGTGATGAAGCCGGCATATTCCGTACAGAGAAACAGGATAGGCCCGGCGACTTCGTCGGGTGTGCCGACGCGGCCGAGCGGGATGGTGGCGAAGATCTCGCTACTGCGCTGGGCGTCTTGAAGGGCGTCGGCTGACATGTCGGTGTCGACCCAGCCGGGCGCGACGCAGTTGACGCGGATCTTGAACGGCGCGAGTTCGGTGGAGAGACCCTTCACCATGCTGATGAGCGCGCCCTTGGTGGCGGCGTAATCCGCATGGTCGGCTTCGCCGCGCTGTCCGGCGGTAGAGCTGACGAGGACGATGTGACCGCCGCGCTGCTGGCGCTTCATCTGCGTCACTGCGTGTTTCACTACGGCGAACATGCTGTCGAGATTGACCGCCACGGTCTTGCTCCATTGGGCGTCGGGCATGGTGTCAATGGCGACGTCGGCTGGCGGCCAGATACCGTGGTTGCCGACCAGGATGTCGAGCGCACCGAAGCGATCGACGGCGGCTTGCACCAGGAGCTGCGGCGGTGGCGGTTCCGGTGAGATCGGCCTGGACGGCGTGGCAGCGGTCTGCGCCACATTCGGCGACCAGCTTCTCGGCCTCGGCTGCGGACTGTACGTAATTGAAGACCACCTTGGCCCCGGCGCGAATGAACAGGCGGACGGCGGCTGCGCCAATGCCGCGCGAGCCTCCGGTGATGAGGGCGACTTTCCCTTCGAGCGATAGGGTGACGTCAGGGGTCATGGTGAAAGAACGAAATTAGCATATTCGGAGTCGGCGAATCGGCAGGGTGCAGCAGGGTCAAGAATCTGCTATACAGTTTGCTTGACGATGAACATCGATGCAATCCGCAAGCACTGCCTGGGGTTTCCTCACGCCACGGAAAACGTGCAGTGGGGATGCGACCTGTGCTTCAAAGTTGACGGCAAGTTGTTCGCGGTCGCTCCGCTGGAGGTAGCTCCGGTGCGGCTCTCGTTCAAGTGCTCGCCGGAGAATTTTGCCGAGCTATGCGAGCGGCCGGAGATCATTCCCGCACCGTATATGGCACGGGCGCAGTGGGTGGCATTGCAATCGCTGAACGCGATTCCTGATGATGAGCTGCGCCACCTGCTTGCCGAATCGTACCGGCTGGTGTGGGAGCGCCTGCCCAAGAAGCGGCGGGAAGCGCTGGCCGGTGAGCCTGCGAAACTGACCAAGCCCACGGCTGCGAAGGCGAAGGAATCGCGTGCTGTGTCTGCGAAGACCGAAAAAGGCTGCGAAGGGCAACCGGAAATGAGGACCCGTTTGTGTGTGGCGGGCTGGGCGATGGCGTGGTTGCTCGGTGCTTCGGTGTCGTCGTTCACCCAGCAAGCTCCCGCACAGCCAGCATCGTCCGCAACGGCTACGACGGCTTCAACGTCGGCGTTGGAGCAAGAGTTCTTCGCCGTCGTGCGCGAGGGCGATGCGCTGAAGCTGCTGTCGTACATTCCTGAAGACGGCGTCAACCTCGGGCGCGACGCCGAGCACACGACGCGGGCGGCCGTCGAGGAGCAGCTTACGCATCGCACCGGGCTGTATTGCAAGCTGTTCGACACCGCGTGTTTGCAAGCAGGTGGCGAGGCTGACGCCTGCTCATATCGCGAGCTACTTACGCAGTCGGAGAAGGTGCGCACGGCATCGACTGAAACCACGCGCAACCATGTGCGCCAGGCAATCCTGGTGGCGCAGGTGGAGAACCAGAAATGCGGCGGGGCGGTGCTGGTGGACTTCATCTTCAATTACCATCAGGGCGGATGGAAGCTGTTTTCGATTCCGTGATCCTCAGCGTTGACGCAGGCTTACATGCACGCCGTGGGCGGGGCGCAGGGTGATGCTGGGCATGGGTTCGACCGCGTGGCCGGGAACTATCGCAACCTCGTAGCGTTGCGCCACCGCCGCCAGGAGAATCGCGGCCTCCATAAGTGCAAATTGATTGCCGATGCAAACGCGGGGGCCGCCGCCGAAGGGGAAGTAGGCGAACTTGGGCAATGACTGCTCGAACTCAGGCGTCCAGCGGTCGGGCTCGAAGGCCAGCGGGTTGGGGAAGAACCTGGCATCGCGGTGCGTGACCCACGGACTGACGATCACGTTGGAGCCAGCGGGCACGGTGTAATTGCCGATCTGCACATTTTCCGCTGCTCTTCGACTCAGCACCCAAGCGGGCGGATAGAGGCGCAGGGTCTCGCGGACGACACGGTTAGTGAAGGTAAGTTGCGGTACGTCGGCCGCAGTCGGCAGACGTCCGGCAAGGACGCGATCAAGCTCATCGTGAAGCGTCGCCTGCTCTTCGGGATGAGTGGCCAATAGAAACCAAGCCCATGAGAGCGCCAGCGCTGTGGTTTCGTGCCCGGCCAGGAGCATGGTCATGACCTCGTCGCGGAGCTGACGGTCGGTCATGGAGGTGCCGTCTTCGTCCTGAGCGCGCAGGAAATCGGAGAGCAGGTCTTCGCCCATGCCGCTCGACCGGCGCTCGCGAATGATGCCGTACACAATTTCGTCGAGCTGGTGCACGCCGCGCAGAAAGCGCATTCGCCGTGGCGTGGGCAGCTTGAAGAAGAGGCGCCACACGCTGAGTCCGGCGTTCTGGCGGACGAAGGCGTCCATGGCGGCGGCGACCACTGGCATTTTCGGGCCCGAGATCGACGCCGAAGAGGGTGCGGGTGGCAATGGCCAGCGTGGTCTGCATCATCTCGCGATGGATGTCGAGCTGCTGGCCGTCGCGCCAGGTGTCGAGCGTGAGCACGGCCTCGCGGGCCATGATGTCGGCGTAAGCGGCGATGCGGGTGCGATGAAACGCGGGCTGGCTGAGGCGGCGCTGCCGCAGCCAGAAGTCGCCTTCGCTGGTGAGCAGGCCATTGCCAAAGAGTTCGGGGTTGGCGCGTGTTCCCATACCCTTGGTAAAGCTGCGGTGGTGAGTCACAAGCACTGACTCGATGTCGTCGGGGTGGGCGAAGAAGTAAGTGGAAACGTGCAGGAACCGCCAGAACGAGACATCGCCGTAGCGGGCGGACATGCGGGGCAGGAGGATGAGAGGCCCTTCACCGCTCAGCAGCGGCGAATGCAGGAAATGACGGCCTTCGGGCCCGGGAGGGCGAACGACTGACTCTGGCATAACGGAACCGCGCAACTGAAACAACTCGATGCTACCAAGAAGTGGGCGACGGCGATTCTGCGACCAAATAGGCCGAAACCGTGCTAGTTTAGGTCACGGTTATTCTCACTGGGGATACTCGCCATGATGCTGGAAACCGAAGTTTTCGACATTGAGCCTGACATTACTGTTGTCTCCTGCGCGGGACGGTTTACGCTTGGCACTCAGCTTCGCCTGACCGAGTCGATGATCAACACGCTGATCCAGAAGGGCGCGCGCAAGCTGATTATTGACCTTACGCACACCGAGATCGTGGACAGTGCCGGGCTGGGCTGTTGATGCATGTCCTGGGAGAACTCGAGCAAGCGGGGGGAACGCTGCGCATTGCGGGGGCCAGCGAGCGCGTGGCCAACACTTTTCATGTCACGCATACCGATGGCATCCTGACCATCGACCCTGATCTGATGTCGAGCGTAAAAAAAATGAAGGGCGAGGCTTGAAGCGCGGGCTCATTCGAGTTGCAGCGCGCCGGTGAGGCTGCTGAGCTTCTCGACGCGGTGCTCCAAGCACCACTTGGTGAGTGATTCGACCAACGTTTCGCAAGCGCAGGGGTCCCAGTAGTTCACGGTCCCAACTTCAATCGCGGTAGCGCCCGCGAGCATAAATTCAATCACGTCTTCGGCGGTGCTGATGCCTCCGATGCCGATGACGGGAATCTTCACCGCCTTGGCCGCCTCCCACACCATGCGCAGCGCGATGGGCTTGATGGCCGGGCCGGAAAGGCCCGCCGTCACATTGGAGATGCGGGGCTTGCGGGTCTCGGCGTCAATGGCCATGGCGACGAAGGTGTTGACCAGCGAAATGGCGTCGGCGCCGGCCTCTTCGGCAACACGCGCCATCTGAGGAATGCTGGTGACGTTGGGCGAAAGCTTGACGATCACCGGCCGGGTAGCGATCTTCTTCACAGCATTCACGACATCGAAAAGCATGCGCGGATCGGTGCCGAAGGCGATGCCTCCGCAACTGGTATTGGGGCAGGAGACGTTCAGTTCGTAGCCGGCGATACCGTCGCCGTCATTGAGCATGCGCGCGACATCTTCGTAGTCCTGTTGAGTGTGTCCAAATACGTTACAGAGGAAGACGATGTTCTGGATCTTGCGCAGCAGAGGCAGTTTTTCGCTGAGGAAGGCCTGCACGCCGACGTTCTGCAGGCCGATGGCGTTCAACATTCCGGCGGCGGTTTCAAAAAGACGCGGGGGTGGATTGCCCGGCATGGGCTCGCGTGACAGTCCCTTGGTGACGAAGCCGCCCAAACGGTCCAGCGTGACCACGTCTTCAAACTCGATGCCGTAGCCGAAGGTACCGCTGGCGGCCATGACCGGGTTCTTCATTTCGATGCCGGCCACCGACACGCTCATGTCGAGGGAGGGCTTGGGTAGCGGTGTCACGGACGGGGCTCCGGGGTTGTGCGCGGCCTGGCGGCGGGTGGCGTGGCTACTTCAGTGCGGGTGGAGATCGCCTGAGTAAGTACGTGTCCGGTGGAGTTGGTCGGCTTGTTGATGCCGAGCAGCACGGCGAGCGTGGGCGCAAGGTCGATCGGTTCGACCTGATCGCGATACACGCCGGTCTTGAACGGCGGGCCGTAGAACGCCAGCGGCACATGCTGGTCGTAGGAGTAGGCGACGCCGTGCTCGGCGATTTCTTTGGTCGAGAGCGAGAAGGGCGGCGGGAAGCCCATCACCCACCATCCGCCGTAGGGCGAGTAACTGTTGGCGTACATGCGGCCCACGGCGGTGGGCGGAACTTCGCCGGCCGCAAGCTGCTCCTTGGTGTAGGCGCTGACGAAGCCCATGGCGCGCATGGCTTCGGCGACGTAGCCTTCGGCGTCGCCTTCGCTGGTCTTGTCGGCGAACGCCTCGTTATTGACGTAAACCACGGGGAAGGACACGGAGCGAATGTAGTCGGCGGGCTTGTGCAGCCTCGCAGCAAGCGTCTTGTTGAGCTCGGCCTTGATGTCTTTGTTGGCGGTGACGACGCTGGGAATGCGCAGACTCAGGCTGGTCGCGTTGGTGGGAGCGACGCCGTGGTCGGCGGTGAGCACCACCCAGAATTTGTTGCCGTACTGCTGCTGCAGAAAGGCGAGTAACTCGCTGATCTGATGGTCGAGCGCCAGAGCCATGGCGTGAATTTGCGGGGAGTCGGGCCCGTAAGCGTGGCCGACCAGGTCGTTGGCCGACAGGCTCAGCACGAGCAGGTCGGTGACTGTGCCTTGTCCCAATTTTTCCTGCTGGATCAGCTCGCGAGTGAATTCGATCTGGTAATCGTTGGCGAAAGGCGTGCGGCCGACCAAGTCGAAGTAGTCGATGGGCTTGCCGTTGGCGGCGTCGTGCGGCGCGGTCGAGCCCAGAACCTGGCCGGAGGAGTCTTTCCAATCGAGATTGAGGTATTTCTGCGCGTGCTTCTGGCTGTTGAAGTTGGCCACCCAGCGCGGGGCCTCGGTCATGTAGTAGGTCGAAGTCACCCAATCGCCGCTGGCGTGGTCGATCCAGTAGGCGCCGTTGGCGCTGAATCCTGCGGGCAGAATGGCGGCGCGGTCTTTGAGCGCCACGCCGAAGACGCGTGAATTTCCCTGCGTTGCCAGCCGGAGCTCGTCGCCGAGCGTGTCGGCCAACAGATTATGGGGCGACGCGCCCATGGCATCACCTTCGATGCCGACGAGCTTGGTGGATTCGTCATCGACGCTGCTTAGGACTTTTTTACTGGAGGGCACCCACCACTCGTTGGCCAGAATGCCGTGGCCGGAAGTGTAAGTGCCGGTGCCGATGCTGGCGTGTCCGGGGGCGGTGCGGGTGTTGGCGTAGTCGTAATAGCAGGCGGGAAAGTAGGCCCCGTGGTCGGTGAACATGCGAAATCCGGAAGGGCCGAACTCGTCGTGGTAGCGCTCGAGATAGTCGCCGCGGAACTGGTCGATCACCAGGATGACCACCAGCTTGGGCGAGGCCTGATAAGCCGCGCCGAAGGCCGCAGACGCGAGCAGAATGAGGGCTAAGAACGTGGCAAGGCGGGTGCGCATCATCGCGCAATCAGTGTACCAACTCATGACGAGCGTTCGTTGCGAGACGGAGCTTCTCGGCGTTGATCCAATTTTCCCGGCTTGATACATCGTCAAACACCGATCCTTAGGCTTCAATCTTCACCGTCCCGGGTTGGGTTTCCAAGTCGAACGTGAGATGGTAACCCCTCCCCTCCAATACTTGTATTTTCAGGCACTTGTGAGTGGTTTTCGGTATAGCTTTGGGAAAATAAAGGCTTTATCGGTACGTAATAGGAAATATTGGGGTTATGCACACGGCCACGGCGGGTCGCACGCTCTTTAGGGAGCGCGGCGGCGGTGAGATCCATGGCCCAAAGCATCAAGCGGGCGGTGGCGAAGTCGACAGCGCCGGAGTTTATGACGCGGCGGACTTCGGCTCGGTTCAAGGCGAGGTCGCGCCGGTTCATGGGCACGCGAAGCCGGGGGATGCAGGCGAGGCGGCGGGCACGAGCGCAGTTGCGAAGGCGGGTGCCGGCGTCGAGGTGATGGCGGCAGCAGGCGCGTCCTCGGACGGCGGGGCCTTGGCAGTGGCGTCCGCTGGAAAAAGTATGGCGGCAGATACGGATGATCAGGTGCGAATTCATAGAGACCTCCGCAGGGTCAAACATTCAGAATAGGTTCACGTGCGGAGGGAAGGCTAGAGGGAAAATGCAGCGCGACGTTACGAAAGTAACCAGATTTTCCCCGAAATGGGAAGGGGCAATTCACCACAGAGGCACAGAGACACCGAGGAAGAAAGGCAAGAGACGGGGAACGGTGAGGTTGCATATGAAATGGCGATATATCAACAACTGAGAGCCTGTTCTGGTTTTTCAGCATGTCCGGCCAAGGGTTAACATCATCCAAAGGAGTGTTGGCACGGGATTCGGCATGGAACCGATCGACAAGAGCAATGGGTATGAAGGAGTGGCCAGTCTTTTCATGTCCGAGAGAGACCCTGTAACAGGTGCTTCAACTGTTCGCCGATGGAGCCGTACGCTAGCGCCGGGTTCTGCAATCCTTGAACTCGGATGCGGGCATGGTGTGCCGATATCACAAGTTTTGATAGAAGACGGTTTCACGGTTTACGGCGTGGATGCCTCACCAACGTTGATCGAATCGTTCCGCAAGCGCTTCCCTGGCGCTCACGCGGAATGTTCGGCTTTTGAGGATTCTGGGTTCTTCGGACGTACATTTGATGGCGTGGTGGCGGTGGGTTTGATATTTTTACTCCGTCCCGATGTTCAGTGCCTGCTCATCCATAAGGTGAGCCAAGCGTTAAATTCCAACGGCCAGTTTCTCTTCACATCGCCCACACAGAAGTGCACCTGGCAGGACATTTTGACCCACCGGGAGTCTGTCTCATTGGGCGTAGGGCGTTATCGCGAGCTTTTGCAGACCGAGGGCCTCACTCTCGTCGGGGAGACGTCGGACGAGTGTAATAATCACTACTATTCGGCCCGCAAACGCTGAGAAGACGGTTGGCGAAATCAGGCCATTTCGTAACCTTGTGCACGCGCATTGCTTTGCGAGGTGTCGCGCAGGATGACAATTTCAACTTAACATCTATCGTCCTTGCCGGGACTCGGACCTTTGCTCTACGAGTACACAGCGCTGAAGCGCTGGGTTATGATATGTCGGCCCTCCGGGCCTCCGGAAGACAGCGAGCGCAAGCCCGGGCTGAAGCCCATGGCGAGAGTGAGTCCTATTCACCACGCTGAAGCGTGGTGCTTCCACCTAAGAGTCGAGCGGTTGCGAAATCTTTCGATCCCACCCTTTCGCCAACAGACGGCGAAAGGATGGGGCACCCACAATTGAAAACAACCCCCTACATATCCCAGAAGAAGAAGGCAAATGTGGGCCACCCACTGGCCCAGGGCTAAAGCCCGTTGAGGTTAAGAGACGCATTCATCACCACGCTAAAGCGTAGTGCTTCCACCCTTTTCTTAGCAGCGGCTAAAGCCGCCTGCTTGCGGGCACAACTACGGCACGCCTGAAGAGGCTGCTGAAAAAAGACTCAACGGAGTAAACTCGGCGTTCGGTGCAACGACGATTCAACAACTTACGAGCCTAATTTTGAGCTCGAAACACCGAAAATTACTACTCTGGTTCTTTTTTCAGCAGCCTTTGAAGGCGTGCTCCACCCGTGCGCGGTCTACACCAACCATGAAGCGAACCTAGCGGCCGGCTCCGACGGGTTGGCGGACGGTGGCGGTACGTTCGAGCTTGTCCCAGGCAAACGTTCCGCCCTGGATGGCGCGCTTCAGCGTCTTGAACAGCACGATCGAGAACAACTGGCGATAGGCGAAGCGCTGCAACCAAACGTGACCCAGCAGGAGGAAGTCGCGCTTGCGTCCGGGCTGCTGACGTTCGAGGGTGAAGGCGATGGCCGAGGCGATGAAGTCGATGATCATGAACAGCGCAAAGTAAACGATGAGGCGGCGGAAGTCGGCCGGGTTGGTGGACTCGGGATGGAAGTACTTGTTCACGAAATACGTGAGGGCGCCAATCACGAACATGATGTCGATGAAGGGCGACACCAGCGGCAAGAGGATCTGGAAGATGATGACGTTGGGCAGGGCCACCCAGCCGAGCGCGCCCTTTTGCTTGATGGCCCCGATGTGCTTCCACACCGCCTGCATGATGCCGAATGACCAGCGGAAGCGCTGGCGCATGAGGCCGCTCGCGGTGGTGGGCGCTTCGGTGTAAGCGAGGGCGCGGTCTTCGTAGTTGACGTGATAGCCGGCCTGCAAAAGGGCCATGGTGAGGTCGGCGTCCTCGGCCACGGTGTCGTGCTGGTAGTTGCCGGCGGCGCGGACATCGGCGGTGCGCCATGCGCCGATCGCGCCAGGAACCACGCTGACGGCGTTGAGTGTGTTGAGGGCGCGGCGCTCAAAGTTCTGGCTGGTGATGTATTCCAGCGCCTGCCAGCGGGTCCAGAGGTTGACGCGGTTGCCGACCTTGGCATTGCCCGCCATGGCCGCGACTTTGGGATCGCGGAAGTGGGGCACGAGGTGGGAAATTGCGTCGGGGGCAATGATGGTGTCGGCATCGATGCCCACGAAGATTTCCTCGGTGACGTGCTCCAGCGCGAAATTCAGCGCCGCCGCCTTGCCGGAGTTGGGCTTGGTGAGCACGGTGACGCGGCCATCGGCGATTTCTTCCGGAAAGGCCGCGCGCGTGACCTCAAGGGTGCGGTCTTTGGAACCGTCGTCAATAACTATGGCGCGCAGGTTGGGATAGTCGGAGTCGAGCACCGAACGAACCGTGCGGACGATGACTTTCTCTTCGTTGTAGGCGGGAATCAACACCGCAACGCTCGGCCGATAGTCGGGATCGACCACGGCATTGCGGCGGTGGAAGCGGTCGAAAATTGCCAGCGCGCCGACCAGGATGAGACGGGCGGTCATGAGCACGTCGCCCACGAAGAAGACGAAGATGATGAACGACGAGATCAACGAGAACAACGAGAAGTTCAGGCCGTCGATCCAGGAAGCCCAGCGCTCGTTGGTGGAGATCTGCGGCATGACGTCGGCGCGGGTCTTGCCCAGCAGGCCCGACACGGGCACGATTTGGTAGCCCTTGGCGCGCAGGCCGTCGATGATACCGGGCAGTGCCTTGAGGGTTTCGCTGCGATTGCCGCCGCCGTCGTGCAGCAGGATGATGTTGCCGCAGGCGAGATTGCCGGGAGCGCAGGGTGGCAGGTTCTTGAGAACATCGGCAACGATCTCGTCGGCGGGACGGCGGGGATTATCGCGCCAATCGTTGGGGTCCACCTTGTCGCCGATGGTGATGTAGCCGAGTTGCTGGGCGAGTTCCAGCGGACGAACCTGATCGGCGGTATCGGGCTCCTGGTCGATCGAGTAAGGCGGGCGGAACAGTACCGGCTTCACGCCGAGCTTGCCTTCAAAGAAGCGCTCGGTCAGGTTGAGTTCGACCTCGAAGTAACGCTTGCTGATGTTGCTGATGTCGGGATGGGTGAACGTATGGTTGCCGATCTCGTTGCCTTCGGCGTAGATGCGCTTGGTCAGGCTGGGATATTTTTCGGCTTCGACACCGATGAGGAAAAATGTAGCGTTGACACCTTTTTCCTTGAGCACATCGAGAATTTTGGGGGTCCATTGCGGATCGGGGCCGTCGTCGAAGGTGATGGCGATTTTGTTGGGCGAGCTGCCGTACATGTCGACGGTATAGGGCGCGGGAAGAGTCTTGAACACCTCGTCAGACACCAGGTTGGTCTTGGGATCGACGGTGATCTCGCGTTCGCCGGGCTTAGGCCGGGTTTGGATACGGAGGATTTCGCCCTGGCCCTCGATGTCAACGTCTTGACCGGGCGGCACGGCGTTGAGCCGGGAGGTGGCTGAGGCTTCGCCGGGTTTGTCCCAAATCGCCCACAGGGAGCGGTCTTCGGAGCCCAAACGCCAAAGGGCAAAGGTATCGATGCCGAGCGACTGGGCGGCACGCATCTGGTTGAGGGCGGTGACGCCGTCGAGGAACCACACGTCATGGCGGATGTTGTTCTCGTCGAGGTAGGCGAGATGGGGGTTCATGGCGTCGTCGTCGAAATCAACATCGGTGTCGGCTTCGACTGCTTCGAGCCAGGCGTCCTGCACCGAAACGTTGTGGACGGCTGCGGGCGGCTCGCCCTTTTTTTGCCCCGGCTTGCGCGCCCAGTCGTAGCCGTAATTGCCGATGGCGGCGATGATCTTCTCCCGGGGAATGACGGTGAGGGCGTCCTGCAGGTTCTTGACGAACCATTCCTGGCTGGCGACGGCGCCGGGCATACCGCCGGGATAGTGCTCGTCATAATTCATCAGGATGAGCCCGTCGGAGATGTGGGAGATGGCGCTGTAGTCGAATTGCCGGTCGTTGACCGGAACGGCGATAAACAGCTTCAGGCCGCGGGCTTGCAGGTCGCTGTACAACTCCTGCACCAGTTGCTTGTAATCGTCGCGCGAGGTCTCGGGATAGGCCTCGATGTCGAGGGTCACGCCCTTGTATTGGTCGGTCTGCAGGAAGGTGAGCAACTCGTTGCGAAAACGCTGGCGGGCAGCGGGATCGGCGAGGAACTTGGCGGTCACGTCGGGCTGCCACTGGTTGCTGACGGGGTCGAAATTGTTGACCAGCGGCAAGACTTCGGTTTGCGCTTTTTCGGAACGGAGGAACGGCATCACCTTGTCGTCTACCGGACGGGGCTTGCCCTTGTCGTCCATCAGGTCGAACAGCACATTAGTTTCGGTGACCGACTGCAGCCGGCCGTCGTCGGTGAGGACGTGCAGCCACTCGGGGAAAAGCAGGTCGATCTGGGGAAAGTAGTCGCGCAGGGAGGAAAAACTGGCGGCATCCCACTGGACGTAAAACGCGCCGCGGATCCCTTCCAGCGAGTTCAGCGCTACTTGTGTCGCGGGCTTCTTGGTGGCGCGATGCTGGTTGGAACCGCGAACGGTCTTGCGCTTCTGCGACTCTTTCAGCGGATGATACGGTTTCTTGACCTCGGGCAGACTCACGCCGGGTACGGAGGATCCGCGGAAAATCGTAATGACGAAGAACGCCACCAGCAGCGTGATCACAATCACGCTGACGTCGGCCACGCGGCGCAGGCGACGCCAACGTTTGCCTACGGGGTCGAAAAATATGGGGTTAGGAGCGGACATTGAGTGGGGACGGCTTTATCGTAGCTGTATCCGATGGGCGCGGCAACCGCTGGAGAGTTTCCGTTTCTGCCTGACAGTATTAACCCTACTGCGGAAAGAACGACTCGCCAACGACCGGGCCGAGGGCCGGTGGCCGCAAAGTCATGGGGTTCGAGGGTGCTATATTCGCCTCGTGCAGGAACTGGAGCCGAATTCCTCTGACAGAAGCGCACCCATGCCTTTCTGGCGCGTTCTGCTGGAGAACCGTAAGTGGTTCGCATGGTTCACGTTGGCGGCACTGGCGCTGCGCCTGCTGTTCTTCTTTCGTTTCCCCCGCATCACCGGCGACTCGCTCATCTACGGCGACATTGCCAAGAACTGGCTCGAGCAGGGCATTTACGGACTAACCCACGCCGATGGGGTGCGGGCCACGTGGATTCGCCTGCCGGGTTACCCGGCGTTTCTGGCGGTCTGCTTCAGGCTGTTCGGCGTCGAACACTACAACGCGGTGCTGCTGCTGCAGGTTGCGATCGACATTGCCAGTAGCTTCGTCGTGGCTGACCTGGCGCGGCGCACGGTTTCGAACCGGGCCGCAAAGTGGGCTTTCGCTGTGGCGGCGCTGTGCCCCTTCACCGCAAACTACACCGTGGCGCCGCTGGCGGAGACGCTAAGCATCTTCTTCGCCGCCGCGGCGCTGGATGCTGCCGTCGCTGCGTTTATGCAGGTAGAAGAAGGATCGTCTGCCTGGAAGGCATGGACGGTCTGCGGCTTGGCGGTAGGGGCGGGAATACTGTTGCGTCCCGACGGGGGAATCTTGCTCGCCGCCATCGGGCTGTACCTGCTGTGGCGCTTGCTGAAAGATGCCGACCACCGCGTGCAACTGTTTTGGGCGGGAACGTTGGTGCTGGTCATCGCGCTCGCGCCGCTGGTGCCGTGGACGCTGCGCAACTGGAGGCAGTTTCACCGCTTCGAGCCACTGGCGCCCCGTTACGCGAGCGATCCCGATGAGTTTGTCCCGTCGGGCTTCGACCGCTGGATGCGCACGTGGATCGTGGACTACGTCTCCACTGAGGACATTTACTGGCAGGTGCCGGGCAGCGAGGTTGACATCAGCCTGCTGCCGGCGCGGGCCTACGACAGTGCGAGCGAGCAGCAGCAGACGCAGGCGATTTTTGAGGACTACGCCGAGTCTCACGTTGTGGGACCGGAGCTGAATCAGCGTTTTGACGAGCTGGCCGAACAGCGTATCCAGCGCCATCCGCTGCGTTATTACGTGTGGCTGCCGGCGCTGCGGTCGGCCGATATGTGGCTGCGCCCCCGTACCGAGATGCTGCCGCTCGACTCGCGCTGGTGGGAGTTTGCCGACGACCCGCAGGACGCCGTGCTGGGAACACTCTGGGGAGGGCTGAATCTGCTGTTGCTGTTCGGGGCGGCGATGGGCGTGATTCGCGGCCCGCGGCCGCTGTATCTCGGGATGATGCTGCTGTCGGTGCTGCTGCGTTCCGTGTTCCTCGGCACTATGGAAAACCCCGAGCCGCGTTACACGCTGGAAGCCTATCCGGTGGTGTTTGTGCTAGCAGGAGCGTGGATTTCGGGATGGAAGCGGTGGAACCGGACGGAACTGTGAGTTCCGTTGTCTAGCTGGTTGCGGAAGAGTCGATAAGATGCGGCCCTTGCGGACTAAAGCCCGCGAGGGGAATAAAGAACAAACGGCTTAGACGCTGGCCTGAAGGCCAGCTCTACCTAAAACCGCTCTTTTCAGCAGCCTTCTACAGCACGAGGTTGTCGATGAGCCGGGTGGTGCCCACCCAGGCCGCTACCGCTACCAGCGTTCCAGGCGAAACTTTCTCCACCGGTTCCAGTGTGTCGGGATCGACGACCGCGAAATAGTCGAGCTTCGCGCCAGGCTCGGCGGAGATTTCACGCAGCCCGATTTCCGTCAGCTTGTGCGCATTGCTCTCACCAGCCTCGACGGCCGCTTTCACCCGCTGCAGCGACCGGCTCAACACCAGCGCCTGCTTGCGCTCTGCAGCACTCAGGTACACGTTGCGCGAACTCAGGGCGAGCCCATCGGCTTCGCGCACGATGGGACACACGACGATCTCGACGTCGAGGTTGAGGTCGCGGGCCATTTTGCGCAAGACCGCCACCTGCGCGGCGTCTTTTTGACCGAAGTAGGCGCGGTCGGGACGGACGATCTCGAACAGCTTGCAGACGACGGTGGCAACGCCGCGGAAGTGCCCGGGCCGCGATCCGCCATCGAGCATGCCGCTGAGGTCGCTGACATCCACGTACGTTTGTGCGCCCGGCGGATACATCTCGGCCGACGAAGGAGCGAAGACGAAATCCACTCCCAATTCTTCCAGCAGCGCCGCGTCGCGCTGCAAGCTCCGGGGATACTGGTCCAGGTCTTCGCTGGGCCCGAATTGCAGAGGGTTCACGAAAATCGACACGGCTGTCACGTCGCACTGCGAACGCGCGGCCCGCACCAGCGACAAGTGCCCTTCGTGCAGCGCCCCCATGGTCGGCACCAGGCCCACGGTCTTCCCGTCGCGGATAGCGCCGCGGCAGACGCTCTTCATTGCGGCAATGGTTTCGATCTGTCTCACGATCTTCTCTCGTAGCTAAGATTTCGGCGGGGCCGCCGGCTTTGGCTTCGCACCTGCCGGACTTTTCCCGGTCGCTCCCGGTGGCGACGCGGCCTCAGGCAGCTTCCAGCTTTGCACGATGCGCTGAAACAACGGCTCCATGTGTGCCAGCGTTGGCGGCGCGGTCTTCAGGGCTATCGAATAGATCTCCGAGTCCGGACCGTCGATGAACACCAGCTCTTCAATCCATTCGTGCCCGTCGGCCTGGTCGGTGTAGCGCAACTTCACGGATCTCCGCCGGATTGCCGTCCACGGTCAGTTGGCGGCGCTCCTGGGTCTCGAACGATTGCCCGCTCTTGCGCACGCCGGAGACCGCCTGTGCGATGGCCTCGCCGATGGTCACAGGCTCCGCGCCGTTTTGCGGCGGAGGAATGACCAGCGCCACCGTGACTTCGTCCCACAGCTCCTTTGCCTGCGGTTGCGGAGGCGCGACCACCACGCCCGCGCCACCAAAGATGTCGCCCAGCATTGTCCATGCGGCAGGGTATTTGAAGCAGAACCCGCCTTGGGGATGGCAGTACGACTTCGACGGAACAGCTTTGGCCGCAGGCTTGTGCGCGGATTGCGCGGAAAGACAGACACAGGCTCCCAGGCACAAAGCGAGGGCGGCGAGCATCCGGAAAAGATTTCGCATGCCTCTAGACTGTCATGGCGCGCTTGCGTTCGGCAATGTCGCGCAGGGCCGTCGAGCGTTTCTTTGGGCAGATGGTACGACTCCTCGTCGGCGGGATAGCTCCCCGACTTTACGTCGCTCTTGAAGGCCTGCACCGCATTTGTAATCACCGATCCGAGATCGGCATAGCGGCGAACGAATTTGGCCGGCGGAGCCGCGCTCAGCGGGGCCAGTCCAAGCAGGTCGTGGAAGACGAGCACCTGCCCATCGCAGTCGGGGCCGGCGCCGATGCCGATGGTGGGAATTTCGATTTCGTGGGTGATCAGCGCCGCCACCTCGCGCGGAATGCCCTCCAGCACCATGCAGCACGCGCCGCAGCGCTCCAGCGCCAGCGCGTCGTGCATGAGTTGTTCAATGGCCGTCAGCGACTTGCCCTGCACTTTGTAGCCGCCCATGGCGAGCAGCGACTGCGGCGTCAGCCCGATGTGCCCAACCACGGGGATCTCGGCGTCCACCAGGCGCTCCACCAGTTGCGACCGCTTCTCGCCGCCCTCGATCTTCACCGCCTCCGCGCCTGCCTTGATAAAGCGAGCGGCGTTGCGCACCGTATCCTTGCCGCTGATGTGGTACGACGCGTAAGGCATGTCGGCGATGAGGAAGGCGCGCTTCACCCCCCGGCGCACGGCGCGGGTGTGATGCAGCATCTCCTCCACGGTGACGGGCAGGGTGTTTTCGTAGCCCAGCATGACCATGCCGAGCGAGTCGCCCACCAGCACCATGTCGATTCCGGCTTCGTCGAGCAGGCGCGCGCTGGCGTAGTCATACGCTGTGAGACACGTAATGGCTTCGTGTTTCTGTTTCTTTTCGCAGAAGAGTGGCAGGAGTAATCTTCGCGCGGAAGTCGCCGGTGGTGATGCTCACGATGTCCTCCAGTGCAGTTCCGCATCCGCGGATACCGCCTGTTTGGCCTGTCACACGCTAATGTGATACCGGGATAGTGGCCGACTGAATCTTACACCCGCAGCAGCGGTGGGAAACAACTATTTTTCCGCCGGAGGGAGGCCGACCGCTGCGTCCGGAAGCGGGACCATTTCGTCATTCTCCGCTACTGTGGTCGTGGATAATGTGCCAGCCCTCGGGGAACTGGCGGAACACCAGCGTAAACAGCCCGTGCGGCTGCTTGCCGTCGGAGAGCGTCAGCAGGAACTTGCCGCGGACGAACGCGGATTTCGGCCCCAGCATTTCGACCTGCAGGTCCTGGAATTCGAGCTTGCCCATTTCGGAGCCGGGCGACTGATACTTCTTGCGATAGCGGTCGAGCGTGGGCTGCCAACCGCGAGTTACAGTAGCGCCAGAGAAGAAGGTCAGCTCGGGCGAATTCCAGTATCCGGCCATGAACGCGTCGAGATCGTGGTGGTTCCACGCGTCCACCTGGGATTGAAGGACTTGGCGGATGGCTGTTTCCGGGGTGCTCGCCTGGCCCCACCCGCCGACCGAGACACAAACTACCGCGACCAGACTCCAGAGCAATGCACGCATCCTCGCCTCCGTCGGGCCAGTGTATCGCAGCCGTTTCGAGCGCAAGAAAGACCGCGCCGAAGCGGGCGCGGCTGGAATCTCGCAGGGTTTCGCGCTTCAGGCTAAGCGGGCTTCTTCTCCCACGGACGCTTGGCGCGCTTGGCTTCCGGCAGGTCGCGTTCGGGCAGGCGATCGTACTTGTACTCGGCGCTCACGGTGCCCAGCGACTCGTTGTAGAGGCTGATGCCGCCGGTGCCTTCTTTCAGCTCCTCGGCAAACTGGTGTAGCGCGCTCAGGTGGTCGGCGGTGGCGGCAATTTTGGTCTTGGTGGTCTGCAACAGCTTCTGGTTGCCGTGGTCCACCAGTTTGGCGATTTCGCCGCCAATCAGGCATCCGGGATAGGCAAAGATCTTGGCGCCACCGTCAGCCGCGCGCTCAATGGCCGCCGAAGCGTTGTACTTCTTGAGGAAGACCCGGCCGCTGGTGGCGGGGGCTTCCAGTACGTCGAAACCGTTCTCGCGGAACCAGGCCAGTGCTTGCTCGTAAGTCTTGGGTTTAAGTTTCTTGGGCATGAGTCCTAAATTCGGCCGCCATCGGCCGCCTTTCCGGGCGGAAACCGCCGTCTTGCCGTTACGCCTGTAAAATTCTTACGGTTATGAGGGCTAAGCGAAAACTGCGTGCGGCAAGCACAAATGTCGCACACCGTCTGGCGAGTCAGCAAGCTGTAACTGTCAGGCGGAGTGCAGCCGAGGACTCTCCATCAACGTCTTGGTTTTCGCTAACTGGTTTCTTATGTTGAAGCTAAGTCAGGCGGATTACGCCGCCATCCGCCGTCACGGCGAAGAGGCCTATCCCGCCGAATGTTGCGGGGTGTTGGTGGGAGTCAACACGGGTGCCGTGCGCGCGGTGAGGGCGACCTATCGCTGCGGCAATGCCCGCAGCGACGCGCCGCGAACCCGCTACGCCATCGAAGCTGCCGACGTGGCGCGGATCCAGCGCGAGGCGCGGGAACATGGTTGGGAGATCGTAGGTATTTATCATTCGCATCCTGATCATCCCGCGCTGTGGTCTCCCACTGACCTGGAAGACGCCTGGTGGACCCGGTGCTCCTACCTCATCACCAGCGTGACGCAGGGCAAAGCCGGGCCAACCATGTCGTTCGTCCTCACCGGCACCCGCGAGGAAGACAAGGCGCTGGAGGAGGAAGAAATCGCGCTCGAATAGCTTGCGGTTGGAGCTCCGTCGTGCCAGCCGCGAAACCGCATCGGCTACAATCGAATTTTCCTCATGCTCAGGTTTTCTACAGCCGGTGAGTCTCACGGAGAAGCGCTGATTGCGCTGCTCTCCGGTATGCCTGCAGGGCTCACCGTTGACCTCGACTTCGTGAACCGCGAGCTTTGGCGTCGCCAGCAGGGTTACGGCCGCGGTGGCCGCATGAAGATTGAGCGCGATACCGCGCACATCCTCAGCGGCGTGCGCCACGGCAAGACCATCGGGTCTCCGATCGCCATCCAGATTGCCAACTCGACTGGCAGAACTGGAACGAGGCGCTGCCGGTGGAGGAGGGCGACCCCGCGAAGCACAAGCGCGTAGCCTCGCCGCGGCCGGGGCATGCCGATCTCGCCGGAGCGCTGAAATATAACTTCACCGAGGCCCGCTACGTGCTGGAACGTGCGTCGGCGCGCGAGTCGGCCGCCCGCGTCGCCGCCGGTGCGCTGGCCAAGCTGCTGCTGCGCGAACTGGGGATCGAAGTTTTGAGTCACGTCATAGCGGTGGGCAGCGCGCGGCTCGAGGTTCCGGTGACGTGGGAAGCCATTCGGGAGGTCGCCGCCAAGGACGATATTCTCTTGAGCTGCATTGATCCGGCTTCCGAGGAACGGATGAAGGAGCAGGTGGATGTGGCGCTGCGCACCGGCGACTCCGTTGGCGGAATCTTCGAAGTGGTGGCGCACAACGTTCCACCCGGGCTGGGCACCTACGCCAACTGGGATGAGCGCCTCGACACGCACCTTGCCGCTGCCGTCATGTCGCTGCAGGCGGTAAAGGGCGTCGAGATCGGCGACGCCGTGACGGCTGCGACCTCGCATGGGCTCGACCGTGCATGACGAAATTGGCTACGCATCGGGCAGGCGCGTTTACTGACTTCACCCGCGCCTCGAACCATGCCGGCGGGCTGGAAGGCGGCGTCTCGAATGGCGAGGACATTCGGATTCGCGGCTATCTCAAGCCGATCTCGACGCTGCGGCGTCCGCTGGGCTCGGTGGACTTTGCCAGCCGCGAGCCGGTGAAGGCCGCCTACGAACGCTCGGATGTGTGTGTGGTGCCTGCCGCCGGTGTGGCGGCCGAAGCCATGGTCGCGCTCACGCTGGCGCGCTTCGCGTTGGAGAAATTTGGCGGCGATTCGATCCTGGAACTGAAACGCAACTTTCGAAGGATACTGTCAGCAGATTCGCAACTTCTAGATGATCTATCCCATCGTAAAATTCGGTGACCCGGTACTGGAGAAACCTGCAGCCGCGATCACGCATTTCGACGACGAGCTGCGCCAAGCTGGCCGACGACATGTTCGAGAGCATGTACGCCGCGCACGGTGTTGGCCTGGCAGCGCCGCAAATCGGCATCAGCAAACGCATCGCGGTCATCGACGTGACCTTCAAGGAAGATCCCGAAGCAAAGATCGTGCTGGTCAATCCGGAGATCGTCCACGTCGAGGGAAAGCAGACGTCGAACGAAGGATGCCTCAGCCTGCCGGAGTTCCGCGAGAAAGTGACCCGCGCCGCGCAAGGTCACCGCGCGCGCGCAGAACCTGAAGGGCGACACCTTCGAGGTGACCGGCGAAGAACTTGCTGGCGCGCGCGCTGCTGCACGAAACCGATCACCTGAACGGCAAGCTCTACATCAGCCACATCAGCGGGCTGAAGCGCGACATCATGAAGCGCAAGATCCGCAAGCTGGTGAAAGCCGGCGAGTGGTAGCGGCCATGATGGACCTGGTGTTCTGCGGCACGCCGACTTTCGCGGTACCAACTCTGCGAAAGGCTGGTGACGGCGGGGTTTCGCGTGCAGGCTGGTCGTTACCCAGCCGGACCGCGCCAGCGGGCGCGGTCTGGAGCTGGCTGCCTCGCCCGTCAAGCGCGCCGCGCTGGAGCTCGGGCTGCCCGATCGCGCAGCCCGAAAAGATCAAGAACAACGAGGAGTTCCGCGCGAGCCTGGAGCACATCGCGCCGGACGCCATCATCGTGGTCGGCTACGGACGCATCATTCCGCAGTGGATGATCGACCTGCCGCGATTCGGCAACATCAACCTGCACGCTTCGTTGCTGCCCAAGTATCGCGGGGCAGCGCCGATCCAGTGGGCGATTGCGCAAGGCGAGCCGGTCACCGGCGTCACGATCATGCGCATCGACGCCGGTCTCGACACCGGCGACATCCTGCTGCAGGCCGAAGAGACGATTCAGCCCGGAAGACACCGCGCTGACGCTGGGTCCGCGGCTGGCGCAAACCGGGCGCTGAGCTGATGATTCGGACGCTGGCCGGACTGGCGCAAGGCACGACTCGCGCCGCAGCCGCAGGACAACTGCGAAGGCGACGCTGGCTCCGATCCTGACGAAGGAAGATGGCCTGATCGACTTCTCGCGCACCGCCACCGAGACCTGGAACCGGTTGCGCGGATTTCAGCCGTGGCCGGGAGCGTACACCACGTTCCGCGGCAAGACGCTGCAGGTACACGCCGCAACACCTGCGCCGGAAGTCGCCGTGGTCAAGGCGGGCTATTTCGCGATCGAGCACGGCCGGCTCCTGCTCGGCTTCGCCCACGGCACGGCGCTTGAAGTCACCGAGTTGCAAGTCGAGGGCAAGAAGCGCATGAGCGCCTCTGACTTTATCAACGGCTATCGCCCCCGCAGCGACGAGCCCGTGGGCGCGACCGCCTAACTACGATGCCGATCTCTCCTGCACGCGCGGCGGCCTTCGACATTCTGCTGCGAGTGCAGCAGCAAGACGCCTACGCCAGCGAACTTCTGCATTCCAACCGGCTCGACAAACTGAGCGATGCCGATCGCGGACTCGCGATGGAAATCGTGATGGGCGTGCTGCGCTGGCAGTCTCGCCTGGATTCGGTCATCGCTGCGAGTTCGTCGCGTCCGCTCGCGAAGCTCGACGCGCAGGTGCTGATTGCGCTTCGCATCGCAACGTATCAACTACTGTTCTTGAGCCGCGTTCCCGCGCGGGCAGCGATCAACGACAGCGTGGACATGGTGAAGCGTGCGGGCAAGACTTCTGCCGCGCCGTTCGCCAATGCGGTCTTGCGCAAGGTCTCCGACTCAAAGCCGACGGCTCCGAGTGCGACTGGCGACAGTCTGACAGTGTCAGAGTTGGCGGAAGCCTACGCTCATCCCGCGTGGCTGGTGGAACGCTGGGCCAAGCAATTCGGCATCGAGAACGCCAGCCGCAATTTGCCGGCATGACCAGCAAGTTCCCGCGACTTCCATTCGCATCGACGACATCGCAGTCGTCGCGGAGTTGGAGGCCGACGGAATCACCCTCGCTCCCGGAGCGCTGTTGACATCGGCCCGCACCGTCACCGGCGGCGACGTCACGCAAACCCGGGCGTACCGCGAAGGACGCGTGTTCATCCAGGACGAAGCGTCTCAACTCGTAGCCGCGCTGGTGGGCAAAGGGTCGCGCTTGCTGGACTGTTGCGCCGCGCCGGGCAGCAAAACCGCGGCCATCGCCGCGCGCAACCCGGAAGCGGAAATCGTCGCGATCGAGCTACATCCCCATCGCGCCGAGTTGTTGCGAACGCGAGTTCACGCAGCCAACGTTCAGGTGGTCACCGACGACATCCTGCACTTTTCGCCGCAAGGCGAATTCGATCGCGTGCTGGCCGATGTACCTTGTTCCGGCACGGGCACGCTCGCCCGCAATCCTGAAATAAAGTGGCGGCTCAAACGGCAAGACTTGCGTGACCTGCACGCCAAGCAGGTATCCATCCTGCAAGCTGCGTTACGTCAACTCGCGCCCGGCGGGCGGGCGGTGTACTCCACCTGTTCGCTCGAGCCGGAAGAGAACGAGTCGGTCATCGACGAGGTTGTGGCGGAATTCCGAAAACTTCGCCGTGGTCGATTGCCGTCGTCGAATTCGAGCGCCTTGGAACGAATCGGTGAGCTCGCCGTGAGCGACCTCGGACTCGTTGCTCGACGGACCATATCCTGCGAACGATTCCCGGCGTTCAACCCTGCGACGGCTTCTTCGCCGCCGTCCTCGAGCGTCAGAGCTAAGAGCTAACGGCTGAACGGCTAACAGCGGTTTACCTCGTCACTTCCAGATTCACAGCCTGTTCGTCCCACACCCGCTGCCCCACGCCCGGAACCGTCTTCACCACAATGCGCGACCCGGCGGGCATCGTCTCCGGTGCAGCGGCATCCGCGCCGAGCAGCCGGCTGGCTGCTGATGCTGCCGACCTTCATGCCCGCCCCGACGATCACGCTGATGGCTTCGTCCTCGGTCCGTCCCCGCAGATCGGGCATCACGTACGACTTGCGGTCTTCGGTGGCGGCAATCAGCACGCTGACCTTCGGAGTGGATACGTTCGTAGCATTCGCCGGAGGCGTCTGTGCCACGACCTGGTCGGGCGTGGCGCCAGCGATCTCCGCCACCGCCATGCTTCCCATCTCAAGGCCGCGCCGGCGAATGTTGATCTCGGCCGAGCGTTCGCTGTCGCCGGTAAGGTCAGGAATCGTGACGCGCTGCGGGCCCATGCTCTCGGCCACGCGCACATGCCAGCCGCGCCGCACCATTTCGCCCGGCATCGGCACCTGCGAGACGATTCGTCCCGGCGGGAATCTCCGCGCTATAGAAACGGTCACTGCGGTCCAGCACCAGTCCATGCGCCTTCGAGCGCAGTCTCCGCGTCATGCGGCGTCATGCCGACAATCTTCGGCACCGCAGTCTGCCGCCCGTGAATGGCGAATCGCATGGCGGTCAGCATCGAAGCCGTGAACACCACGATCAGCACGAGCACCCGCACCACCCAACGCATGAAGCGGCGCATCAGTGCGACTCCCCGTCGCCGGCCGACTGTCGGGCGTGTCCACCTTGTCGCGCTACTGCATTCGGACGTCCGGAGGCGGTGCAGCAAACTGCTCCGATTCCTTGCCCTTCAGCGCCACCCGCATGAAGTCCATCCAGATGGGCAGCGCGGCCACGGCTCCGGTTTCCTTGTTGCCCAGCGTCTTCTTCTCGTCGTAGCCCACCCACACGCCGCAGGTGACGGACGGCGAAAAGCCCACAAACCATGCGTCGGTGAAGTCGTTGGTCGTGCCGGTCTTGCCTCCCAGCGGATGGTTCATCTTGGCCGCCGCGGCGCCGGTTCCGTGCAGCACGACTTCCTGCAGCATGCTCACCATGATGCGCGCCGTGCGCGCGCTGACTACGTCTTTCACTTCCGGATAGTCTTCTTCCAGCACGCGGCCGTCGTAGTCTTCGACCTTGCGAATCAGGCGCGGCAGTAACGCGCACGCCGTCATTGGGAAACGTGCTGAACGCCGCCGTCTGTTCCCACAGCGTGATGTCGGCCGCGCCCAGCGCCACCGGCAGAAACGGCGGCAGCGGCGACGTGATTCCGAACTTGCGAGCGTACTCGATCACGGTCTTGATTCCGCCCACGCGCTCGGTCACCTTCACCGCGGGAATGTTCCGCGAGTGCGCCAGCGCCCGGCGGAAGGTGATGACGCCCTCATACTTTCCGTCGTAGTTGTGCGGTGTCCACGGCCCGGCCGGACCGCCCGGAAAACTGACCGGCGCGTCCAGCACGGTATCGTCGGGCGTCATGCCCTGGTCGATGGCGGCCGTGTAGATGTACGGCTTGAACGACGAGCCCACCTGGCGCAGCGCCTGGGTGGCGCGATTGAACTTCGACTCCTCGAAGCTGCGGCCGCCGACCATCGCCTTCACGTCGCCGGTCGAATTGTCGAGCGCCAGCAGCGCGCCCTGCACGCCCGACTCCTGCTCCAGCGACACCCGGCTCTGCGTGCCGTTGAGTTCCACGATCTTCACGTACACCAGGTCGCCGCGGGTCAGGAACTGCGTCGGCGAGGTGTAGTGCGTCCACTTGATTTCAGCTGGGCCCAGCTCCGCTCCGTAGTGGCCAAACTTCAGCGTCGCATACTGCGGGCTGACGCTCGTCACCAGCGCGTGCACGTACTGGCCGGGCGCGATGTCGTTGTCCCAATCCGACGTGGCGATAGGTATCGAGCGACTCGCCGTTGGCCACCACGTTCAGCAGGCTGCCCTTCCATCCATGCCGGTGCTCGTAAGCCGCGAGTCCGTCGAGCACCGCCAGATTCGCGGCCTTCTGCAGCTCGAGGTTCAGCGACGTGTAAACCCGCAGGCCTTTTTCGTGCACTTCTTCGCTGCCGTACTTCTTTTCCAGATACTGCCGAATCTCCTCCACAAAGTACGGCGCCACGCTGTTTGGCTCGCCCTGCACGTTCAGGCGGATGGGCGAGTTCTTGGCGCGCTGCGCCTCTTCGGCGGTGATCTTGCCGTCCTCCAGCATGTTGTTGATCACCAGGTTGCGGCGATGCAGCGCGCGCTCAGGATTGTTGATCGGCGAGTACGCATTCGGCGCCTTCGGCAGCCCCGCGAGCACCGCAGCCTCTTCGAGGTTCAGGTCCTTGGCCTTCTTGCCGAAGTAGTAGTTCGCGCCAGCTTCGAAGCCGTACACGCCGTGTCCGAGATAAATCTGGTTGGCGTAGAGCGTGAAGATCTGCGGCTTGGTGAAGCGCCGCTCGATCTGGATGGAGAGCATGACCTCCTGGATCTTGCGCCGGAAGTTACGGTCGGGCGAAAGAAACAGGTTGCGCGAAAGCTGCATCGTCAGCGTCGACGCGCCCTGCGCGCGCCCTCCGGTCGCGACATCGCGATAGGCTGCGCCGAACACGCGCCACACGTCCACTCCCCAGTGGCTCTCGAAGTCCTTGTCTTCGGTCGAAATGAGGGCGTCGCGCAGCACCTTGGGGAAGTCGTCGTACTTGTCGATCACGCGACGCTGCAGCGCGAACTGCCCGATCACGCGGTTCTGGTCGTCGTAGAGTTCGGTGATCGTGCTCGGCCGGTAGCGTTCCAGTTCGGTGACCTGCGGCAGGTCGGTGGAGAACACCAGCAACAGCCCGGAAGCCGCGCCGAGGGCCGCCGCCAACGACGATGAGGAAGACGAACAACACGTTGCCGACGTACTTACGCCCGGTTCCGGTCCTGAGCGTTGTCGGCGCTGGTCGCTTGGGTATTTCGGGCAGCTTCGGTTGGATCTTCGACGTCGTATGTTCATGGGGGCAGAGACTGCCTTCAGGATAGCACCGGCAAAACCGCCTCGGAATCTGTTGCCGAATTGTGGCCCTGTTGCTGTGCGTATCGCCGCCGCGCCGTCATCCAACGTAAGTCATACTGTCGAAAGACATCGCGATGGTCACTAACGTTCTCTATCTCGGCAGGGTCGCCTACGGCACGGCGCTCGAACTCCAGCGCACGTTGCAGGAGCATGCGCAAGGCCGGCCGCATCGAAAACACGTTGCTGCTGCTGGAGCATCCGCCCGTCATCACCCTGGGCCGCAACGCCAAGCTCGACAACGTGCTGGCGCCGCCCGAGTTCCTTGCCCAGCGCGGCGTGGAACTCTTCGAGATCGACCGCGGCGGCGACGTAACCTTTCACGGCCCCGGACAGTTGATCGCCTATCCCATCTTCGACCTGCGCAGCTTCGACCCAAGGTCGGCGCGGTGGAGTACGTGCGCCGCCTGGAAGAAGTGCTCATCCGCACCTGTGGCGACTTCGGCATCGGCACGCAGCGCATCAAGGGACTGACCGGCGTCTGGACCTACGCGATGCCTAAAAAGCCGGAAGCGAAAATCGCCGCCATCGGCGTGCACATCTCGCGTTCGGTGACGACGCACGGGTTTGCGCTGAACGTCTCCACCGATCTCGACTTCTTCTCGCTCATCGTGCCCTGCGGCATCACCGGACAAGCCGGTGACCTCGATGGAGCGCGAACTGCAGAAGACCCTGACGCTGGAAGAGGTCGCCACCGCGGCGTCACGCAACTTCGGCCGCGTGTTCAATACGCAGATGCTGTGGCTGGAGTCGATGGACGATCTGCTGGCGCAGTGCAGCGCCCGCACCGCCCGCGAACCAGGACACCCCCGCCAAGCCGCCGAAAGAGCTTCGCGAACTTCACGGCGACGGCAGCGAGCTGGCGTAGTTGCGTAAGCTGGCGTAGTGGCGTTCGGTTGAGCCCGAAGGGCGTCCATTTGTCTTGAGCCGTCGGCATAAGCCCGAAACCTAAGCCGAGCCCGAAGGGCGTCATTTGTTTGAGCCGTGGGCGTAAGCCCGCGGACAGCGCCCCTTTGGAAATCCCGAGCCGCGTAGCGGCGGCACCGTTGATCCGCGGTTGCTCAGATACAATTTCCTGTTTCGCTTTATTCGGAGGCCATCATGTCCGTTGTCCGCAGTTCGGCCGTACGCATCGCACTTCTTCTCGCATTGGTCATTCCCGCCGTTTCGCAATCCAAGCTCTCCCCCAAATGGGAAGAACTCACCGCCCCCGACTTCATCCAGGCCATCCACCAATCTCAGGGAGTCTGCCTGCTGCCCTTCGGCATCATCGAGAAGCACGGCCCGCATCTTCCGCTCGGCACCGACCTGCTCGACGTACGCTTCGCCGTGATGAACGCCGTGCAGCAGGAGTACGCCGTCGTCTTCCCCGAGTATTACTTCGGGCAGATCTTCGAAGCGCAGCAGGAGCCCGGCACCGTCGCCTACAGCCTCTCCACGCAGCTCACGCTGTTGCAGGAGACGGTGAAAGAGATGGCGCGCAATGGCTGCAAGAAAGTCCTCATCGTCAACGGGCACGGCGGGCAACAACAGCCTGCTGCCGCTCTTCGCGCAAGCGCAACTCGCCACCCCGCGCGACTATGTGGTGTATGTCTTCGGACTGCCCAACGAAAACGTCCCCGGTCGTCCTGCCTTGAAGACCCCGAACAACGACATGCACGCCGGCGAGTCCGAAACCTCGCACATGATGGTCGCCCGTCCCGACCTCGTGCACCTCGACCGCGCTGACAGCGAATCGGGCGCCGACCAGAACCGCCTGAAGTTGCCCGAGAATGTTTACACCGGCATCTGGTGGTACGCCAAGTTCCCCGACCACTACTCCGGAATTGGCAGCGCCGCCACCAAGCAACTCGGCGAGTTCGACCAGAAGACCTGGTCCAGCCAGATCGTCGAAGCCATCAAGGGCGTGAAGGCCGACCAGCACGCCCTCAAGCTGCAGAACGAGTTCTTCGAGAAGACAACGCACCCGCTGGACACGAAACAGTAGCAACCGCGCCTGGTGAGCCGGTCTACCTTTGTCATCCCGACCGCCGCCGCCGCTTCGGCGGCGGAGTGGAGGAACCTGCATTTCCCCCGCTTGCCTCGCCCGCGCTGGGCGTTTATCGTACCTCTGCACCGCATGCCGAAGAAGAAGCCCACCCCGAAGCCGCGCTCGAAGCCGAAGGCCAAGCCCGCCGTCGCGGCCGAGTCCAATAAGAAACCGGAGCCGAGCACCTCTCTCCGCTGCTACGAGATTCCCGACTATCGCCTCGAGCACCCCAAGTTCCGCGTTTATCAGTCGGGCGAGGGCTCCAGCGTCGAGTACAAGATCGACGGCGACCTGAGCGCGCCCGCGCCGCCGATTCGCGAGTCGAAATACCTCTCCCGCGAGCAATGCCTCGCCATCTAC
>CAVVTL010000011.1:0-28782 GCA_963751155.1 uncultured Acidobacteriaceae bacterium | reverse complement strand
TAGAATTGCTGGCTACAAACCACGTCAGGAAAAATGAATCCCGCGCGCATATGATTGGTTTCAGACGATTCGATGAAATAGCTGTGAGAAATCGATTTCGCTCTCGGAGCACGATATTCGCGCTCGGTCCTCCTTTCTCCACCAGACCGGGCCGCCCTTGTCGCTCTGATGCGAAACGGGTCGGCTGCATCGGCTGACGCGCCGCGCGAACGCCATGCTGCTTTTGGACGACGGCTGGAGCTGCGAAGAGGTCGGCAAGGTTCTCTATCTCGACGACGACACGGTGCGTGGTTGGGCCAAGCTCTACGGCGAAGCCGGCCTCAATAGTCTGATGCGCTTTGACAGCGGCGGCAGCGCCAGCCATCTTTCGCAAGCGCAGGAAGAAGCGCTGAAAGCCTGGATCGCCGCGACATTGCCGCGTTCGAGCGCGTCGAGTCGCGCGCCTATACCACAATTCCCGAACAAATCACCGCGCGCGCCGGTGCGTGACCGATTTTGCGGTGGTTGACGGGTCCGAGTGTCACAATCCCGAGGGGTCGATCACCTCCTGACGTTCGTCGACACGCATGGCGAGTTCCGGCGACGATTGCGTGCAACCGGGGCGAGTCGGGCTCGCCTGACGCGGGCGCGGGGCGTCGTCGCCGCGCCCGCCGCTGGATGCTGCTCAACCGCCGCATGGAAACCGTGCTGGAGAATCTGTACAAGCAAAGTCTGGTGGTCGGCGGCGTTTACTTTGGCCTCGGGCAGGAGGGCTGCTCTTGCGCCTCAGCTATGGCTCTCGGCCCCGAGGACTGGCTTGGGCCCATGATCCGCAACCAGGGCGCGATGATGGTCCGCGGCTTCACTCCCCGCGACGTCATGCGGCAGTACATGGCCAAGGCCGATTCGCCGACGTTCGGCCGTGACGCCTCGTCGCATTTCGGCGACTGGGAGCGCCGCCATGTCTGCGCGCCCATCTCGATGCTCGGCGAACTCATCGGCGTGATGGCTGGTGTTTGTCTTGGCGCGCGACTGCAGGGCAAGAACATCGCCGGACTCACCTATATCGGCGACGGCGGACAGTCCACCGGCGTTACCTATGAGAGCCTGAACTTCGCCGCCGTACAGAAGCTCGGGCTGGTGCTGATCGTCGAGAACAACCTCTGGGGATACTCCACGCCGAGCGATATGCAGTTCTGCGTAAAAGACCTGGCCGAACGCGCGATCGGTTATGGCAATCCCGGCGTGATTGTTGACGGCACCGACCCCTGCCAGGTGTACGACGCGACCCATGAGGCCTGCGAGCGCGCCCGTCGCGGCGAAGGGCCGACGCTCATCGAGGCCAAAATGATGCGCATGAAGGGCCACGCCATTCATGATGCCGCGCACTACGTTCCCGCAGCGCTCTTTGAGTACTGGCGTGCCCGCGATCCCATTGCCCGCTTCGAGAAGTACTTGCTCAAGAAGCGCTGGCTTACTGCCGCCGAAAACGACAAGCTCATCGCCGACATCGAACGCGAGCTTGAAGCTGAGCGCGCCGCGGCCGTCGCCTCGCCCATGCCCGATCCCGAAACCGACAAGACCCACCAGGGCGTCTACTGCGATGACGCATGCCATCACATTCAGCCTCTCTACGGCGCCGTAACTGTCACTGCGCGCAGTGAAGCTCCAGCCATCAGGAAATCGGCCGACTCCGCAGTACACTTGAAATAAGGCGCTCGCCCAGGCGTGTTCCGAGTCACGAGGCCGTCCCGCGGGTTCAAATTGTGTCCATGAAATTCTTTGCCGTCATCCTCTTCTCGTTCGTTTTGTGCTCTGCCGCGCACGCCGTTGATCTTCCCTTCAAGAAGAAGCCGCAGGAGTTCACCACCCACAAGCCCAATGACGTTGCGGAGACCCTTCGCAGCGGCAGTTCGGTGCAGCGCAATGACCTGGCGCTGGAACTCGGGATTCTTGCGCCCGGCTCGGCCAGCTCCGCCAACAAAACGAACTCGCCCTGCGTCGATTTCAGCCACATTGAGGAGCGTTTGGTGACGCTTCGAGCGGGATCTGAAAACTCGATTCTGCTTGCCGATTCCCCCGCCTGCGATTCCACCTACCTTGTGGTTTTCGATAAGGCGCCGAAGTCCGAGTGGCGGCACGTGCAGACCGTTCGGTTGGCGTCGCACACGCAACGGCCCACGATCAGCTTTGTCGAGCTGATTCAGATCGGCGTGTCCGAGATTATGGTGCGCCACGAGATCACGCGCGACACTGGCAAGATCCAGCAGCAGGACTTCGTCATCTTGAAAATGCTGCACGACCGGATCGAGGTCGTGCTTGACGCTACCGAGCGCAGCGAAATCACCCTGACCAACCGCGTCCCGGGCGAATCTGACATCCTGCAGCAAACACAAGTCTCGACATTCGATCTGTTGAAAGCGCCTGCCGGTTCCGCCGCGGCTTACCGCCTGCTGGAAAAGCAAGTTATCACCGACAACAAGACGACCGTCACGCGCTACAAGGATTGGACGTGGGACCCGGAGCTGGAGCGCTTCCGTCCGGCTCCTTTTGACGGCGGCGACGCCCGGCCCGCGCAAGCACCAGTCAAGAAGCCTGCGGCAACACCACCCTCCAAGCCAGCGCCGAAATAGGTGGGCCTTCGCTAACTGCTAATTGCTAATTGCTCGCAGTTCTTCCACCGCCCGATACGCCTGGTCGAAGGCAATGTCGGTGTAGGCCGCAGCCCCGGCATCGGAGTTGGCGATCGTGATACGCCCAAAGCGTTTGCGTCCGATCTCGGCGGGTGACTCCCCCGGCTTCCAATCGGGATCGAACAGCGGGTTGTACTCGTAGGCGTAGCCGTGGGACCAGCGATTGACCGTTATGGCGCTGATGTCGCGCGCCGGATCGAAGCCGCCCGGCCCGAGCACGCGCAGCAGTTGGTCGCGAATGCTGCGCTCGAAGGTCGAATACGGCGTCTCGTAGAGTTCCATGCGGCCGAACAGGTGCTGCTCGCGCTCGGTCAGCCCGGGCTTGCAGGGCGTACGCGACATGCGTAGCAGGATGGGCTGGTCGGGCGTACGCGGCGACCTGTACTCCCCGATGTCCACCACCCGGTCGAGCTGCACGCCGTAGTGGTACATCCCCGGCGCGGAGACACGGGCCATGCCCAGCTTCTGCCACGGCTGCCAGTTCTTGACGGCCACCACGGTATAAACCAGCGGGACCTTCGTCCCATACTGCAGGGCTTCTTTCTGGGCCGCGGGAATCTCCGGGCACAAGTACGGAACCATCATGTTCCAGCACGCCATGACGACGGCCTTGCCGCGGATGTTGTAAACCTGCTTTCCGGCGACGTAGCTGACCTCGACTTCCTTCGCCGACGCCGGGTCGCCCACATGTTTCGCGCGCACCACGGTGCTGTTCAGCCGGATCTTCACGGAAGAGCTGCTGCCGTCGAGTTTCCCGTAGTCCACCCGGGCGGTGACAATGTCTTCCGCCGTGCTGCCGGTGGTAGAGCCCGGTATGAGCGAACGCACCAGCAGGCGCGCCAGACTGGCGTTTCCGTCGGGAAAGTGGAAGAAGTAGGGGTCCTTGCGCGGTGTGGCAAAGCCTCGGGCGGTGAAGCCCATACGCGGATAGCCACCTGGCTCCAGCTTCAGTCCATTGAAGCCGGGCATCTCGATGCCCCAGCAGTCGAGCGCCGAGACCGCATCGGTGCCCACGCCGTACAGAGCGTGCGTCCTCGTCTGGTAAACGGGAATTGCCCCGGGATCGACTTTGACCACCTTCAACAGGTAGTCGTTGTAACTCATCCGCGACAAGCGGTCTTTCTTATCATCCGACGAGAGCCCGGGAAAATAGTCGGTCTTGCCCTCTTGCACCTGCAGCACGCTGCGCTGCACGGCGGGAGACAGCGGCGTGCGGGCCAGGAACGAGCTCCAGGAGTCCTTGTCGCCCTGACCTTCGTCGTCCGAGTGCGCCGGAGTTCCCACCACCAGCCGGTCCGTCCCGAACGTCTCCTGGTCGAAGAAGTACGCGCTTTTCAGATGCGGGTAGGGGTCTTTGTCGTCGCACTTGGCTTCCAGCTTGTCGGGATCGACGCCGAGTTCGTTCATCAAGCCGTGGGCGACATCGCTGTAGGGAAACGGCGACTCGATGGCCCAGGTGCCGCCGTTGGCCAGCAGCATGCGGCCGTCGTGGAACTCGTTGCGCTTGGCGTGTCCGCCGAAGTCGTCATGGTTGTCGAGGATGAGGATGCGCGCCGACTTGCCGGCGTGGGCGCGGTAAAAGTAAGCTGCCGCGAGACCGCTGAGGCCGCCTCCCACCACAACCAAGTCATAGCTTTCGCCGGTCTCGACGGGCTTACCTGCCTTGGCCCAGAAATCGCCGTCCCGCAGTTCATGCGCCACCTCGAATGAGCCGGGATGATTGCCGCGCATGCCGTCGCGGGTGGGCGGATAGTAGCCGGGCTGGTTCTGCGCCAGAGCCGCAGCGTCGGCCCAGGAAAGTCCGCTGAGAAAGGGGCTGGCGGCCATGCCGCCCAGTCCGATGGCAACTCCATTGAGAAAATCGCGGCGGGTGATGCCGCTTTGCATGCCAAGGTCTTTATCGCTGTAGGAAGACATGGGAGCAGGTCTTGCGTTCAATGCCGCAGGAACGATGGAATGGATGATACGACATCGGGTATGGACTTCGGCTACGTCGGATGGGTTAGAATCGGCGGGCTGACACCATGCCACCTGTCACCTATCTCGAAGCCATCCGCCAGGGCATCTGGGAAGAGATGGAGCGCGACCCGTCCGTCTTCTGCATCGGCGAAGACATCGGCGTCTACGGCGGAGCGTTCAAGGTCACCGAGGGATTCATCGACCGCTTCGGCCCGGCGCGCGTGGTGGACACGCCGATCTCGGAGATGGCCATCGTGAACGCCTGTTTCGGCGCCGGCGTGACCGGCATGCGTCCTGTGGCTGAGTTCCAGTTCATGGACTTCATCAGTTGCGCCTTCAACCAGATCGTCAATCTGCTTGCCAAGGCGCACTATCGCTGGGGCGCGCCGGTGCCGGTTGTCTTGCGCGGGCCTTCGGGCGGAGGCGTCCATGGCGGGCCGTTCCACTCGCAGAATCCCGAGACGTTTTTCGCCCATGTTCCGGGGTTGAAAGTAGTCTGCCCGGCCTCGGCCTATGACGCGAAGGGACTGATCAAGTCGGCCATTCGCGACAACAATCCCGTGCTTTTCTTTGAGCACAAGTTCTTGTACCGGCGCATTAAAGAAGAACTTCCTGCCGAGGATTACACCGTACCCATCGGCAAAGCTCGAGTGGTTCGCGAAGGCCGCGATGTCAGTGTGATCACCTACGCGGCGATGGTGTACGTGGCGCTGGAAGCCGCGGAAATCCTGGCAAAGGAGGGCATCGAGCTGGAGGTTGTCGATCTTCGTACGATCCTGCCGCTGGACCGCGAAGCCATCCGCCAGACGGTCGAAAAGACCAGCCGGGTGATCGTGCTGCACGAAGATACGAAGACAGGCGGCATCGCCGGCGAGGTGACGGCAGTGATCAACGAAGAGTGCTTTGACGCGCTGGATGCTCCGATCGCCCGCATCGCCTCGGCGGATACGCCGGTGCCGTTTTCGCCGCCGCTGGAAACAGCCTTCCTGCCCAGCCCGGCGGATGTGGTTCGCGAGGCGCGGCGGCTGCGGCGGTACTAGCGCGGTCGGCTGGTTCCGTTCAGGCTACTTCGCAAAACGTCACTTTTCTTAACGCCGGAAATTTCGTGGTGGTTTACTCTGTAGTCCTTGGGATTTCCAACATTCTGCGTATTCTGAGGAGCGTTATGGGCAAGTTTCTTCTAGGCGTTATCGTCGGGCTGATTGTCGTCTTCGGCGGCGGTTACTTGTGGGTTTTCGGCGGGCACGTCGATACACGCGCCGTTCCCAACGGACCCGGCCAGTTTGAGCGGCGCACCGCCAATCACTCGATGGATGAGTGGGTGGACGCCCACGCTTCCAAGGAGGAGAACCCGTTCCAGCCGACGATGGATAACATCATGGACGGCTCGATGGTGTATGACAAGCACTGTGCCTTGTGCCACGGCAGCCTGAAGGAACCGGTCTCGCCGATGAAAACCAGGTTTTATCCGCCGGTGCCGCAATTGATGAGCCGCACTCCCGACGACCCGGACGCGAATCTGTTCTACGTCACCAAGTACGGCGTAAAGCTGACTGGAATGCCCGGTTGGGACGGAGTACTGAATGACAACGACATCTGGAAAGCAGTGCTATTCATTAAGAACTCGGCCAAGATGAAGGACGTGCCGGCGCCAATCGCAACGCCTGTGCCTGCGAATCCGGCCACGAAGTAGCAGACGAAGACAACGCAAGTCCAACGCCCCAGCGGCTCAGGCTGGGGCGTTTTTCTTGTTCCACGTGGAACAAAAAGTTACTTTGGTAATGCCCAATTTTTAAAGCGCTGCTGGTGATTAGCCGTTGGGTTTGACGTAGGTGACCTTGCCGCTGGTCTTGAGCCTGAAGACGTCGTTGGACAATTTCTCGTTGAGCTTGATGTTGGTGTACTTGGCCAGCCGGTAGTCGCCGGAGCGCTCGTTGAAGAGCTGTTGCACGCTCACGCCGCGCGCCGTGTCGATCCACAGGGTGATGGTCTGAAACATATTCGAGACCTTCTGCGACTTGGGAGTCAATTCCAGCTTGGCCGTCTGGAGGCCCTGCACCTGCTCCATCCCGCCGTATTTCACATCGAACGACTTGTCGAGGTCGTGACCGCGACCGCCAAAGCCCAGCACAAGGAAAGTCTCAAAGTCCGCCTTGTTCTTGCCCGAGTTGTACTCGGTGACTTGTCCGGCCTTGGGAACATACACGCTGACCATGCCTCCGCTAAACAGGACGTACTTCTTGTCGGGCACGGTGATGTCGGCCGCCATCTGGACTTCGCCACCCTGACGGCGGAAATACATGTTGCCCTTCTGGATGTCGTGCTCGTCCACCACCTTCTGATACTGGTCCCACACAAAGTCGGTCTGCGCGGTCTGGAAGCCGGCGGCGGCCTTATCCATGGAGTTGAGCACGGCTTCGAGGTTCTGGGCGTGGGCGGTAATGGTCGCAAGGAACAGGGTCAACACGGCGATTGCGCTTCGAGTCTTCACGGTTCCTTCCTTGCGTAGCCGGTGCGGCTAGCGATGACCCCAAACCTTGTAGGCCACAATTTTGTCCTTGCTGTCGCGAACGGCCTCGTAACGCTCAAAGTGAATTTCGCCGGCGACGGGCTCGATGGCGCGCAGCAGCTCCTCGCGAATCTGGGCATCGTCGCCCGGCGCCAGGGCGGCGGCATCCACGGTGTAGACGAAGCCATCGCCTTGCGGCTTCACCAGCACTTCAGTCTGATGCAGCGGGCGCGGCTGGGGCTTGTCGCGGAAGTTGATCCAAATAGGCCCGAGGAAAATGAAGGCAAGGATCAGCGTCACCATGACGTCATAGTGGATGCTGCCGCGGGGATACATCCACCAGATGTAGCCGCGGATGGTTTGGGTGATTTTGCCCATGTATGTGTTTGAGTTTAGATAGTCAGCGGAGGGAGCGCAAGAAACGGAGTATTCGACCGTTTAGCTGGACCGGGGACGAACGAGCGCAGAGCCTAACTTATCGCTTCGTTTTTGCCGACATCGATGGCTCCTGTAAACTGGTTTGGGAAGTGAACCGCATGGATGCCTTAGCGGAAAAGCTGGACAGCAAGCTCCGGGTATGGAAGCCGGAGACCGCAACAGAGGTTCGCGAGCGAGTTTCCGAGATGATCGATCTGGCCGACGTCGATGCCCTCGACCTCGGGCGCTCCCGTGCGCGCGAGCAGGAAGTACTGGATATGCTCGATGAACCCCCAACCCGGTGAAGTTTGGCTTGCCGACCTAGGCATCGCCGCCAAGACCCGGCCGGTTGTCATTGTTTCGCGGCTGGATCCGAACCCTCCTCGTGCGCTGGTGCTCTACGTGCCTCTCACCACGCAGAACCGCCAAAGCCGATACGAAGTCGCTCTGCCGAGGTTGCCTTTCCTGAACTACGATTCTGTCGCCAACGTACAGGGAGTCGGGTCGATTCCGACCGTGCGACTGGAACGAAAGCTGGGCAGGCTCCCCGAAAGCAATCTGGCAGAAGTTCGAGCCGCGCTCGCCTACGCTCTTGGTCTTCCGTAGGGTATGTCGCAGCTTTGATTGGGAATGCGGAGCTGGCGCAACCGCGTTCACGAATCTGCGCGAACAGGCCGTCAATTTGAAGTCAAGAGCTGCCGCCACCGTGGCTACGTTCGCAGCTCGACCAGCGTCGCCCCACCGCCGCCCTCGTTTTGGGGCGCTTCGGTAACGGTGGCCACGTGCGGGTGTTGTTTGAGGTACTGGCGCAGCGCCTTGCGCAGGATGCCCATGCCGCTGCCGTGAACGATCCGCAGGCGCACTACACCGGCGAGGAAGGCCCGATCCACGAACTTCTCTACCGCGCTGGTGGCTTCATCGACATTCTGGCCAATGACGTTGATCTCGGTGGGAGCGCTGTCGTCTTCTCGGGTAAGTGACACGCCTATGCCGCGCGACCGGGCGGCGGCCACGGGATTGGCTGCGGCGGCGGCAATGACGCTGGCCACGTCATCGCGCGGAACCTTCATCTTCATGGGGCCGACGGCCACTTCGAAGGAGTCGTCGTCAAGATGGCGCAGAACTTTTGCATCACGTCCCAGCGAGCGCAGGCGCACGGTGTCGCCGACCGAGACGCTCTGCACAATGTGGGGGCGGGCGTGCTGGTCACCTTCGTCAGAGCCGGTGGTGTGGGCCACGACGGTGGAGTCGAACTGCTCGCGGAATTCGCGGCGCAGCTTGGCGATGCGGCGCTCGGCGTCTTTGGTGAGCTTCAAGGCCTGGGCGCGGTCCTGCACGGCGCTGACGGTCTCTCGCGCCTGGTACTCGAAGCTGTGCAGAAGGCTCTCGAGCTTCTTTTCCATCTCGCGGATCTTCTCGCGCTGCTCTTTCTTGCCTTCGACCGCGAGGTGAGCGCGCTCGCGGGCGATCTCCTGCTCGCGGACGCGCAGCGTGGTGCGCTCGGCCTCAAGTTCGCGCAACTGCTCGTGCAGGCGATCGAGGAAGCGGGAGACGTCCTGCGTTTGAGAGGACAGCCTCTCGCGGGCCGACGAAACGATCTGCGCATTCAGTCCTAGCTGCTGGGCGATGTTGATGCCCGCCGAAGCACCCGGCACACCCAGCCGCAACTCGTAAGTCGGAGCCAGGGTGCGCTCGTCGAAGCCCACGGCGGCGTTCAGCACCCCCGCGGTGTTGGCGGCGTAAACCTTCAACGCGGTGTGATGGGTGGAGACGATGCTCACGCATCCCACCTGGCGGAAGAAATCGGCGATGGAGACGGCGAGAGCGGCGCCTTCTTCGGGATCGGTGGCCGAGCCCAGCTCGTCGAGCATGACCAGCGAATCGTGAGTGGCGTTGTGGGAGATCGCGTCGATGTTGGTAACGTGCGCAGAGAAAGTCGATAGGTTCTGTTCGATGGACTGGTAATCGCCGATATCGGCAAAGACGGCGTCGAAGATGGGCAGTTCGGCGCGTTCGGCCGGAACGGGAATGCCCGCCTGCGCCATCAGTGCCAGAAGCCCAATGGTTTTCAGCGCGACGGTCTTTCCACCCGTGTTGGGGCCGGTAATCACAAGTTGGCGGTATTGGCCGTCGAGTTCCACGGTGAGCGGCACTACTGCGATGCCTTTGGGTTTCAGATTGCGCTCGAGCAGCGGGTGCCTCGCATTGCGCAGGGCAAATGCCGTGTCTGAGCCCTCGTCGAGCAGCTTCACAGCGATGCAATCGTAGTCGCGTGCGAAGCGCGCCTTGGCGAATTGCAGCTCCAATTCGCTGAGGACTTCGACGGCCGCGGCCAACTCATCCGCTTGTTCGCCGATCCGCGCCGTCATCTCCAGCAAGATGCGGTGAATCTCGGCCTGCTCGTCGTCGAGCAAGCGCACCAGCTCGTTGTTTTGCTCGATAGTCTCAAGCGGCTCGATGAAAACCGTTTGGCCGCTTGACGACGCGCCATGGGCGACGCCCTGCACGCGGCGGCGCTGCTCGGTCTTGACGGGGATGACGAAGCGGTCGCCGCGAATGGTGATGAGTTCGTCCTGCACGGCTCCGCCGTCGGAGAGCCGGCGCAGGTAGGACTGCAGCGAGTCCTGGATGGAGCGGCGCTGGCGATCGATGTCGCGCCGCACGCGGGCCAGCTCGGGCGAGGCATGGTCGTCGAGCGTGGCGTCGGGCAGGATCTTGCTGCGGAAATAGCCCAGCAGCGGGGCAAAGTCGGCAATGCGGTCCGAGAGCTCCTTTACCGCCTCCCACTTGGCAGAGACGGCCGCGGGCGGATGGAGGGCGGCTTCGCGCCACTCGGACGCGCGGTCAGCAACGTGCAGCACGTCGCGAAGCTGCACAAGCTCGAGCGTCGCTCCCTTGATGCGCGATTTCTGGATGAGCACGGTGGGGTCGAGCAGGCCATGGAAGTCGAAGCGTCCGCCGGCTTGAAGATAGCCGCGCAACTCGTCGGCAAGCTGTTGCTGACGTTGGATCCATGAGCGGTCGAGCGAGGGCGCGAGCGCGGCGATCCGCTTTTGCCCAAGCGGAGACGGCGCAAATGCCGCCAGCAGCGCGCGCAAGTGATCGAACTCGAGGACGCGCTCAGCGCAATTCGTCATGGGGCTGGGAATAATCATGCAAATCCGCATTTATCGTACAGGAGCGGGGCGGGGGCAAATCAATGTTGCCGGGGCGGCGATTTATACGATGTTTACATTCCGCTGGGCGCCAGACTACACCGCGAGCGGCGGTGCGATTACACTGTTGCGGTAGCCTGACCTGCAGCAACCGGCGATGAGCTTGACGTCTCGGCGGCGTCTCGCGGAATCGGCAAGGCATTATTGAGGACCTCATGACGAACAATCTTTCGGATGCATTCGTATTCTTCGGCGCCACCGGTGACCTGGCACACAAAAAGATATTTCCTTCCCTGCAGAGCATGATCAAGGACGGCGTGCTCGACGTGCCGGTCATCGGGGTCGCCAAGTCGGGATGGACGCTCGAGCAGTTACGTGAGCGCGCGCGCGACGGCATTACCAAGTTCGGCGGAGGCGTGGACGAGGCCGCCTTCAAGAAGCTCTGCGAGTTGATGGACTACATCGATGGCGACTACGCCGACGACCAGACGTACGTCACCTTGCGCGCCAAGTTGGGCAACGCAAAGTCGCCGACGCACTACCTGGCCATCCCTCCCATGATGTTTCCGGTGGTGGTGAAAGGGCTGGCGGCTGCGGAATGCGCCAAGAATGCACGCGTCATCATTGAAAAGCCGTTCGGACGCGACCTGGTCTCTGCCCGCAAACTCAACGAAACGCTGCACCAGGCGTTTCCCGAAGACCACATCTTCCGCATCGACCACTACCTGGGCAAGGGAGCGGTGGAGAACCTGTTGATTTTCCGCTTTACCAACAGCTTCCTGGAGCCCATCTGGAACCGCAATTACATTCACAGCGTGCAGATCACCATGGCCGAGTCGTTCGGCGTGGAAGGCCGGGGTAAATTTTACGAAGAGGCGGGGGCCATCCGCGACGTCATACAAAATCACATGTTGCAGGTGGTTGGGTTGCTAGCGATGGAGCCGCCTACGACGATGTATCCGGACTCGGTGCGCGACGAGCAGGTGAAGGTATTTCGGTCGATTCCGCCGCTCAGCCCGGCCAATATCGTGCGCGGGCAGTTTCACGGCTACCGGCAGGAGCAGGGGGTCGATCCGCACTCCGACGTGGAGACGTTCGCCGCAGTACGCTTGGAAGTGGACTCATGGCGCTGGTCGGGCGTGCCGTTCCTGATTCGCGCGGGAAAGTGTTTGCCCATCACGGCGACAGAAGTCTTCGTCAAACTGCGCAAGCCGCCAATCACCAAGGCGGGATTCGAGGGACGAAACTACTACCGGTTCCGGCTGGGGCCGGATTTCGAGCTGGCCCTCGGAGCACGGGTGAAGCGCCCCGGTCCGTTGATGGCGCCGATGCCGGTTGAGCTGTCGGCAGTGAAGTACGGTGCTAGCGACGAAATGGAGGCCTACGAGCGCCTGCTGGCCGACGCCATGAAGGGCGACCAGTTGCTCTTCGTGCGCCAGGACGCCGTGGAAGCGCAATGGGCAATCGTGGAGCCGATCCTGGGCGATTGCTGCCCGGTAGAGAACTACGAACCCGGCACGTGGGGCCCGCCCGACTCGCGTGAACTGGCCGCCGACATCGGCGGATGGCACGATCCGGAGTAGCGCTTCAGGGTACGCGAACGCCCGAGACGAAGGGACTTCCCGCAACCACGAAGCGCAGCGGCTCATCGATTGCCTTGTTGATGTTGATGCGCGGTGTGACGGCGATTCGCTCCGGGCGATGACCATCGTCGGCAAACCACAAGTCGGATCGCCGGTCGGTGAAATCCTTGCCGTTGTCGCGGGGACGGGTGATACCCAGAGCCTGCGACATTCGTCCCGGTCCGCTCGAGATCATCCGCAATTGAGTCGTACGCGGCTGCCGGGGAAGTTCGATGCCCCGGGCCTCGGCCATCTCCTCCAATCCCACCACAGGCTCCATGGCTCGCAGCAGGACGCCTCCAGCATCGCCCACTTGCATGCAGGAGACGTTGGTGCAGTAGTGGTTGCCGTAGATGAAATAAACGTAGGCGTGTCCGGGCGGGCCAAAGAGCACTGCGTTGCGCGGGGTGCGTCCGTTGTAGGCGTGCGCCGCGGGATCGGCGGCTCCAAGATAGGCTTCGGCTTCGACAATGCGTCCGGCGAGAAGCCGGCGGCCATCGCGCCGGATGAGTAGCTTGCCGAGCAGTCCACGCGCGACCGTCACGGGATCGCGGGCGAAGAAGTCGCGGGGCAGGCGCGGGGCCTTCCGCAGGGTTGTCGTGGTCGGTGCGATGAGCGGCGGATGCGAGCGGGCTGGCATATAGGGTCGAGGGTGAGCCTGCTACTTCACCGCGATCATGCGCAGGCGCTTATAGTCGGCGGTCCAGCCGCCGTCGTGAAAGAGTTCCGGACGGGCGAGCTCTTCGACGCGGCAGACGAACTGCTCGTGCTGAGCGGGAGTCATCAGCTTGCTGGCGGCGCTGGCGAACATGTTCAGCCAGTTGCGCAGACCTTTCTCACCGCCACTGAGCGGAGTGGGACGATCGAAGAGCACGGCGAAGGTGACCCGCAAACCGTGTGCTTCCAGCATTGGAGCGTATTCTCCGATGGAAGGATAGAACCTCGGGGCCATGTCTTCGCTGTCTTCTACGCGCAACTCGGACATGGCCCGCGCCAGTGCCTTCCACAGCTGCTGGATGTTGCCGCGGCCACCCATCTCGAATACCAGACGGCCACCCGGTTTCAGCGCACGCGCAATGGCCGCGATGGCGCCTTCCTGGTTTTTCACCCAGTGCAAGGCCGCGTTGGAGAATACCGCGTCGAATTCGCGGTCGTAGCTCGTCGAGGCGATGTCGGCCACAGCAAACTGCAGCTCGGGATGGTTCTGGCGGGCGGCGGCGATCATTTGCGGCGACAAGTCAATCCCGACGACCTCGGCGCCGGCCTGCGCGATCTCCGCGGTGAGTTGACCGGTACCGCACCCGACATCAAGAATGCGTTCGCCCGGCTTGGGCGCGAGCATAGTGAGCAGGTCGCGTCCGAACTGCCACACGAAAGCGTGGCTCGACTGGTAGAGCTCGGAGTTCCAGGTTTTGCTGTCGGCTTGCATACGTCCCATTCTAGTTGGGGAGCGGACGAGCGAAACATCCCCAGGCCCGGTTTCTATACAATCAAAAGCGAACATGAACAAGATGATCCTGGCCAACCTGGTGCATCGGCCGTTCCGCACCATCATCAGCATCGTCGCCGTATCGGTGGAAGTCACCCTCATTCTCTTGATCGTCGGACTCTCCATCGGCATGCTGACCGACACCAAGAACCGGCAGGTCGGCATCGGAGCCGACATCATGGTGCAGCCACCGGGCTCATCGTTGCTGATGGGCGTCAGTGGCGCTCCGGTGTCGATCAAAGTCGCCGATCGCCTGCGGAAGCTCGACCACGTGGTCGCCGTGGCTCCGGTGGTCACCCAGCTCACCACCGGCGGTGCTCTGGAAGTCATTGATGGCATTGACCTCGCGTCGTTCGATTCCGTAGGCGGGGGGTTCCACTACCTGTCCGGCGGGCCGTTCCAAGGTCCCAACGACATGCTGGTCGACGACTACGTCGCCTCGTCGAAGAAGCTGAAGGTTGGCGACACGATCGAGGCGTTGAACCACCAGTTCCGCATTGCGGGCGTGGTGGAGCACGGCAAGGGCGCGCGCAAGTTCGTGCCCATCGCGACGCTGCAAGACATCATCGGCGCCACCGGCAAGGCCTCGATCTTCTACGTCAAGCTCGACGACCCCAACAACGCCGACGAAGTGGTGCGCGAGATCAAGAGCATCCCCGGCATGGAGCAGTACGGCGTGCACTCGATCAAGGAATACCTCAGCCTGATGAGCTCCAGCAGCATCCCGGGGCTCTCGACGTTCATCGACGTCGTCATCGGGATCTCGATGGTCATCGGCTTCATCGTCATCTTCCAGGCGATGTACGCGGCGGTGATGGAGCGCACGCGCGAGATCGGCATCCTGAAGTCGCTGGGCGCAAGCAAGCTCTACATCGTGAACGTGATTCTGCGGGAGACCCTGCTGATTTCGATTGGCGGCATTATGCTGGGGATCGCCGTGAGCTACGCAGCGCGCGCGGCGCTGCACCACAAGTTCCAGACGCTGCCGATACTAATTACGCCGGAGTGGTTACTGCGCGCGACGGTGATTGCAATTATCGGCTCGATGCTGGGAGCGTTCTATCCGGCGTTCAAGGCGGCGCAGAAGGACCCGATCGACGCGCTGGCGTACGAATAACTCGAAATCACTCGCTTTGTGGACGGCCGAAGAACAGTACGTAGCCGTCAGGATCGCTAATCTCGAAACCGCGCAGCCCGTCGTGAGTGTCGTTCAGCGGCACGCTGAATTCCGCGCCATCAGCAGCAAATTCGGCGGCAAGCGCGTCCGGATCCGGTGCATAGACGAAGGCATCCCATCGCATGTAGTGGTGACGCTTGTGGTTCGGCAAAGGCGATACGTCCCCATCGGATTTGATGAAGAGCTGCGCTCCGTCGCGGCCGATGATGGCGAAAAAAGGATCCTCATCCGGCTCCCGAAGTCTCGCTTCGAAACCAAGCTTATCGCGGTAGAAGGCGATAGTTTGATCGACGTTGCTGACGATGAAGCATGGAGAAATTGCTTGCGTCCGCGACCGTGTCATAAGCTTGCACGCCCTTTCTGCTGAGAACTCCCTGCTACGGTACCGATCTCACCATGACGTTGGAAATCAAGGCTGAACGCCTGCATAAGCCGGAATCGCCCCACGCTCAACGTTCTTGTAAACAATACCGCCCTTCATAACGAACACAACGCCGCGAACGGCCGTGATGTCGGTCAACGGATCTCCATCGAGCGCGTGACGGACAAGCAACTGTTTGGCGTGAGCGCGCACGACCCTCTGACCTACGTCGGTGTCGCCTTCGTTCTCATTTTAGTAGCGATGGCAGCGTGTTACATTCCCGCGCCGAGGACAGTGCGAGTTGATCCCATGAAGTCGTCGCGGTGTGAATAACTTGTCGTTGGCGGCGTCCCACCCCGCATTGAAAGCCGCGCAGAAGCCCCCTCCCATCGACGCACTGGCCTACGACTAGCGGTACCGGTGAAAACATGCGCGAGGAATTCCAACTTCCTTAGGGACTAATCTCTGGCGATAGCCGCGGAATGAACCGGCGACCAAGTTCCAAAATCAAAAGGCCGGACAATGTGTCCGGCCTTGAGAAATCTGATACCTACGAACGTTTACAGAAGAAGTTTGCGACGCAGGACGCCAGCCAAGCCGACGATGCCCGAACCCAGCAAAACCAGGCTGCCCGGTTCAGGGGTGCTCTGCGTGGGAGTGAACGTGAACGTCAAGTCCATCCCCGCCAGAGAACCGAATTGCTGTAGGTTGGTCTTCCGGATGCCAAGCGAAATCGTATCGCCGGCATTCACCGCGAAGCCTGCTGAGCTGAACGTGTCGGGATTCGTCAAGCCCTGTCCATTTGTGACAGAGCCCGAAGCCAGCGTCGAATTGTCGAAGAAAAGAGCCCAGTCATTGGAACGGCTCACCACCGAATGCGCGTACCAGACCATCCCAGATTGCGTGCCGACCGTCCCTGCGGAAGGAGCGGTCCAGGTGGCAAACAGGTAGTCGCCCAGGTTTGGCGAGTGCCCCACAATGTTTCCGGCAAGGAAGTCATTGTTGGTTTCGCCCGCGCTGCTGCCGTTCACCAGGGCACTGAATATTTCCGGCGTATTTAAATTCAGGTCTGGACCCGCTCCCCAGTATCCCGTGCTCAACGCCGGATACAACGCGTTTCCGTTGTTGAGTGGAATCTGGAAGCCGAGCAGCGCTCCAGTTGAAGGCATGGTGCCTTCCGTGTAACTCCAGTTACCGTTCGGATTTCCATTCGTGATACTGAAATCGTTCTGCAAGCTGACCGTACTTGCGTGCAACGCGATCGAAACCATTCCCACCGCGAGAGCAATCTTCAAACAGGTGCGATACATTGAGCCTCCACGATATTTCCACTACCGATTGATTCCGCGTCTTTGTGGTGTAGATTGGCCCAGCGGTCTCAGCAAGCAGAGAGAGTAGTTAAAAGGGATCTCCATCCCAGAGTCCGGTAAGTATGTGGCTTTCCACCAGGGAAAGCAAGTTAAGCTCCTCTCAGCAGTGGAATCCTCGACGGCGTGACGCTGCCCTGAGGCCTATAGAAGCTGTCTCCTAAATGGTAGATCGCTGAAAATCGCAGTCCCTGCGTTCACCATCCCCGGAGAGGAACGGCTCAAGAAGTGCCCTTTCAAAACGGGTCTACGAGACCAGTTTGGTTGGTTCTCAGATCCGCATCGGCATCACGACGTAGCGGTACTTGAAGCCGTCGTCGCTGCCGTCGTCCGGGCGCATCTGGCCGGCTGACTGCGCGTCCTTGAACTCCAGCCGCACCTCGCCGCCGCTGGAGGCCTTCAGGAAGTCGATCAGGTACTCCGAGTTGAAGCCGATGGTCATCGGGTCGGCTGCATACACAATCTCGATCGAGTCTTCCGACTCGCCGGCTTCGGTGGACGACGAGGAAATCTTCAGCTCGTTCTTGTCGAGCTTCATGCGGATGGCGCGCGAACGCTCGTCGGCAAACTGGGCCACGCGCTGGATCGCGGTGTTGAGGTCGGCGCCGTGCACGACGACCGACTTCGGGAGTTTCGCGCGGCAGCACGGCTTCGTAGTTGGGAAACTGTCCGGTCAACTGGCGCGAGGTCAGCAGGCGCTCGCCGATGCGGAAGAACAGCGTCGAGTCGTCTTTGGCGAACTCAATCTGCTCGACATCGCTGTTCTGCAGTAGCGAGTACAACTCGCTCATCGCCTTCTTCGGGATCAGCGTCTTCTGCTCGCCCGGAACGTCGAACGTCTCGCCGGTCTTCTCGATGTGCGCCAGGCGATGGCCGTCGGTCGCGACCATGGTGATCGACTCCGGCTTCAGCACCATAAGCCCGCCATTCAGCGTGTAGCGCGACTCTTCGTTGGAAATGGCGAAGATCGTGCGGCCGATCATGCTGCGCAGAGTCTGCGCCGGAATCTTTACGCTGCCATCGGCCGGAAATACCGGCAGCCCGGGAAAGTTCGCGCGCGCCATGCCGACCATCTTGGTGTTCGAGCGGCCGGAGCGAATATTGACCCAGTGATTCTCGAGCAACTTGATGGAGATATCGCCATCGGGCAACAGCTTCACGTAGTCGTACAGCTTGCGCGCCGGAATGGTGCAGGCGCCTTCCTTCTTCACCTTGGCCGCGCACGAGGTGCGCAGGCTCAGGTCAAGATCGGTGGCCGTGATGGTCAGCCGGTCATTGGCCGCTTCAAAAAGAAAGTTCGACAGGATGGGAATGGTCGTCTTGCGTTCGACCACGCCTTGGGTGGCAGTGAGTTCCTTGAGCAAGTTCAAACTTGCTGACGCTGATTTCCATCGCCGTTCCCTGGACCGCCGGGGTTGCTTCCGCAGCCATGTATTCCGCCTTTGCCGTCGCGAGGCGCAGTGACGTACAAGCTGCCGCGACTTCTGCTTTTCCTTATATCAAATAAAAATCTTATAAAACAGTAGTAACCGTAGTGCCTCTGGAAAAGTGGAAAAGAAGTCGCAAACCGCTTGATTGGAGGCTGGAAACGCCGTTGTTCACTTCGAAAAACCACGCTAGCTCCGCGACCCGGCCCTGTGACCAATCGGTACCGCTCAAAAGATTGCGACGACTCTTACACACGATTCACACTTCATCCACAGGGTCGTGCAAGGAAAACCTGCTCCCAAAAGTGAAAAACCGCGCCAGGGGCGCGGTCTATCCACCTAAAACCTCGGTGAGTTTGTTCAGTAACCGGTTCAAATCTTTGTCAGACTTGCGCGCTTCGGTGATCTTCTCCACCGAATGCAGCACCGTGGTGTGGTGCTTGCCGCCGAACTGGCGGCCGATTTCCGGCAGCGATGCCTCGGTCAACTGCTTGGCGAGGTACATCGCGATCTGGCGCGGATAGACGATGGAGTGCGAGTTGTTCTTCGTCTTGATCTCGCCCGGACGCAGCCCGAACTGGTCTGACACGGCCCGCTGAATGGCCTCGATCGTGATCTTGCGGACCTGCGAGTCGATCAGGTTCTTCAGCACCTCCTGCGCCGTCAGCATGCTCAGGTCGCGTCCAGTGAGCGACACGTAGGCCGTCAGGCGAATCAGCGCGCCTTCCAACTCGCGCACGTTGCTGCGGATGTTGGACGCGATGTAGAGCGCCACGTCGGTGGGCAGCGACACCTGCTCCGTCTCGGCCTTCTTCTGCAGGATGGCGACCTTGGTCTCCAGGTCCGGCGGCTGGATGTCGGCAATCAGGCCCCACTCGAAGCGGCTGCGCAGCCGGTCTTCGATCTCCGCCAACTCCTTCGGCGGACGGTCGCTGGCGATCACGATCTGCCGCATCGACTCGTGCAACGCGTTGAAAGTGTGGAAGAACTCTTCCTGGGTGCGCTCCTTGCTGGCGAGGAACTGGATGTCGTCCACCAGCAGCACGTCCATGTTGCGGTACTTGTCGCGGAAGCTGGTCATCTTGTTGTTCCGCAACGCGTTGATCATCTCGTTGGTGAACTTCTCGGCCGACAGGTAGCAGATGGCGAACTGCGGATTGCGCTTCTTGATCTCATGTCCGATGGCCTGCATCAGGTGGGTCTTGCCCATGCCGACGCCGCCATACAGGAACAGCGGGTTGTAGGCCTTCGAAGGTCGTTCCGCTACTGCGCGAGCCGCGGCGTGAGCGAACTGGTTGCCCGAGCCGATGACGAAGCCGTCGAACGTGTACTTCGGATTCAGTTGCGCCGCGCTGTCCCAGTCAAAGCGTTGCTGGGCAGCACCGGTCGCGGTCACTTCCATCGACGCCTGCGCTTCCGGCGGGACTGTCACCGGTCCGTCTGCCGGCGCGGGTTCCACTTTCTTGGCGCTCTTCTCCGGATCGGTAACGAACTCGACGTCCTGGTACTCCAGGCCGAGGTTCTCGATGGCCTCGCTGATCAAGTCGCCGTACTTTTCACCGATGTGGCAGAAGTCGGGATTGGGCACACGCACGAAGAGCGTGGGTCCGTTCGAGTGCGAGAAGCGCGTGGGCTTCAACCAGGTCTCGTACGAGTGACGGTTGACCTTCTTTTCCAGCGCGTCTAATACGAGAACCCACGGATTGGGAGAGGCCGTTCCAAAATAAGACATAGCAAAATCAACCCGGAGGCAAAATTGCCTCGAATCGCTTCGAAACTGCATTACGGGGAAAAGCGCCAAGGCGACATTCCGCCCCACGATTCAGGAGAAAGTTAAGATCCGCAACCGAAGAAACCACGGGGAAATGTGCATTCCATGAGAGAGTGCGTGAAATGTTTTCTCGGTGGCTGAAGGGCATCCTAGCATGAATAATCCACAGCGCAAGAGCATGAATGGCAGTGTGCGTGGTCACACAGTTTGCGAGTGATTGATTTCGTGAATGTTACTGGCGAAAAAAAAATTTGTTGCAGCGAGTGCGGTGCAAAATGCGCGCAAGACGACTGCAACTGCACCGAAAGTGAGACAGCGCGACGCGCTTCAGTGCCCTCGGAATTGCCCGGGTTGCGGTAGTTGCGGCCACAAGCCGATATACTTGGAGTTTGTCCTGACCTAACTTTTTGCTATTGAGGAGCGCAGTTCCGTAATGCCGAAGCGCACATTCCAACCCAACCGTCGTCGCCGCTCAAAGACGCACGGATTTCGTTCTCGCATGAAGACCAAGAGCGGCCGCGCGGTCATTTCGCGCCGTCGTGCCAAGGGACGCAAGCGCGTCGCCGTGAAGGCTGGCTTCCGCGAGTAGCTGCAGAGTCATTTTTCGCGTCGATCAGCGCCGAACCGATCCGCTACCGGATGGAGCCCGGCGCCCAATGCTGACAGTGAATTCCGCCGGCCGTGCATTTCCCAAGTCGAGTCGTTTGTTACGGCACGCCGACTTTCAGCGCGTTTACCAGACGGGCCGACGCCAGTTTACCGGTAACATGACCGTGTTTTTCCTGCGGCGGGCGGCGTCAGACGACGACTACGGTGCGTCGTTGCGAGTCGGATTGACCGTGGGCAAGGTCCTGGGCGATGCCGTCGACCGCAACCGCATCAAGCGTCGCATGCGGGCGGCCGTCCGAAGTTCCTGGCCGGCAGCAGCAGGCTCCGGTGGACGTAGTATTCAACCCGCGCAAGTCCGTCCTCGACCTGCCGTTCGCAGATGTGGCGCAGGAAGTGGCGCGTGGTTTACAGTTGGCTGTCCAGCGTGCCCGTGAGGCGCAGGAAGGGCAACCAGCGAAGCAGGTTAAGCGGAAATGAAGGCAGTGGTTCAGTTCGTCTTGCGCGGCTACAAGCGGTGGATATCGCCGATGCTGCCGCACGCCTGCCGTTTCGTGCCCACCTGCTCGGAATATGCGATCGAGGCAGTGGAACGCCACGGCGCTTGCGCGGAAGCGGTCTTGCGATCTGGCGCTTGCTGCGTTGTCAGCCTTTTGCCCGCGCGGGATTCGATCCGGTTCCGCCTGTAACGCACTCTACCCAGCACTGTTGCGATCCTGTCGGATCGGCTTCGTGTGCTGGCGCCCGCGAACCGATAAGCCGCAATTACTGAATGGAACGTCAATTTGGCCGAGTATAAAAATCCACAACAAGAACCAGGCGGCTCCGGCCGCATGATGCCGATCATGATCGCGGTGTTCGGGCTGCTGCTCGCCAGCCAGTTCTTCCTCTCGAAGAACAAACCCAACACGCCGGCGGCGCACGCAGCAGGCGCAGACCGCCAAGACTCCGGAAGCGAACACCCGCAGCTTCGCCCGAGTGCAACGCCGAGCTGCCGGCGTCCGCCGGAGCGGCTGCCGTCAAGACTGCGGCTTCAGCCGAGACCGAAACGGTGGTCGAGAACGACCTGTACCGCATCGTCTTCACCAATCGTGGGGCGCAGGTCAAGCATTGGATCCTGAAGAAGTACAAAGACGAAAAGGGCCAACCGCTCGACTTGGTGAATGCCACGACGCGCCAACCTCGGACTGCCCCTGAGCCTCTACGCCTACGACGAGGCACTGCGTAACAAGATCAATTCCGCGTTGTACGTGGCGCAGTGCGAGCGGCACGTCGCGGTTCCCGGCGAATCTGACGTTCGAGTTTTCCGACGGCACGGTCGCGGTCCACAAGACGCTGCGCTTCGACACATCGTACGTGATTCGGCGTGGAAACCAAGGTCACCGTCAGCGGCAAGCCGGTTCAGGCGTATCCCTCGTGGCCCGCGGGTTTCGGCGACCAGGGCACGGCGCCGTCGTTTGCCGCGGCGCGCATCGATTACGCGTCCGGCGACAGCGTCGAGCGTCTTGCAGCCAAGAAGATCAGCGGCGGCAACACGCTGCGCGGGCCCTTCCAGTGGGCCGGTCCGCAGGATCAGTATTTCGCGGCCATCTTCCTGCCTGACCAGCCCTCGCAAGCCGCGATGGTCACCTTCCGGAACGCCATCGAGGTTCCGAAAGACCCGGCGAAACCCGATCCGAACAATCTGACCAAGGTCGAAATGCTGGGCGCGGCCGTCGGCAATGTAGACGGCGTCACCCGCGAGCGAATCTTCGTCGGCCCGAAGGCGCTCGAAAGTTCTGAACACGATCCACGCCAACACGCTGAGCGGCGAGCCCGGCGGCCCCGATCTCGCCCATGTAGTCGATTTCGGCTTCTTCAAGCTCATCGCGCGCCCGCTGTTCCTGTGGCTGCTGTGGACGCACGATCACATGGCCTCCAACTGGGGCGTGTCGATCATCATCCTGACGGTCATCATCAACCTGGCGCTGCTGCCATTGCGCATCACCAGCATGAAGTCGGCGCTGAAGATGCAGAAGCTGCAGCCGCAGATGAAGGCCATCCAGGAGAAGTACAAGAAGTACCCGATGCGCGATCCCAAGCGCGCCGACATGAACACCGAGATTTCGGCGCTTTACAAGGAGCACGGCGCCAATCCGGCCGGCGGCTGCCTGCCGCTGGTTATCCAGATGCCGTTCCTGTTCGCGTTCTACTCGATGCTGGGCGTCGCGCTCGAACTTCGCCAGGCGCCATTCCTCTGGCTGCACGACCTGTCGTCGCCCGACAAGCTGTTCATCCTGCCGGTGCTGATCGTGATCAGCACGCTGTTCGTGCAGAAGATGACGCCCAACGCCGGAATGGACCCGGCGCAGCAGCGCATGATGACCATCATGATGCCGCTGATGCTGGGCTTCTTCAGCTGGTCGCTGGCCTCGGGACTGAGCCTCTACTGGGTGGTCGGCAACCTCATCGCCATCGGTCAGCAGTACATCATGAACCGCACCGGCCTCGGCAAGGAAATGCGCGCCGAGATGGAAAAACGCGCCCGCAAGGCCGCAAAGTAAAGTTTGAGTATGGGTGCCCCACCCTTATCGCCTGATTTTGGCGATAGGGTGGGTCTTTAGCAGACTATGCCGATAACTGACAAGATCGCCGCCGCCAAGAAAATCAGCGAACTGCTCAACGGAATCATCTCCACCGGCGACTTCCGCCTGCGCTACAAGATCATGGTGGATCCGCCCGCTGCCGACCACGACTTCGCCCATCCCGAAATCAAGGTGGACCTCTCCGGCGCCGACAGTCCGCTGGTGAAAGAACGTGGCGGCGAACTGCTGCGCGCCTTCGAGCACGTTGCTCTGGAGATGTTGCGGCTCGGTCCCGACGAGCACGACAAGGTCGTCTTCGACTGCGAGAATTTCCGCTCCGCCCGCATGCAGGAGCTGCGCCTGTCGGCCAACGTGGCCGCCGAGAAAGTACGTTCCAGCGGCATGCCGTACGCGTTCGCGCCGATGTCGTCGCGCGAGCGGCGGCTGGTGCACCTCGCCCTGCGCGACGTCAGAAGACCTGCGCACCGAAAGCGCCGGCGAAGCCCTGCAGCGCTACGTCGTCGTCTATCCCAAGGACTACAACGGCAAGCCCCCCGCGCCGCAGGCTGCACCATCGCGGCGGAGATAGAGCCTTTTCACCACTGAGACACAGAGGCACAGAGAAATCCGTGTCTTTGTTTTTTGCCTGAATTGCTTTTCTCAGTGTCTCCGTGCCTCTGTGGTGAATAATCACAGTGATGCACCTCGACGACACCATCGTTGCCATCGCCACGCCTCCCGGCCGCGGCGGCATCGGCGTGGTGCGTCTCTCCGGCGCTGAAGCGACCAGCAATCGCACAACCCATGCTGCGGCTGTCGCACGCAACGAACTCCAGCCGAATCGCGCTCACTTCGGCGAACTGATCGATCCCGCGACCGGCGATCGCATCGACGAAGTTGTCGTCACCTTTTTCGCCAAGCCGCACTCCTACACCACCGATGATGTAGTCGAGATCTCCTGCCACGGCTCGCCCGTCGTGCTGCGTCACGTCGTGGAAATGGCGCTGGCCCGCGGCGCGCGCCTCGCCGAGCCCGGCGAGTTCACCATGCGCGCCTTCCTCAACGGACGCATCGACCTCACCCAGGCCGAAGCCGTGCGCGACCTCATCGATTCGCAGACGCTCTACCAGGCGCAGGTCGCGGCGCGCCAACTCGAAGGCGCGCTGTCGAAGCGGCTGCAGCCCATCAAGCAGAAACTGGTTGACCTGATCGCCGTCATGGAAGCCGGCATCGACTTCGCCGAAGACGACGTCTCGGTCATTCCCGACGCGGCAGATCCTGGAGCGCATCGCCGACGTTCATGCGCCGCTCGAGCAACTGCTCGCCAGCTTCGCCTACGGCAAGGTCGTCCACGAAGGCCTGACGCTCGCCATCGTCGGCCGCCCCAACGTCGGCAAGTCGAGCCTCTTCAACCGCCTGGTCGAGCACGAGCGCGCCATCGTCACCGCCACGCCCGGCACCACCCGCGACCTCGTCACCGAGACAGTTTCCATCGGTGGAATTCCTGTGCGTCTGGTGGACACCGCCGGCATCCGCGACGCGCTCGACGAAGCCGAGAGCATCGGCGTGCGCAAATCGCTCGAGGCCCTCGCCGACGCCGACATCGTGCTGGTGGTGCTGGATATCACGCAAATGTCGGACGCCGAGTTCGAAGCCGACCTCGCGCTGATCGAGAAGACCAAGGGTCGCCCTCGCATTCTGGTCTGCAGCAAAGCCGACCTTCACACCGAAGACCGTGGCATCGTCACCAAGAAGCTCGCCGCCAGCGGTCCCGATGTCCGCCGAGCCCGGAGTTTTCACCTCGGCGCTAACCGGCGAAGGGATTGACCAGCTACGAGAGATGATCCTGGCGCAGGTGAGCGGCGACGGCGCAGCCAGCCGGAAAACGGCTTCCTCACCAACGTCCGCCACCAGAAGCTGGTGCAGGACTCCATCGCCGCCCTCGACGCCGCCACGGCCGCCGTCCCGCGCAAAACCCCGCACGAGATGCTGCTGATGGACCTCTACAACGCTCTGCGCCCGCTCGACGAAATCACCGGCGCCACCACCGCCGACGACATCCTGAACCTCATCTTCAGCTCGTTCTGTATTGGAAAGTAGGACATGGCCCGGGCCAGGACAGCTGCGAAGGCATATACTGGCCACGACCACCCGAGGGCCCCATGGCGCACCTGAACATCTACGTTTTTCACTGCACACGCTGCGGCGAGCCAGCGGTGTCGCTGTTCAAGGAAAAAACTCCCGGCAGCACCGAATCTCAGGACACCATCTTCCCAACGATAGATCTGAAGTCCATCCGCGCCCAGTGTTCCGCCTGCAAGCACACGCAGTTCCGCGACGCCGCCGAAGCCGCGCATCATGAATTGGTGGACTGGAACTAAGGCGCGTCCCACGACGCGATTCTCGCCAAGCCTGGACGCAACCTCAAGCACTGCTAGGGATTGACATTTCTTTATTAGCTAAGTAACTTAGCTAAGGTGAAAGTCCACACTATACACGAGGCCAAGACCAACCTCTCGATGTTGATCAAGAAAGCCTGCCAAGGCGAAGAGGTCATCATCGCTCGCGGCGACAAACCGGTGGTGAAGCTGGTGCCTGTGGGAGAACCGGCCACCGACCGCGTGCCGGGGGGGTTTGAAGGGCGGATTTCGTGGACCGAAGACGCATTCGATCCGCTCACCGATGATGAGATGCGCGAACTGGGATTCGAGTGAACCTGCTCGTTGACAGTCACGCCTTGCTCTGGTGGTTTGCCGCCTCGCCCCGACTCTCTCCGCCGGCAGCGGACGCGCTCAAGGCCTCAGGCAACCGAGTGTATGTCTCAGCAGCAGTGGTGTGGGAGTTGTCGATCAAGGTGAATCTGGGAAAGGTGGATGCAGATGCATTGTTGTCCGACTTGCAGCACGTACTTTTCGCGCGCGGCTTCCGGAAGCTGGCAATTTCAATGGACCACGCTTTACGGGCAGGACACCTTCCCCTGTATCACAAAGACCCCTTCGATCGAATGTTGATCGCGCAGGCACAGACGCACAATTTCGCGATCGTCAGTGCTGATTCGATGTTCGACCGCTACGCCGTGTCGCGCGTTTGGTGATCGGCGAATGCCCGACTAGCGCTTACTTCGACAGCGCCCCCAGCGCAGCCCTGAAGATGGCGTCGAAGTTCTCCCGTCCCGCCGAAGCCACCGCGCGCTCGACGCACTTCTCCGCCACCGCCCGCTGGTAGCCCAGGTTCGTCAGCGCTGAAATCACGTCTTCCTCAATCGCCGATACCGGTGCTGCCGTCTGCGGCGCGCCGAAGGCGTCGAGCTTGTCGCGCAACTCCACGCACATGCGTTCGGCAGTCTTCTTGCCGATGCCCGGAATGCGCGTCAGCCGCGCGAAATCGTTGCCGCGAATCGCCCCCACCATGTCAGCCGTCGGCATGCCGCTGAGAATCGTAATCGCCAGCTTCGGCCCAATACCGCTCACCGTGATCAGCTTCTCGAATAGCTGCTTCTCGTCGGCGCGCAGAAAGCCGAACAGCGCGATTGCATCTTCGCGCACATGAGTATGAATGTGGAGCGCCACCTCGCTGCCCAGCGCGGGCAGATCAGAGAAGGTTGGCACGGTGATGGTGACGTCATAGCCGACGCCCGCAGCCTCAACAATGGCTTGGTTGGGATGCTTCGAAATCAGCTTGCCGCGAAGATGCGCGATCATCACCGTGATTGTACGGGGCAGCAGCTAGTTCTGGGAGTGCTCATACGGCGTCGTCTTGTCACCAAACTCGTGCACGACGCCTGTAGTGCACGGCACACAACGAGGCTGCCCATTCCGTGTGCCAGTCTTTTGAATTCGATCCAGTGGGGTCGACGATGAACCCATCTTCCCGTATACAAAGGTCGTAATCCGATTGGGTGCGCTCAGCATGAATTCTGAAGTTGTGATTCCCGGAGGGTCCAGAAAATCATCCAGACTGCACAGCATGTGGTCATTGGCATCGTAAAAATTCGTCGGTGCATGCCAGGGCTGGTGGCCGCCAGAACTCGACATGCTAAACACAAAGAAGCGCCGGTCAGGTGTCCATTCCGCCTTTGCAATCACAAATCCGTGGGTGCCGTCCGCAGACGAGTAGTCAGCCGAACATAACTTCTTTCCATCTGGGCCGAAGAAATCGATAACGCTCTCGCCCGTCTTGCCGACTGGACGCACCACACCCTTGTTCCCGCTCTCAGTGCGAAAGACCCGGGTCGTCGCATTGGGTTTTGTTTGCGCAGAAAGGAGAGGATTGAGGAGGGCGATGGAGAGGCATGCGAGCGCGACACGTTTCATACCCTCGGCTCCATCAACTGGCAGCTGGCGACTGGCTACTGCCTTCTCCGGTGATACACCGCAAACTCATACCCCGGATTCGCCGGGAACAGCTCATTAATCTTGCGCAGCCGCTCGGCCATCGCCGCCGGAGCCAGCAGCGGATAGTCTCTCTCCCGCAGCTCCTGGTAGTCCACGTCGAGAAATAGCGACAGGCAGTACACCGCGATGGCATCGGCAAACGCCGCCATCTCGAATTCCTGCTTCGCCTTTTCCGCCTCGTTGCTGTTGCTGGTGGCGATCTTGCGCAGCTCGTACGCGTCCATCGAGGTCTCGCCGCGCACCTTGTCTTCCACCTGCTTCCACGCCAGGTCGCTGAACTCCTGTGCCACCCCGACCTTCTCCACGAAGTTATGTCCCACGTTGATGAAGAACTCGAACGCGATCGCGAAATTGTCTTCCATCAGCCGGGTCGAGATGAACACGCACTGCGAGTCGCCCAGCGTATGGTTGCGATGGCAGATGGCGCTGTCGGCCAGTTGCACGTCGTAGCGGTCGGCGATCATCGTCTCTTCGTCGAGGTTGAGCGTGAGCGGCACAAAGTAATACGCCTTGCGGCTCAGTGCGGCGGCAATCGTCCGCGGCACCGCCGTGACCATGCGATCGATATCGCGGATGGAGTTGGTCACCTCGCCCATTACGGCGTAGCAGATGCCGTTGCTGGCCTGCGTGACCGGCGCCAGCCGCACCACTTCCGCCGGGGTTCTTGTGATTGCCTGTGACACGTGCGACATGAAGGCTGATTGTAAACCAGTTGCGCCCGCGGCTCAGGCCCGGTCGTGTTGTAACCTGAAAAGACGTAACCTGAAACTCGCATCGGCGCGACTTCTCTTATGCCTTCCGCCAACCAACCCGGCCCGCTCTCCCGCCTGTTAGGCTCTGCGCTGCGAGTGTTCTTCACCACCCTGATCTTCACCGCCGGAGGCATGGGCCTAGGCCTGCTGCTCGGCATCCTCGGCATGGTCGCCTACGGCCTCATCGCCGGGATCCAGCCCGACATGCGCCATGCCTACCTCCACTTCGCCATTCCCCTGGCCATCACGATCGGATGTATCGCCTTTATCGGCGCGCTTGTGCTCGAAGTCCGCGCCCGCCGAGTCCGCGCTTGATGGATCGGACCACTCGACAGACGTACAGGAATCCTGTACTCTATCGCAGGGAGTAAAACCATGCCCATCGACACTACGTACACCAGCTTGCGCGAGAACCTCGCCGCCGTACTCGATAGAGTCACCGACGACCAGGAGGTCGTCATCGTCCGCCGTCGCGGCGCCAGGGACGTGGCCCTCATCCCGGCCGATGAACTGGCGAGCTTGCTGGAGACAGCCTACCTG
>CAVVTL010000010.1:0-191731 GCA_963751155.1 uncultured Acidobacteriaceae bacterium | reverse complement strand
CGCGCACGCGCCAGCGCCCTCGGCGATCACGCGATTTCGTTCCGCCACAATCCGCATCGCCTGCCGGCACTCTTCCAGCGACGCGACGATCCCTCCCGCCAGCAGATGGTGCGCCAGGGCCCACATGCGCGGTAGCACCGACTTGCCGCCGCAGCCGTCGACGAAGCTCGCCTGCCACTCCGGAAACGATTGCGCCGAGCCCATGGCAAACGACTGCGCCAGAGGAGCCGCAGTCTCCGGCTCGGCGGCGAACACCTTTACGTGCGGCGCGCGCTCGCGCATGACCGTCGCGATTCCACACGACAGCCCCCCGCCGCCGAACGCCACCACCACCGCATCCACATCCGGCAGGTCCTCCAGAATCTCCAGCCCGCAAGTGGCGTTGCCCGCGATGAAGGCATCATCTTCAAACGGATGCACAAACGTTCCCTGCATCGCCGGATGCGAGCGAGTCGAAAACGCGCCCCAGCACTCATCGAAGCTCGCTTCCACGATCTCCGCGCCGAGGCGCCGCGTGGCTTCCTTCTTGGCCGCCGGGGCGGTGTCGATCATCAGCACCCGGCAGGGCACGCCCGCCTTGCGCGCCGCCAGCGCCACGCCCTGCGCGGCGTTGCCCGCGCTCACCGTCCACACGCCGCGCCGCCGCTCTGCGTCGGGCAGCACGCGCACCGCGTTGTACGCGCCGCGAATTTTGAACGACCCGATCGGCTGCAGGCATTCCAGCTTCAGATAAATTTCTGCGGGCGCGTCATAATTCAGGCGCACGAGCGGCGTCCGGATCGCGGCTTCGTAGACGAACTTCCGGGCTTCCTCCACCATTCCCCAAGGAATCGTGCGCTTCATCTGTTCCGGCAGTGCCCCTTCACTCGACACATTCGACCTCTCTCGGTGCGTAGACAATATTTTCTTGGGGCGGCCTGCAATTGCCTGATTTCGGCAAATGTGGGGCTCTTGGCCTCTCTTGGGCTAATCCCCGAGCTTGCCTTCCGCCTACTGCGAATCTGCCAGCGGTATCTGCGAGGCCACCTGCAGTTCCATCATCATCGCGATGCGCCTGTCGAGCTGGAAAAACGTCGCGGTCTTCTTCCCGTCGAGTACCTTCGAGACCATGGGCACGTACCGCTGGCGCAGCTCGGTGCTCGCAATATCAACATCCAGCCACTCCCGGGTAAACACCAACGCCTGGTCGTTCGTCATCTTTCCGGAGTCGTCGGCATACTCCTGGATCAAGGCAAACTTCTTGTCGTTGATGGCGGTCAGTTCCTTGATGTACTGCTCATACACCGGCCAGAACCGCTCCCCTTCCGCGTCGGTCAGCTTCAGGTTTGTCGCGATTAACTCTTTTCGTTTGGCCCGCAGGTCTTTGCGCAGCAGCTCGAGGTCTTGCGTGCTGATCATTGCGCCGCTCGAACTGCTCTCTTGCGGCATCACTGTCTGTGCCCTGCTCGTCACCCCGAACAGCATCCACGACACTCCCAGCACTATTACCGCCACAAGTTTTTTCACCACTTGCCCCCTCGGAACCCGTCGCGCGTCCGAACACATCGTTTGGGGTTCACAATGCTGCCTTGAGTATAGGCCGGTGGCCTACAGACGCCATGGATAGAGGCCGGGGTACCCCTATCGAGGGGCGCCAGACGGGCACGGCCTACCCGCGGATCGTAAGCACGGGACTGGCGGCGGTGGCCACCAACTGGTAGGCCAGGCTGGCTTGCAGCAGCCTGGAGAATTGCGACCCGCCTTTGATGCCGAGCACGATCAGCCCGGCCGTGTCCCATCGCATGCGCTCCAGAATCTCCTCGGCATTGTACGCGTGCTCCAGTTGCTTCCCGGGCTCACACCAGGTGACTTCTCCGTCGGGAATCGTCCGGCGCACTGCCTCGCAATACTGCTGCGCCCGTTGCTCCTGCGCCTCGGGACTCCGGTCTCCCTGTTCGGGCAATAGGTGAAAGACGTCCAGTCGTCCGCCAAACTCCTTCTGCAACGCCACCGCATAGGGACATGCCGCCGCCGACTCGGGCGAGAAATCGGTGATGTAAACAATACGTTCGAAGGTGACATCCAGGCTCACTCCGGCGGGCACGTGTCGTCCCACCGTAAGCGTCGGACAACAGGACACGTTAAGTATTTTTTCGGCATTTGATCCGATGAGCATGTGTCCCAAGCCGTGATAAACCCCGTGCGTCCCCAGCACTAGCAGCCCGGGATTGACTTCGCTTGCCGCGGTGATCACGGGATCCGGCATCCAGCCTTCGATCAAACGCCATTCCGCCTCGACTCCGGCGAGGTGGGCTGCCGCGGCCAAGGCTTCCATGCGGTTGTTCAGGCTCTTCCGCGAGATGCTGGGGACGTTGCCCATGACCTCGGCTTCGACTGCGAATGGCGTAAGGTGGAAAACGTGCACGATCAGCAATTTGGCTTGGTAGTGATGGGCGAATGCTACGGCGAAGTCCAGGGCGAGCCGCGAACTCTCCAGAAAATCCGTGGCGAACAATATCGTCTTTGGCCGAAACACAGCGGGCATGCCGATCCTTTCCGCGGTTAAAAATTCAACTCGCTATCATACCGTCAGGGAATGGGGTCCCTCCACTGGCGGGGTGGGCTGGGTGCCCTCTGGTGACGGGCGATCCTGATCTTTGCTCGATTGACGACTTGGAGCTGGACTGGATCGGCCGCTCGACACCATAGGCACACTCCCCTTATCACACCGAAACGTGACCGGCGTCCTATCTTCGCCCGCCAACTTCTCCTACACTCGCTTCCAAAGATGAGGGAGAGCTGTCTCCAAACAGAGAGACAACCGGCACTTCCCGCATCCGCAACGACACTGTGAGACTTGGCCATGTTTTGGCATGATTTTGGAAAACGTTTGACCCCGATCCACCCGTCAGCACCCTTCCGCTCTCCTAGACCGGCCGCTAACTCCCTCCCCACCGCCTCTCCTCGAAACCCCCGCCAACAACTCCTTACGGCACAAGATTTTACGTATAACTCGTTTGGCTGCACGAATTTGCGCGCTTTTCCGTGCATCTCCATGAAAATGAGGAATTTGCAAGGTGGGGGGCGGGGGTGGTTGTGCCGACGGCCAGCCTTACTTCTTCTCAAAGACGAACACGACTTGCCCATCCTCGTACTTCCACACGTTGGTCATAACTTTTCCGTCGGCAGACTCGGTGGAATTCATCTCGACAATGATCTTATCGTTTTCCTTCTCCACGATGTGCCGTGTCGAACCGGGTCCTACCTGGCACATCACGGTCGAGACCTTCGACGGATCGACATGCGGTGTTGCATGTTCTTTGCCGTCGCACACGCGGACACTCTCCTGGTGCCGCTTCTCGCCCGACCGGGTCACGTAATCGAGCGTGCTTGTGTAGGTGTCAGGACCGGTCTGCCTGGTGGTGAGCGTTCCCTGCACAATGTCGCGGGTACCGAGCTTTGACTTCTCAGGATTGAGTTTCCACGTGCCGGTAAAATCAGCCGCGACCGTCGTCCCGGCGATCAACAAGATTGGGAATAGCTTCCTGAAGAATGGAAACATCCGGCGTCTCCTTGCGATTTAGTTAGTGTAAGCCCACGTTATTAGGACAACGTCGCAACATAGCGCCGCGAAGGACGAAAGGCACGAGCGCTGTCGGGTGCCGTGCCATCCCGGAGGATCCGCGGCCGCTTTTGCCTTTCCGCCGACTGAACTACAATTTCCAGCACGGAGGAACCATGGCGACCCCAGCCCCCACTACGAGCGAAGCCAGGCCACAAGTCAATCTCGACCAGATCAAGTTCGACATCTGCTGTGCCGCCCGCGTTCTATTCCGCCAGGGTATGAGCGTCGCCAATGCCGGACACATCAGCGTGGCCATCGCCCCTGACCGCATGTTGATGAATCGCTTCGGCCCGTCGTTCGCAACCATGCATCCCAACGACATTCTTACACTCGATTTCCAGGGCAACATCATTGAGGACCACACCCCGCAGAAGAACGCGCGCCTCAACGAGACGGTCGAGCTCCATGGGATCATTCATAGCTACAATCCGCACGCGGTCTGTGTGCTGCACACTCACCCGCCTGCGACCGTTACCTGGAGTACGTTCCGCAGAGTCCCTGAGATTTACGACCAGGAGAGCTGCATCCTAGCCGGCGATGTCGCCGTGGTCGAAGAGGACTACGAAGGACTCGCCTCGGGCGAAGAGCGCACCAAGTCTGCCGCCCTCGCACTCGGCAAGCATCGTGCGGTTATCCTCCCCAACCACGGAGCCATCACCACCGGACCGAACGTGCAGTACGCGGTGTTTACGATGATCCTTTTGGAGGGAATGGTGGCGCGGAATCTCTCCGTGCTCTCCGCCGCCCGCGCCACTGGCCTCACGCCAACGCCCATCAAGATGGAAGTCGCGCAGCAAGTTCGCATGGGTATAGCCAAGATGAACGCTATCGAGCCGCTCTGGGCCGACCTGCTGCACCGTCTGGTGGCCACCGATCCTGAATTGTTCGCGTAAGATTAAAATTGTCGCGTGCGCGAACAGGTGATCCAGTACATTCGCGAGCGCGACCTGCTGCACGCGGGCGACCGCCTCGCCATTGCCGTCTCCAGCGGCGCCGACTCCGTCGCCCTTCTGCGCGTGCTTCTGGAGCTGCGCGAGGAGCTCGGCATCGTTCCCATCGTCGCCCACTTCAACCATCAGCTTCGCGACGAAGACTCCGACGCTGACGAACGCTTCGTCGCCGATCTCGCGCGTCATCACGACCTGCCATTCTTCTCCGGACGAGCTGACGTTCGACACCATGCCGAACTCAACCAGCGCAGCCTCGAGCATGCCGCTCGTGAACTGCGCTATGCCTGGCTGATCGATCTGGCCCAGCAGGAACGCTTCGACGCCATCGCCACCGCTCACAACTCCGACGACCAGGCCGAAACCGTCCTGATGAAGTTCCTGCGCGGAGCCGGCACACGCGGCCTTGCCGGAATTCATCCCATCCTGACGCGCGATGGCGTCCGCATCATTCGCCCACTGCTTGAGACTCCACGTGCCGAAATCGAGGACTATCTCCGCAAGCTCGACCAATCATGGCGCGAAGACCACACCAATCTCGACACGCACCACACCCGCAACCGGATTCGCCACGAGCTGCTGCCGCTGCTGGAGCGTGACTACAACCCCAACCTCCGCAAGGCGCTTAGCGAAACCGCCGAGGTCGCGCGTGGCGACGAAGATTTCTGGAATGCCACTCTCGGCGGCGAGTGCTGGGAGAGCCGCGTGAATTCTCACGAACTGCTGCTCAGAGGTTTCGAGTCACTACACGTCGCACTGCAGCGCCGGATGCTAAAGCGCTTTTTGAACTGGAATGGACTTGCCACGGACTTCCACCACGTTGAGGCACTGCGGCATTGCGCCCTCGGCGGCAGCGAGACGGCCAGTCTCGCGGGCGATTGGCAGGCCCGGCGCGAAGGTAACTGTCTTTGCCTCAAATCGCCGCAGGCCATCGAATCCTACGCGGCCTTTCGGTATGCGCTGCCACTGCCGGGAGAACTTCAGGTACCAGAACTGACGATCAAGCTGCGGACTGCGGTCATTCCGGCCGAAGCTGCGGCACAGGAATCCCCCGGCTCGCTGCTTCGAGCCCAAGGATTGGATGCGCTCACCGTTCGCAACTGGTTACCCGGCGACCGCTTCCGTCCCGCACATACGGGTTCGGAGGGGAAACTCAAACGGCTGTTTGCCGAAAAGCGAATTCCCGCGAAGCAACGGCCTCTTTGGCCAGTCGCCCTCTGCGGTAACCAGATCGTCTGGGTTCGGGGCTTTCGCGTCGCCCACGATTTCGCTTGGACGCCCGGTTCCGGCGATGCGGTCCGCATCGACATTGTGCCGCTGGATGCTTCTGGCAACGCTACTTAACCCCCTGAATGGGTGTCTATAGCAGTGGAGGCAGCTAGCTTGGGCCTTCCCAAAACGGCTCCAGGAGGATGTAGGTTGTCGTAAGTCTTTCCTCCCGTTCCGTTTACCGCGGGGTTACAATCTAGGGAGGTAGCGAAAACTACATCCAGCGCCTGCCGATGGCATCTAAACGTTGTGGGCCTGATTTGTGTCGGCCCGGTTACACAGGAGTCCCTAAGTGAATTCGACGGTCAAGACGATCGTTTTTTGGTTGGTGATCGTGGTTGCCGGCGTCCTGCTCTGGCAGGTCGTCAAGGGCGCCAACACCAGCGGCAAAGAACGTGAGATCAATTACTCGGAGTTCATGTCGCAGGTTGACCAGAACAACGTCAGCGAAGTGACGGTGGTGGGCAACGATGTCCGCGGCAAGCTGAAGAACGACAAGTCCTCGTTCCACGCGGTTGTGCCGCCCAATCTTCCCGACATGTACAAGTCGATGAGCGACCACGGCGTTAACATCACCGTGAAAGACGCCAATGGTGGCAGCTACACCTGGCTCATCAACCTGTTGCCCTTTGTCCTGCTCGGCGCGCTTTGGTTCATCATGATTCGCCAGATGCAGACCGGCGGCAACAAGGCGCTGTCGTTCGGCAAGAGCCGCGCCCGCCTGCTCAGCATGCAGCAAAAGAAGATCACGTTCAAAGACGTGGCTGGCGTGGATGAAGCCAAGGAAGAGCTCAAGGAAATCATCGAGTTCCTGCGCGAGGCGCAGAAGTTCCAGAAGCTCGGCGGACGAATCCCCAAGGGCGTACTGCTGGTCGGGCCTCCGGGAACCGGCAAGACCCTGCTGGCCCGTGCCGTGGCCGGCGAGGCCAACGTGCCGTTCTTCAGCATCTCGGGTTCCGACTTCGTCGAGATGTTCGTCGGCGTGGGCGCCAGCCGTGTTCGCGACCTGTTCGAGCAGGGCAAGAAGAACGCCCCTTGCATCATCTTCATCGACGAAATCGACGCCGTCGGCCGTCACCGTGGCGCAGGCCTCGGCGGCGGACACGACGAGCGCGAGCAGACCCTGAACCAGTTGCTGGTCGAGATGGACGGCTTCGAGTCCAACGACGGCGTGATCCTGATCGCCGCCACCAACCGTCCCGACGTGCTCGATCCGGCGCTGCTGCGCCCCGGCCGCTTTGACCGCCGCGTGGTGGTTTCGCTGGCCGACGTGCGTGGCCGCGAAGAGATCCTGCGCGTTCACACCCGCAAGATTCCCATCAGCGACGACGTCGATCTCGGCGTGCTGGCCCGCGGAACACCGGGCTTCTCCGGCGCCGACCTGGCCAACATGGTGAACGAGGCCGCCCTCTGCGCCGCCCGTCAGAACCGCAAGACGGTTCTGATGTACGACTTCGAGAAGGCCAAGGACAAGGTCCTGATGGGCGCCGAGCGCAAGTCGATGCTGCTCTCCGACGAGGAGAAGCGCATCACGGCCTACCACGAGGGTGGACACGCCCTGGTGGCGGCCGTGCGCGAGCACTCAGACCCGTTGCACAAGGTCACGATCATTCCTCGTGGCATGGCGCTGGGCCTGACCATGCAGTTGCCGATCGACGACAAGCACACCTACCGTCGCGAATACCTCGAAACCCGTCTGGCCATCCTGATGGGCGGACGCGTGGCCGAGGAGCTGTTCCTGAACAGCATGACCACCGGCGCAGGCAACGACATCGAACGGGCGTCTGACCTGGCCCGCAAGATGGTCTGCGAGTTCGGCATGTCTTCGATGGGACCGATCACCTTCGGCCGCAAGGAAGAGCAGATCTTCCTCGGCCGCGAGATCAGCCAGCATCGCGACTTCAGCGAAGAGACGGCACGGCAGATCGACGCCGAAGTTCGCCGCTTCGTGGACGAGGGCTACCAGTCGGCAACCAGCATCCTGTCGTCGCATCGCGAAGCGCTGGAGCGGATCGCGCAGGCGTCTGCTCGAACGCGAGGTGCTCGACGCCAACGAAGTGATGATGCTCATCGCAGGCAACGAGTTGGCCGCGCGCGTGGACCACAACGCTCCCAGCCCGAAAGACAAGGACGAAGTCCAGCAGGTGCTGAAACCGGCCCCCGGCCAGGGCAACACGGCCCAGGGAGAGCGTCCGGCACAGGCGTAATCAGTTGCCAGTGGTTAGTGGCTAGTGGTTAGTTAAGAATGGGCGGCCGTGAGGCCGCCCAAGTTTTTCGGCGAATCCAGTTGACGGCCGCGCTCGGATTACTACTCCGTATGTTATCCTCGGAGACCGACTCGATAATGCCCTTGCTGACGAATCAGCGTGACATCATGGATACGGCGACTGATTCCCTGAACCCCCGGCGCTCGGCTGGCGTCCGCGCGAACTGGCGGCGCAAGTGCCGCGCCGAACTGGCGGTTCGAAGCCTAGACACTTACGAGGGATATCCGCTGATCTCGGGCTCGCGCCCAAAGACTGAAGCTCAGTGGCGAAGGGTGTCCTTATTGCATCCTGCCGACCGGAATGTTCTGACACGGGACTAGTCTTAACTGCACGAGACGGGATCCGACAGAGCGAGACTTCCCGTTCTCGAAAACCGACTTTTGTCATCCGAGGTGACGGGGCGCCCAATGGTTTTTGTACACCGAAACTCCGTGACTACGCGATTTTAAGACCGCCAATCTCCGAATCGACGTTCGGTCGCAATGCATGAGATCTACGTCGGCATAACCGACATCAGCGGATTCCGATCCGCGCAGTTCCTCACATAGACTCGTTAACGCATTACAGACAGCAACGAGAAATGCTCAAAACGATCACAGCCGTGCTTTAGAGAAGATCGCTGGCCAGATCCTCAGGAGACGTTAGTTACGGCATACCTGTCGGAACTCCAGCGAGTGTCTCGATCCCAATGCGCCGAGCCGTTCCGAGCCGAGTCGACGCACCTTTTGAGCATTGATATTGACTTTGCTTAGGTTACCGGACGATTACGTTAGCTTCTCAGCAGGACAGCTGGCAGGAGTTTCTGAATACGGGAGTCCGGGCGCCCGCGCGAGGCCCTGCGTCATTAACGACGCGCCTCACCCTACGAGTACTGCGAAGACTTGAACCGACGAAGGCTTCGGAGTACGTCGATCAATTCTTAACAGCCCACGTCGAAACAAGAGGAGTCTCGAGGCGCTCGATGGAGACAGTATGCGATTCGAGGAAATGTTGAGCTAACTGCAGACCTGACGACGGAGCTTAGCCGAAATCGATCCGCTCAATCTGTCCGAGCTGCTCAGGAAGCCAGGCAACACGACCACCAGTCTTCGACGTTAACGGAGTGTCTTTCATTTAGCTCGGCTGTCGGCTCGCGCAAGCCCGAACTGATTCCAATCGTGTTGGACAACCTTGAAAGGCTGATCCCCTGTCGCACATTCGGTTGCAGCATTCTTCCGAGGATTTTCTTCGCTGGACGCATCAACGACGCGATACAGTCGCCATCGCCTTCTTGACCACGATTCGTGATTGGAGCAGCAGGTACCCTGCAGGAGTTCTCGTACCCTATCTGTTGTTCGAGCGTCGTTCTGCTCCTCGCCCCGGACGATGGCACCTACGCGATATCCTGCTGCAGACTCTTGCGGTCGAGGTCTGCACCGACGCGCTCGCGGTACGCAGCGTCGAGGCTTGCGGTTTCGGGAACGCGAGCGTAAGCTGGGATACTTCAAGCCGTACCTGTCGAGATCGTTCAACGCTCTATGTTAAGACGGCTATCCTGTTAGCGACCTCGAAGCTCGGCAGCAGACTGCGCAGTACCTGTCGACCTTGCTTGCCGAGCTCACAGAATGCTTCTATGAGCGTCAATGCGCGGTTCTTGATCTGACGACAATGATCTAGTGTTGTCAACGCTCATTAGCGGACACTGCAATCAGCGGCCTCCTGCTTCTCCACCACTTCGCCAATCTCGACGCCGTTCACTCCGGCATCGCTCAACTGCGCAATCAGCCGCTCCGCATCCTCCTCCGCCACCGAGATCAGCAATCCCCCCGCCGTCTGCGGATCGTAGAGCAGCGTGCGCAAATCTTCCGGAACATCGTCGGCATACTCGACGCAGCCTTCGGCAAACCCGCGGTTGGCCTTCAGTCCAGCCGGAACGTAGCCGCGCTGCACGCATTCCAGCGCGCCCTCCAGTAGCGGAACCTTCGACGCGAACAGCCGCACGCTGACGCCCGAGCCCCGCGCCACCTCGCGCACGTGCCCGATCAGCCCGAAGCCGGTCACATCCGTCATGGCATGAACCGCGAAGCCGCCCGCGATCACCACTTCCGCCGCCGTCTTGTTCAGCGTGGTCATGGCGCTGCACGGCGCCGCGTATCCAGGCGAACTCGGCCTTGCCGCGCTTGATGGCCGTCGAGATCACGCCCGTCCCAATCGGCTTGGTGAAGATCAGCCGGTCGCCCGGCTTGGCGCCACTGTTGGCCAGCACGCGCCCGGGATGCACCGTCCCCGTCACCGAGTAGCCCAGCTTGATCTCGTCGTCCTTGATGCTGTGCCCGCCGATGACCGTGCAGCCGGCCTCGACCATCTTCGACAGCCCGCCCGCCAGCATCTGCTCCAGGATCGTCACGTCGCCCGACTCCGGGAAGCACACGAGCGTCAGCGCGCTAATCGGCCGTCCGCCCATGGCATACACGTCGCTCAGCGAGTTGGTCGCCGCAATCTGTCCAAACGTGTACGGGTCATCGACGATGGGCGTAAAGAAATCGACCGTCTGGACGAGCGCCAGCTCGGGCGTGAGTTGATACACGCCGGCGTCGTCGGCTGTGTCGAAGCCGACCAGAACGTTGGGATCGTGTTGCCGGGCTAATTTCCCAAGCACCGAGTCCAGCACCGCCGGACTTAGCTTGCTGGCTCAACCCGCGGCTTTCACCATCTCCGTCAAACGTGGCTTGGCGTCGTCAGGCACGAGTTCATTGTAGCGAAGAAGATCAACCACGGATTTGCGCGGATGAGCACGGATCAAACTCGGGCTCAAGAACAAAATCAACCGCAGATCAACGCGGATCAGAATCAGAAATAAAGGAAATCCACTTCATCCGCGCAATCCGCGGTTGCCTTTGCTTTTGCCTTTCTGCTTAAGCTTTCTCGGTGTACTCCGCGCCTCCGTGGTGAAAAAGCATTTCACTTCGTGGGGATCAGATGTATGTCGCCCCCGTACAGAAACAGCAGCGCACTTTGCAGCCGCTTCGACCAGGCGATTTCGTCGTGCCTCGCGCCCTCTTCCACGACCACTTTCAGTCGCTCTGGTCCCAGCCCCTTGGCACGTAGAATCTTTTCCAGATCCGTCACCTCTTCCACGTCCTGGGCGCTGGCCTTGTCGTCGGCTTCCTCCGCCGTGCCGATCGCGAGGTACATCCTCTCCGGAAACTGCGTGGCCTTCTCCGCGTCTTTCAGCAGTTGCTCGTTGCCAACGGACAGCACCGGACTTTCCAGCAGCACTTTGCCGAACACCCCCGGATGCGCCAGCACCACGTACAACGTAGCGTCCGCGCCGTACATTGCCCCGCCTAACCCAGTGTTGTGCGGGCCGGTCAGCACGCGGTACTTCTTCTCGATCAGCGGCATCACCTCGTTGATCACGAAGTCGCCGTACTGCTTGCCATGTACGTCCTGCGTTTCGAACTTGCCCAGTTCGTTGTTGTTCGCATCGGGATAGGGCAGATATTCGTTCGCCCGCCGCGGAGTGCTGTCGATGCCCACCACGATCATCGGCCTGATGCGCATGCTGCCGGTGAGGAACTGCACCGACTCGTCGAACTTCCACTCGTGGAATTGCGCCGTGGCCTCGTCGAACAAGTTCTGCCCGTCCTGCATGTAGAGCACGGGGTAATGCTTGTTGCGATTGACCGGTGCAAAGTAATTGGCCGGCAGCCACACCCGCAAGTTGCGGATGTTCTTGTACACCTTGCTGTTGATCGTGATGATTTGCAGCTCGCCGAGCACGCTGGGTTCCTTGGGTGGAATTAGTTGATCAATGGTCGTAGTCGCCGGCTGAGACGGAGTTTGCTCCACTGGCGTCTGCGCGGCCAGAAGGCTACCGAAGAATAGGAGTATGAGAACGACGGTAGAAGCGCGGTTTTTCACAGTGGCAAAAGTTTAGCAGCCGATTCGAGATTCCTCGTCAGCTTATGTCCTTTGGATTGCTGTTATTGTGTTCTAGTTAAGTAAACAAGAGATGCATAAAAATTTGATGCGCTTGTTTAGAATCAATGGGTTAGGCAGAAACTGTCGGCAACTCGTTGATTCTTAAATTAGTTAAATCTATCCAATTCATTTCAAATGGACTTACAGCTGCCATTTTCGCCGATTCTTCGCCGGACCAGGATCGGACCCTACGTTTTTTCAAAGAGCTGATACGTCTGCGGCTCGAGCGCGGTCGGAAGAGACACATATCCCTGTCCCTCACGATTGCCTTCTTACGAGACCGGTAACAAGGTTTGCAAGGACGCGGAACACGTCGTCGTGTGATAAGGGTTTGTTCACAATACGGTGAGGAGGAACAAAGAACGACGACAAGGTTATCCGTGTAGGCGGTAAAATCCGGGGACCGTACTGGTCTTACTTCAATTTCAAATTCACCAACTCCATCACCGGATAGCTCTGGTCCCAATCGGCGGAAAGGTGCTCCAGTGTGAGGCGGACGGTCTTGGTCTGGCCTGGCCCAATCGGTGCGCGGCTCATGTCGACCAAATCGGGATAGCCGGCCAACTGGTTTTCGACCAGCACGTGCAGCGGCAGCGTCTCTTTCTGCACGATCTCGCCCATGGTGTTCTTGAACTGGGCGTTGACGTCGGCGCCGAGCAGCGCCTTATCGCCGGTGTTGGTGATGTTGAAGTCCAGATAGGTGACAGTGCCGCCCATGTAATTCTCAGCGGCACTCAGCTTGATGGCCGACAGCTGCAGCTTCTGCGCGTACGGATCCGTCTGAGGCCCGGTCGACGCTTTATGTCGGCCGAAAAACAGGATGGCGCCCACCGCCACCGCTACGGCGATCACGCCAACCAGCAGGGGAACCCAGTTGCCTTTCTGGTCTGGTGCAGGGGCGGGTTCGTAGGCCTGTTCCATCACAAGCCGATTTTACTCCGCGGTCGCAATGCGCCCGCTACCGCGCGTCGACGGCGACAATCTTCAGCGCCGGGACTTCATGGTTCCATGCAGGAGGTACCTGCTCCACCGCTACCCGGAAGAAGCGCATTTCCCGCGAAGCAATTGGGTTACGCGAGAATTCGTTTTGTACAAGGTCCGTCCCGCCATGGGCCATGCCAACCAACGCCTTCTGCTCACTGGCCACGATCTGGCCCCGTGCGTCCAAAAAGTCCACCTCGGCGATCGCGCCTCGGACTGCTGCCGTCCCCATGTTGGTAACCAGCCCATCCAGGTAGAGCGCCTCACCGCCGGGCGCTTTGCTGAGTTGTACATCGCTGAACTGCAGGTCCTCGGGAGCGGCCTGCACCGCGGACGTATGCTGGATCGGGGCTTTTCTCGCCCCGGGCGGAAGATACCGCACCACCAGCACCAGCAGTACCAACGCAACCGCCGTGCTCAGCAGCCGGCCCCTTACGGAAGCCGACCGGCGCAGTTTCACCCTGCGGCGAGAGCTGATGAGAGCGGGCCCGACTCGCTCACTCACGGTGTTGCGGGGATTGGTTGCCATTGCAGTCCTCGGGGCCTGTCGGCCGGTTGTTGCAACGTTTAAGGCCAGAGATTGAATTCGGGTGCTTGCAAGACGAGTGGAGCGGCCCGATGGTACTTCTGGACCGCGGGAGGCCGGCCGCGATAGTTTAGTCTACCAAATTTCGAGGCCAAAAGTCGCGCAATCGGCGGAAATTCGACACTAATTGGCGCATATATGCACCACTTAAGCGCCGCAATTTAATCTTCCTGGCTTACTCGCCCGCCAGGGTCATGCCGTCAATCCGCAGCGTCGGAGCCGCGATTGAGCTTCGAAATTCCAGGTCGTTGCCGATCTCGCTGACGTTGGCAAACATATCTTTCAGGTTACCCGCCACGGTGATTTCTTCCACCGGATAAGTCAACTCGCCGTTCTCGATCCAGATGCCGCTCGCGCCGCGCGAGTAATCTCCCGTGACCAGGTTCACCCCGTGGCCCAGAAACTCGGTAACGAACAAGCCTTCCTTGATCCCGCCGATGATCTCCTGCAAACTCTTCGCGCCCGGTTTCAGAAAGAAGTTTCCCGGCCCAATGCCCGGCGTTCCGGCCAGGCTCCGCGAAGCATTACCCGTGGTCCGCATGCCGAGCTTCTTGGCGGTATAGGTGTTCAACAGGTACGACTTCAGCACTCCGCTCTCGATGACCACCGTCTTGCGGCTGGCCACGCCCTCGGAGTCGAAAGCGCTGGTGCCGAACAGTCCCGGCAGCGTCCCGTCGTCCACGATGTTGATGTTGTCGCCTGCAATTTTCTCGTCCAGCTTGCCCGCCAGATACGACGCTCCGCGATACACCGAGTCGCCGTTGACCGCCTCGAAGAGGTGGCCAATAAGCGACCCTGTCACAGTGTTCTCGAACACGATCGGAACCTTCGCCGTCTTGACCTTGCGCGCGCCCAGTCGCCGCAGCGTGCGCTTAGCAGCCACTTCGCCCACGTGCTCGGGCGTCTCCAGCTTCTTCAACGTCATGGCGACCGAATACCAGTAGTCGCGCTGCATGGCCGAGCCTTCCATCTGCGCGATTGGCACCGCCGACATGGAGCAATACGAGCGCCGCGAGTCACCCACGAAGCCGTTGGAGTTCGCCAGGACCTTGTAATAGATGGATGCATCGAAGCTGCCACCATCAGAATTGGTGATTCGCGAGTCGGACGCCATTGCCGCTTTCTCAGCGCGCCGCGCGTAGTCGATGCGATCGGCCGTCGACAGCGAATACACGTCTTCGTTGTAGAGCTCGAGGTCGCCTTCCAGCTTGCCCTGCTGCTCGGGCGCGGGGATGCCGGCCATTGGGTCCTCGCTGGTGATTTTGCCCAAGTGCAGCGCCGCGTCCACCATCGTCCGCAGCCCCTCGGGCGAAAGGTCGCTGGAATACGTGCTGGCTGCGCGCTGTCCGAAAAAAACGCGCACGCCAATGCCCTTGGAGCCCGACTCTTTCAGCGTTTCCGTCTGACCCAGCCGCACCGTCGTCGAGAACTCGCTGCCGTCAACCGCCACAGCTTCCACGGCCGTAGCGCCACCTTGCATTGCCTGCCGCACCACGTCCACCGCAATCTGCTTCAAATCAGCCGATGACACCTGTGTGCTCAGCGCGCCTTCCTGCATCGTTACGTTCATGATTTTCCTGAGTAATCCAGAGGTGAGTGAAATGCGTGCAAATCCGCGGCTACCTTGCGTTACCCGCCGGTTCCGCCTACCGTCAGCCGGTCCACCTTGAGCGTCGGAATTCCAACGCCCACCGGCACCGACTGTCCATCTTTGCCGCAGGTGCCCACGCCTTCGTCGAGCTTCAGGTCGTTGCCTACCATCGAAACTTTGGTCAGCACATCGGGTCCGTTGCCGATCAGCGTCACGTTCTTCAGCGGAGCCGTCACCTTGCCGTTCTCGATCAGGTACGCCTCCGACGCCGAGAACACGAACTTGCCATTGGTGATGTCCACCTGCCCGCCGCCAAAGTTCACGGCGTACACACCGCGCTGCACCGAGCCGATGATGTCTTCCGGTGCGTCTTCGCCCGCCAGCATGTAGGTGTTGGTCATGCGCGGCATTGGGATGTGCTGGTAACTCTCGCGCCGGCCATTGCCGGTGTTCCCCATGCCCATCAGCCGCGCCGACAGCTTGTCGGTCAGGTAGTTCTTCAAGATGCCCTTTTCGATGAGTACCGTGTTCGCCGTGGGATTGCCCTCGTCGTCCACGTTCAGAGAGCCGCGCCGGCCCGGCATGGTGCCGTTATCGACGACCGTGCACTTGTCGCTGGCCACGCGCCGGCCCATCATCTCGGTGAAGGCCGACGTCTTCTTGCGGTTAAAGTCCGCCTCGAGCCCGTGCCCAATGGCCTCGTGCAGCAGTACGCCGGGCCATCCGGGGCCGAGCACGACTTCCATTTCGCCCGCCGGGGCCTCGACCGCGTCGAGCTGGATGATCGCCTGTCGCGCCGCTTCTTTCGCAAAGTGCTCCGGCGTCTTTTCCGTGAGAAAGTAGTCTAGCGACACGCGTCCGCCGCCGCCAGCCGTTCCCGGCGCCGACTCATTGCCCGACTTCGCCAGGCAGTACACGCTCATGCGCGCCATTGGCTGCGAATCTTCCGCGAAGCTGCCATCGGAGCCGATCACCAGGATCTTCCGCAGCTCGTCGACATAGCCCACGCGCACTTCCTGAATGCGCGGATCGTAGGCCCGAGCCGCCGCATCGGCGCGATTGACGAGGTCTACTTTCGCCATCACGTCGGCTTCCACCGAGGGCAGCGGCACTGGATAAAGATTGTGCGCCGGCGCGTCGGTGAGCCCCACCACCGGCTGTTTCGACGGGCCGCTGGCGATCATCGCCGCGGTCCGCGCGGCGTGCAAGATGCGCTCCGGTGCGAGGTCGTCTGTGTAGGCGTAGCCGGTGCGCTCGCCCGAAAGCACGCGTACGCCGCAGCCCACCGAAATGCCCTGGGTCGCAGACTTTACCATGCTCTCGTGCAGCGAAACCGAGGTTGAGACCTGATATTCGAAATAGAGGTCGGCGAAATCGCCGCCCGCGGAAAGCGCTGCAGCCAGGTACTTCTCAACGTCCGCCTGCGTCAGACCATAACGGTCAAAGAAAAACTTTTTGTCCATAGGTATTTTCTTAGATGCCCGCAGTCCAAATTCGACGCGGGCGTGAAGTTCGATTATCACATACGGCTGTGCGCGCCGTTGCAGCCCCGGGCTCCCTGTTTTCGCTACGCTTCCCATAAAGGGCACGATGCAAAATAGCGCCATTTCCGCGAAATCTCTCGGACCGATGCTTGAGTCCTTCCTCGCCGACACGCCCCACGCCGTCGCGCTCGAAAACGGCGAGCTGCTTTTCGACTTCTGCGACGGCGCGCTACTCGGTTTCTGGAGAAGGCAAAGTGCGTCCTCCACCTCTGGTCCGACGAGCGCAATGCGGTGCGCCGCGTGCTCGATGCCGAGCTGAAGCCGCGCCTGCTCCGCCTCAGCGTGCTGCGCTTCGGGCAATCGCAGCCCAGTGTTCTCGAGATTTCCGCCGATCGCGATGGGCGAAGTGCGACCGCCCTGCGCGCCATCCGCACGCGCTACAAGCAGGTCTTCGAGCGCGTTGTGCTGCGCGCGTTCCACGGCTACAAGCTCGAATCCCTCAGCAACCGTGCCGACCTCGAGCACTCCTGCAGCCCGGTGTACACCCGCGGGCTCCTGCGCCAAGGCCAGTCTGCCTTTGCCGTGCTCGGCGTTAGCGGCGACGAAACCCAGCCCACTGTCGACGCTGCCCTTACGTTCGGCATTCTCTGGATGCACCGCCAGCGCGAGCAGCTCGCGGGGCGCGCGCACGTCGCCGGTCTCAAGCTTTTCGTCCCTGCCGGCCGCAATGAAATGATCCGCCAGCGCATGGCGCATCTCAACCGCGACGCCGCGAAGTGGGAGCTTTACGAACTCGATGAGCGCGCCGAAACCTGCGCAGCCCTCGACTGCGACGACTCGGGAAACATCGCCACCCGCCTCGTTCGGGCGGTCGATGCCGCAGCTGCCCGCGCCCGCTTCGCCGCGTCTATCGCGCGGATTCAGTCGATCGCGTCCGCTGCCGAAGCGCATATTGACTCGGCAACCGAAATCATTTTCCGCCTAAACGGGCTCGAGTTCGCCCGCGCTAAACTCGCTCCAGTAGAAGGCTCGTTCCGCAACGTCGAAGCCATCAGCTTCGGACTCTGGCCCGCCGAGTACACGCTCGCCGAGTCCAACGCAGCGTTCTTTCGCGATCTGGTCACGCGCCTCGCCGCCCGCCGGAGTGCCCAGGGCGACCAGAGCGATCCGCTCTTTCGCCTCTGTCCTGAACGCTGGCTCGAATCGCTTATCACCCGCGACGTCCGCTCCATCGACGAACGCCTCGATCCGCGCTTTGTCTACTCGCAGGTGCCGGCCTTCGCCTCCACCGACCGCGCCATGATCGACGTGCTCACCTGCACCCTCGACGGGCGCCTCGCCATCCTCGAACTCAAGGCCGACGAAGATATCCATCTCCCGTTGCAAGGCCTCGACTACTGGGCGCGCGTGCGTTGGCACCAACTTAACGGAGGCTTCCAGCGCAACGGTTACTTTGCCGGACGCGAACTGTCCGACGCGCCGCCGCTGCTCTACCTCGTGGCGCCGGCCCTGCGCACGCATCCCGCGACGGACACGCTTCTGCGCTATGTCTCCCCGCAAATCCAATGGTCTGTCGTCCAGGTAGACGAACGCTGGCGCGATGGGGTGAGAGTCGTGAATCGCAAAGCACCCGCAAACCATTTCAACCACGGATTTTCACCGATGAACACGGATCACATTGAATCAAATTCGCCTGCTCCAGCTCTCAAACACGCGTCCATCACCGACGCAATCATCGGCTCGTTTTACGAGGTGTACAACGAGATGGGTCAGGGCTTTCTGGAATCGGTTTATCGTGAGGCATTGGCCTTCGTACTCGCGGCGAAAGGGCTCTGGGTTGAGCAAGAGAAGGCAGTCACGGTCAGCTTCCGCGGCAGAACGGTCGGGATCTTTCGAACCGACCTTCTCGTTAACAACTCAGTTATTGTGGAGCTGAAGTGTGCGCGAGCCCTCGACTCCGCGCACGAAGCGCAACTGCTGAATTACCTCAAAGCAACCCAGTTTGAGGTTGGCTTGCTACTCAATTTCGGAAATCGCCCGCAGTTTCGCCGCATGCTGCTCGACAATGCTCGCAAACTGACTCGCGCAAATTACGCGTCAACAATGGCGATAGTGATCGCAACGCGGCAAAGCCGAAGAGACTTAATTGATCCGTGTTCATCCGTGAAAATCCGTGGTTAATCTGGTTTTACCCCACCCTCCATCGCCCTGAACTTCCAATACTCCCCCGCCGTCTCGCTCAAGTCTCCCGCCGCCTTTTCCCCCTTGAACACCCGCGACACACCTCTGACCACCCGTCGCATCGGTAGCTCACCGTTCGCGTCCATCAGGAAGAGTTCCCCCACCTTCACCGTGCGGTAGTACCAGCGTTTCAGCAGCGCCAGGTGCTCCATCCACTCCAGCGCGCTCTGCGCTCTCGCAACCTCCACGGTCGCCAACGCCTCAGTGATTCGCGCTTCCATCGACTGCGGCTTGGCCTGCATGTGCGCCGCCTCCGACTTCGAGGCGACATCCAGCCGCACCGGATCGCAGATCCGCCCCTCGACAATCTTGAACAGCGCCACCGAATCCGCCTCTGCCGACGGCTGAATCATCACGCCATTGAGTTCATCCAGCCGCCGCACAATCTCCGGCAACTGCGCCTTCGCCGACTTCACCTTGTCCAGCCGTACGTGCAACGCCGCCGCGCCCTCGAAGTCGAGATTCGCCGAAGCCTCATCCCGCATCCGCTCGATCTCCCGCACCAGCGACTGCCCGCCACTCGCGAAATACTCCTGCACCCGTCCGACCTCTGCCGCGTACGCCTCGTCGGTGCAGCCCTTGAAGCACGGCGCCAGGCACATCTTCATCTCCGAATAAATGCAGCCCGGAAACGCCGGATCGGGGTTGAGATCGTCCGTGCAGCGCCGCATCTTGAACAGGTCGAGCGAGTCGTTGGCGAACTTCTCCGCCGCTACCCGCGACACAAACGGCCCAAAGTACTGCGCGCCGCTCTTGCGTCCGCTGATGCGAGTGGTCACCGTCGCCCGAGGATACGGATTGTCGAGAATCAGCTTGACCAGCGGCGCAAACCGAAACCGCATGCGGTCGCCGTACTTCGCCGGAAACTCGCGCCGCAGCGTCTTATACAGCAGCAGGCCGGCCTCGAAGTCCGAGCCGGTCGCAGTCCACTCCACCTCGCGCACGCGATCGCGCAAGTTGAGCTTGCGGCTCGGTCCCTCGGGAGCGCCCAGCAGCCGCTGCAGCCGTCGCCGCAAGTTCGACGACTTGCCGACATACGGCTCGCTGCCCGCCTCGCCGCGCAGCACAAACACCGCCGCCCCCGCCGGAGCGGCGTCAAACAACTCGCTGTCGTGTTCTGGAGAAAACTCCACGAGAAGATTTTAGTGGATAGTGGTAGTGGATAGTGGATAGTGGATAGAAAGCGCGGAGTCCAACTATCCACCAATGCACTATCCGCTTTCTTTCTTCCCGCCACCTTAATCCGCGCCGGCGCCTCAATCGGCTGGAAGTGCGCCTTCTTCGAGTGCAGCCGGTAATCGCGGCCTTCCATCTCGACCTTCTTGCACATCTCGTGCAGCCGCGAGCGCATGCGCTCCCCGATGCGGTCGCCCAAGGTCTCGCGCCGCGCCGCCTTTTCCGCTGCGGCCTGGCTGAACGAATCGCGGTCGTCCACCCGCTCCTGCTCCGGCTTGTCGGGAAAGTTCGTCGTGATGATCGTCGTCTTGTTGTCGTTGTAGCGGCTGTTGAGGATGTAATTCACCGTGTCGAACACCCACTCCGTGCTGCGCACCGCACCCAGCTCGTCGATCACCAGCACTTCGGCGTCGAACACCGGCCGCAGGATTTCCATCTCCGTCACCCGCACCGACGCGTTAAACGAGTTCTGGATCGACTTCAGCAGCTCGCGATAGTCGCAGAACAAGCACGGCACGCCCTTGTCGCGAATCAGCGCCTTCAAAATTCCGACCGCCAGATGCGTCTTGCCCACGCCTACCGAGCCCACAAACAGCAGGCCGGTCTTCTCGATCGGATACTCTTCGACGAACCGTTCGGCCCAATGCATCGCCTTGACCAGCTTCGCGTCTTCCGGGTTCTCCGGATCGTACTTGAACGTCCCCAGCTCGCAGTGCTCATAGCGCGCGGGAATCTTCGCCGCCGCCAGCAGCCGTTCCGCGCGTCCTTTCAGCCGGCACTCGCAGCGCGTCACCTCGCGCACGTCGCCGCGCACGACATCGCGCCATCCCGTTCCGCCGCAGATCGGGCACACGTTTTCGCCGGAAGTATTCACGTCATTCATCCTGAATTCGTCCGCAGCTCGAATCTACTTCCCATCCCGCCAGCGTGCAAGCGACTGTCCGCCGTCGCGATTTGCCTTTCACCCGAGTTGTCTCCGTGCCTGCAGTGTCTCAGTGGTGGACTTTCGCCTTTCGCCCGATCTTCTGCTCCGGGTCGCTCTGTGTTCTCCGTGGCGAGTACTGTCCCTATCTCCTTCCATATCATCACGCTTCGGTCTGCCCCCAAAGTTGCATGACGAACTCCATTGCCCAGCGTTCCCCAGCGCATTACACTACTCGCTCCGAATTCATCATTCCTTCATAATCCGCGCCAAAATCATATGGACCGTTATCTTTGTATTCACTGTCATTTTTATCAGCCGCCGCGCGAGAACCCCTGGCTCGAAATCATCGAGCAACAGGACTCCGCGTACCCCTATCACGACTGGAACGAGCGCATCACCGCCGAGTGTTACGCGCCCAACGCCGCCTCCCGCATTCTGACCGCCGACAACCGCATCATCCGCATCGTCAACAACTACTCCCGCATCAGCTTCAACGTCGGCCCCACGCTGCTCTCCTGGATGGCCGACCGCGCGCCCGAGACCTACCAGGCCATCCTCGACGCCGACCGCCGACAGCCAGAAGCGCTTCTCCGGACACGGCTCCGCCATCGCGCAGGTCTACAACCACATGATCATGCCGCTGGCCAACCGCCGCGACAAGCAGACGCAGGTGGTCTGGGGCATCCGCGACTTCCAAGCACCGCTTCGATCGCGATCCCGAAGGCATGTGGCTGGCCGAAACCGCCGTTGACGTCGAGACCCTCGAAGTCCTCGCCGCCAACGGCATCAAGTTCACCGTGCTGGCTCCTTCGCAGGCCAAGGCCGAGCGCCGCGAGACCACCGCCAAGTTCAAGAACGTCGAAGGCGGCAAGATCGATCCCACGCGTCCTTACATCTGCAATCTGCCCTCGGGCCGCAGCATCAACCTGTTCTTCTACGACGGCCCCATCTCCCGCGCCGTCGCCTTCGAAGGCCTGCTCTCTGACGGCGAGCGTTTCGCCAACCGCCTGATCAGCGGATTCACCGAGAACCGCCGCTGGAAGCAGCTCATGCACATCGCCACCGACGGCGAAACCTACGGCCACCATCACTACAAGGGCGAGATGGCGCTCACCTACGCTCTGCACCACATCGAAACCAAGAAGCTGGCGCAGCTCACCAACTACAGCGAGTACCTCACCATCAACCCGCCCACCCACGAAGTCGAAATCGTCGAGAACACCGCCTGGAGCTGCTCCCACGGCCTCGGCCGCTGGAGCACCGACTGCGGCTGCAACTCCGGCGGCAAGCCCGGCTGGAACCAGTCCTGGCGCGCGCCGCTGCGCAAGGCGCTCGACCACCTGCGCGACAGCCTTGTCGAACCCTACGAGACCAGGGCCTCGGAATTCCTGATCGACCCCTGGCTGGCGCGCGACGAATACGTCGCCATCGTGCTCGACCGCAGCGAAGCCAGCCTCGACAAGTTCCTCGCCGCTCATGCCCGCCGAGGCCTTTCGGAGGACGAAGTCGTCACCGTCATGTCGCTGCTCGAAATGCAGCGCCACGCCATGCTCATGTACACCAGTTGCGGCTGGTTCTTCGACGAGCTATCGGGCCTCGAAACCGTGCAGGTCATCATGTATGCCGGACGCACCCTGCAGCTCGCCCAGCGGCTCTTTCCCGATCACCACGAGCAGACCTTCCGCGAACTATTGCAGTCGGCGAAAAGCAATCTCCCCGAGTACGGCGATGGCGCGCAGATCTTCGACCGCTTCGTGAAGCCAGCGCAGGTCGACCTGCTCGCCGTTGCCGCGCATTACGCGATTGCCTCGATGTTTCATCTGGCCGGTGACAGCGATCTGGATCGCGCCTACGAGCTCCAGCCCATCGACGAAGTTCGGCTCGAGTCGGGGCGCGCCCGCCTGGCCCTCGGCGCCATCCGCGTTCGCTCCCGCATCACCCGCAGGCACCGCGATGTCTGCTTCGGTGTGCTCCATTTTGGCGACCACAACATCATGGCCGGCGTGCGCGTCTATCCGGGCGAGGCCGACTTCCGCGCGCTCGTGCGCGAGGTGCGTGATTCGTTCCAGGACGCCGATCTGCCCGCCGTCGTGCGCCTGCTCGACCGACACTTCAGCGGCGCCACCTTTACCCTCAAGTCGCTGTTCCGTGACGAGCGCCAGAAGGTCGTCAGCAGCCTGCTCGGCTCCACCATGGACGAAGTCGAAGTCCTCCTACCGCCATGATCTACGAGCGCCACGCGCCGCTGATGGGCTTCCTCAGCGGCATGGGCGCGCCCTTGCCCAAAATGCTGCACCTCACCGCCGAGTTCGTGCTGAACACCTCGCTGCGCCAGGAGTTCATGGCCGACGAGCTGAACGTCGATCGCGTTCGCCGCCTGCTCGACACCGCCGCGCGCGAAAAAATCCAGTGGGACTCCGCCTGGCTCGCCTACGCTCTTACCCGCCGCTTCGCCCGCATGGCCGACGAGCTCGCCCTCAAGCCCCGCGAAGACCTGCTGCACCGCTTCAACCTCGCCGTTGATCTGGTGCGGTCGCTGCCCTTCGAGGTCGACCTCGCCCGCGTGCAGAACGTGTACTACCAGCTGCTGCAGCATGTCTTGCCCCTCGTCGCTGCGGAGAGCACCGCGGACTCCCGGGCGTGGCTCGCCGAGTTCGCCGCGCTCGGCGAGAAACTGGGCTTCTGCGTCGACCAGAAATGATTCTGGGTGCCCCATGCTTTGCGTTGCTCTTTAGCCCAAAGGGCAGGAAACGAAGCGCTCAATCACGTTCAAACTTGTTTCGGTGCGGGTTCATCCGCGAAGGCCACAACGGCTCCCGTTTTTCTCCGTCGGCTCCGTGACTCCCGTGGCCAATCTTGCCTTTTTCCGGTTTCTCTTGACACGCACCCCTTTTGGCAGGTAAATACTTCCGCACGCGTTTGCCCCCGATTCAGGAGCCATCATGAACAAAGCCGATCTGATTGAGAAAATCGCGGCCTCCACCGGCATCACCAAAACCAGCGCCGCCGCTGCCATCGACACTTTCGTCGACGCCGTCACCACCGCCCTCAAGAAGGGTGATCGCGTCACCCTTGTCGGCTTCGGCACCTTTTCCGTCTCTCAACGCAAGGCCCGCAACGGACGCAACCCGCAGACCGGCGGCGTCCTCAAGATCGCTGCTCGCCGGGTCGCCAAGTTCACCCCCGGCGTCGAGCTGAAAAAGCACGTCAACAAGAAGTGATTCCGGCTGCCGCCTTTCCTCGGCGGGAAAGGCGGAATCCTTTCGCAGGGAGTAGGCTCTCTGTTATGGCCCGCAAGCCACAGGACGCCGCCCCGGAGCAGAGGTTTCTGCGCAAAGTCATTAGTGTCACCAACGACGGCACACTGGTGAACTTCCACCTCGCCTGCGGCCATCTCATCACCGAACGCAAGGCCGACGTCCCCAGCCCGACTCCCACTCAGATCGATTGCTGGGCATGTCGGGCCGAACTACTCGACTAAGCCTGCGATTCTGATCCATGCCGATCCGTGAAAATCCGTGCGTGGTTCTTGCATTCCCTTTCGTGGCTGCATCCTTTCGCTCGGCGGGCGAATCCAACAGTCCGCAGCAGAATATGCGCCGGTTGCCCAATTTGCCCTATTTCCGGTAAAATCTAGGTTTGCAACCAGCGAGTTAGGGAGTCCCATGAAGGCAGCTATCCATCCCGTTTACAACGAAACCCACGTGCACTGTGCGTGCGGCAACGCGTTTTTGACCCGGTCCACCCACAAGGGCGACATCAGCGTGGAAATCTGCTCCGCCTGCCACCCATTCTTCACCGGCAAGCAGAAGCTGATGGACACCGCCGGCCGCGTCGAGCGCTTCCGCCGCAAGTACGCCAAGAGCGACGCCGGCAAGGCCGAAGCCGCCGCTGCTACTGCCGCGGCCGCTACAGCGACCAAGTAACTTAGTTTCTTCGGTTTACCCAAGCCTCCGCCCCGGCGGAGGCTTTTCTTTCTGCTGGTTGCCCCACACGGGCCAACTTAAGTTGCGGTTGATGGAACTTCGTCCGCCGCCCATCATCTATAACGGGGTAAGCGGCACTGCGATTTCCCTAAATTCCTAGGTCAGCCAACTCAATTCAGGAGCGTCTTCTCATGTTTGTCGTCACTGGAGCCACCGGCAATACCGGCAGTGTTGTCGCCGAAACACTTCTACAGCAACGCAAGCCCGTCCGTGTCGTCCTGCACAGCGACAAGAAATCCGCCGAATGGAAAGCCCGCGGCGCCGAAGTAGCCATTGCCGACCTCGCCGATTCCTCCGCGCTGGCCGCCGCGCTCAAGGGCGCCGAAGCCGCTTACATCATGTTTCCCCCTATTTACGGAGCGCCCGATTTTCTCGCCACTATGTCCAAGCAGTGCGACGCCGTCGCCCGCGGTATCCAAGAAAGCGGCGTGCCCTACGTTGTGGTGCTCTCTTCCATCGGAGCCCAGCACCCCGACGGCACCGGTCCCATCCGCAACCTGCACTATGCCGAATCCATCCTCCCCAAGGCCGTGCCTAACGCCACGTTTTTGCGCGCCGCTTACTTCATTGAGAACTACGCTCCCGTGCTCGGCGCTGCCGCCGGCGGAGGCGTGCTTCCCAGCTTCTTTCCCGCCGACTTCCGCTTGCCCATGAACGCTACCCTAGACATCGGACGCATCGCTGCCGACCTGCTCCTCCACCCAGCTGCGGGCGTGCGCGTCGTTGAGATGGAAGGTCCCGCGCAGTACAGCCCCGCCGACATTGCCGCCGCCCTCACCACTCTGCTTGGCAAGCCGGTGAATGTCCTCGAGTTGCCTTTAACCGCCGTCGTCCCTGAATTCACCAAGCTGGGCTTCACCGAAGATGCCGCCAAACTCTTTGCCGAGATGTACGCCGGAATCCTCAGCGGCCACGTCTCCGCCCCCGCCACCGGCGAACATCGCAAGGGCACGGTCACTCCGCAGGAAGTGCTGGCAGGCTTGCTCAAGGCCGCTCCCGTGAAGGCTTAACCCCGCGCTGGGTGGGAACGGCAATCCGCGGTTGCCTTTGTCCTTAAGACCTGATTCCAATCCTTGTTCATCCGTGCAAATCCGTGGTCGCTTTTGCTTTTGCCCAGTCTCTCTCCGCGGCGCACAAAATCTCCGTATCGACATTGTAGATACGGCCGTATATCCTGTGTATAGTCAGGGAGGCAGGGCCATATGAAGGCACAGATGGTTAAGTGGGGCAACAGCCTCGCTGTTCGTATTCCCAAGCCCGTGGCCGAAGAGGCCCGGCTCAAAGAAGGCGATGCCCTGGAGATCGAGGTTGCGGAAGGCCGCGTCGAGCTGCGCCGCGCCAACGAGGTTCCTGCTCTCGCCGTGCTGGTTTCGCAGATCACCCCGGAAAACCGCTATGCTGAGGTCTCCACCGGCGCGGAAGTGGGCAAGGAAGCGGTGGAATGGTGATCCAGTACGTTCCGGAGGCCGGGGACATTTTGATCTTGAATTTCGACCCTCAGGTCGGTCACGAGCAGGCCAAGCGCCGCCCCGCCCTGGTGCTGACCGATCAACGCTACAACCGGGCGAGCGGCCTCGCCGTAGTTTGCCCGTTAACCAGCAAGCGCAAGCCCTACCCCTTTGCCCTGCCGATTAAGCTCGACCAGGTTGAAGGTGCCGTGCTGGTGGACCAACTGAAGAGCCTCGACTGGTCGGGCCGCAGCGCGAAGTTCCATTCCAAGGCCGAACCGGCGCTGGTCAACAAGGTGCGTCAATATGTCGCGGTCCTGCTCGGCTTGCGCTGACCGCGAAGCCACTGGCACCGCAGAAGCAAGTAGAATCAATACGTGCCCAAGTTTTTCGACAACCCGGCCGAGCGCGTCGCCCCTCCCGGCGTCCGCGTACCTGCGTCCGTACAGCTCGGCACCGTCGAAATCCGTCCCGCTACCGTGCTCGCGCCCATGGCCGGCATCACCGACACCGTCTTCCGCCGCTTCATTCGCAATCTCGGCGGATGCGGCCTCATGATGACCGAGTTCACCTCCGCCGACGGCATCATCCGCCACAAAGACAAGAAGGCCAAGCGCTACCTCACCTTCTATGGTGACGAGCATCCGATCTCCGCTCAGCTCTTCGGCAGCGATCCCAAAACCCTCGCCGAAGCCGCGCGCATCGTGCAAGACCTCGGCTTCGACATCGTCGATCTCAACCTCGGATGCCCTGCGCGCAAGGTCGTCACCTGCAACGGAGGCTCCGGCCTGCTGCGCAACCTGCCGCTCATCCAGAACATCTTCGAGTCGGTTCGCGCCGCCGTAACCGTGCCCTTCACTGTGAAGTTCCGCGCTGGATGGAACGACAAAGAAATCGTTCACGTTGAGCTGGCCAAGATGGCCCAGGAATGTGGACTCGCCGCCGTCGCCCTCCACGCCCGTACCCGCGAGCAAGGCTACTCCGGCCAGGCCCGCTGGGAATGGATCGCCGCGGTGAAAGACGCGGTCAAGATTCCCGTCATCGGCAACGGCGATATCCGCTCGCCCGAAGATGCCGCCGCGATGGTCGCCGAGACCGGATGCGATGCCGTCATGATCGGCCGCTCCGCCGCCTCTAACCCATGGATCTTCCGCCAGATCGAGCAATACACGCTCACCGGGGCGTACGACCTGCAAACCGAGGCCGAACGCTACCGCATGATTCGCACCTACTTCACCATGTTGCACGACGAGCAGGTCCCCGGCGCACCCGGCAAGATGAAGCAATTCGCCGCCTGGTTCACTCACGGCGTCGCCAACGGAGCGCATCTCCGCAAGGCCATCTACGAGTCACCAAACGAGGCCGAAATCATCACGGCGGTCGACCGCTTCTTCGAGCCCCAGCTTTTTTCGGGTGTCACGCTGAACGATCCGACCGAGGCAAGCGCCGTCGCAGAGCCCGTCCTGAGCCTCTCGAATGGACCCCTTTCGTGCGAGGATGTCGTCTCCTCCTAGCGACTGGGTGCATCGCACTCTGCCAAGCCGCTAACGCTCAATCGTTAGTTCTTAAATTTCCGTGTCTCCCCGCCGCGTTGATGCGGCTTTGTCATACACTTCTGGCAACTTAATCTGAGGAGACAATTCGCATGCCCTGTCCTCCAGAAGTCCTGCGTGACATTCCCCTGTTTTCCAATATGGACGACGACGAACTGAAGGTGCTTGCAGCACAGGTCGAACTGAAGGATTTCCCCGCCCGGCAACGCATCTTTCGCGCCGGCAGCCCCGCCGAGCAAGCCTATGTCGTTATCTCCGGCACCGTCCGCGTTACCGTCATCGATGAAGATCAACAGGAAGTCGTGCTTCAGGAGCCATTGCCGGGCGAGTTCTTCGGTTTCGCCTCCATGCTCGAACAGACCCCGCACATGGCCGACGCCGTGGCCCTCGAAGACTCCACCTGCATTGAAATTGACCGTAACGACCTCACGACGCTGTTCCACCAGAAGCCCCACGCCATCATGGACGTTATGGCTTTCCTGGGCCGCCAGTTGCATAACGCCCATCAACTAGCCCGCGCCCGTTCCCTGCGCCCGCCCGAAGATGTCATCGAGGAGCGCGAGACATTTGGCGAGCGCATTGCCGATCACGTCGCTTCTTTCGGTGGATCCTGGACCTTCATCATCGTCTTCATCCTGGTCATGGCCTGCTACTCTGCGATCAACGTCGTCCTTGGCATGAAGGCCTGGGACCCGTATCCGTTTATTCTCCTCAACCTCTTCCTCTCCGCCCTCGCTGCCATCCAGGCCCCAGTCATCATGATGAGCCAGAACCGCCAGGACAAGAAGGATCGAATTCGCAGCGAAATGGACTTCTACGTCAACCGTCACGCGCGCACCGAGCTCCAGGGCGTCGCCCAGAAGCTGAATAACGTCGGCGACCGCATCGCCGACATCGAAGAGCTCCTGCGCCAGAAGGTGAATTAATCGCAGGCGGAACTATCTCGGGGCCGAACGAGGCTTTCAGCAGCCCGTGAGCGATCCACTCGCCCAGTGGCGAAACTGTTGGCCGGCTTTTCCGCGCTTCCCAATAACTCAGATATTGCCTAGCTGTGCTTAGCCACCCAGAGAAGCAATCCGAACACAATTACCGGGATCAGCGCCATGGCCACGTAGAAGGCGATCCGGCGCGGCCAGGGGCTGCGCTTTACTCGCCAGTTGTGCAACTCGGCGCGGTCAGCCACACCGACCTCCTCCGGATGCTCGAGGTCGTGAGCGAATTCGCGGGCGTGCTGGTAGCGGTTCCTGGGCTCGCGCTCCATGGCGCGGTAGATGATCTCCTGCATCTGCGGCGTGATCGTGGGGTCGAGCTCGCGCGGAGGAGTGGGGTTGTTCAGCAAGCGATCATTCATCACGATGAACGGATTGGGCCCAGAGAAGGGCACCTGGCCGGTGAGCATCTCGTAGAGCATGACGCCGACGGAGTAGATATCGCTGCGGGCATCGCCGCGTCCGCCGCGCACCTGCTCGGGCGAAATGTAGTCGGGCGTGCCCATGGTCTGCGAAAGCTTGGCAAAGGTGAGGCGACGCGAGCCCTGGTTGGACGCGATGCCGAAGTCGATGAGCTTGATGTTGTCCTGGTCATCAACCATCACGTTTTCCGGCTTCATGTCGCGATGGACGACGCCGTGCTCGTGAATGTACTGCAGCGCATCGAGGGTGCGGATGATGAGCTTGACCGCGCGGTCGTGCGGAAGAGGGCGGTCCTCATTTATGACTCGCCGAAGCAGCCGGCCATCGACCCACTCCATCACCATGTACAACTGGCTGCGATCTTCATCGCCGAAGACGCGCATGACGCCGGGATGGTCCATGTTCTTGCCGATGTCTTCTTCGCGGTGGAAGCGGTCGAAGAGAACGGGATCGGCTTCCATCTCGGGGTGCGGGATCTTGATGGCGACCGGGCGATCGTTGCGCGTGTCGGTGGCGCGATAGATGGACGCCATGCCACTGCGGGCGATCAGCTTCTCAATGCGGTAATGGTCGAGCAGTTCGTCAGTATGGAGAGTGGTCATGGTTGCCCAGACTGAACAATGATGGCAAGCGGAAGAGTCCCGGGTCGGACTCGCGTTATTGAACGGAGCCAGAAATATGATGCCAGAAAATCGGCGGAAGAGGCATAAAGAGTGCGTAAAGCGCCGGCGAAGTTAATGGTACTCATCGCAGGTTATACGGCCGGCCGCGGTACATGCCGGTGCGCTCCACGTCATGGACGCGGATCACTTGGACGCTGATATTGTCGGTGCCGTCGCGTTGGTTGGCTAATTCCACCAAGCGCTCCACGGCTATGCTCAAGCTGCCGACGCGGTCGATTACGGAAACAATGTCTTCCGGCAGCACCGAGCCGTGCAAACCGTCAGAGCACTGCAAGAGAATGTCGCCCTTCTGCACCTGCACTTCGTCGATTTCGACGTTGACCACCATGTCGTTGCCCACGGAGCGGCTCAGCAAGTGGCGATTCGGTGAGTCGGCGGCCTCAGTTGCCGAAAGGATGCCCATACGCACCTGTTCGGCGGCGATGGAGTGATCGCGGGTAACCTGACGGGCGCGGCCTTCCCGCACCAGATAGCACCGCGAGTCGCCGACGTGGGCGATGGTAGCGCGGTCGGCGCGCAGCGCACAGGCCACAACGGTCGTAGCCATTCCCGCGCTCGACCGGGAAGCCTGACCTTGTTCGTACACTTGGAGATTCGCTCGCTGCACCAAACGCGACAGCAGTGCCTTGTGTGCCTCGCCGCTCTTCGCTGCGGAGAATCCGGCGAGGATGCTGTCGACCGCCAATTGCGAAGCGACCTCGCCTTTCTGCTGTCCACCGACTCCGTCGGCTAGGGCGAACACGCAGCCATGCGATCGCAATTGCGCTGGCGTGTAGGGCAGAACGTAGCCGAGGTAGTCCTCGTTGTGGTCGCGAGTGCGTCCGGTGTCAGAAAGCTGGGTGAATTCTACGTCGAGCATGAGGCGGTACGGTGCCTTGCGCAAGTGGCGCGCAATTTCGACTCAGTTATAGGCGATGGAGCAGCCAAGGTAAAGGGCGGGTCGCAGCCCGCCCTTCTTAGCAACGGTCACGGGTTTACGCGGGCACGCCGCGGCTTTCGATGAGGGTGGTCCGGCCCTTTGTCTTACTAGACCGTATGAAGAAGATGCCGCCGTAGATGCCCCAAACAGCGGCGATGCCCAGCGCCAGCAGAGGCTCCTTCTTGGTGCCATATCCCATGAACGGCCCGACGATATAGAACGCCATGCAGGCTAGGTTAGCCAGCAACCCGAACACTGGAATGAACAGGTGCTTAACCACGTTGAACTTGGGGTGCCCGTGATAGGCCACGATGCAGATGATGCAGCTCAGCATATACAGCAGGAAGGTCCCGAAGTTCGAGGCCAGAGTTACGGTGAGCAGCGAGTTGGGGAGCGCGGCCATTTTGTCGTGGGTTGTGTAACCGACGGTGGACCAGAAGCCGTGGGGCAATGCCTGAATGGCGACGTCGGTCGGAGCGCCGGCATCGCCGAACGCCATCACCACCGCCAGGCAGCCAACCACGGCCGAGATGACGGCCAGCGTCCAGATAGCGCGGTGTGGAGTCAGGTTCTTGGAGTGCAACATGCCGAAGTGCTCGGGAGCTTCGTCGTCTTTGCCCATGGCGTAGGTGACGCGAGCGCCGGTGTTCATGCACGAAAGCGTGGTGCCGATCAGGGCGAGGAAAACGGTGAACGCCTCGATCAGCATGAAGGTACGGCCATGCCCCTGTCCGAAGAGGGCATCGCCGACCACGACCATCATGTCGCCGATGGGCGCCGCCGAACTCGACGCGCTCTGCCATGCTGTACCCGCTATTGAGGAAGTAGTTTGCAGCGAAGTATTCGAACAGGTAGCAGAAGAGCCCCTGCACCAGCAGCGAGACGATGACCGCGATGGGCACGTCACGCTTGGCGTTCTTCGCCTCGCCGCCCATGGCGGTTACCGATTCGAATCCGACCAGAATCAGGATGGCGACCGTTGCCTGCACGAATACCCAGCCCCAATTGTGGGGAGCGATGACTGACAGCTTGTTGGGATGCGTCAGGAACGCGCCGCTGCTGTCGGTCGTCGGATAGCTGATTTTGTAGGGCACGGGGTTGCCCGCTGCGTCCAGCTTGGGCTGGGGCACCACGCCGGCCGAGTCGCGGACGATGGTGTCGGTCGGTTTCCCGTCGACCATGGTCGTGGTAGTGGCGAACTCGTAGGTGTAGGCCTCGCCCGAGACAGAGTCGAACTGGTAGGCGATCGACCCCGGAGGATGATTCATGCGGTAGCCGAGAGCGAGTACCGCGAAGATCACCAGTGCGGTGATCTGGATGACGTTGATTGCGATGTTCACCGACGTCGATCCGTTTACGCCGCGGTGGGCGATGTAAGCCACGGCAAAGGAAAACACCACGGCGATCAGCATCATGAAGGCCACGCCGGGGTTCGACGCGCTCATGAGATTCGGCCAGATAGTGCCCACCAGGTAGCCGCACAGGATTCCCATGACGCCGACCATGACGCCGGGGTAGATCCAGTAGTACAGGTGCGAGGCCCAGCCGACGATGAACTTGGAGAGGCGGGCATACTTCCAGGCCTTGTCGTGATTGAGGAACGACTGCTCGGCGAAGTAATACGAGCTGCCAGTGCCGGGGTAGAGCTTCGCCATCTCGGCGTAGCAGACGGCGGTCGCCAGACAGAGCAGAAGGGCGAGCACGATGCCCATCCACATGGCCGGGGCGGTGACGCCAGTGGTGGCTTGGATGTAGAACGTCAGCCACAGGAAGGCGCCGGGCGCGATCAGCGCCATAGCGTTCATCGTCAGGCCAGTCAGGCCCAGAGTTGCTTTCATTTCGACTGGAGCGTTTTCAGCCATCTTCATTCTCCTTAAGAAGTCTGCGTTCGTTCGTCGTTCGACCTGGTTGATGCGGGGTGCGAAGGGCCGACTTGTCTGAGAGTGGGCTGTAGACGTACCACCCTCCGCACTCCCGCTTACTGGCAACTCAAAACAGGAACCCAATCTCGACGACGCCGCGGGTCTGACTGCTGATGGTCCCGAGGGAACCGAAACCAAATCCCGGCGTCATGCTGGTGGCTTTCACGAATGAAATATCAGCGCGGGTGAAGAACTTCTGGTACTGGTACGTGGGAGTCGCGGTGAGCGACCATGCCCCGCTGCCCGGGCCGTACATGAGATTGAGCGAGTTGGAAGGAACGCCGCCCGAACTCGAGATGTACTCAAAGCGCCCGGCCATCGACCAGCCCTTCTTTAGCGTCTTGCTGGCCAGCACTGCGCCGCCCCAGGCCTGTGAGCCCTTGGGTACGCCGATCGTGGGGTTGGTGGGCACTACGTTGAATTGAATGTAGGGCTGGATGACCCAGCCTTTGTTCGTGTAGGTGTAGATCAGGTTGTAGATTTGTCCGTTATTTTGAATCGGGGTAGCCAGATTCGTCCAATTGGTTTGCCCGAGGTATCCCGCGCCGACGAATGCCAGGGCGTGCGCTCCCTTGGTGAACGTCAGTGAGCCGCTCAGGCCCGAATAGCGATTGGAATAATAGCCGTCATTCCAGCTGAACGACGCCGTCAAGTACTTTCCGATCGTCTGATTGATCTGCACGCCGCGGGTGATGGCGTTCTCCTGGTTCCACAACAGTCCGCGTTCGATGTTCATGTTTTGGAAACTGAAGGTGTACTCAGCACCGACCAGGGTAGGCAGAATTCCGACCTCGATGGAAGTCGTTTTACCCGGAACGAGCTTGAAGTAAGCCGTCGGTACGGGGCCATAGAGGTCGGTCATCGCCGTCTCGGTAGAGATGTAAGGCGATCCCAGAGCAGTAATGTCGTAGGCGCCCGCCTGAACGTAAAATTGCCACCAGCCCGTTGTCTTCTGGATCCAGATCTGCCCATTCGACAGGTTGCCTTCGGCACCGTTGTTGCCCGGCACAGCGTTGCTTTGGAACACGCCAAAGCCGCTGACAATGCCGTTGAGGCTGAGCTTACCCAGCGGGCCAGCTTCCAAAGCGATCGGCGGAGAACCAGCCAGCGGACCTGTGATGCTCGGAGTTGGGAGCGCCGTGGGAGCGTCAGCTGGCGCGGCAGGTGCTGTCGGTGTGGTGGCTGCGGGGGCCTGGTCCGCCGGTTTCTGGTCTTTGGGGACAGAACTCGGGGTGTCTTGCGCAAAACCGGCGCACGCAAACGCCAGGACGATGGTCGCAATCGCGATTTGCTTTCGGTACTGTGGGTGCGTCACTGTAAATCCTCCACGGAAATTGACTCAACTCCGAAACTACGGAACGCTCCAGCGAGAGTCCAACGCATAGTTCCGGACGCACCAATCGTAATTTTCGCGACATCAAATTCTTATAAGGATGATAAAAAGCGGCTATCAACAAGCGCGGAATCCAGCCCAAACAACTGAAAACAAACGCGTCGCAAACCCTCGAAATTCGTGCTAAGTCTCAAGCGGCGCTGCTTCGTACGCGCTCGTCTCAAGCAGCGACAACTCGGGCACCTCAAACACCCCGGCGGTCTTAAACTGCCTCACACCGTTCTGCACCATCTCAATGAAGGCCACCGCCGAGCGCGGCAAGGTACGGTCCTGGTGATATACCAGCGCTAGCTCTCGCGAAAGGGTGGCATCGGCCATCGGAACCAGAGCAAGATCACCGGCGCGGCACTCTTTGCGAGCGAAGCTCTCGCTGATGAGCGAGATTCCCATCCCTGCTGCCACAAAAGCCTTAATCATGGCGATACTCGGTAGTTCCATGGCAACGCGCAGCTGGGACTGAAAAGGCCGAAGGAGCTTGTCCATGGTTTTCCGGGTGTGCCCGGCCTTCGGCAAGATGATGGGATAGTCCACCATGGCCTCCACCGGCACCGCGTCCATGCGAGCCAGAGGATGGTTGGGGCTGGTCATCAGCACCAGGCGATCGTGAAAGATTCGCTTGACCACCAGGCTGGGTGCCTTCACCGGCATGGTAACGATGCCTACGTCGATCAGGCCGTCTTGCAGGCGCTCGAGGATCTTGTGGCTGAAGTTGCGGTAGATGCTGATCTGCACGTCGGAGTAACGCCGGCGGTATTCGCCGAATGTCTCAGGCAGAACGTAGAGGCAAGTGGCCTCATTGGCTCCAATGGCCAGCACGCCGCGTGGCATGCTGTCCTGGTCGGCGACGGCGCGAAGCGACTCGCCGCGCAATGCGAGCAGGCGGTTGGCGTACTCGAACAGAACTTCCCCGGCGGGCGTGAGCTTGACGCGCTTGCCCGAGCGATCGAGCAGGCGCGTGCCGTATTCCTGCTCAAGCTGACGGATTTGCGCGCTGACGGCCGACTGCGAGCGGAACACCTTGTCGCCGGCGCGCGAGAAATTCCCCAGCTTCGTGACTTCCAGAAATGTAGTCAGTTGATCGAAATCCAAGGCCTAACCCCACCTGAAACACGATTTCCGGCGCCTTGTCTGGTGCGCAAATGCCGCAGTTGCTGTTTTTCCCAGAGGGCGCCAGTCTCACCGTTGCCTTCTTGCGTAATCGCGGATCCGGATCGCATTGCAATATGAGACCAAGTGCGATGGATGGAGTGTAGAAGTCGCCTGCTGATTGCGGAAATCGATAGTTTTTATCACCGGCATAAGCGGGGATAATCTCTAGAGGTAAGCCATTGCAACAAAGCGATTTGGGCCATCGCAGCCAGCGCCACAACAGAAGATTGAAGATTGCGTCAGGCTATTTTTCGAGCACTTGCCCCCAGCGCGCTAGGCAGTGTAATGTTTCATGCCATCGGCTGTTTTGTGCCGGATGCAGCCAAGTCACAATCAAGCAGGGCGCAAGCGCCCGTTAAAGGAGGGCCGGATTCAATGGCCAAGACACTCAGTTGCAAAGATGTGGGAATGACCGGCTGCGAATTCACGGCGAAGGCCGACACGATGGAAGACCTGATGCAGGCCGCAGCCACACACGCCAAAGAGGCTCATGGTCTAGATTCGATTCCGCCGGAGCTAATGCCGATCGTGCAGGCTGCCGTTAGGGACGAATAGCAGGACGGAAAATCCAAAAGCGACAAGGGATGCCGTTGCGGCATCCCTTGTTGATTGGTCCGCAGGCGGAGCTTACTTTACAGCGTCAGCGGTCTTGTCAGCGGCTTTCTTGGTCGCGTCCGCAGTGGCCTTGCTTGCGTTCTTCACGGCGACAGCGGTCTTCTCGCCGCCCTTCTCGGTGTACTTCACGGTTACGGCAGTGCCTTCCTTGGCGCCGTCGTAGGTGGCCTTGCTGGCATCATCGACGCCCTTAGCTGTACCCTTTGCACCTTCCACAGTGGTCTTGTCGGTCCACTTGATGGTCTGCTCGGTGCCGTCCTTGGTTTTGACGACCATGGTCTTGCTGGTCTTGTCGACGCTCTTTACCACTCCGCTCACGGCGTGGACCACGTCTTCTGCGAAGAGGGTGGTTCCAAATGCAAGAGTCAATCCGACGACTGCAATCCAAAACTTCTTCATAACGAATCTCCCCGGCCCGAATGAGCCGTTCCATCTCAAGAATTCCTCCGTCGTAAGATAGCCGTCTGCCGGATGGAACAGCCGGCTCATGGGACGTAGTTCTCTTATCGGGAAGGTAGCATAAGGATAACAAAATGGGGCGATTTCTGGCCAGTTATAGATGCCTCCGTGTGCTAGCCTGTGGGGATTGTGGACGACCCCAAGTTTCTTCGCACCGCCAAAGCAGTTCTCTTCGCGATTGCGATCGGCTTTTCGCTGCAACTCGCGGCGCAATCGGCCCCGCGCTGGACGGCCGAAAAGGCCAACGCCTGGTATCAACAGCAGCCGTGGCTGGTGGGCGCCAACTACATCCCGGCCAGCGCCATCAACGAGCTGGAGATGTGGCAGGCCGACACCTTCGATCCGCAGCAGATCGATAAAGAACTCGGCTGGGCGGAATCGCTGGGCATGAACACGATGCGCGTCTTCCTGCATGACCTGTTGTGGCAGCAGGACGCCAAGGGCTTCCAGCAACGGCTCGACCAGTTCCTGACGATCGCCGCGAAACACCACATCAAGCCGATGCTGGTGCTGTTCGACTCGTGCTGGGACCCGCTGCCGAAGCTGGGCAAACAGCGCGCGCCGATGCAGGGCGTACACAATTCCGGGCTGGGTGCAGAGTCCTGGGGCGAAAGCGCTGGAGGATGCTTCGCAATATCCGCGGCTGAAGTCTTACGTTGTGGGAGTCGTGGGCGCGTTCGCCAACGATCCGCGCATACTTGCCTGGGACGTGTGGAACGAGCCCGGGCGGTTTCCAGTACGGCTACTACGAACAGCAGGAGCCGAAGAACAAAGTGGAACTCGTGAAGGCGCTGCTGCCACAGGCGTTTGCCTGGGCGCGCTCGGCTCATCCTACGCAGCCGTTGACCAGCGGACTGTGGGAGGGCGACTGGCCGTCGAAGAAAGGGCCGACGCCGATGGAGGAGATCCAACTGCAGAACTCCGACATCATCACCTTCCACAACTACAGTTGGCCGGAGGACTTCGAGCGCCGGGTCACTTGGCTGGAGAAGCAGGGACGCCCGGTCATCTGCACGGAGTACATGGCGCGCTCGGCGGGCAGCACGTTCGACGGCGTGCTGCCGATCGCGAAGAAGCACCACGTCGGCGCCATCAACTGGGGGCTGGTGCATCGGCAAGACGCAGACGATCTTATCCGTGGGAGTCGTGGAGCCATCCTTACGTTCTCGATCAGCCGCAGGTGTGGTTTCACGACGTGTTCAAGGCGGATGGGACGCCGTACCGGGAGCAAGAGGTGGTGCTGATTCGGCAGCTGACGGGCAAGAGTGTAACCGGGCAGGCCAAGTGAAATAGTGTCCAGGAAAGCGTTATACAACACTAAAACACAAATCAAGAAAAACAGTCACGGTTCTTTAGAATCAGTGCCTTAGCGGAAAATTGTTCGCATGTCGATGATTCTATAGATACTTATACGTATCCATTTGTGGCCGTGTGACTTACAGGCCAAAATTGCCTGTTTTGGCACTCGAAATTGTCATACTTTTCATACAAATCATACAAGCGCGAATCCTGCAAATCACATTAGTCAAACACCGAGACGAACCAGCGGCCAGCTTTTGGTTGTCAAAGAACGACGTATTTCCCCGCCGAAGCGGTGATGAGAGCCAAGAGACACTACTCCCCTTGCCTCACGCAGGATGTTTTATCGAAGCGCACTCCGTCGGATAGGACGCAGGGCACAGAGGGACGTGATAAGGGATTGCACGTCACAGGTTCGTGCGGAAACGCGCGAAGACACCCAGGGTGGTGCGCCAAGCGCGGATTACGCGCGAGATGGCGATTTCTCGTTCGTTCGCGAGTTCGGATGAGATGCAGCGCACGGCAACCGCACCGCGGTCTGGCTACCCGCCTGCAGCCGGTGCTGAGACTGCATTTTTGTGTTCGGTGGCTTCAGCTATCTTTTCGCGACCTCTAATGCCCAACTCGCTTGCGGTCATCGGCGCTCCGGCTTTTCTCCTGACCGTGATAAGGGAAACTGACCCCGAGCCAAGCGTTTCCATTTCTGCCCTAGTCAGCATATAGAATTCCCATTGGCTGAGGTCGAGCGCGTTCCACAACCGCGGATCGCGCTGCGCCTGAAAGCAGAAGACGTAGAGGTCGGATCGGTATTCGGGTAACGACCCCGGGGTGTTGTCGCGTACCTTTAAACCAGCGAAGGTTATTCGGCGCTCCTCCGTCTTGCCCGCGACCCTCACCGATCTAGGTTTGCCGCCGTCTCCCCAACACTTCCACGACTGCCAATATGACGATGACTTCACCTCGATCCGCACACCTGTTTCCGTGACGAAGTCGGTATTTGCCCAGTGCAACTGGCGGTTGCAGCGAGAGCCCGAGCAATAGGCTGACGAGCCACTCGGTGAACTGCCCCTTGAGCGCGTCATCGCACAAGTCAGAGAATGACCAGCGCCAATAGTCCAGCACGGTGTGTTGCTCGCCATCGAGTCCGATCAGGATATCTTCAGGATCGACCCGAGTCCCCTTTTCGTCAGGCTTGAGGCAGAACTCATCGTTACATGAAAATGCGGAATCGACGTCCAACACGTTTGCTCCTTCGTACCCAGATCGCCTATTGCAACTCGATGGCTGAGGGGTGGTGAGCGACGATTTCAGGCGCGACCTTGAAGATTTGTATCGTCCCGGTCACGCACACCTTCTTGCCCGAGTATTTTTGCTGCGGGTTTTCAAAATTAGACAGATCGCTTCCAAATATCACGATTTGGAACGGCTGGTTCGGATAGGACTTGTCTAGATTAATGAATGTTGGTTGCCCCTTGCTACTGATCGCGTGGTGAACACCCACAACACTTCCGCATACCGTCGCTCGCTCCCCGACGTGGGCTCTTGCTGCGACAGTGGTCAATTTCTGTTGGGCGCAGGAATAGAGACCGCAGGAAAGAACAAAAATCAACAGGAACAGATTAGATGTACGTCGCACGGAAACACCTCGGTTCGATCAGTCCTTATAGATCATGTCGGCACAATTTGGGGAACCGTTTAGGCCCTTACAAGACGCATGGGGAGGGCTTACTCAGTTGCCCGTTGTCGTCGATGTGATGCAAGTCACCCATCTCGGTGCCGAATCTTCAAGACGTCGCCGGGTTCAGGGATAGGTGTTGTAATCAGGCCATATCGTAACCAATCCAGAAACCCGAACACTGCCTGGGTAACTTGGTTCGGTTGGAACCTACAACACCTGCTGTGTGGGGTGCGGTGCCGTCAGGTCGGCACCCATTAAGAGGGGCGCGAACCCCTGCCGCGGCGGGCTTAGGGCAGGCTCTACGGCAACCCAGCGGAATGTCTCTGCGCGAAGGAAATTCCACGACGAATCGTGCGACGGTTGCATCCAACGAAGGCGCCGCTTCCATATTCCTGATAACGAGGAGAACATGGAAGATACAAATCTCACCGGTGGAACGGCTTCCGACAGCGATTCAACTCGCGCTTCGTCTGCGGCACAGGACCGGCAGCCTGTGGACGAGAAATTGCAGAAATTACTTGATAAGGCTTTGTATAGCGGTGGACGCCCGTCGGCGCAGAAGATTCGAAATTTCCTGAATGGCACCTGGCTCGGCGAGCCGTTACATGTCGTGCTCAAGGACGTGCCGGCCGGGGCGTGGACTGTCGCCATGGCGTTTGATGCCCTGGACCTTGCGTACGAGCGGCGTGAGTTTGCGCTGGCGTGCGAAACGTCGATCGGAATCGGATTGCTAGGGGCAACGGGAGCGGCGGTTGCGGGAATGACGGATTGGTCCGATGTTGATCCTCCGGCCCGGCGTCTTGGGTTGGTGCATGGCCTTCTCAACTTGAGCAGTGCCGCTCTATTTGCAACGTCGCTGTATTTGAGAAAAAGGAAATCTCGTGAGTGGGGCCGCGTTGTAGGTCTTCTGGGATATGCGGTGATGGGCTACGCGGCCCATCTCGGCGGCAAATTGGTGTATGAGCACAGAGTAGGTGTTGATCGCACGGCCGGTCAGGAATTCCCAGAGACGTTTGCCGCCGTCTTGCCTGAGGCAGAGTTGGCGGAGGACAGACTTACCCGAGCAATGTATCGGGGAACTCCAATTCTGCTGGTCCGTCGCGGAGATCGTCTGTTTGCGATGGCTGAAACGTGCTCGCACTTCAGCGGGCCGCTTTCAGAAGGCAAGCTGGAAGGGGATACGGTTGTGTGTCCTAAGCACTTCTCGCGGTTTGCCCTGGAGGATGGCCGAGTCATCGACGGCCCTGCGGTTCATCCGCAGCCTTGTTTGGAGGTGCGGACGCGGAATGGGCAGGTCGAAGTTCGGCGGGCAGAGGCTCGGATTTGAAAGTCTCGGCGATTTCTCGGGCTGGGGATCAGGTGCGGTCCCATCTTCCGCTCATCAGGAGATGTACTGGAGGCTGCAGCTGACGACGTTGCTTCGCCACCAGTGTGATCTGTCCCTCGTAGCGAGTCATGGCGAAAACGATCGAACAATCCCCGCAGAGCCAATAGCAATATTCCGATAGACGTTCGGTGATGGAGTTCATGGGCGGCAGAAAATAAAGCATGCCCTCTCTGAGTTGATGGAATTGCCGAGCACAAGCGGGATTGGCACAGTTGGCGACCATAGCAGCCTCCACGGGATTCGGCCCCAGCCGGCGGGAAATCCGCCGAGGATGACTGGAGCCGGAGAGTTACTAATAATTGGCGACTAGTTTGTCAGGGGACGGCTACTGTGCCTGTTCAATATTGCTCACTTTCGAGATTTATTTACGGCAGTAAAGGGCGGGATGGAGCACCCGATTTCCGAGAAAGACTCACGTGCCGCTAAGCGGCGGCGACGCGCTGGATGAGGTTGTCTTGCTCGCTCTTGCTTTCGGCGCCGATGGTGAAGGCGTCGAGCAGGCCCAGTGATAGAGCGTATCTGATGGCTTCGCTCTGACGATTGCGCAGGTCGCCCTGGCCGAGAATCTTCATTCCGATAACGCCCTTGCCAGACGACTTCATCTGCTGGATGACGCTGATGACGGTGGCGGGATCGTCGTCCATGTGCGAGCCGATGGGATTGATGCGGACGAGATCGACCTCAACCCAGGGTGATTTCGCGGCGGCGCGCAGGGCTTCGATGGTGTGGCACGGAGCAGCCGTGCGCGCGGATGATGCCTTTCTGCTTCGCTTCGGAGAGCACGTCCATCGTGCCCTTGAAGCGCTCGGTCCAGTCGCCTTCGGTCATGCAATGCATGAGGACGACGTCGATGTAGTCAGTGCCCAGTTCTTTGCGGTAGCGGTCGAGGTCGGCGCGCATTTCCTGCGGCGTGCGCGAGGGGCTCTTGGTCATCACCGTGACCTTGTCGCGCGGTAACTGCTTGAGCGCGGCGGCGACGTGGGGATGGCTGCCGTAGGAGTCAGCGGCATCGAAGAAACGCAGGCCGTGGTCGTAGCCGTTGAGCAGCAGGCCGGAGAGTCCTGCCGACGCCGAGTGCGGTTTGGTTGGAGTGCTTGGCGTAGCCGATGGTGCCGGTGCCCATGGCCAGACGGCTGGTCTGGATGCCGGTCTTGCCGAGAGTGACGGTGTCACTGGCGGCGTACTTGCGCGGCAGTTGCGTCTCGGCGAGGGCGTTCAGGATGGATTGACGAGCAAGCCAGGCGGCACCGAGTCCGAGGGAAGTGTTGACGATGAACTGTCGGCGTTGCATGGTCACCTCTCTGCCGGAAATTTGGCGGACGGTTGTCATGTTAGACGATAGTCGCCGGCATTTGGCTGCGGGAAGTGCGGTGATTTTTTGCGTCCGGCCGAGGTGCCGGAAATTCGTGTGGCGCTGATAGAATTGCGCACACTTGGGGTGAGGCTTGGCAGCAACGCTTCCGCGTGTGGTCATTGTTGGCGGTGGTTTTGGCGGGCTGTACGCAGCTCGCGCATTAGCTCGCGCGCCGGTGAGCGTCACACTCATCGACAAGCGCAATTACCATCTCTTCCGGCCGATGCTGTATCAGGTCGCGACGGGGCTGCTGTCGGCCGACCAGATTTCGGGGCCGCTGCGCTCGATTCTGTCGGACCAGCGCAACGTCGAGGTGCTGATGGATGAAGTCACCGGCATCGACGCGGAGCAACGCCGGGTGCGGCTGACGGATTCGGATTTGCCGTACGACTACCTCATTCTGGCCACCGGCATTCAGTACAACTACTTCGGGCACGACGACTGGCGAGCGGAAGCGCCGGGGCTGGAGTCGCTCGACGATGCGGACCTGATTCGCGGCAAGGTACTGTTGGCGTTTGAGCGGGCCGAGGAAATGGCGGCGCTGGGACTGGGCACGCCGCAAGAGGTCCAAAAGCTGTTGACGTTCGTGCTGGTGGGCGCGGGCACGGTCGGCGTGGAAATGGCGAGCACGCTGGCGGAAATGTCGCGGATGGCGCTGGCGCACGACTTTCGCCACATCGATCCGCGGAAGGCGCAAATCCTGCTGTACGAGGCGGCGCCGCGGGTGCTTCCTTCGTATCCCGAGAAACTCTCGGCCGACGCGCAACGCCATTTGGAATCGCTGGGCGTGAAGGTGTACACCAACACGCGCGTGACCACGGTCGATGCCGACGGGATTGTGGCCAATGGCCGGCAGGTTTACGCCGCCACGGTGCTGTGGGGAGCCGGAGTGCTTGCGTCTCCGGCGGGGCGGTGGCTGGGCGCCGAGACCGACAAGTCGGGCAAGGTGATCGTCGGCAGTGATATGTCGGTGCCGGGACATCCGGAGGTGTTCGTGATCGGCGACACGGCGCATGTGGTGGCGTATTTCCGGAATCTGCTGGGGATTCGGTCGAAAGAGCCGATGGTGCTTCCGGGCGTGGCGCAGCCTGCCATTCAAGAAGCAGAGTACGTTGCCAAGGTGATTCGCCGGCGCGTCAGCGGAAGGCCAGCCCCGCCGGCGTTCTGGTATTGGGACAAGGGCGACCTGGCCATCGTGGGCCGGACGTATGCGGTCGCCGACTTGCGGTTCGTGCGATTTGCAGGATTTCTGGCGTGGGTGGTGTGGGCGGTGGTGCATGTGTACTTCCTTATCGGCTTCGCCAACCGCTTTTTCGTTTTGCTGCAGTGGGGATTCGCGTTTCTGACCAAGCGCCGCCAGGTGCGGGTTTTTCCGGGGCAGGAAAAGCGCTGAGCTGGTAGAAAGATCGAAATGACTGGAGGCGGTTTCGTCAACGATGTTCCGGCGAGATTCGATTCCCCTCAGGGGCTAAAGCCCGATGTTCGCGGTACTCTGGCGGCACGGCTAAAGCCGTGCCCTTTCAAATCCGGTTTGTGAAACCAGCTCTATGTCGGAGACCACACGATGACGGAATGGGCAGCAGCGGATTACGAGCGGATCTCGAGTCTGCAACGGGCAATGGCGGAAGAAGTGCTGGCGCTGCTCGACATGAATGGGGCGCAGCACGTCCTCGATGTGGGATGCGGCAATGGAAAGATCACGGCAGAAATTGCGGCGCGGGTTCCGCACGCTACGGTGTTGGGGGTCGATCCGTCGCACGAGATGATCGAGTTCGCGTCGAGCCACTATGACACCGCGGTTTATCCGAACCTGCGCTTCGCCATTGCCGACGCGCGCAGCCTGCCGTACCGCGAGGAGTTCGACGTGGTCGTGTCATTTAATGCGCTGCACTGGGTCCCAGAGCAGGAGGAAGCGCTGCGCTCGATCTGCGCCGCGATGAAGCCGGGGGGCCGGGCGCAGCTTCGCATGGTCTGCAAAGGAGAACGTCACAGCCTGGAACATGTGCTGGAGAAGACATGCCTCTCGGACCGCTGGTCTTCGTACTTCGCGCAATTCCACAAGCCGTACGTGCATCTGACGCCCGAACATTACTGCGAGCTGGCGATGCAAAAGGGGATGGAGGTCGTGCAAGTGCAGCGCGAAGACAAATCGTGGGACTTCAAGACCCGCTCTGCATTTGAGGCCTTCGGGTCGGTGACTTTCGTGGAGTGGACGCGCCTGCTGCCCGCGCACGAAGAACTGAACTTCGTTGGCGACGTGCTGGACCGCTACCGGCTGGTCGCGGCACAGCGGGCCGGCGAAGAAAACACTTTCAAGTTTTATCAAATGGATGTCGGGCTAAGGCGTTAATCGCGGCAGCGATTTTGAATTTCGCGCGCAATGTGCGACCCTTTCGCCGTGCGCGCCGTTGCGGTTCTGGCCCCATTTGCGAAGCAGCACCTCGTCCGGCCCTTTGAGTTGCCGGGCGTGAACCTTTTCACGGGCCACGAACTCGATCCCACCGACGAACCCGATGCCGCACTGATTTTTGGCGGCGATGGCACGCTGCATCGCCACCTCGGCACGCTGGCGCTGAAGAAAATTCCGGTGCTGCCAGTGCCCATTGGCAGCGCCAACGACTTCGCGGCGACCATGGGCATCCACTCCGTGGACGACGCGCTCACGGCATGGAAGCAGTTCTGTGCAACGCGGGTGAACACGCTGCTGGTGGACCTGGGCACGGTGCTACCGCTGCTGCCGTTTGAAGCCAGCGAGCTGCTGCCCGCGGTTTCCGACGACGATGGCGACGAGCCGTGGGCGGGCGAGTCGCTGGAAACCTTGCACTTCGTTCCGGCCGGCCCGCGGCGGGACCTGCCGCAACTGGGTCCGCGCATCGAGCAATCGCAGGCGCGCCGCTGGTTCGAGGCGGAGCGTGCCGCGTCGCGGACCCGCTACTTCGCCGGAATCGCAGGCACAGGTCTGGATGCGGTGGTCAGCCGAGAGGTGATTTCGCAGCCGCGCTGGCTGCGGACGCACGGCGGCTACGTCTGGGGACTGGTGCGGAGCCTGCCGCGGTTCCGTCCGCCGGAGGTTGCGGTGTCACTGGAGATTGACGGCTGCTGGCAAACGCCGGTGCGCGAGCCGGCCATGCTGATCGCCGCCGGCAATGGCCCGCGCTACGGCAGCGGCATGCGCGTCGCACACCTCGCCGATATGGACGACGGCCTACTCGACGTCTGCTTTGTGCGCAACCTCAGCAAGCTGCGCCTGCTGCGGCTGTTTCACGTGGTGTTCAGCGGCCGACACATCGGCATGAAGGAAGTGGAGTACTGGAAGGCCAAGCGCGTGCGCATACAGACCGATCCAGTCATGGACCTCTATGCCGACGGCGAGTACGTGTGCCCGACGCCGGTCGAGCTGGCGGTCGAACGCGAGGCGTTGCAAGTGATAGTGCCGGCGTAGAAAGGTGAATACGCCGCCATTTACCGCTGGATCAAGTCGTCGCTGTGCACCATGAACTCGGGATACGCGCCTGCGCCGAGTTCGTGCAGGTCCATTCCCTGGCGCTCGCCGTCGGAGTCCACCCGGTACGGAATCACCCGGTTGAGCAGCCAGTTCAAGCCGTAAGTCATCGGCAGCACGAAGCCGAGGAGGGTCGCGATGCCGACCAATTGAGCGACCCATTGGCCGGGGGGAACGCCCGACGTACCGAGTCCGGCGAACAGGCCCGCGGCCAGCAGCCCCCACAAACCTGCCACCGCGTGCGACGAAACCGCTCCGCCGGGATCGTCCACGTGGAGCCACAGCTCCAGCCATTCGACAGACAGCGCCACCAGCGCGCCCGTCACCAGACCGACGAGGATCGCTGCTGCGGGACGCAGCATGGCCGGAGCAGCACTGCTGGCGACCAGCCCGCCGATCCACCCATTCGCGCTAATCGAGGCGTCTGGCCGTCCGAAGCGAAGGCGCGTCACCAGCACGGCCACGAGTGCCGCAGCCGCAGCGCACAGGGTGGTGTTGATTTCGACCAGCACGAGGGCCGACGGCATCGCGCCGCCAAATAAGATGGAGCCCGCGGAGTTCATCCCCAGCCATCCAGCCCATGCCAGCAGGCAGCCGAAGACTACGTTGGTCAGGTTGTGCCCAGGAATGCCGATGGGCATGCCGTCGCTAGCGTACTTACCCTGCCGCGGTCCGAGGATCCACACCATCGCCAACGCGGTAAGCCCGCCGACTGCGTGGATTGTGCTCGCTCCTCCGGTATCGAGAAAACCGTTACCGAGGCCGTAGATGGAGCCTAGTTGCGCCAGCCAGCCTCCGCCCCACACCCAATGCGCGAATAGAGGATAGGTCCATCCAGCCAGTACCGCTGTCGAGGCACAGATCGCGCCCAGCCGCCAGCGATCGGAAGCCGCGCTCAGCGGAATCATGGCGGCGATTCCGACGGCGAACATCTGCAGCACCACCGACAGCGACGCGAACGAGCCGTTCAGCTCCAGCCCGCGCAGGAAGAACGGCTGCGCCGCAATCCAGTCCCAGGGTTTCCCACCGATCTGAATTACGTGTGTCGCGTGCCCGGCGAAACCTTCCCACGAGAATCCGATGGCAATGTATAGCGTGGCCGACACAGCCACCACGCACAACGAAGCCAGCATGGCGTGTGCAGCACTGCGTGACTTCCCCAAACCGTTGTTGATGAGGGCAATTCCCGCGACCGCCAGCGGAACCATCAGAATCGACACCAGGCACAGGGCGGTGGTTATTTCCGAGATCGCGAGCGAGGTCTGAGGCATCAGGACTCGACCTCATCCAGCGGCAGGTTGGCCCGGAACACCAGCACCAGTCCGAGCACCTCGATGGCCAAGCCGGCCAGCACGAACAAAGCGCGCGGGGTCGGCGCGCCCAGCATCTCCAGCGCGGCCAGCGCGAGGAACCATCCCGCAACTAATAAGAGGAAGCCCACTGCCTTCATGAGGAACCCACACTAAACTCATGGATCAAGCGGCTATTGGCGGGCACACATCTCCCGCTCAATCTGCAAGGCTAATTGGCGGATCGCGTCAGCGTCCAATTGATTTTTTTGATGAGCTGTAGAAAAAGGATCGCCTCGGAAATTGCGGCCCCGCCTGCTACGATGAGCGCACACCCTGTCCTGTTGCGCAAGGAACCCGCGATGAAAGAGATGCTCAACCAGTTGGTCGCCACCCGTGTGGGCACGTTTGCCGTGCTGTTGCTCGCCGCATTTCTCGAGGCCTACGGAGATTCCTGCTTCCAGCAAGGCCTCTATCGCTCCACCGGCGCGGCGCGTTTTGCTGCGTTTGCCGGGGGCGCGGTGACGCTCGCGCTGTACGGACTGGTGGTGAACACGCCGCCGTGGGACTTCGGCAAATTACTGGGCTTGTATGTCGTACTATTCTTTCTCGTGGCGCAGCTTCTGGCGAAGGTGCGGTTTCAGCAGACGCCGACGCTGCCGATATTGGTTGGCGGCTCGCTCATCGTCGCCGGTGGCGCGGTGATTACACTGTGGAAAGCATAAGCAACGGAGACTGGGTCGATTACGAGATCAGGAGAACCAAGCATGACCAAGATAGAAGCCATCATCCAGCCCTCGAAGTTCGAAGCCGTCAAAGACGCGCTCATCGAAATCGGCGTTGACGGCATGACCGTCTTCGAAGTCCGCGGCCACGGCCGCCAGAAGGGCCACACCGAGTCCTATCGCGGCCGCGAATACAACGTGGACCTGCTACCCAAAATCAAGATCGAGATGGTGCTGGACGACGCGGTTGTCGAGCGCACGGTGGAGACCATTCTCAAGTTCGCCTCCACCGGCAAAATCGGCGACGGCAAGATATTTCTTTCGAAGATCGACGAGGCCATCCGCATCCGCAACCAGGAGCGCGGGGTGATGGCGCTGTAGTTCGGCATCGTCGCCCACACAACCCGAGGCTTTTCCGGATACAGCGGCAGCCTGTCGATCATGGTCTCCACCGGGCCGATATCTGGCTGTTCATCCACCCAACGCAAAGTCAAGAAACGGATGCTATACTCCTTCGCCAGTCTGACCACGAAAGGACCTGCCGAATGAGGCTTGCAGGACGAACAGCATTAGTCACCGGAGCGGGATCGGGAATCGGCCGCGCCATTGCCGAGCGTTTCGCCAGCGAGGGAGCGCGCGTCATCGTCAACGACGTAAACCGGGAGGCGGCCCAGGCAGTAGTCGATGCCATGGGCGGGGCGACAGCAAACGGTTTCGCCATCCAGGCCGATGTTTCCGATAGTGGAGCGGTGCGCGCGATGTTTGACGAAGTTTCGCAGCGCTTCGGGGGGCTCGACATCCTGGTCAATAACGCCGGCATCGCCGAAACGGGAAGCCGCCGCGACGAAATCAATAGCAAGGGCGAGACGCAAATCCGCGAAATGATGACGGGCGGGAAGACCCAGTCGCACTGGGACATCACCATGTCGCTCACCGACGAAGACTGGCACCGCATGATCGGCGTTCATCTCAGCGGCACGTTCTACTGCACCCGCGAAGCGCTGAAACTGATGGCGCAGAAGAATGCCGGTTCCATCATCAACATGTCGAGCGTCGCCGGTTTAAGCGGAATTCCCATGGCCTCGCATTATGGTGCGGCCAAGGGCGGTATTTTGGGCTTCACGCGTTCGGTCGCGCTTGAGGTCGCGTCGCGCGGCATCCGGGTGAACGCCATCTGTCCAGGATGGATCGACACGCCGATGACACAGACCTTCTCGCCATTCCTCAAGGCTGCCTTGACCAGCCGGGTCCCGTTGCAGCGTTGGGGAATGCCGGAAGAGGTCGCGGCTACAGCACTGTTTCTTGCCTCCGACGATAGCGCCTACTACACCGGCCAGTGGTTCTCGCCCAATGGCGGCATTTTTACAGGGTGATACGCGAGGCAGCACGGTCGTCTTCCTGCGGGTAAACTGGTGGCGCGTTCCCGCGAGCGCTTCTCGATGGCCTCGATCAAACAGCGTCTCATGCTTCGCCTGGTGAACCTCTGGCCGCCCTTCGCGGCGACGGGCATTCACGTGCGCTGGGGCACCGACATGAAATCGGCCGACGTCACCATGAAGCTGCGCCCGTGGAACCGCAACTTCGTCGGCACACACTATGGCGGCTCGCTCTACTCCATGTGCGACCCGTTTTACATGCTGCTGCTGATGAAGAACCTGGGCCCGGAATACATCGTCTGGGACAAGGCTGCCAGCATCCGCTTTCGCAAGCCGGGAAGAGGCACAGTGCGCGCCGAGTTTCGCATTACCGACGCGCAGCTCGACGACATTCGCGAGCAGTTGAAGACGCTTCCCAGGTACGAGCCCACCTTCACCGTCGAAGTGAAAGATGAGGCGGGCGACATGGTGGCCGAAGTGCAGAAGCTGCTGCATATCAGGAAGAAGTAGCGGAGGTATCGGGGAATCCAGCCATTTCGAGGCTTCCGTGTGGTCGGCCCGCCGTGCGCCAACGCTGGTTGTCGTGCAAATAAAAAAGCCGAAGCACGAGGCTTCGGCTGTTGGAGCGCTACGGGAAGCGCCGGGAATTAGAGGCTCAGCTTGCGGCGAACAACGCTACCGAGGCCGAGGATTCCAGAAGCGAACATGACGAGCGTCCCGGGTTCCGGAGTCCCAGTCTGAGTCGTTCCGTAGATGCTGAACGCCTCGGAGCCGATGGCACCGGTCCCACTCTGTTGTGCCAGTGACGGTCCATTGTTCTGATCCCAGAACATACTGCCTGCGCCAGCAGTAATACCATTCTGCAGGGTCAGCCAATAGGTCCCATTTCCCAAACCGACGCTCAGGCCGCTCGCGGTCGAGGTGTAAATGTCGTAGAAGCTAAAACCACAGCCCGAGCAGAATTTGGTGTTGGAAAGGACGGCAGTGCCGGATCCCAAGGTGTTACCGAACGCTGAGGTTCCGATGGACCAAGCGACGGAAACGGGGGTGTCGCCCGGAGCGACCCAGAAGCCGCCATCAAAACCAGTGACGGTCGAAGCGCCAGAAGTGATGGTGAACGAATCGGTGACCTGGTACCCGCAACAGGTGTTCCAGGCGTCGACGGTTCCGTTGATCGCTCCGTTGGTGTAAAGGGTGGCGGCAAACGCTGGAGCAGCCACCATCAGCGACAGCACCAGCAGCACGATTGAAGCAAAGCGCATTCTCATAAGTTTTTCCTCGATGACACGGTTATACAGAGTGAATCGGCGCAAGGGGAATCGTAAGCCGTTGGCAAAGATCCCAATCCGCCGGAACTCGGCGCGATATGCGTGCACTCAAACTGCATGCAATTCACCTTCCGCGGTATCTCGTTGCAAACAAACCATCGTCCAGCATCCAGCCGCAAAAGTTTGCAACAAAGTGCCTACCCGCTTCCACGCAAACTGGAGGTTCTATCCCGCGGCAAGAAGCCATTGATTTGCATCGTTCTTGCCGAAGAAGTGCCATGCAGGTTGGGGCATGGCACCTCCAGTTTCAGAGATCCTTCGTCTCGAAAAACCTCAGTGTAACTTTACGACCGCCGTATTCGATGCAATGCCGTTGGCGACAGCGTTCATCTGATAGACCCCCGCCGGAATGCCTGCAGGGATGTCGAAATGGGTGTACATCATGGTGCCGGGAGCGATGCTATGCGTGCTGTCGTCGTGGGTGAACGCATAGTAGACTTTGCCGGTTTGCGTGCTCTTGAAGCGAACCAGCGGGTAGTTGGTGTCTCCCTGGAAGTCGTCACCGTAGCCGTTATTCTGCGTCAAGCCATTCAGCTGCTTGCCGAGGAGAACGTTGTTCACGGAGCCGATGGCATACGTGAGGCTCGACGGGTAGATGGTCGGCACGGCCGCAGCCACGACGCCCGACGCGGGGGTGTAAATCGAAACCGCGCTGTTGCCAAAGTCCGTGAACATGATCTGACCGGTCGGCAGGACCATGAGGTGACCGTAGAACGACGAGCCACTCGGGCAGCCGCTGTTATTCGGAGCGTTGCTCAGGGTGCTCGTGGTCGGGTTGTACTCCACGAACTGGCAGCCGGTGTTGAACAACCCCGGGCTGTAATCGGCCAACACTTTGCCATTTGGCTCAAGCGCTGACGGTCCGTCGGCCTGGTCGAGACCGTTCTGTGGAGTGGGACCAGCAGCCCAGGTGCCGGAAGCCACGTCGTAAATAGCGGTTGCCACGACGTTGCCGCCCGACTGGAAAACCTTGTTGTTGTACATCAAAACCGCGGCGCCCAATTCCTCGTCAGCCGGGTTATAGAGGTGGATGGGAGTCTGTCCCGTACACGACCACGTGCCCGTCGTCTGATCGTAAAGTTCCGCGCCACCATTGGTGGAGTTGCCGCAAGAGCTATTCTTAGCGTCCACGGTTAGAACTTTGTTGTTGGACAGGAGGGTAAACCCAGATTCATCGTTGCTGCCCTGAATCACCGAGCCGGTCGTGGTCCAGGAGTTGGGGCCGTTGTAGATCGCGTTCTCTGCCGTGCAGCAGTTTGCCTGCATGTACTTCCCGTTGGCCAGCGTAATGCTCTCGGCGTCGCCGATGGTGCCCCAGCCCAAGGGCGGGCTGTTCATCGTCCAGGACACATTGCCGAACGGCGTGATCGTTCCCACCGCGCCCAAGGTCGTCCATGCTGAGGAGCCGTTGTTATACTCGCCGCCCTCGATGACGACGTGCTTGCCGTCCAGCAGTACCTGTGAACCGAAATAGACAGGTGCGTAGCCGGAGGGCAGGTGTCCAGTGGTACTCCACGTGCCGTTTACGTAACTGCCGGTGGCGTCGGGCGTGAGGATGAGCCAGACGCCTGGATCGGGCCCCTGGGATTCATTGACGAGGATGCGGCCATCCCGGAGCTGGAGCATGGGCCCTGTTGCTACGGTGGGCTGATTGGTGAGGTTTGTCCAGGACTGCCCGCTGGCGAGTCCTGCCAGAGCCAGTAGTAATCCCGTGAGCACAAGACAGTGTGTCAAGCGGTTTGACATTCATTTCCTCCTGCGAAATCTCGGTGTAATTTTGGAAGCAAGCTTGTAGTCGTTGCGAAGCCGTGACAGTTCATTCCAACGCCTCTACCCCAGAGGCGCGGACGTATGGGAAGGCATGCAAGTGCATAGCCACTTTTGTGACGAGCCAAGCACTTTAATATCAATGCCTTACAGCGTTAGCATCAAAGTGGTGTGTGCAAGATTTTGTCGCTTTATGGCCAACTACTTCCCGAGTAGAGGACTCGCATGACAGTTTATACTGCGTTGTGCCAGTGCGCGGGCTATGCAAATTGTGATTCCCGACAATCCGAGACCACAAGACTCGCCATGCTGCGCGTAGGCCTCACGGGCGGAGTAGCGTGCGGGAAGTCGGCGGTGGGCAAGATGCTGGCGGCGCGCGGGGCACACTTCCTGCAGGCTGACACGCTGGCGCACCGGCTGTACGAGCCGGGTGAACCGGTGTACCGCGCCGTGGTGGAGCGCTTCGGCCGGGAAATACTCAACTGCGACGGCACCATCGACCGCAAAAGGCTGGCCAACGCGGCGTTTCCCGACCGCATCGGCGAATTGAATGACATCGTACATCCGGCGGTGCTGGAAGCCCAGGTCCGCTGGATGGCGGATTGCGAACAGCGCGATCCACGCGGCATCGCGGTGATTGAGGCCGCTCTGATACTGGAAGCCGGCGCAGCTCAGGACTTTGACAAGCTGATCGTGGTTACCTGCGAACAAGAGCAGAAAATTGTGCGCTACGCGCAGCGGGCGAAGATTTCACTCGAAGCGGCAACCACGGAGGTGGCGCGCCGCAGTGCCGCCCAGCTTCCCGACGAAGAGAAGGCGGCGCGCGCCGATTTCGTCATCGACAACTCGGGCAGCATCGACGCCACAACCCGCCAGGTGGAGGCGCTGTGGACAAGGCTTCGGGACCTGGCCGCCCACCCTCACTAGGCAGTTCGCGCTGGAACTCGATACACTTTATGAAGGAATCCGCGGCCTTCCCTCTGGAACGGCCCGCCAAAGGTGCTCGTACTACACGCATGAGACTCATACGCCCAGTTCTTCTCGGTGCGCTGATCGCCGGCGCTTTTTACTGGTACACAACCCACCACTCCGGCGTGAATCCGACGGACTACATCGCGCGTCCGACCACGGTCGAGCTCACACAAGCCGCGGCGCCGCCCACGTTCGACAACGAAGAACAGACGAACATCGAGGTGTACAAGAAGGCCACGCCTTCGGTGGTCAACATCACCTCGACGGCGGTGGCTTTCGACTTCTTTTACGGACCGGTGCCGCAGGAAGGCCAGGGGTCGGGCTTCATCATCGATAAGGACGGCCACATCCTGACCAACTACCACGTTATCGCCAACGCGCGCGAGGTGGAGGTCACGCTTTACAACAAGAAAAAGTACAAGGCCACGGTCATCGGGCGCGATCATGCGCACGACCTGGCGGTGATCCAGATCAAGGCTCCCGGACTAGTGCCGGCCACACTGGGCGATTCGAAGGGGCTGGTCGTGGGACAGAACGTGTATGCCATCGGTAATCCCTTTGGGCTGAGCGGGACCATGACGCGCGGTATCATCAGCTCACTGCGGCCGATCCGGACGCCGGAAGGGGCGGAAATCGACGAAGCCATCCAGACCGATGCCGCCATCAATCCCGGTAACTCGGGCGGCCCGCTGCTCAATTCGCGCGGCGAGGTCATCGGCATCAACGCCATGATAGCCACGGGCGGCTCCAACCAGAGCGCCGGCATCGGCTTCGCCATTCCCATCAACACCGCCAAGGACGCGATCAACGACCTGATCACCCTGGGACACGTTCGTCGGCCATCCATCGGCATTCGTACCTTGCCGGTCGGACCAGAGTTGGCGCAGGAAATGGGACTGGCTGCCGACTATGGCGTCCTGATTGTCGAAGTAACCAAAGGCGGAGCGGCCGACCGCGCGGGCCTGAAAGCGGGCACCCAGCGCGCCTATATTGGAAACGTTCCCGTGATGTTGGGAGGCGATCTCATTGTGGCCGTTGACGGCGAGCAGATTGCCGACCAGCAGGACCTGGCTGCGGCGTTGAACCGCCACAAGGCCGGCGAAACTGTGACCGTCACCATCTTCCGTGGCAAGCGCAAGATGGACGTCAAGGTGGTGCTGGGCGAGGCCCGCGAACAGGCCTAGCCAGGACGCTGCCTTGATCTGGCCCACGTTACGCGGTCTGTGAGCTTCGTCATTGCCCGACTTACGGTCGTCGGCTATAGTTTTAAGGTTATGTACGACGACTTTCAGGCAATCGACAAGTGGTCAGGCAAGCTGCTGCATTGTCAGTACCAGGCACTTATCGTCGCGATTGCAACACGGCACGCTGACGCTGTCGACATCAAGTTTTTAGTCGAGGACCGGCCGGTGTGGATCGCTCTCCCGCATCCCGCGTGGGTGGAGTTCAACCGGCAAACCGGCAAGGTCATTACCGACCCCATGGCAGTCCAAACTGCGGGACATTACTTGAAGTGGGCCATCGAATCCGGCGAAGACAGCGGGCGTGAAATGTATTCCCTGACCGTGCAGGAGACCCTCGATCACCTGAACGCGCTCATCGAAGAAACACAAACCCCCGCAGTCACTGGATAGAGACGAGCCCGAATTCCGGGCTTTTTTCTGCGCGCGGGGAGACTCCGGCCTGCTCCCCATTCATATCGTTCACCGGCACGAGCCGCCCGGCTTGCGGGCGGAAGTTCGCTTGATTGAAGGAGTTTTCAATGGCCTCCATAGCTCATCCCGAATTAGCCGACCTGCTGGCGCAGAAGAACGTGCTGCGCAACCTCTCCACCCCGAAACTGGTCGAAGCCGCCATCCGCAATGGCGAAGCTGAGCTGAGCGCCCGCGGTGCGTTGGTTTCCGAAACCGGCAAGCGCACTGGCCGCTCGCCCAAGGACAAATTCACGGTGAAGGATGCCATCACCCAGAACAAGGTGGACTGGGGATCGGTGAACCTGGCGTTTAGCGCGGAGAAGTTCGATGCGTTGTACGAGCGCGTGCTGGAATACCTCGGCCCCAAACAGGTGTATGTGCAGGACCTGTTCTGCGGCGCCGACCCGCGATATCAGTTGCCGATTCAGGTGATCAACGAGTACGCGTGGCACAACCTCTTCGTGCGCCAGCTCTTTATCCGGCCGACCGAAGAGGAGTTGAAGACGCACAAGCCCGAGTTCACCATCGTCAGCGCGCCCGGCTTCCTGGCCGATCCGCAGCGCGACGGCACCAACTCGGAAGTCTTCGTCATCGTGAACTTCACCCGACGGCTGGTCATCATCGGCGGCACGCAGTATGCCGGCGAGATGAAGAAGTCGATCTTCGGCGTCATGAACTTCCTGCTGCCGGAGCGCAACGTGTTCCCCATGCACTGCTCGGCCAACATCGGCGAAGACGGCGTCAGCGCGCTGTTCTTCGGACTTTCGGGCACCGGCAAGACAACGCTATCGGCTGATCCGACGCGCCGCCTCATCGGCGACGACGAGCACGGCTGGAGCGCCGACGGCGTGTTCAACTTCGAGGGCGGCTGCTACGCCAAGTGCATCAAGCTATCCGAGCAGAACGAGCCGCAGATCTGGAACGCCCTCGACTTCGGCTCGGTGCTGGAGAACGTCGTGCTCGATCCGGTCACACGCGTGCCCAACTATGACGACGACAGCAAGACCGAGAACACCCGCGCCGCGTATCCGGTAGAGCACATCGACAACGCCGTGATTCCCGGCTTCGGCGGACATCCCAAGAACGTGGTCTTCCTCACGGCGGATGCGTTCGGCGTGCTGCCTCCGGTGTCGAAGCTGACGCCCGAGCAGGCGATGTTCCACTTCATGTCGGGCTACACCGCCAAGGTCGCGGGTACCGAAGCCGGAGTGACCGAACCGCAAGCGACGTTCTCCACCTGCTTCGGCGCGCCTTTCATGCCGCTGCCTCCCAAGGTTTACGCCGAAATGCTGGGCCAGCGTCTGCGCGAGCACAACGCCCAGTGCTGGCTGGTCAACACCGGATGGCAGGGCGGAGCGTACGGCATCGGCAAGCGCATGAGCCTGCCCTACACCCGCGCCATGGTCAACGCGCTGGTGGAAGGCTCGCTGAACGATGTCGAGTTCGAGATTGAGCCGGCGTTCGGACTGAGCATTCCCACGTTCGTTCCGGGAGTGCCCGCTGACCTGCTGAAGCCCCGCAATTCCTGGAAAGATACGGCGGCCTACGACAAGATGGCAGCCGAGCTGTCGGCGCGTTTCATCAAGAATTTCGAGAAGTTCGACGCGCCCCAGGCCATCAAGGACGCTGCTCCTAAGCCGGTGGCGAAGAAGTAGGTACCACTCAGTAAGATGTACCACAATGTGGCATGGCTCCGGCCGTGCCATTTTGTTCGCTTCACGTCGGTCGTGACTGCAGAACGATTTCGTGGCGGGTACACTTCATCAAGGCTTCAGCCAGACAACGGAAAAATTGTGACCGAGGCGGCGAAAATCCGAATCGCTGGTCACAAGTGTTGCCTTGTGTTCGAGCGCCAGAGCAGCCGCAAAGCTGTCGAGGTAATAGAGCTTGTACCTGACCTTGACCTCGGCAGCCTGAAGTGCCCTCTGCGGAGTGGCATCGACCAGGTTAATAGGCAACGGCTGCACGGCGCTCATTGCTACCCGCGCCCTCTCCGGACCGTGGCCGCGGAGAATTCCCCCGTACACCTCTCCGTAATTCACCGCTGACATGAAGATGGCGGCTCGACCCCGTACGGCCTCCTTCAGCAGCTCGCCCACTCTGGGCGCACTTGGCTTCTGTTGCAGAAACGCGAACAGGGCGCTGGCGTCGAAGACATACGTCTTCATCTGTCTCGCTTGCCTTCCGAGCGGTGCTCCTTCTCCCAGCCGGCCAGCAGGTCCGGCCCTTTCGCCAGGCAACCCATGACGCGGTCGACATAGTCCTCGGTGATGGGCTGCAGAACAATGCGACCAAACTGGTCTTCCAGGAACTTGACCCTGGTACCGGCCTCGATCCCGTGCCTGCGCCGCAATTCGGCCGGGATTACCAGTTGGCCTTTTGAGGTAAATGTAGCACTGACTTCTTTCATGGCTTACATAATAACAAATGTAAGACTATAGTCAGGCGCAACTTACACCTACCAAACCTTTGGCTGCCACACATCCTAACGACTGACTACTGATTCAGAACGAATGTTTCACGTGCTGCCCGCCGATCACCTTTCCCTCGGCGTTGAACCACACCACCTCATACTGCGGCTGGAAGACGGTGTAGTAGTACTTGTAAACGTACTCGTTCGTGCAAGCGGAGGGCGCGACGGTGAGCGTCCCGCACGTGCCTTCGCTAGACGGCTCGCCCAGCAGTTCACGGACGGCTTCGTTCGGGTCGCCCGGGTTCACCATGGCGGCGTTCTGCTGCAACCTCTGATCGTGGTGGTAGGCCCAGACGAACCCCCCGACAATCGCCAGTGCGATCAGGATGAAAACGATGCGCGTGACCACGGGCTATTCCTCCCTCACCACCAGCACGGCCCCCGGCGGCAGGTAGCTCTTCCGCCGGAACCAGTCTTCCATCGACGCCTGCAGCCGCTCCAGCGGCACCCGCGTTCCGATCTCCAGCACGCCGTCGCCCGCCGGAATCGTGTCGTCAAACACCTGGTCGTTGGTGAAGTTGCGCATGCTAAAGCTGTCGAGCCATTTCACCGGGCACGCCTGCCGCTGTCCATTCTCTTCGTATTCGATGCGAATCTTGCGCGCAAACATATTTCGATTGTCCCACGCAGCATACGGCGCAACTATGCTTGCGCGGCCGCGGCATCGTTCCGATGAAACCACCAGCTCAATCCGCCCATCACAAACGGTGCGATCAAAGCGTACGCTGCGACGGCCGGCAGCGCGCCCTTGGCTTGCAGATACTGTCCGCTGAGCAGCAGCGCCAGTCCAACGTGCCGGTTGGCATTGCAGATTTCCAGCGTTGCGGCGCGACTCCCGATCGACCGTGGGAACCAGCAACCGGATCGCCGCCACAGATCCCAACGGCCAGCAGCACCGCTCCCAGCGGCAGCCACCACGTCAACAGTCCTTTCAGGGTCTCGCGCATGAACCACAGCATGGCCAGAATCCCAAGCGTCAGCACCGCGTTGCCTGCACGGTTCATCCATACCTGCGCTTTGCCTGAGAACACCGGCAGAAAGTACGCCAGCGTCATGCCCACCAGCAGCGGCACAAACTGTTTTTCGACGATCTGCAGCAGCACGTCCTGCGGCGGAATCCAGATGTTGCGGCCGTAGAGCAGTCCCGCGCCGTACACCACGAACGGCAGAATCAGCGGCGTCAGCAGGCCTCCCCAGACCTGGTAGCCCGCGGCCAGTTGCATGTCAAAGCCGCGCTTGGCGATGTTGCGCGTCATCAGCGGAGCTCCCGGCGCCGCGCCGACCAGGAACAGCCCGGCCATCTCGGCCAGATTGAGCGGCAGCACCCGGCCCAGCAGCAGCGCCAGCGCCGCCGGGACGATGAATGTCGCCAGCACCAAGCCTACCCAGTGCAACCACGCTCATCCGTCGCAGCCGCTCCAGCACTTCGCGGTGCCGCAGGCTCATGCCCACCGACACCATCAGCAGAAACACCGCCGCTGGAATCACCATCTTCATAGGCAGCCATTACAACAGAACCAGTTTCAAGTTTCGAGTTTCAAGTTTGAGATTTCCAGCCGCCAGTTACCAGTTACAAGTCACCAGTCACCCACTGTTTTCTATAATCAATCCTCATGTCCTCTTTCCCACCCGTTGACGAGCAACTGGACTACCTGCGCAAGGGCGCAGCCGAAATCATTCGCGAGAGCGACCTGCGCGAGCGCATCGAGCGCTCCCTCGCCTCCGGCAAGCCCATGCGCGTCAAAGCCGGATTCGATCCCACCGCCCCCGACCTTCACGTCGGACACACCGTGCTCATCCGCAAGCTCAAACACTTTCAGGACATGGGCCACACCGTCATCTTTCTCATCGGAGACTTCACCGGCCTCATCGGCGATCCCTCGGGCCGCATCGCCACGCGCCCGCCGCTCACCCGCGAGCAAATCGACGCCAACGCCGAAACCTACAAGGCGCAGGTCTTCAAGATCCTCGACCGCGACAAGACCGAAGTGCGCTTCAACAGCGAGTGGCTGGGCAAGCTGGGCTTCGAAGGGTTCATTCGCCTCGCCGCCAAGTTCACCGTCTCGCAGATGCTCGAGCGCGAAGACTTCCACAAGCGCTTCACCGAAGAGAAGCCCATCGCCATGCACGAGCTGCTCTATCCCATCGCGCAGGGCTACGACTCGGTGGCGCTCGAAGCCGACGTCGAACTCGGCGGCACCGACCAGAAATTCAACCTGCTCATGGGACGCCAGCTCCAGCGCGACTACAACCAGCCGCCGCAGATCGTGCTCACCATGCCGCTGCTCGAGGGCACCGACGGCGTGCAGAAAATGTCGAAGTCCTACGGCAACTACATCGGCATCACCGAAGCGCCGACAGAAATGTTCGGCAAGGTCATGTCGATCTCCGACGAGCTGATGTGGCGCTATTACGAGTTGCTCACCGACGTCACCGTGCGCGAGATCGACGAACTCAAGCGCGACGTGGCGAAAGGCGCAGCGCATCCGATGAAGCTCAAGCAGGAGCTGGGCAAGCGCATCGTCGCCGACTTCCACGGACACGACGCCGCGGAACACGCCGCGCAAGACTGGTCGCGGATGTTCCAAAAGGACGAGACTCCCGAAGACCTGCCGCTCGTGACAGTGAAGTTCGCCGAAGTCGCCGCCCCGAACGCAGTTTTGCCATCTGAATTACAACGTGCCACAACGAAAACTGCTGAGGACGCGCAACGACCTTCGGATCACGAAGACAGCAGCCGCGAAGCGGGAGACAACAATGCTGGGGATGAGCGAGTCACTCGCGACCGCGAAGGATCCAGCCCGGAGGGCGGCACGATCGTAGCCCCGGGTGAAGCGATCGAAGGGAGCGGAACCCGGGGTGCTGGCCCCAATAAATCGGAGCCAGCTTCAGCCGGCGGCACAAACGCGCCGCATACCGGCGTCATGGTTCAGGTGCGCCTCGACAAACTCCTCGCCGCCACTGGTCTCGCAACGTCCGTCTCCGACGGCTCCCGCAAGGTCAAGCAAAACGCCGTGAAAGTCGATGGCGAGTTGAGGAACGACCTCGTAGCGTCAGTGAAGCTCGGCACGGAGTTCACGCTTAGGGCAGGGAAGAAGATGGTGCGGGCGAGAGTAGATGATTAGAGCATCTCAACGCCGTCTTCTTAGGTTTCATCCTCAGCGAGTACGTAGTTTTTTCAGTCTGATTTCTAGAATCGCGACAAAAGCAGATCGCGCCACTTATTCGGTCCGTCCATAAGTTACTCATAGAAAACAAGTTATCGGATCACACATTGGCCTGAGAACGGCGGGTCACTTGCCCAACATATCAAGAGACCGACTGTCGACGGGTAGCGCCTGCACCGAGTCCGATCGCAAACGTGTCGCTCGCTTTCATTCGTCAACCGGCTCCTTCTGAATCGCCGCTAAGGCCGGCATATGCCGATGTCCTTACATCTGAGAAATATAAACACCGCCTCTCGCGGTTCGCTGGCCGCCAGCACCTACGAGTCTCCCGGCAAGGTCGCGTTGGCAAACCTGCCAGTGTTTCGCATTGTTCTGGTTCTTGTCTTGATACTGGAGCAGGCTGCGGCGACGTTTTGGGTACCTCGGGGATTTGCCCTGACCCTCATAACCGATGGTGTTGCGCTGCTCCTGATGCTGTCGGCCGTACTGATATTCCTGGAAAACGCGGGCATGAAAAGCGGAGGTCAGCGCCTGCTGTGGGTGCTTCTCGCCATTTCATGGGGAATGCGATTCGTCGCACAATTTGGCTGGATGTACTTTGAACTTGTGCTCCGACAGGAAGTCCCCGCCCAATTTGTCGGTGATGTTTTGCTGTTCGCGTCAAACATACCCGTTCTTGCGGCACTTCTGCTAGAGACTCAGCGAAAACCATTCGATTGGAAGAACTTCCGACGGGCTGCGGATTTCATGTTGATACTCTCGGCGTGCCTGTACCTCTACTTATATTTCGTTGTGTGTTGGAAGTACGCCAGCCCCAATGAAGCCTGGTATGACCTAAGTTACGACCGCTTGACCCTGATCATGGACGTCGTTCAACTTGTCGTCTTGGCATCGCTGTGGCGCCGGGCCAGAGGCCGGTGGAGATGGTTCTATGCCGGCTTCTTCGCCGCCTATTTTTCCTTCGTCCTCAATGGTAATGTGCTGAACACTGCAATCACCCAGCATAATTACTTCCCTGGGAGCGCCTACGACCTCGGTTTCGCCATCGCCCTGGCCTCCTTCACGTTCGTCGGGTTATTGGGTGCAACGATGCCAGAATCCTGCACGGCGCCTCCGATGCGCGGCCGTTCGCCCCATTTAACCAAGATTGGGACTGTCTTGCTCTTGTCACTACCGATCGTTACTGCATGGTCGGAACTCCAGCAAAATGTGCCTGCGGAGGTTGTGAAATATCGGCTGTTGCTGATGTCGGTCTCGGTTTTTGTGATGATGATTCTGGTGTTCGCCAGGCAGTGGTCCCTGACCAAGGATCTGAAGAAGTCAGCCGCGGCGCTCCGTGCAGCTTCCATCACCGACCCGCTCACCGGAGCGCACAACCGGAGATACTTTGATGCCACCATCCAGAGTGACGTCAGTCGAGTACTCCGCTCGTACCAGCGGCCCACTCACCGCAGGATTGGGGACCTGATCGTCTATGTGATCGATCTGGATTATTTCAAGGACGTGAACGATAGCTATGGGCACGATGTGGGAGACAAGTTGCTGCTCGAGGTGACCTGCCGAATCAATTCCGTGGTTCGAAAGACCGACATGCTGTTGCGTTGGGGTGGCGACGAGTTTCTGGTTGTCTCCAGGTACTCCGACCGATCCGACGCGGCAAACTACGCCTCCCGAATTATGACCGCGATTGCAGGGTCCGATGGCGGTCTGAGCATATGCGGCCACGAGATCTCTCAAACCTGTTCGATTGGGTGGGCAGCATTTCCCTGGCATCCCGAATCGCCCTCAGACGTGCCACTCGAAACGGTTCTGGCCTTGGCCGATCGCGGAGTGTATGAGGCCAAGGCCGCTGGCAGGCACCGGGCCGCGGGTGTTATTCCCTCCGAGGCCCCCGATCTCATCATGATGGCGCCGGTAGCGGATCAAGTCTGTGCCTTCTCTGTTCAACTCGAGAGCGTCTTAGGTCCTGCCAGGCCGTCGCACCAGCCGGCTCAACCCACTGCGGCATCTCGAGAGGGGTCGGATGGCCCCTCGATGGCTTCCTTAGTTAAGTGACGCCGGGCACCTCGGATCCGCGCCTCGCTTTCGGGCGCTGACCTGCGATTCGAGATGTGCCGGTGGCCCAAATATCCCGCGCCCACAATCGCCTTCCTTGTTGCGTTACGACCGCTTTTTCTTCCGGTGCCGCATGACCCGGTCCACCACGTCTTCGATCCGCCGCAGTTCGGACCTGCTGTCTTCGTTGTCTGGGTCGGCACTCGAACTGCGCAAGCGCCCCACTTCTCGCGTGTCTGGCGCGCGCAGCGAATACACTAGCCAGATCAGGCATGCCGCGATGTAGGCTAAGTCGTTCGCCCTACTCAACACCGTCGCTATCGCGCGTCCGGACGGCAAACCCGCATCCACCGCTATCCGGACCGGTGTGAACACCACGAATCCCACGGCAATGCCGAACAGCATGCTGCGTTTCGAGATCCCCACCATGCGGCGCATCATGAGCAGCAGCGCCACCAGCGCGAGCAACATCGAGCGGCCCACTCGGTCGGCGAGTAGCAGTGCTCGCGAGAGGTCATGCAGTATACCCTCGAACACCGCAGTCAAAAGGACCGCCACCGCAATCGCAGAAAGGCCCCACAGAGCCCAGCGGAACATGACTTGGCTGTAAATGCTGCCCGGCACAGAGTACGAATACGCCTTGCCGAACAACTCACGCACCACGGCGAAGTTGAGCGCCAGCAATAGCGCAGCAGTGCCCCAGTATGCGTAGTAGTAGGCGGAATAAGAAATCCGCCACAGCACGAACAGATACAACGTTGACACGAATTGTGCCAGGATGAATGCCGTGAAGAAAGGAAGCCAGCGATGAAAGCGGCGCTTGAGCAGGGCCGTCAGCACCCCTGCCTCCAGACCGGCAGATGCCAACCACAAGACGTAATTGAACGTGCTCAAATGCACGTCCCACCCCCGCCCCAGTCCCGGACGCCTGCGTGTAACCCCCATCGTAACCCAAACTAGCCCGGTCTCCCTCGATAGGAGCGAACGGCGGCTGGCCCGGCAACCGACAATCTAACGTGGGTGCCCCGTTCTAAGGGACGTAGGGCAGGGCGTCTTTTCGCGGCGTGCCCGAGGCTCGCGCCGTGTTTTTCGGCGCTAGTCACCAACCCACAAATCCCTTGACTTGCACACTCTTCGGGGTACAAACTCCTTCGCAGTTCCCGCGCTCCTCTCGTCTTCGTCAACTCCGGCAACCAGGAGGAGAGATGCGAAGATCTCCAACCGTTATCGGCGGCCATTCCATCTCATCCGTCGCTTTGCAGTTCTTCACTGGGCCCTTCGTCTTCAATCCGGACCAGAAGGAGGCACAATGATCAAACTCGCCGCGGGAGTCTTGCTGGCTTCCGTTCTCGTGATGGTGGGCTGCTGTAATCCCGGCAATATCGGGTCGGTACCTGTGACCTTGAACGGACAGCAGACCGATATGTGGTGCTGGGCCGCCAGTGGTCAGATGACCATGAACTACGTGCACCCAGCCTCAAACGTGCAGCAATGCGACGAAGCCAACAAGCGCTTCGGACGCTCTGACTGCTGCAACTCGACGGTCCCGAGCGCCTGCGTCAATGGCGGATGGCCGGAGTACACCAAGTACAGTTTTACGGCTGACCAGACCTCAGACGCTGCCCTCACCTGGGACCAGATCAAGAGCCAGATTTATTGCGCGAAGAAGCCGTTCGCTTTCTCCTGGCATTGGAATGGCGGCGGCGGACACATGATGGTGGCCACCGGCTACGTGACCATCGACGGCACCAACTACGTCAGCGTCAATAATCCATGGCCTCCCACCGCCGGAGTGCAGGAGGTCTACACCTACGACAAGTATGTCGGCGGAGCCAGCTACGACCACACCCACTGGAACGACTTCTACAACATCACGTACACGGGAGGTCAGTAATATGCGCTCCCTCGTAACTGCCATCGCCCTCGTGGTCTTGCTTGCAGGATGTGAAAGCAAGCAAGCTCCCAAGCCGCCTTCTCCGCAACCGCAACAAGGAGCGCAGGACGCGCTCGGAGTCTTGCAGAAACTCGTAAACGAACAAAACTACCGCGCCATGGGCTTCGACTCCGTGGATGAGGTGAAACAAGCGCAGCTAGGACAACCACTCACCGTGATGAACATTCCGCTCGACAAGCTGAAAAGCTACCAAGCGGGCGCCGACACCCAGGCACTGCTGGTGAAGAGCTCGGAAACCATCTATCCGGTGACCGTCAACGGACAGGTGAAATCGTCGGTGACCATTGTGCAGACAGACGCGGGCTACGCGCCGGCCAGCTTCGGCAATGCGCCGATCGTGAAGGCGTTGTCGCAATTTCGTCAGGCCCAGGCGGCCGAGAGCGACTTTGTGGTGCGTGTCCCGGCGCTCAACATGTACTTCCTGGGAAGGACGGTCGAAGGCAAGACAATGATCGTGCCGATTGCCGAGGATCCAAGGCTGAAACTTCGACCGGGCGAAGCGGTGCCGTTTGAAACCGCGCTGCCCGATCTGGTCGCGGCCGCAAACGCATACAACGGCTTACCAATGTAACGGTTGCCCTAACCCGCGGTGGCCGTGCGAGGTTCGTCTCCTCGGTCGCCGCCGCGAGTTCCCGCATGCTCCAGCAGGGCGAGGCGCCGGGCCGGCAAGGAGATGGTGAAGGCACCGGGAAAATTAATCGGGTCGACTCGCGAACTACTCGGTCCTTAGCGCCTTCATCGGCTCTACGGTTGCGGCGCGGCGTGCTGGCAGCAACGCCGACAGTATCGCCACCACCGCAATCAACAGCGTCCCGACAATCAGCACCACAGGATCGGCAGGACTGACGTTATATAGTTGGCTGCGGACCGTGCGGCTGAGCAATACCGCGATGGGTAATGTCACGACTATGGCGATGCCCGCCAGCCATAACACATCGGCCAGCACCAGCCGCATCACCGCCGTGCGCTGTGCGCCCAACGCCATGCGGATACCAATCTCGCGGGTCCGTTGCGCCGTGACGTATGCCAGCACTCCATACAGGCCGATGGCCGCAAGTATCGTCGCAAGCACGCCGAAGCTCACGGCCAGCATCGCGACCAGGCGGTCGTTTGAGATGTTGTCGTCGATCTGTTCGTCCATGGTTCGCATGGTGTCGATCACGAGTTTCGGGCTGGTTTGTTGCACCGTATGCCGAATGGTCATCTCCGCCGCTTCCGGCGCCTGCCAGGTGCGAACGTAATACTGCATGAAGCCGGCTTGCGGGTGTTCGTCCTGGAAGTACGGCCGATAGACCGTCGGCACGATCTCCGATCGCATCTGGGCGTGCTTGGTGTCCCCCACGACGCCGACGATCTCGATGTCGAATTTCACGTCGGTGCCGCTGCCGCGCGCCAGCAGTTGTCCCACCGCATTTTTGGGCTCGCCGAAGTACTTTCGCGCCAGCGCAGCATTAACAATGGCTACCTTCGCCTTGCCGGCCTGGTCTTCATCGGTGAATACCCTGCCTGCCGCCGGCGGAATATTCATGGTCGCGAAGTAACTCGGCGTAATGGCCGACCACTCCACTTGGATGCTGTCGTCAGGCTTATTCTCACGATTCGCAAACGTAATGTTGCTCTGGTCGTTGTCGCCGGCCAGCATCGGATCGTCAGTGCCCGCAACCGACCGGACACCCGGCTGCGTTGCCATCGCATCCAGCAGTTGCTTTTGCACCACGAGCGCTTCTTTCGGGTCGTAACCGCCGAGCGTCGGATCGATCCCGAACGTTACCAGGTGATCGGTCGTGAAGCCTACATTCAGCGACTTGAGGTTCTGCAAGGTACGAACGAACAGTCCCGCGCCGACCAGCAGCAGAAGGCTCAACCCGATCTGCACCGCCACCGAAATGCGCCGGAAGCGCAGGTGTCCGCCGGAGCCCGTGGTGGTCTGCTGCTTCAGTGAATTCACCAGGTCGGGACGCAGGAAGCGCAGCGCCGGAGCCAGGCTGAAAAGGACACTAACCAGAAACGCCAAGCCGAAGTTGAACAGCAGGATCCGCAAATCCGGATGCGAAGAGAACGGCAGCTCGGTCGCCGCGTCGCCCGCAATCTGGCGCGCGAGGAACGCCGACACGACCGGAGCAATCGCCAGTCCCAGCCCGCCTCCGATCAAACCAAGCAACAGTCCTTCGATCAGCAACTGCCGCACGATCATCCAGCGCCCGGCTCCCATCGCATAGCGCACCGACATCTCTTTTACGCGCGCCGCCGCCCGCACCAGCAGCAGGCTCGATACGTTCACGCACGCCATCAGCGCTACCAGTCCTACCATCGCCATCACGATGAGTAGCGGCGTCTGGATCTGTTCGCGCAGCGGCGAAAAACCGCGGCGTTCATCGAAGACGCGCAGGCGCGACTCCTCGACGAAGTGTTTGGCAAATTGCGCGGTTTTGTCCTTGATGTCCACCAACTCCGCGGCCCGCAGCGAGCGCCACAATGGCGTCATCGCCGCTTCGGCTTGCGCGGGACTCACACCGGGCTTGAGGCGCGCGATCACCGTCAGCCACGACGACCGCCGATTGTCGAGATCGTTCCAGCCGGGCGTAACCAGCGGCTTGGTCATCATCGGGACGAACAACTTCGGCGTGTAACCTGCGATGGCGCTGTGGAAGTTCGGCGCTGCCACGCCGATGATGGTGAAGGGATGTCCGTTGATGTAGAGCATCTGATTGATGACGCGCGGATCGGCGCCGAAATGCGAGTTCCAGTAGTTGAAACTCAGCACCACCACCGGATTGCCGTTCTGTGCCGCATCGTCGGCGGGCACGAACAGCCGTCCCACTGCCGGCTTCACCCCAAGCACATCGAAGTAGTTGCCCGAAACGATTTCGCCAGAGGCCAGGTCGCTCTGGTTGTTCCACTGCACCCCGACACCCATCTCGATATTCGCCAGCATGCCGTCGAAGACTTGGTTCTTGTCGCGCAGGTCCTTGTACATCGGGTAGGAGAAATAGCTGTGCGAGTCTCCGCCGTACGAGCTGGTGTGCCCGGTGTTGGAGCCGACATATTGCAGGCGCACCAGCTGCTCGGGATGACTCACCGGCAACTCGCGCAACAGCGCTTGGTCCAGCAGCGTGAAGATGGCGGTGTTGGCCCCGATGCCCAGCGCGAGCGTCAGGACCGCGACGATGGCGAACGCAGGCGACTTGCGCAATTGGCGAATAGCGTAGCGAAGGTCCTGGAGCATGAATGCGACTCCTAGCGTTGTGCTTAGTGCCCGATCGAGCTGGTGAGACGAGCCGGGTTGCGCCTATCTTGAGTGCACTTGCCCTTCCAGAGTGGGCCCTTTCTGGACAACGACTTACGCGCGAAGGACGGAGAGCTTTGTTCGGCAGCGCAGCCAACCTGTCCGCATGCGGACATTCAAAATGCTAAGCCGAGCGGCGCCGCGGACCTGTCGTTCAGCATGGGCGCGCCGTTACATCGAAGACAGGGCTGGAGATCTCGCGCATTCAACGTTCGGTCCTCGTCTACTTCGGCGTCTTCTTGCCGACGATGTTCAGGTCCACAACTTGACCATTAGGACTCTTCACGTGCAGCACCTTGCCATCCAGTCTGGCGGGAAATTCCTTGTTCGGACTCCAGCCGAGAAAAACCGCGGGGCTGCCGTTGGCGTGGCACGAGTAGATCGTGTTCCCCAGACGCATGGAAATCTTGTAGCGGTCCGCATTTTCCGGATGCTGGGCGTCAGCCGGGACCCTGTCGATCGAGACAACGGTTGCCATCTGGTATCCGTCGTCCGCAGATTGCGCATAGACAAGCGCGGCAGCCACGACCACGAAGCATGCGAGCACGATCCAATACTTGTTCATAGGCGTTCGTCTCCTTCGGTCGGATAGCAAGTATAGACTGGGTGCGTGCGCAGGTTGCCGTCGCCTGTGCAGGAGAAGCACGGGCCGAGGCCACACCTGCCATTCGGACGAAAGCCCTAAGGATTCAGTCGGGGCGAGTTCCAGCCGCCGAGTAGTTGGGAGTCTTTCTCGCCTCCGGCGAATTTTCTCTTGACATTGGCATACGTGCTTGGCACAATACATCGTATTGCAAGGTATAGTTCATGGCAAAGCCAATCATTGACCTCCCCGAACTCGATTCTCCTGACAAGTGGGAAGCCCAGATGCGCAAGGGCTGCCTCGAAATGGCGGTCCTCGCCTCTCTTTGGAGAGGCCGCCTGTACGGGCTGGAAATCCTGCGCGTCCTTGAGCGCGACTCCAGCCTGGTACTGGCGGAAGGCACGATCTACCCCATCCTCAATCGTTTACGCACTGACGGCCTTTTGCAATCGGAGTGGGTGGAGGCCGACGCTGGGCATCCCCGCAAGTACTACCAGCTCACGTCCGCCGGCCGCGAGCGAGCTACCCGCATGGCCGAAACCTGGACGCAGTTTTCCGCCGGGCTGGGCTGCCTGATTGAACCGGTATTAAAGGATAGAAAAGTGGAGCAACCGTTATGACCTCCGAATTGCAGATCAACGACTACCTAACTCAATTGCGCGCTGCCCTCACCAGCATGACGGTCTCAGAGCGCGAAGACATTGTGGAGGAGATCCACATGCACATTCGTGAGCGCATCTCCGACCCTGCAACCAGCCTTCATGCGGTGCTGGCTGGGTTGGGCCCAGCCCACGAACTCGCGCAGCAATACCGCACCGGCGTACTGGTGCAGCGCGCCCGCACCAGCATCTCTCCGGTGGTGATTCTGCGCGCCGCGCTGCGCTGGGCCACTACGGGCGTGGCAGGATTCGTCGCCTTCATGATCGCGATCGTTGGCTACTCCAGCGGCGTCGCTTTCCTGCTGATGGCGCTGCTCAAGCCGTTCTTTCCCGCATATACCGGCCTCTGGGTTGGCCCCGATCAGTTCGCCTTCAATTTCCGGATGGGCGCCACGATGACGAGCCCCGGATCACAAGTACACGAGGTCCTGGGCTGGTGGTTGATTCCAGTGTGCCTCACGATCGGTTCCCTCAGCCTGGTCTTGACGACCAAGGTGTTGCAATTCCTGATGGGACGCTTCCGCTGGAAAGTGCCATTCGCGGGAACCAAACAGGCCCGGCCGGCGATGCTGGCGCTGTAGGACAGCGCGCCCGGCGCCTTTAACGCTTCTTCTTCAGCAGCACCAGGATTTCCTGCAGTCCCTGCCGCACTTTCTTCAGGCCGTCTCTTCGGTCCTGCTTGGGGAAGGGCAAGCCAGACTGCATCTTGGCGGGCTTGCTTTCGGCCTTCAGATGCTGGAGGGCGCCGGCGATGGTGAAGCCCTCTTCGTAGAGGAGCTTCTTGATGTGCAGCACCGATTCCACATCGCGCTGACGGTACATGCGCTGGCCGGTGGAGCTCTTCACCGGCTTCAGCTGCGGGAACTCCGACTCCCAGAAGCGCAGTACGTGCGTCGGCAGCTTGCACAGCTTCGCGACTTCCCCGATGCGAAAGTACAGCTTGTCGGGGATCACCGGCTCGGGGCCGGCTCCCGCCTTGCGCGCTTTTTTTCCAGTCACACTCATGCGGTCGGTGTTCGCGGCGGAACGTGGTTCGCAACCGCAGCGTAACGCTTTCTTCTAGCACGAACCGGTTGCGCGAACAACAGGCATCTCGCGGGCAGTCGTATTGCAGCCAGCAAAAAGCCTCCGGAGCGAACTCGCGGAGGCCGGTTTTTCCTGCAAAAAATTCGCGAGGCCTAAGCCCCGCGCGGTTCGTTAGTGCTTCTTTTTCTTGGCGGCTTTCTTCTTCGGCGCTGCTTTCTTCTTAGTTGCCATGAGTGTTGCCTCCTTGAAACCTTCTCCCTTGAAGGTTGTGTTTTGGCTTAGCTGCTCACCATGGGTACTCAAAATATTGGATGAGCACTATGCCTAGCACTACATATTGCGTTTACCGACCGGCAATGTCAACAAAATTCTTCAAAAAATAGTTGCACTCGAGTCACTTTCGTGGGCTGCTCTCTCGGCGAACTCCCTCACCCGCTCAGAGCCAACACCCGTCTTCTTGTTTATCCCAGCGGAGTATTCTTGTGGCGGCACGCATTGCAGCCTGTTGCGAGGCTCATCCGCAGCGGCAGGAACCGGAGTGCACATGTCCGACATCGGAGCCCTGTATCTCGAGGAAGCCATCCGCAATTTTCGCGGCATCAAGCGCCAGACCGAGGCCGCCATCGAGCAACTCAGCGATGAACAGTTCTTCGCCACGCTCGACGCCGAGTCCAACAGCGTGGCGATTATCGCGAAGCACATGGCAGGGAACCTGCGCTCGCGCTTCACCGACTTTTTGACCAGCGATGGTGAGAAGCCCGACCGAAACCGCGACCAGGAATTCATCGTGGCCGCCGACGCCTCGCGCGCCGAGATCATGCAGGCGTGGGAAAAATACTGGCAACTCACGCTCGATACGGTGAGCGGATTGCGCCCCGAAGACCTTGCCCGCGAAGTTACCATTCGTAGCGAGCCCCACACCGTGCTGCAAGCGATCACTCGCCAGATTGCGCACCACGCCTTGCATGCCGGACAGATCATTTTGCTGGCCAAGCACTGGAAGGGCACAGAGTGGAAGACGCTCAGCGTTCCGCGCGGACAGAGCGAAGCCTTCAACGCCGCTTATGCGGCCAAGTTCAAATCGAAGTAGGAGACGACGGTATGGTTCGCCTGCGTTCAGTGGATGTGATGTCTTGCGCCAAGGTTTACGGAATTGTTCACATGGCCATTGGGGTCCTGGTTGGTTTGTTCCTGGTGCTCATCGGACTGGTTGGCCTCGCCGCCGCTCCGGGCCACCAGAAGTTCGGCATGGTCGGCATGATCGTCGTCGCCGCTTTGTCGCCATTTGTGTACGGCATCTTCGGCTTTGTCTTCGGCGCGCTCGGTGCGCTGCTCTATAACTGGATCGCCTCTGCAGTTGGCGGCATACAGATGGAGTTGGAAGCCGTGCCTACGCCCTACATCGCACCGCCGCAGCCGCCACCAGCGGCGCACACTGCTGTGTGATGCTTCGTCATCGGAGGCGGCGTGCGTGTAGCGCTGGAGACCACCGGACCTTCAAAGGCAATTCTTCCCGGCTGCCGCATTCTGCGGCTCGGCGGACGCATCTCGATGTTGAGAATCCGGTCTAGAAGGGGTCGAGCTGAACTTCGCCGAAGACGTCATCTTCAAGAGTTCGACCATCCACGACATCATCGGCCGCCCGCGTACCCGCCCGCCACGGGGGCACCCCGCAGACTTCAGAATCCCGTCCCAAAAAAGACTTGATTTCACCCGCGCGCAGGTATTTATAGGTCTCGATGAGCAGTGCTGGCATGGAATGGCTAGACTGTGGTCAGCGCTAAGGTGCTAGAACGGTATTGAGGCTCATTCCATAAAGCCTCGCGTCATCGGGAGCGTGTCATGGCCATCATTCAATCTAATTCGCGCGATTGGACTATTCAGGAAACTACATCTGCCCGTGGTGCTGCCCGCAGATCGGCAGCCGCGGAACCGGCATTTCCCGATTCGTTTCTTACTAATGAATCCGAAGTGGCCCAGCAATTCGTCGCTACTCCAACGGCAACGGCGCGCCGCAGCCTGGCTCCCACCGGCCCGCTCGATTTCACTTACCCACTTGCGGAAGGTGAGTCGGCAATTCTCGCGATTCGGCATCCTTCGGGCGCGCTCACGTTTCATCTACCCGTCGAGTCCACCCGCCGTGGCGCCGGACAACCCGACGAAGTTCACTTCGTGGTCAGCGTCAACTCGGTGGACGTGGAAACCGGGCGGCGCGGCATTGTCAGCAAGGCCATTAAGGCCGTCCTCATCAAAGTCGGAAAAGTCGCGACCGACAAACTCGTCAGCCTGGCCTTGCCGGTGCTCGCGTCAGCCTTTGAAAAAGCCGCTTGGAGCCACCACGGTTTGCAGGAAGGCTGGTTCCAAGTAAGCCGCGAATCGCTCGCAGCACGAAAGCTCGCTCCCTCCGTACCGACTTCCACCGACCGCACGCTGTTGTTCATTCACGGCACTTTCTCCGACGCCGTTTCCGCTTACGGAGCGCTGGCCAAAAGCGATTTCTTCGAGCGCGTGGCCTCGATTTACGGCGATCGCATCTTCGCCTTCAACCATTTCACCGTGAGCCGCACCCCAGAACAGAACGCGGAGATGCTGCTCAGCGCCCTGCCCGACAAAACCTTCACGTTCGACGTCATCACCCACTCGCGCGGTGGCCTGGTGCTGCGCAACCTGGTGGAACGCACGGCCGCACTGGGTGCGGTCTCCCGGCGCTTCAAGCTCAACAATGCCGTGCTCGTGGCCTCGCCCAATGATGGCACTCCGCTGGCCACGCCGGCGCGCTGGCAAGACACCATCGGATGGATCGCCAACCTGCTGGAACTCTTTCCCGACAACCCCTTCACCACCGGCGCCGAGTTCGTCGCCAACGGCCTGGTCTGGCTGGCTCGCCACGCTTCCGGCGATTTGCCCGGCCTGCACTCGATGGACGGCAACGGCCAGCCCATCGCCGAGTTGCAGGGCCCTCCGGGTCCGCCGCCCGACGCCTACTCCGCTCTCGTCTCCAACTACAATCCCAGCGCCAATGTTCTGCAGCGCATGATCGACACCGGCGTGGACCAATTCTTTGGCTCCGCCAATGATCTCGTCGTTCCGACCGAGGGCGGGTGGAAAGTCGATCACTCTGGCGTGACCTATGTCCCCGCCTCGCGTATCGGATGCTTCGGCCCCGGCGGCAATCTTGCTCCCAATTCCGTTACCCACGTTGACTTCTTCCCGCATCCCGAGACGGTAGACTTTCTCGTCACCTCGCTCGCCGGACAGCCGCACAAACTCGCGCCTGTAGATCCAGGCAAGCCGCTGCCCGACCGACGTCTTCTGCGCTCGTCGGCATCTCCGGTTGCGGCATTTGCATCAGCCGCGTTGGACGTTGCCCCCGCCGCTGCTCCCGGCGGCAAAGCTGCGCGGGCTGTCTATGACGGCCGGGAAGTCGTCGCCTCTGACACGTTTCATCTCGTCGTGCTGCCCAGCTCTGACAGTGACAAGCACAAGGCGTCCATTCTTGCGCACTACGGCTCCGCCCGCGTGATTGAGAGGTTCGGCTTAGGTGGGACAGAAGACGGCGCCGGCCAGCGTTGGCGCAAGATCATCAAGGTCCACGAAGACATCAAGGACTACATCAACGACAACAAGGGCCAGATGCCCAACCCCGCGCAACTTCGCGACTTCGGCGAGATCCTTTTTGAGACACTTTTTCCCGGTGCCGTGCGGCGACTTTATGACACCGCGCGTTCCCTGCAGCGCAGCGAGCGCCTGAACGTTATCCTGACGTCCACCATCCCGTGGGTGGCCGACAAGCCGTGGGAGTTCTGCTTCGATCCCGTGCGCAAGACCTCGCTCGCCATGGAGGAACTGCACTTCATCCGCAACGTGATGACTGCGGTTCCGGCGGAAATCATCGACGATCGCCAGCGCCTGCGCATTCTCGTCACCTCCGCGCAACCGATGGGACTAGGCAAGCTCTCCGTGGATGACGAAGCCGCAGTCATTCGCCGCGGCTTCGAGCCGCTGGTCGAAGCCGGGCTCGCCGAGGTCGACGTGCTGGCGCGCGCCACACCAGCGTCGCTCCACGGTTATGTCTCCACCGGAAAATACTCGGTCGTCCACTTCATCGGCCATGGCGAGTACAACGCCGCCGATGACAAGGGCTACCTTGTTTTTCAGGACGACCAGGGCAATCCCTACAAAGTCGACGAGACCAGCGCGCGCCACATCTTCTGCGGCCGCTCAATTCGCCTCATCTTTCTTAACGCCTGCGAGACCGGCGAGGGTGGCAAAGCGGATTTCAATCGTGGCGTGGCTCCGGCGCTGGTCGAAGGCGGCGTGCCCATCGTGGTCGCCAACCAGTACAAGGTGCTCGACACCTCCGCCACTTTCTTCGCGCAACACTTCTACTGGTCGCTCGCGCAAGGCATGGGCGTGGGTCAGGCCGCCCGCGAAGCCCGCATCGCCGTCGACTACTCGCTTTCAGGCGAAGCCATCGACTGGGCTGTGCCCGTGGTGTACGCCCGCGATCCCAACAGTCGCCTCTGCCCGGAGTTGCGCCTTGATCCCCGCACGCTGCCGTCGGCCTCCATCGGGGCCGCTACCCGCCGCAGCACCGAGCGGCACAAAGTGCGCGTTGCCGTCTGGGACACCCATTCGCAGTTCCCCGATCTTCGCGCCGCGCTCGACCGCATGACCCGCGCGCAGAACTATTACGGCTTCGAGTTGGTCGATCTCTCCGTGCCGCTCGACGCCTGGTACTTCAAGGACGGCAAGAGCTACATCGACGCCGATACCTTTGCCGACCGCTTGGCGCCGCAAATCTCGCAGCTCGGCGTGCAGTATCTCGCCGCCATTGTCGATGAGCCTATCGCCTTCGATCTCGGATCGAAGCGGCCCCGGCTCGACTTCTACGGCTGGTGGCCCGGAGCCGACAAGCCGCCGGTGCTGATTCTCTCGACGGAAGGGCTCGGTCTGGCTCCCAGCGGCTCCGCCACTAACCGCGCCATCGCCAACGTTGCCGTTACCGGCATCGCCGGCTACCTGCTCGACACGGAAGCGCACAGCAAGCCGCCGTCTGACTGTCCGCTGTACCTCAACGTCAATCGCAAGCTCGATCTGCTGACGGCGCCGCAGCACTTCTGTAAGGCATGCGCGGCCAGACTGGCCAAGTCGCATCCAGCGGAGCTGAAGGCGCTCAACGCCATCCTCGCCGCCAAGGACTGAACGACTGCGGGGAGCACATCACCCCAGGCGCTGATCAGTCCGCCCGTCCGGTTCAGACGAGAGGCGCATGCCGACCTCCGCGCTGGGCGTCTCCTCTGCGTCCGATATCCCATACTTCGCCAGAACCGTCACCTTTGTGTGACATCCCCAGCGAATGTCACATTTGTGTGATATCCGGCGATTCTGATTGACTCCACTCGGGCCAGACTGCATGATGATTGAACTGCCGCTCGGTACTTGTACCCCCCGGTTCAACCGTCGCGGATGAGTGTTCGACTCTGTCCAAGGACGGCGCCAAATTCTACACAAATTCGCACTAGACATTTTGGAAGCGGCTTTAGAAGTGACTTCTCCATTAGGTGAGCAGTTTTGAACAGATAAGCAGCGCCCACTCTGCTGTACTGGAGCCAGTAGGCTTTTGAAACGCAAACTCAAATAACTGCTTACCTTCCGCCCGGTTGGATTTCCACGAAATGGCCGTTGCGGATGAGAAGCGAAGCTTCTCGGAAGGACGGAGTACCATTCGAATCTGGCTAAAGTGCCGAATCCCTGCCTGCGCACTGATGGCTTTGTTACTGCTGCCTCCGGGGTTGTTCGCCGAAGGGGCGACGAGAGGCGTTTCGCGGGTGACGATCCCCGACGGAACTGCGGTGCAGCTCCAGTTGACGCAGACCGTCTCGTCCCTCCACGCCCGCACCGGCGATCCCCTCGATTTCGTCGTCGAGAAAGACGTCAATGTCGGCGACTACAATGTCTTGCGCGAGGGCAGTCACGTGCGCGGCACCGTCATCGCGGTCAAGGGCAGGCGCATCTTGGGCATCGGCGCCAGGATCACCGTCGGCTTCGATTCCGTGTCTCTGGTGACTGGCGAAACCGTCGGCCTCAGTGCCCGCAAAGTCGTCAAAGGCAGCTCCCACACCTGGCGCATGATCACCAGCATGGTGGCCACTAGCCTGTTCTACCTGCCAGCCGCTCCCCTGTTCCTGCTCACTCGCGGAGGCAACAGCACCGCTCTGAAGGGCACGGAAGTCACCGCCCACTTTGACTGTGACGCTTCGCTTCGGTCCGCCGAACTGTCGATCGCAAGCCAGCACTCCGATGGTCTGAAAGACATGATGGAGTACCTTCCGTCCCGCATCACCGACCGCGAAGGCCACGAAGGCGACATGGTGAACCTCGTCTTCGTTGCCCAGAACGAAGAACTGCAATCCGCATTCACGCGCGCCGGATGGGTCAAGACCGATGGCTGGAATCCCCTGGTCATGGCCTGGCACCTCGCGCGTCATGGCATCCATAACGCCAGGCTACCCATGGCCCGGTTCTACATGTTTGGCCGCGTGCAGGATTACGCGTTCTCCCAGCCGGAGCCCGACGCCGCCATGTCACACCGGCATCACATTCGCATTTGGAAAACCGGCTACACTTCCGCGGGCGTTCCCATCTGGGCAGGCGCAGCTACCTACGACGATGCCATCGCCTGGCTCAAGCACGGCCGTATCTTCAATCACATCATCGACCCGCAGGTTGACACCGAGCGCGATTTCGTCGGCACGGCCCTGACAACCGTAAGTCCGCTCCAGCGCCAGTATCTGCAATCCAACTACCCGGTGTACGAGGCGACGACGGTCTCCGGCGAGACGTACCATTCCGACAGCCGCATTCTCATGCTCGACCTGCACCATGACGACGCCGTCGCCGCCGCGCCACCATCGCCGGCGAGCGGATCGGACGGGTCGATTGCCACTCTGGCTTCGCAGCCGGAACTGAAGCGCGCACTCAAGTAGCCTTCCACCAGGAAAGTCTCCCACTTGAGTCGTGCTGGAACCGGGCGTCCGAAAGAGCGAACCCACAGGCAAAATTCGCCTGCCACGCCCTTCACGAATCTTGAACGATCGTTCCCTGGTGGAAGACGATCTTCCAGCCAGTTTCAGAGCGCCGCCAGATGCTAGTGCGTCGTGTCTTCCGCTCGCCTTGGAGCAGCGTGTAGGTCAACAGGTAAACCTCTTCCGCCAGCCTGCGACATTGGCAGTCCGTCACTTCCAACCGATCGTCGCCACACCCTTCTAACACACGCTTTTCGAGAACTCCCAGCGCGTACTCACGGGTGTACCGTCGGCCTGAGGCCCCCACCTCCACAAAATCGTGCTCCATCATGCTGTCAAAGTCAGCGCGGGTTGTGCCGTGCTCAGGGTGATGGAAGATCAGTTCGTGTCGTCGCAGCTCTTCCAGGATGTTCAGTAATGCCGGATCGGTGATGAGATGCGGCTCCTCATACGGAAACATGACGCGATTGTAACCGCGACTTCCGCCCGAACGACCTGGCTGTTGTGGGAATTGCGGTTGACCGCGCAACCAGGCCGCACGAGTAAGGCTCCGTGCAATCGGTTTCCAGCCGACCGAGCTCCCCCGATGATTGTCCGTGTGCGTGACCTCAAACTAGAGTTGGGCGCCGCAGCGCTTGCAATAGAATGCGTCCGGGTCATGGGGCGCCTGTCCACAAGCGGAGCACACGCGAGAGCCACCCGACGCCGAGGCCCGCGCAAACTCGAAGGTGACGATTCCCGTGGGTACGGCGATGATTCCGTATCCAACCGTCATGAGCAGCGACGCCAGGATGCGCCCGGGCACGGTGTGGGGAGAGATGTCCCCATAGCCGACTGTGGTCACCGTGACGATCGCCCAATACATGCCTACCGGGATGCTGGTGAAGCCGTTCGCCTGTCCCTCAATCTGGTACATCATCGCGCCCACGATGATGACGATGGTCAAGACCGCGAGCAGAAATACCGTTATCTTGCGGGCGCTTGCCTGCAGGGCAACGCGCAGCGCGGAGGCCTCGCCGACGTACTCCGTCAGCTTCAAAATCCGGAAGACGCGGAGCAATCGCAGCGAGCGCACCACCGTGTACGAGTGCTCCACGGCGAACAGCAGGCTCAAGTAAACCGGTGCTATCGCGAGCAGGTCAACGATACCGAAAAAACTGAGCGCGTAGCGTCTTGCATTCTTGGCTGAAACCAGCCGGGCCGCATATTCCAAGGTGAACAGCCCGGTGAAAAACCATTCCACAGTTTTGAAATAGAAACCATAGTCGGCGCGGATCGAGGGCACGCTCTCGAGGATCACGCTCAGCACACTCAGCAGTATCGATGTCAGCAGGACAATGTCGAAGATCCGCCCGGCGGGCGTGCCGTGCTCGAAGATGATGACGTACCACCTGTCCCGCCAAGCGGCGCGAGCGGGTTTGAGAGCATGCGGGTCGGCCATGGTGAGAGTCAGTCGGCGTTCCGCGTAAAGGATACAACATGGCGGAGCCGGTGATTACGCGCTAGGCACGGTGCCGTGCTGTCCGGTTGCGAGAATGAAAATCCCCACTCAAGCCCAAAAGATGGCCTTGAAACGAGGCACACGGCCCGGTTGATCGATATAATCCTTCGGCGGAGGGCCGACCATGAGTGATCGAGGCGTCAAGCATAGTTCGGTTGACATGCGCGACCTGAAGTGGTCGCCGTCAGAAAAGGTGGTCGCGCGAAAGGCGTTCGAAGTGGCGCTCGCCCGGGAGTTTCAGGCGGTGATCGCCGAAACCAAGCGGTTGGCGTCAAGAATTGAACAACCGGACAACCTCTGGGAGTTGGAGCGGTATCTGACCGAGAAGCGCAAGGAGATTGACGAGACTTTTGACTATCGCTACTCCATGCTTCCTGTTGTGCTGGGGGTACTGATCAGGCGGGGCCGGGTCGGCGAGCAAGAGCTATCCGGGCTCAGTGAAGACAAGCTGACGCGCATCCGCAGTGTCGCCGCGCTTTAGGCCTCCTTCACCGGATTTGCCGGATCGAAGAGTCTTTTGTAGAACCGACGAAAGCTCCCGCTTGGACTCCGCTCAGGGCAGGCTCCCGCCGAAGAAAGGCGGGATGTGTCGCCCTCGCGAAGGCCTTTGACCGGTGCGGAGTGCCGACTGGGCGACCCGCCGAATTTTGAGCCGACTCGTGAGACTTTGATGAAAACAGAGAACTTAGCCGTCGCGGCCCCTTCTAAATCTGTGTAACGGGAAAAATCACTAAAAGCGGTTGCTTTTCTATCGAATATAACGGATAATCCCACCCACTATTCTCGTAGTAGGGGTTCTGCGACGGCTAATCGCGAGTCTTGTCGTCCCGCTCCGAGAAGATCTCGATTTTAAGTTCCCTGGCCGAGCGAATAACTGGCAATCAGGAGTCTGAATGAAGTGGGATGCAACGAGAGTTCCCGGTTTGATACTGCTGGCGTGCCTCATGGCGGCCGCCGCTCCTGCACAAGAATCATCCAGCCAAAATTCGGCTTCGGTGAGCTCCGTTTCAGCGAAATCCGTCGGCACGATTCCGCCTGCATCACCGGACCACGTTGTGCTTAAGGTCGGAACCGCAAACGTTACGGAAGCAGACTTCGATCTGCTTGTAGCAGACGTGAGCGGAGATAAAGGCGGCGGTGCTCCGCTGAACCGGAAGAGCCTTGCCGAAAATTACGCCTCTGCCCTCATGCTTTCGCAGCAGGCGCTGGCCGAGCATTTGGACGCCGATCCCGAGGTGATGCGAAAGTTAGAGATGATGCGGCTCCAGGTGTTGTCCGACGCCGCTTATGCCCGGATCGAGCGCCAGGCCCAGCCCACATCGCAGGAAGTCAGCCAATACTACGCTGCCCACCTGGCGGATTACGACCACGTTGAGATTCGCCGCATCTTCATTTGGAAGCAGAAGGAAGGCTCTCCGGATGGAAATGGGATGAATCCGCAGGATGCCAAGATTCGCGCTGATGCGATTCTTCACGCGCTTGAGACCGGTGGTGATGCCAAGTCGCTGACACAAGGTTCCAAGAGCATCCTCGACGCCGATCCGCTTAGCTTTGCGCGCGGTGAGTTGCCTCCCTATATGAGCCAGGCCTTCGAGATGAAGGTTGGAGAGTGGTCGCAGGTCGAGACCACGGCGGATGCCCTGATCCTTTTCCAGGTCGTGAAGCACGATCGCAGCGACCTCAAGCAAGTTTCGCCCTTGATTGAAAAGAAGCTGCAAGCCGAGAAGATTCGTTCGGCATTGGATGCATTGAAGGAGAAAAGCAACATTTGGATGGACCAGAAATACTTTGAAGATAGCGCCGCTTCGGCGTCCACCAATACCCAGTCATTCCGCAATCGTCCGTCGCGGGAGGCTCAGGCCCAGAGTCAGTAAGTGAAGACAAACAGAAAATGAGATGGAGAGGGGAACAAACAGATGAGTGAAATCAGAAGCGCACCACGATTCGTTGCAGTTCCAATTTTGCTGGCAGCCGCCGTCGCCTTGGTAGCAGTCCCGGCCCTGGCACAGATGACATCAGTGGGAATTGACTGCTCGCAGGTCAATTCGTTACGACTCCTGAAGCAGGACAACATGCGCGCCGGGCAGGCACTGATCGAGTGCGGCATTGTGAAAGGCGGCTCGGGCGGGGGTGCGGCCGGAGAAGATGAGGATGCGCTGGCTCCAGCACCGCCAAACATTCTCGTCAGCAATCGCACCTGTGCCAGTTCCTCGAGCTGTACGAAAAGCGAGAGTTTCGTATGGGCGAAACCGGATGGGATGACGCTCGTCGCGAACTACAACGACCACAACCAGAGCCAGTATTCCGGCACTTCCTACTCCACCAACGGTGGCGCGACGTTCACTGAGATTTTGCCTCCGCCCTTCGGCACGGGCCACGGCACAAACTACGGCGACCCCATCGTGGTGTACAACGTCAAACTGGGAAAGTGGTTTGGCGGCGACCTGGTGAGCGGATGCGGCGGACAGGGTATCGGCGTTTGGTCGTCGACCGATGCTATCCACTGGACCACCGGCGCCTGCGTTCATAACAACTCCGCAGACGATCGCGAATCCATGTGGGTCGACAACGACCCGTCCAGCCCAGCATACGGGCGCATGTACATCTCCTGGAATGACTTCAATGTCGGCGGCGGCGCTTTGGTGATAAGCCACTCGGACAATGGGACCACCTGGACTGGTGAAACCATCCTGGACAACGGCCTGAGCACTTTCATGCGCGATGTGCAGGTCACGGGCACACCGCCCTATACGCCCAAACCAAACAACTCTTCCGTATACAGCACAGTGTTCGTTGCCAGCATGGATGAGGGCGGCGGTGGCCTCAATACCCGTCAGAACGTGATATTCCGCTCAACCAACGGTGGTGTGAGCTGGACAAAGATCGTCATGGGAGCGCGATTCAGTGCGGTGGGTGATGGCACGTGCGCGTCAAACTCTTACTTTGCCGAAGTAAGTCCGATTTGGCGTCACATGGGATGGGGCGAGCCTGCAGTAGGGCCCTTAGGTGTCGTTCACTACGTTTTCGCTGGAGCAGGTACCGGCGCCGACCATGGTGACATCTATTACACCCGTTCAACCGATAATGGATCAACCTGGAGCGCTCCGATTAAGCTGAACACCGATACTGATGCGCAGTACAAGACCCAGTGGATGCCGTCGCTCTCAGTGACCAACACCGGAAAGGTCACGGCCTCATGGTATGACCGCCGTCAGGCCACGACGGCCTGCAACGTTGCGACCGACCCGGGATGCAGCTACAACCGCTACGCCCGCCAGTCGTCGAATAACGGCGCTTCTTGGAGTCCTGACTTCGCAGTCAGCACCACGTTGATTCCACAACCCCAACAGTTGGACTCCGGCGTGCAAAGCTGCTACGCCGGCGACTACGACTACAACACGGCTAACCTCAGTTCGGCGTACGTCACCTGGACCGACGGTCGCAGGATCGTTGGTGGCGTAAGCGTGCAGGACGTCAATTTCGCTTCGGTTCCCGAACCGTAGTTGATCTTCTAATTTACAACCCGAGGGGGTGGCTTTCCGGCTGCCCCCTTGTTCTTGTCTTCGGAGTACCGTCATCTCGCCGTGCTTGCGATACGCCGGGTGCCCCAGGCTCAAGCTATCCTGAAGAACCTAGGGTGCAGGTTTTGTACCATGGCAAAGTGCCAGCGGCCTGCTGCAGCCAATCTGTCCGGCATCGGACCTGTCTCCCGGTTCGCGCGGGACTCGGCCCATGCCTGCGTTAAGATGGCGAGTACTCTCCGGAGCCATTCATGACGACCGTCACCCGCACCAACCCGCTCTCTTATCTCACCGACCAGCTCAACGATCTCAAGCAGCGCGGCACCTGCTTCAGGCTTCGCGTGCTCGAAGACGGGCGGGCGCCGATCTGTACCTTCGACGGCAAGAAGCCACCACCGTCATTCCAAACTGTTCATTACTGGACGCTACCTCGCGCGCGTGGACAAGCCTCGTTCGACCAAACTGCGGAACAGCCCCCTATGTTATTGATGGCCCGCAAATTAGCGAACAATGCGCACGGACAAGGGATTGCAGATGATAAGAGGATCGCTTGCGATTAAGCTCTAGAACGCGACCGTTCGGTGCGTGGGGAATCCACGACCAGAGAGCGAACCCAAGCACCAGTAGAATTCTCGGGTTCGGAAACGGCGGAGCCTATGGAGACACTGTGGCAAGACATTCGCTACGCAGTGCGGATGCTGATCAAGAGCCCCGGGTTCAGCGCGATCGCGATCCTTTCGCTTGCGCTCGGAATCGGCGCGAACACCACGATCTTCACCATCGTGAACGCGATTCTGCTCCATCCTTTGCAGGTCAAGGATATTTCCCGCCTCGTGGAATTGGACACGGTTGACACCAAGACCCGAGTCACCGCCGCCAACGTGACCAAACTCGGGATGTCGTATCCGAACTTCCAGGACTACGCCCGAGAGAACCAGGTTTTTTCCGGGCTTAGTTGTATCGTTGGCCCGCTTCCGCTGACGTGGAGCGGAGGCGCTGAGCCGAAACAAGTCCTGGGGCAATTGGTGAGTGCGAACTACTTTGATGTCCTCGGACTGACTCCTGTCCTCGGCCGTTTCTTCCTGCCGGACGAAGACAGCAAGCCCGGTGGCAATAACGTCGCTGTCCTGAGCTACAGCCTGTGGGTCAATAAGTTCGGTTCGGACCCCACCATCGTCGGCAAGACCGTAACGCTTAACGCGACGCCTTACACCGTGATCGGCGTGGGCCCCCGCGGCTTCAAAGGTACATTCATTTTCGGCAACGCTGAGGAAGTGTGGGTTCCGGTCAGCATGTACACCCAGGTGCTCGCGGGCTTCTTCAAAGACAACTTCAAAGACCGCCGGTTCCTCGACATAGGCGTGATCGGCCGATTGAAAGACGGCGTGAGCCTGAGTGCGGCGGAAGCTTCGCTGAAGACCATTGCCTCGCAATTGGAAAAGGCGTTTCCGAAAGACAATGCCAGTCGCAGCGTAGCCTTGACGCCTCTCGCCGATGCAGCGGTAGGCGTCAACAATCGTGGCCAGCTTGTGCTCGCCGGTGGACTGATGATGGGGATCGTGGGCTTGGTCCTGCTGATCGCCTGCGTGAACGTGGCAAATCTGCTGCTGGCCCAGGCCGCGCGCCGCGAGAAGGAAATGAGCTTGCGGACCGCCCTCGGCGCCAGTCGACGCCGGGTGGTTCAGCAGTTGCTGACGGAAAGCGGAGTGCTGGCTCTTGTCGCGGGAATCGCAGGCATGGCGATCGCCTATGCCGGACGCGCGGTGCTGTGGTCGTTCCGCCCGCCGTTCATCTTAGACGGCGACCTCGACATCGCCTTCGATTCGCACGTGCTGTTCTTTACCTTGGGAGTCTCGCTGCTCACCGCGGTGCTGGTCGGTCTCGTTCCCGCGATCAAAGTGGCGCGGCCCAACCTGATCGAGGTACTGAAAGCCGGTGGACGCGGCGGCAGCGTCAGCTGGACCCGCAACCGGTTCCGCAGCATCCTGGTCGTGGCCGAAATTGCGCTGGCACTGGTCGCGCTCGTCGGCGCGGGCCTCTTCGTTCGTAGCATGCAGAACGCACAGCGCGTCGATCCGGGGTTCGAGTCGAGAAACCTCTTTGTGTTTGCCTTTGACCTGGGAGCCTCGCATTACGACGAAGATCGCGGCCAGCAGTATTTTCGAACTGCAATCGAACGCGCCGAAGCGTCGCCGGGAGTTGCAGCCGCAACAATCGCTTCCAACTTTCCGCTTGGCGGAGGATTCGCGCGGACTGTGTTCCCCGAGGGACAAGATGAAGCATCCGGCTATCGCGGTACGCTAACGCAGTTGGACGACATTGCGCCGAATTTCTTCAAGACCTTGCGCATTCCCCTCGTGAGCGGCCGTGAGTTTACCGACGACGACCGTAAGGACACAACCAAAGTTGCGATCGTGAGTGAAGCCATGGCCAAACAGTTCTGGCCCAACCAGGACGCACTCGGAAAGCGCTTCCACTTTTTCGGCGAGACTCAGCTGCGCGAGGTGGTTGGCGTTGCGCGCGATACGGTGGTGAATCAGATTGGTGAGGAGCCGCAGCCGCTGGCCTATTTGCCGCTGGCGCAGGACTACTCTCCGGCCGCCACCATGCAAGTGCGCACCACGGGCCAGCCCGGGCCTGTGATTGCCACGGTGCGGGGCAACGTTCAATCGCTCGACCGAAACCTGGCGCTCACGAACTGGAACACCATCGGAGAACTGCTGGACCAGGGACTGTGGGCTCCGCGCATGGGAGCCGCGCTGCTGACCGTGTTCGGCGGAGTTGCCCTGGTCCTTGCCATCGTGGGCGTCTACGGCGTGCTCTCGTATTCCGTGAATCAGCAGACGCGCGAAATCGGCATCCGCATGGCCATGGGAGCGCAGACCGGAAGCGTGCTGCGGCTCGTCGTTCAACAGGGAATGCGGCTCGCTCTTATCGGCCTCGCCTTGGGCTTGGTGGCGGCGTTTGCGTTAATGCGCCTGCTGTCGAGTTTGCTGTTTGGGGTGAGCGCACACGACCCGGTGATCTTCGGCGGTGTGACCCTGATCTTGGCGACGGCCGCGGTGTTGGCGTGCTACATCCCGGCGCGCCGAGCGGCGCACGTCGATCCGCTGGTGGCGCTGCGGTACGAGTGACGAAGCCGCGTAAACTCGGCACCGGCGAGGCTGGACAGACGGTACGTAGCCATCAGCTAGCGCTTTTTCTTGGAACGCTTAATTGTCTGCCGAACCCGCCGGAAAGAATTTCCCTTGGCACTTCCGCTGGCGTCGCCTTCGTCAATCGCGCTTCGCAGTGCGGCCAGTTTCGCCTCAAACTGCTGCTCCTCACGCTCCAAAGTCCTCAGCGCCGCGCGCACTACTTCGCTAGCGTTTTCGTAACGGCCACTCTCGATCTTCTCCAGTACGAAGCTGTCCAGCTCATCCGTCAAATTCACATTGCGAGTAGGCATGTGTTCCTTTTAGCTTTCGATCGGAAGGCGAGTTTAACGGGACTGGCAAGAACTGCCAAAGAAAACCCGGATCTCCGCCCACTTCAGACTTGGCTCAGCAAGACTTTTGTGGTTAGATTCTCGCCACAGGAGAACCATCGTGGCCACTTACGTCGGGAATCAAACCCCTTGTCCTCGCTACTCTCGTTTCTACCGCCGCTTTCCCCGGATATCCCTGCTTGCTCTCGCAATTTCGCTGATTGGGCTGATGTGCCCCGCGCCACAAGCGCAGGCCCAGGTGGTGTGTGGTTCGAAGGAATACCTGGACAGTCTGCCGGTGCCGCCGCCAAAGGATTCGCGGGTGAAACGTCAGGTGCAATTGGTGAACTGCTCCAATGCGGTGCTGCTGGGAGCGGCCAATGCAGCCCACGAGGCGAATCAGCCACCCTGGCCAATTTTCCCGCGGGAAGGGACGTGGGTTATGCAACCCTACGGCGCCGCCGAACAACGCCAACGTGCTCAACATCGATATTCCTCCGCAGTGGTACGGCCAGTTTAGGTCGGGTGGTGTCGCTCCGAACTTCTGGGCCCGAACGGGTTGCCGTTACGACTCTCTAACCGACCGGGCGCAGTGCGAGACGGGCGGATGTGGCGGGCAATATGATTGCAGTTCCGCGAACATTTCCCCGCCGCCGGGCACCACGCTGGCCGAATGGACTTTCTACCAGCAGTTTGGAAATACATTCATCGATTCTCCGGATATCAGCGCAGTGAATGGCGCCAACCTCACCATCGACATCGCCCCCAAAGGTGGGAGCGATACCAATCCGCTGAACCCCAAGGATTTTCACTGGCTGGCCTGGAACTATCCGCTCACCGTGCACGGCGCCGATCTGCGAGCCGCGAAGAATTGTCTTGTCAACACCAACTCCAACTTCAATTTCTCGATAGAGCGTTCCGACATCGATCAAACCAAATCCATCGAGCCGAATTACCCGCTTCTGGGCTACGTGATTGTCGATGCCAACGGCAAGCCCACGATGCCCGCCGGGAACAATACACTCTCCTGCCTCAGTAATTGCGGCAGGTACAAGTTCCCGTCCGAAGTCGGAAAGACCGGCTGCAACCCGAAGACGGACCAGAACTGCTACGCGTGGACCACATTTTGCGCGGGCAACGACGACGTGAAGTACAGCCAATCCTGCAACAGCGACGCCGACTGCCTTAAATACAACAACGGCGTTGACTACCACATTGCCTGTTTCAAGAAGAATGGTCCGAACAATCCCGGCACATGCGAGCTCCGCGGCGTTCTACAACTCGACTACGAGCAAGTGTAATGGAGTGCAGGATCCGCAGCCGGCCGGCCCGGCTTCGAGCGTGCCCTGTAATAACACCTACGGATCGATCAACCCGCTCGACCCCGACCCCACGACTCAGGTCGATTGGGCGGACCAGCCTCAAGTCGAATCCTGCGCCAAGGTGACCTTTAATGGGACCAAGGTTGCCTGCATCGGTGACGACACGCTGCATGCGATTCTTCATGGAGCGTACACCTGGCCGAATGATCCGGAAGTATTCGGCGGCGACGCGCCGGTATATCGCATCATCTTTGCCCCGGGTGGCACACCGGCCCCGATTACGGCCGCACAAAAGACCATTCCCGATTGTTCAGCGCTGCCCTCGAACTACCAGTATTCCCAAAACCGCACCAACTGCAGCATCTCGGTGAACAACCAAGGGGCCGTCTTTGGCATCGGGAGGGTGGCTAACGACGGTGTAGGAAAATGGCAGTCGAGCGGCCACGACTGGCCCTGTAACCTCGATCAGCGTGGCGCAGGTGACAACGGCGTCGTCTGCCGCTGGAACCCCGCGCCGAAGGGAAGCTGCGTTCCTCCTGTTACCGACGGTACGTACGTGGTAGCGAGCACATGCGGTCGCATCGAGGCCGGCACTTCGCTGGTGTCTGATCCCATCGTCCCCAACAAGAGCAGCGACCCGTTGTTTCTCGAGGTGACCATTCCCAAGGTGCTGAACACTGTGGCCTTGCCGACAGCGGTCAAGGGCTGTGTTCCAGCGCAAGGGCTGGGGGCTTGGACACTCGTGGCTTCGAAGGCCGTTCACACCGACCAGGGGATGATCGCCTGGTACAAAGGAACGGCGAACACCGCCCTGGCCTGCACGGTTACGGTGACGTTGGCCAGGCAGAATCCTGCGCAAGTCAAGGTATACGATGTGCCGAAGTTCAACGGAACGGTGGAAGTTATCAGTAGCGCGGCTGGCGACTTCAATGGTGGCGGATTTGCCAACGTTAACGCAGGTACTGGCGTCACCGTGAATTCCAGCGATCTTTTGCTGGGCGCACTGCTGCTGGTGAACCAGACAACCACGCCCATCACCTACTGGACCAATTGGCTGTCGAACGGCGCCAACGTGTTGGACTGTCTGAACAACAATACGAACTGCCCGATCGGTGACGGCACGGATTTCCTGCCGGGCAATGGGCCTTACTCTGCCAATTCAGAGGTAGGACATCAGCAGGTGGGGCCGGGGACGCACTACTTCCATCGCGACGCGTACAACATTGGGCAATACTCCTGGGCGGGTTTGGCGATTTACGTCCAACTCGGCCCGTAGCCTGGTGCCCCGGGTTCGCGCCCTCTCTTGGCGCTGACCCGGGATTGCTTGAAACTATGAACTCTCTATCCACTATCCACTGCCTTATCACACTCAACCGTGACCTGCGTCCTAGCCGTCACCTCCTCATACCCATAAACTCCCTTCCGGAAGGATGAGGGAGAGTTGTCGTCCCTGATGACGACAGCCGGACATTACTTCGCATCCTCGGAACAAATTAGGCGGTCTCGCCCTGTGGCTTTGTCGTTCTTCGCTCGACGGTTTGCGAATCTACCCAGCGAACGCCCTCTTTACCCCCAGAAGTCAAGCTCTAACTCATTTGTTATGAGGACTTTGCCTCTAAGTCCCGCGCGCAGAATATTTTGCAGACAAGACGCTTGGCAAGTCCTTAAGAATGAGGAATTTGCAAAAAGCAGGGGGGAGGGGGAGTACCCATGTCGTGCGCTCCGCGCCAGTCCGTCTCGAATTGGACCCCTCGGCTGGCCGCGCGCAAGACCCCGTCGCCGCCTGCGTTAAGATGGCGAGTACTCTCCGGAGCGATTCATGACGACTGCAACCCGCACCAATCCTCTTTCCTATCTCACCGACCAGCTCAACGACCTGAAGCAGCGCGGCACCTACTTCAAGCTGCGCGTGCTCGACGACGAGCAGGCGCCGGTCTGCACCTTCGACGGCAAGAAGGTCATCAACCTGGCGTCGAACAACTACCTCGGGCTGACGACGCATCCCAAGCTGCGCGAGGCGGCGCTCGAAGCCACGCGCAAGTTCGGCGTGGGCTCGGGCGCGGTGCGCACCATCGCCGGCACCATGAAGATCCACATGGAGCTGGAAGAGAAGATCGCGCGCTTCAAGAACGTCGAGGCGTGCGTGGTGTTTCAGTCGGGCTTCACGGCCAACGCGGGCACGGTGTCGGCGCTGCTGGGCAAGGAAGACTGGATCGTCTCCGACGAGCTGAACCACGCCAGCATCATCGACGGGGCGCGGCTGTCGCGGGCCAAGATCAAGGTCTTCCGCCACAAGGACGCGGCGCACGCCGAAGAGCTGCTGAACGAGATCAAGAACGAGCCGGGCCACAAGCTGGTCATCACCGACGGCGTGTTTTCCATGGACGGCGACATCGGCGCCGCTGCCCGCGCTGTGCGAGCTGGCCGAGAAGTACGGCGCCATCATGATGGTGGACGACGCGCACTCCTCGGGCGTGCTGGGGCGCAACGGCCGCGGCACGGTCGATCACTTCGGCCTGCACGGGCGCGTGGATGTGCAGGTGGGCACGCTGTCGAAGGCCATCGGCGCGCTCGGCGGCTACGTCTGCGGCACGCGCGACCTCATCGAGTTTCTGTATCACCGCGGGCGGCCGTTTCTGTTTTCGACGTCGCATCCGCCGTCGGTGGCGGCGACGTGCATCGCGGCGTTCGACGTGCTCGAGCAGGAGCCCGAGCGCATCGACCAGCCTGTGGGAGAACACGCGCTACTGGAAGAAAGAACTCGGCGGGCTGGGCTTCAACATCGGCGGGGTGAACACTCCCGCGAGCGAAACGCCGATAACGCCCATCATCATTGGCGACGGCAAGCTCACCATGGACTTCTCGCGCGCGCTGTTCGACGAAGGCGTGCTCGGTACGGGCATCGCGTTTCCCACGGTGCCGGAAGGCAAAGCGCGCATCCGCACCATCATGACCGCGACGCACACGCGCGAAGAACTCGACCAGGCGCTGGAGACGCTGAAGCGCGTCGGCAAGCGCATGGGGATACTGTGTAGCGAGGAGGGAGATCCATGAGGACAGTTCGCAGACTTGTGGCGCCGCTCATCGGTTGCACTCTGATTCTCGTGCTGTTACCGGCGATGTTCCCTCGCATACTGACGATCCGCTACGCGGGTAGGTCGCCTGCCGGGCTTTGTATGGCGGAGATAAGAAAGACACATCGCCTGCCCGCTTCCGTACTCATGGGGATTTATCCCTCGAATGACGGCGGCAAACAGGTCTCGTTCGGATTCCGGGAGGCAACGACCGGGCAAAGCTGGCGATGTCAATGTAGCTTCGACAAGTCAGGCAAGTTGATCTCAGCAACAGCTGTCGCGGACAATCAATGACTGCTCTGGGCAATAAGAATATCCGGCGGAGTTGCTTCTCTCTGGTACCGGCAACGTGGGCTGCCGCAGCGATAGCAGTTCCCTTTCTGCTTCACTCAGTTCCTGCACTCGCCCTCGCTCTGCAACGTGGATTTTCGCTCGTCTGCCACCAAAATCCTGATCGCTCTTTCTTTCTGTTCGGCGGACGCGTGGCGGTCTGCGCGCGGTGTTTGGGAATTTATCTTGGCGCGGCGTTCGGTTTGGTACTGCGCGTGTCGGAACAATTCGCGCGGCGATGTTTGCTCGCGGCGGTTGCGCTGAGCCTCTTCGATTGGCTCGCCGAACTCTCGGGCCTGCACGGCAACTGGATGGCCGTACGCTTCGCCCTTGGGCTCGCATTAGGCATGGCAGGAGCGATGCTGGTGGCGGCAAATTTCTACCCGCGCATCGCCTGTACTAACAGCGTGGCGCCAATCAACACAAGACCGGCATGAACAAACTTGAGAAACGCATCGCCACGCAGACGATGATTGATGACGCGGCCGAGCAGAATCGCCGGAATGACCACGATCAGCGACAGCAGATAATAGCGCGTGACCGCAGCTACCCACAGCCCAGCGAGCCAATAACCTGCCATCCCAATCGCGCTGGCCGGCAGAAAGTATCCCTGCAAAGTCGCGCGAAAATGCTGTGCCGACCAGCGCCGCATCGCTCCATAAATCGCCAGCGGAGGCCCATTCATGCCGTACGCGCCGCCCAGTATCCCCGCGAAGAATCCACAGAGAAGCAACCAGCCTCGACTGTCGCTATGCAATTCCGGCGGCCGCCGGCCGATCAACGCATATGCCGAGAACGCCATAATGATCACCGCGAGCGTTCCCTTCACCACTCGATTATTGCCTTCCGTCAGCAGCAGGAGGCCCAGCGGTATTCCGAACAATGTCGCAACCACGAGCCAGCCCGCGCTGCGCACATGGATGTTCCGCCAGTCTTGCACGATGATCACGGCGGCGACGGTGATGGAAACCAGCACGGCCAACGGCGCCGCGACGCTGATGGGAATCCGGATGGCGAGCAGAGGAACCGCCACCAGCGCCTCGCCAAATCCGAACGCAGAACGGATCAGCGTAGCGACGAGAATTACCAGCAAGACATAAACCGTTGTCCCGTCCATTCCGCTCCAGCGCCAGACCACAACAGGCGGCAATTGTCTGATAATAAGCCAGCGCTGGCGCCAGCCGGCAGCATGGCCGGAGGAATTGCGATAATCCCGTCGGCAGTTCGAACATCTTCATGTTGAGGTCGGCCGACGGCTTAATTGACGGGTCAATTCTGCTTGCGTACGATTCAGGCTCGGAACGGTCCACCGGCAAATTCGTGCGCGTGACGATCAAGAATGGAGGGCATGTCGCAACGTGAAAGCTCTCGATCGCCTCACCAAGGGTGACATGCACGGCATCCACTACGCCGTGAGCATCTTCTTTGCGACGGCCCTGCTTTGGTTCTTGCTGCGGAGGATGACGGAAGCCAACCCCATCTGGGCGATCAGCTCGATGGTGGCCACCAGCGACCCTGCGATGAAGCAGGCGATGCAGATTCTGCGAGCGCGCATCACCAACGCGATGGTCGGATGCCTCGTGGGACTTGCGTTCATCGCCATCGGCGGAACGTGGCTCATCACCCTGCCACTCGCGATGGCCGTGACAGTCTTGCTCTCGTCTTACGTGGTGCGCATCCAGTCCATGTGGCGGCAGGCGCCCATCAGCGCCGCATTTGTCGTCGCTGCAGGGTTCGAACATCACTCCCGCATGAATGGACTTATCGCCGGTGCGACTCGCATGGGCGAAGTCTTGTTTGGCTGCATCGTGGGCATTGTGGTGGCGTGGATCGTTTCAGTCGTGTGGCCGCTTCCCGACGCCGCAACTACCCAACCCCCAACGGCAAAATAGAACCGCTACCAGCTTCCTCGCGCTATTTGCCTTGCGCCGGAATGAAATTCTCCAGCACAGCCTTGCGCATCAGGTCGGGCGGCAACAATCCCTGCGCCAGGATGAAGTCGTGAAACTTCTTCTGGTCGAACTTCACGCCCTTCGCCGACAGCGCCTTCTCGGTCTCCTCGCGCAGCGAGATCAAGCGCGTGTAGCCGTAGAAATAGCTATTGGCTTGTCCCGGCGCGCGATACGTATAGCGCTCAACTTCCTGCTGGGCCATCGCGTGCGACAACACCACGTCCTGCTCCAGCACGCGAAACGCATCCTTGGGCGTGACCTTTCCCGACTGCAGCTCGGGATCGAGAAATGCGCGGGCCGCGCGTTGCAAACGCATTTGCAGCGAGATCAGCTGGCCATCCAGCGGCATGTATGGCTTGATCAGGTACTCCGAATACAGTCCCCAGCCTTCGGCGTTGGTGCTGTTGAAGGCGTAGCGCACGCGTGCCAGCGACACGCCGTGCTCCAGCATCGAGTCGAATTGCAGCTCGTGCCCCGGACGCGCCTCATGCGACGTCAACGTCCACGCCGCCGCGTCGAAAGTGAAGTCGTCATAGTGTTCTGCCGCGACCTGTCCCGGGCCCGGCGGAATGTTCAGCGGCAGCACGAACTCTCCCCGCTGTCCCGTGTTGTGAATGAACGGCGGAGGCACCATGTGCGGCGCGGGTTGCTGTGCTGTCTCGGCAGCAGTCGCGATGCGGATTCGCGCCGGTCGGTTCGGCAGCGATACGATTTGGTGCTCCGTGATGACCCCTTCAATCTGCTTCAGCCGGTTCTCATAAAACGGCAGGATCGCATCGCCGACCAGTTGTTGCTTCTTCAGTTCGTGGATGACGTCGCGATAGTCGCTCGACGGCAGCTTGCGCTCCTTCGCCACCTGCGCCGCCACCGACTTCATCTCGCCCTGGATCTCGGTGAACGAATCGTGCGCCATCTGGGCGAGCTGCGCGGGCGGAATGTCGATGCCGTAGTTCTCCATGTCGAGCGCATAGTGCTCGGGCGGCAGGCGGAAATCGTCGCGCGCCTTGGGCAGCACGGTCGCCCGCACCCACGCATCGTAGTCAAGAAGCTGCTGCTTCAACTTGGCGAGCGGTTCCTGCCATCCTTCCAGCTTTTGCTTGGTCAGCAGCGCGGCCAGCCCCTCGACGTAGTTCGAGTTCCGCGCCATCTCCGTCTCGATCTCGACCTTCGCGGGATAGATGACGCCCGGCTTCGCCATCTGCTCCTGCGTGCGCTGCTTCAGAATCTCGGTGATCGCCGTATAACCCGGCTCCAGTCCGGCATACTCCCGCACGCGAACCACAGCTGCTGGCCGCCGCGCTTCCGGCGTCTGGTCATCCAGCAGCAAACGGACGCCGCCGAACACCATCTGGCTGGCGTTGTAAAACGGAACTTCGTTGGCCTTCTCGAAGTCGTGGCGCTTGAAGTCGAGAGTCACCCGCCGAATCATGATCTGCAGGTCTTCGGCGACCTCTTCCTGCTGCTTCTGCGCGGCCGCTGCCTGTAGCTTGGCCAGCACCGCCTGGGTTTCCTGGCGCTCTTGTTTCTCATCGGCGAGCGTCGGCTGCGAAACCTTGGTGTCGTATTGCGCCAGTCCCTGCTGCGACCCGAACTCAGGATGGTGGTCGAAGACCACCTGGATCAGCATGTTGGCGTAACCGTTGCTGACGGTGATCCACTCCGGCTGTGCGGCTGAAGCTGCCGCGTGCGCAGACGTCGTGGCCGCAGGCTTGCTTTGGTTTTGGGCACACACAGGAAGAACAGATGCAACTGCGGTGAAGAAGATGATTTTGCGGATCACATCGGCCTCCAAATCACAATCGCTAAGTTAATCACGGTCGCGCGCCGCACGCAATTTGAGGCCGGCTCGCCCAGCCGCTGGCGACTCATTGGAGCGTTGACCGGTCGTGAGGGTCGAGACCCATAGGTGATAAACTAAATGCGGCCCTAGAACCCCTCCGGTTGTCCGGAAGTGAACCCTCCTTAGTCGGGACGTGGCTCAGCCTGGTAGAGCACTCGCTTGGGGTGCGAGGGGTCGGCAGTTCAAATCTGCCCGTCCCGACCAACTACTTAAACTTCAGCACCTGCCAACTGCCGTCGCCACATCTAGCAACCCGGCGCCAGTCCAGCGCTCAAGTAGTTCCTCTACCTTTGCCTTGCATGACGCCACCAAGCCTAGTCCCGCATCGCCCGAATGCCAAGTGCGAGATTATTGGCAAGGCCTACCGATACGCCGGAACCCCAGCCCTACTCGCGGCGCTACTGTCGCCCAGCGCTCGCCACGTACTGGTGAGGCGAAATCACTAAAGTGGGGTTGTGTTACTGCCTCGGATACCACACAATTTCAGTCACGCAGATTAGGCATCGTTCGACTTTCGCCAACGCATATTCCCGCACTGGGTTTCCTACGGACCATGGGGTGGTAATTGAAGCGCACTGTATTCTTTGGTCTTTTGCTGTTTGTGACTTGCGGATTGCACCTCCCGGCAAAGGCCGCATCGCCATCGCTCGAAGAGCGGGTAGCTCGCCTGGGCTTGGCACAGCACGTGCCATCGTCCGCTGACTTTCTGTCGAGTGCGCCCGACCTGACCCAAATCGTATTCCCGGCTTCGCCAGTCCCATCCTTGGCGCACCCGGCGTTAGACTTTTCGGCGGCTGAAGACAACGCGTTTTCGCTTAACCTGTTTCGCGCGTCGCAAACTGATTTCTTCGCCGCCGCCGGTTCGCTCGACGATCCTCCTGCAAGCACTTCCCACGTCCCCGACACTGGGTTATCTTCGGTCCCGCTTCCCAAGCCGCCTGAGCCTCCCAAGCCCGACACGCGCATCCATTGGAACGCTGCTAACCGGGAATCGCTTCTCTCTACTGGCATCATGCACACCTTCAACCTCTGGACCGAGGCTGGCACCCGCGACGCCCTCTACGGCCCGTGGTTCCAAGACTGGATGCACTCGGTGAGCGAGTTGCGCGGCTGGAGCGATAGCGACCGCTTTATGGCCCCTTACGTCGGCCACCCCATCCAGGGCTCCATCTTCGGTTTCATCCTGCGCCAAAACGATCCCAAATACCGCGACGTCCAGTGGGGAGACGGCCGCGATTACTTCATCAGCCTGCTCCGTTCCATGGGCTACTCCGCGATCTGGCACACGCAGTGGAAGATTGGCCCCGCAAGCGAAGCCAGCATCGGCAACGTCATGCTGCACGCCTCGCCCGGCTTCATCACCCTGGTGGACACCCCCACCCTCGGCGCCATCACAATGATCGGCGAAGACGCGCTCGATCGCTACGTCATCATGGGACTGGAGAACCGCACGGCCAATCGTTTGCTGATTGCCTTGACGCGTTGCTTCCTGAATCCCGGCCGCTCGTTTGGCAACGTGATGGCGTTCAAGGTGCCGTGGCATCGCGACACGCGAATCGGGATCGTGGGAGAGAACTTCATTATCCGCAAGCAGCTCCTGGCGGACTATAAGTACAACGGCGGACCAAAGCCCTTCGAGTTCGTGCGCCGCCCCAACGACTCCGGCGACACCGACCCCAACCACATCTATCCCAAGGCCGCGCCTATCGAGTTGGCCGCCTACCCCAACTTCGAGCGCTTCGCCGGACGCAATTGCATCGGTGGCGGCGGTTCCGGCGCGGCACGCCTCTCTCCCGAATGGCAGATCGTCGCGCGAAGTTGATGGTTGTCTCATCATGGGCTTCTCCAAATACACCCAGAGCGCTGATTCCCTCTTCTACGGCGCAGGCCCGCGCTGGACGCCCCTGGCCACGCACCGCTTGTCGCCCTTCGCCGAGGTTCTTGTCGGCGCACGGAAAGTCACCTACGAAGTCGACAACCCCGAGTTAGAGAAACAACTGCTCAACGCTTGGAACGACGGCAGCGGAACTCTGCCGCACTATCCCAAGCGCAGCGATTGGTCCACGCAGGTTGCCACCAACGGCGTCAGTCTGGCCGCTGGCGGAGGACTCGATGTCGTCGTCACCCGCCCCTTCGCCTGGCGCCTCATCAACATCCAGTACACCCACTCCTGGATGGGCGGCGTCGACAACATCCACCCAGACAACGGCGTCCGCATCACCACCGAGGCCGTGCTGCGCATCGGGACGTGGTAACTGCTCGTCGTTCGCGTCAGCGATTCCCGCCGGTCCTCCAGCGGCGCAGGGCGGCGGTCAGCAGTCCTCCGCCGAGGAGCAAGACGGAGGATGGGTCCGGAGCGCTTGACAGCGTGGAGCTGGCGGAAAAGTTCCAATCCAGGTTGAAGCTGCTTATTGATGGACAGACGGAAGGGCAAAGGCTGTAGTCCAGGCTGACAGGAACACTGGTAGTACCAATCAGGAATATGTAGGCCGAGTTGGGAAGACTGGTGATGTAGCTGGAGCTCAGCCCCGAGACAGGGAATTCGACGGTCGCCGAGGAAGAACCCAGGACCCCATCTGCAAAACCAGCACCGCCCCCACCAGCAGTGAGCACATTGCTGCCGTCGGCTGCCAGGGTGACAGAGAGACCCGGTTCCGCGAAGTAATCCTGCGTGACGACAGAGTTGCTTACGGTCGCGCTCTGAGGATAGATGATGGTCGTTATGCTGAAGTTGACGGCCGTACCGATGGGCAAGCTTCCCGCGGCAGCCGTCAAAGTCCCGGAGCCGTCCCCCACTATATAAGTACCACTGGGAGAATATGTAACCGGGCTGGTTGCGTTAAATTCAACAATGGAAAATACTTGGCTGGCGTTCGCAACCGTTGCAAGCAGCAACACTGAAATCATAGCAACGTACGTCCGATAGCTTTTCACTGGAGTTCTCCTTGGCTAAGCCCCGGCCGAACGAAATAGAAAAAACCCATCAACCGCCGGAGCTTGCCGCTTACCTTTTGAGATAGAGCACGCACGAAACCAAACGCCGTCATCGCCACTCGCTCCGGCGAAGCAGCCATTACGCGTTTGTTTTCAGCGAAGTGTGAATTCTGGAAAGACCGCCGCCCTGGTCGTTATAGTGCTGCCCGTGCCGCCACGGCTGACCGAACGGATAGTGAGGCTATCCGGTTGTTTAGTCGAAAGTGACTTCGGCCGTTGAATTCAGTCGCGCGAGTTCTTGCGCGCCCGAACCCAAGGGCCATTTACCCTCTTCGTATAATCTGTGACGGGGTGAGTCCGCATGAAACTTCTGACCAAGTTCAATCTTGTGCTGGTGGTCTTCTTCGGCATCAGCGGGTTCGTCATTTCGCACATGGCCTACCAGTTCCTCATGCGCAACGCGCGCGAACAGGTCTTGCAGCAAGCCGAACTCATGATGGCCAGCGCCGGCTCCACTCGCGATTACACCTCTGACCAGATCAAGCCTCTGCTGCTCAAGAACCCCGAACACGAAACCAATTTCCTGCCGCAGACCGTTCCTGCCTTCGCCGCCATCACCATCTTCAATGCCATGCGCAAGTCCTATCCCGACTACTCCTATCGCGAAGCCACGCTCAATCCCACAAATCTCATCGATCGCGCCGAAGACTGGGAGGCCGACATCGTCCGCTACTTCGCCGACCACAGCGCCGAAAAGAAGGTCATCGGCGAGCGCGAAACCCCCACTGGCCGCTACCTCTACCTCGCCAAGCCCATGATCGCCAAGCAAAGCTGCCTCGAGTGCCACAGCACGCCCGACGTCGCTCCTGCCGCGATGATAAAGACCTACGGCCCGCAAAACGGCTTCGGCTGGAAGCTCAATCAGGTCATCGCCGCGCAAATCGTCGCCGTGCCCATGTCGGTGCCGATTCAAGTCGCCGACCAGGCCTATCGCAACCTGATCATTTTTCTCATCGCGACCTTCCTGCTGACCATCGCCGCGCTCGACTCAGCGCTCTACTTCATCGTGATTCGTCCACTGCAACAGGTCTCGCAGGCCGCCGACCGCATCAGCAAGGGCGACACCGACGTGCCCGATCTTGAGGTGAAGAGCAGGGACGAGATCGGCGACGTCACCGGCTCCTTCAACCGCATGCGCGTCAGTCTCGCCAAGGCGCTGAAAATGCTCGATCAGTAGATTCGGGTCGACTTCGCTCGCAAGAAACACGCAGCCCTCATCGCGCGACGGCAGCATTCCGCCCAGAGTGTTGGGGAAGCCTCCTCCGTTTACAATTGCAGTCTGTGATGCGAATCGCACTGCTACTCACGATTGTCGCTGCCACGATCGTGGCTTTCGCGCAGGCCCCGCCCGCTCCACCCGCGGCGGTCGCCGCTTCCCCATCAGGCTGGCCCACAGCTCAGTTTGCCGCCACCGCTGCTAAAGATCCTGGCGTTGCCAAGGCCAAGAAGATCCTCGACGACATGATCCGCGCCCTCGGCGGCGAGGCCTATCTGACAATGCGGGACATGACCGTCGAGGGCCGCTCCTACGCCTTCTATGAGGGGCGCCCTAAAGGCCTTGGCGTCCTGTTTTGGCGCTTCTGGCAGGCGCCCGACAAAGACCGCGTCGAATTCACCAAGCAGCGCGACGTCATCGACCTCTACGTCGGCGACCAGGGTTACGAGACCACCTACAAGGGCACCGTCGCCATCGAGCCCACACTGTTGAGCGAATATCTCCGGCGCCGCCAGCATTCTCTCGAGTGGGTCATCCGCAACTGGCTCTCCGCGCCCGGGTCGATGATTTTGTACGACGGCACCGCCATCGTCGAGCAGAACCTCGCCGACAAGGTCACCATCCTCAACGCTTCCAACGACAGCGTCACCATCGCCGTCGATCCCCGCACCCATTTGCCCGTTCGCAAGAGCTATTCCTTCCGCGACCCGCTCGACCGCCAGTTCGACGAGGATGCCGAGATCTACAGCAACTACAAAGTGGTCCAGGGAATCGCCACTCCCTACAGCGTCGTGCGCATGGAGAACGGCGACATGACCAACCAGCGCTACGTGAACAAGGTCACCTATGACACCGGGCTGGCGTCGTCTCTGTTCGAGCCCAACGGACTGCTCTACAAGAACGCCAAACCCGACGAAGCGAAACCGCAATAGGCGCCTTACCGTGGCATGTTATCCGATCTAGGTTCGACGTGGGTTTGACACGACTCGGCGCTCTTCCGCAACGTCCCGCAGCACAAGAACTTACCGAATCGTAACCACAACGCTGCTGCGAAAGTGAGTGCCCACTTCGCCACCGCTTGTGGTGCAAATACCACACTCGATTATGGCTCCCGGACTTGTAAGCTATTGACTGCGCACTTCTTAGACACCCTCTTGTTATTCGAGCGCACAATCCGAACCGCCGTCGAATGTCGCGGCGTTGGCCTCCATAGCGGAGCGCCGGTTCATCTCCGCCTCCTTCCCGCTGCCACCGGATCGGGCATCGTTTTCCGCCGCGTCGATCTCGACGGATTCGAAGTCGAAGCCAGCAGCAAGAACGTCGCCAAGGTCAGCTACGCCACCAGCCTCATGAAGCAAGGCGTGCTGATTTCGACCACCGAGCACCTGCTCTCGGCGTGTCATCGGCATGGGCGTCGACAACGCCATCGTCGAGCTCGACAACCTGGAACTGCCCATCCTCGACGGCAGCGCGCTTCCGTTTGTCGAGATGATCACCCGCGCGGGAGTCCGCCAGCAGCGCCGCAAGCGCGCTTACCTGAAGATTCTGCGGCCCTACGAAATGCGCGAGGGCGACAAGTTCATCGGCGTCTATCCTGCCGACCGCTACTCCGTTAGTTATGCCATCAACTTCCCCCATCCGCTGATCGGCCGCGAGCGTTTCGAAGTCGAGTTGTCCAACGGAAGCTACGTCGAACAGATTGCCTCGGCCCGCACCTTTGGATTTCTCGAGCAGCAGCGCGCCATGCTGAACCAGGGCTTGATTCGCGGCGCCACCCGCGACAGTTGCATCGTGCTCACCGCCGACGGCATCGACAACCCTCCGCTGCGCTTTGCCGACGAGTTCGTACGCCACAAGGTCCTCGACCTCATCGGCGACCTCGCCCTGTTCGGCAAGCGCATCCTCGGCTACGTCAAGGCCGACCGCGCCGGACACGCCATGCACACCGCCATCGTCTCCCGCATCCTCCGCGACCAGTCCTACTGGGAAGAAGTCACCCTCGACGAATCCATCGCCGCCCAGTATCCCGAAGAACACCTCGCCATCGCCGACTGACCGCCAACCACGGCCGCGGATCATTACCGATCACTTTCAATTCAAATTGTGGTGTGTGTTCTGCCAAGGAAATGCTTCCCCGGCCACAAGCATCAATGGGTGGAGCACCGCTTCAGCGGTGCATTAAATGGTCGGAATTGCTTGCGGCTTTAGCCGCTGCGGTAATTCGTCTGAGTCGAACGCTGGATTGAGAGAGCAATAGCGGTATTGTCCTGCAACTTCGACCAATCCCGCCCGAACCGGATTTTGTTCGATATATGCCTGGTATCTTTGAAACTCACTGACATCGCGTACTCGCCGGTCAACAAAGCTCTTCTGCCACACTGGCCCACCGCCCCCAATCATTTTGCCTGCCTGATGGGAAAACCCGCCCTTGATGAATTGCACCACTCGCTCCAAGGTAAGGTCTTCCGGTACTGTCAACAGCAGATGAATGTGATCAGGCATCACGACGAAGGCATGCAGAAGAAACTTCCGCTCGCCGCGATACCGGTACATTGTTTGGCGGAACAAGTCAGCCATACGTTCTGATTGAAGTAGGTTCTTCTTGCAGAATGTGCAGGCAGTGATGAAGTATGTTGTGCTGCTGGTCTGGCCTCGATGGGGGATCGCCATGACTTACCTCAACGGCTGAAGCCGCGGCTTATACATCCGACCTGAACGCACCGCTTTAGCGGTACTCCACCCAATATCGCCGCGCGAGCCGTTGTGTGTCGGTGACAGGTAACCTGGACCGCGGTGAGATGGCGAAGCACGAGCAGGATTCTTACTAAGCTCCGTCCGCGCATGCTCGCGGCTGGCGACCTAGTGACAGCACAATGCTTCTGCCCAATTCACCCTATTCGCCGCCTCAACCATTTTGGGTGGAGCACCGCTTTAGCGGTGCATTACACGGCAACCCCGAAGTGCGGCTTCAGCCGCTGAAGTACGTATCCCTTTAGATTTTTCATCACCAGGAGGCGTTAGCCTCCGAGGGATCTGCTCTTTGTGGGGGTGCTCAAACGACGACCGAGCCTCACGGCCACTTCACCGTGAGCGCGTAAATTTCCTGTGTGCCAATGTCGCGGGTGAAAACCGGGGAGCCGTCCGGCGCGACATCGACTTGAGTTTTTTGGTCATCCGCCAGCCGGCGGAAGTTCTTCAGGCTCGCGATAGTTTCGACCTTGCCATCGGAGAAGCGCACGCGCCGGACTTCGGGCTCCGACCCACCCGTCGTAAAGACAAAATACTTTCGATCCGGCGAAAGGTTCCAGTTCACAAAGTTGCCTGCGATCAGGTCAGTCCATTTCTGGGTCTTGAAATCGAAGGTCATGAACTTCGTGTTGGACTGGTTCGCCGCCACAATGACGTCCTGCGTGACCCAATAGCGGACCATGCATGCCCTGCGAATCAGGCAAGCCGAACTCTTCCCGGTTCGCAAGTCGATAATCTGCGACCGGGATTTGTTACCTGTACCCCACGGCTCATTCGACGGCGAGGTCAACGCGAGCAGGTTTCCGTCCGGCGACCAGGTCGCCGCGACCGCATTCTTTCTCAACAATGTCTCTGCGGCGCTCCGCCGTCCATGCTGATCACGTAAATGTCAGAGAGCGAAGTCGTGAATGCAACTTTCGTCCCGTCAGGCGAAATATAAGGGAACGAGACCGCCATCGGAGGGTAGGTCAACTGTTTCCGTTCGCTGCCATCGCTGCGGCTCCGCCAGAGAGTGTGGTCGGGTAGGAAAGTGTAGGTGACCCATTCGCCATCCCGGGAGAAGGTTACATACATGGCCGAGATGCCAGAGAGGAACGGCACGAACTGCCTGCGACTTCATGTCATAGCGAACCAGTTCGCCGCGCTCCTTCAGGCCGATGGCAAAGATCTGCTTGCCATTGGCGCTGGGGGTCGCGAACATGTACGACAGCGGACCGGTAGTGAGTCGAATAGGTTTCTGGGAACGCTGGAAGGGCCCAGTTTGCATCGGAAGCGCCCATATGTCCGATCCCGTAATTGGTTTCGTACACCAGATATTTCCCGTCAGGAGTCCACGGCTGCAACACGCATCTTTCTGGATGGTATGAAGTTCTGTTCCATCCGCGGCGATTTCGACCAATGAGTTTCGACCGGCAGCATCCCACATCGTAAAAACAATTTGCTTCCCGTCTGGCGATGCGCTGGGCGACTCCGAGGCTACCATCAGCGGAAACCAGCTTATGCGGATTCGAGCCGTCTTTCTCGGCCACGTACAAGTCGTTCCCCAGGGTCAGGAGCATGCGTCCATCCGGTAGAAACCCCGCGTCCGTGATCTGCATACTGCCGAGGCGGCGCGGATCTCCCGCCGGAAGCGGAATCGACCATAAGGCGCCCGACTGCTCGCTCGCGCCGTTCACCTGTGTGAGCAATGAGGAGCCATCGGGCGATAGCGCGGCCAGCCACGGATTCACGAGCGTCGGTCGGAATCACGGCGGTAGGTCCGCCGGAGACTGAGACCTGTGCGATTTGATAATTTCCGTTGGGCCCTTCGCTGAAGTAAATCCGCGATCCATCGGTGACTACTCTGCTCTGTTTGAGTTCGCCATCGTCGGTGAGTTGAGTCACCGACTCCACCACCGGAACGGCGCGCGGCAGTTTCCACCACGCGATGAGCGCGGCGGCCAGCGCGACGATAGCCGCCGTCGCTACGATCCAAATCCAGCGCGAGCGCGGGTCTTGGTCGATGGCCACAACCGACGTGCTTCCCGATTCCGACAGCGCTTCCAACGCGAACTCCAGGTCGGACGCATGCTGGAAACGCTTCTCCGGGTTCTTCGCCAGGCAGCGGTTCACGATCCTCTGCAAGCCCGGCGGCACTCTCGGCGAGAGTCTGCGAAACCGCTGGCGGGTCTTCATTCAAAATCGCCGTCATCGTTTCCGCCGAAGTCGCCTTCCGGAAGGCGGCCTTCCCGGTCAACATCTCGTACAGGATCACGCCAACCGCAAAAATGTCGCTGCGCGCGTCGGCGGGCTGTCCTCGCACCTGCTCCGGCGACATGTAGCCCACCGTACCCAGCACCTGCCCCGGATGCGACTGCGGCTCCAGGCTGACCGTTTCCGCATCCGTACTTGCCGCTTTCGTAGGATCGAGCTTCGCCAGCCCGAAGTCGAGGATCTTGATCCGCCCATCTTTCGTCACCCAGATGTTTTCCGGCTTCAAATCGCGGTGGACGATTCCCGCATCGTGTGCAGCGGCCAGTCCGCGGGCCAATTCCACACCGTGGTCCAGCACCTCGCGCAGCCGCATCGGGCCTTTGCGCAGGCGCTCGCGCAGGCTCTCGCCCTGCAGCAACTCGGTCACGATGTAAGGCGAGCCGTCGAACTGGCCGACGTGAAAGATGGAAACGATGTTGGGATGGTTCAGCGCCGCAGTGGCCTGGGCTTCGCGCTCAAAGCGGCGAAGCCGCTCGGGATCGCGTGCCCAATACTCGGGAAGCACCTTGATCGCCACGTCGCGCTTCAGCGTGGCGTCGCGGGCGCGATAGACCTCACCCATGCCGCCCGCACCAAGCGGCCCGAGAATTTCGTAGCCATCAATCTTCGTGCCCGGGTTCAAGGTCATCGGTGAGGCGGATTATACCCCGCATTTCTCCCGCGCCGCCCTCTCACTTACATTGTCATCAACCGGAGCGACCCCGCTTGGCCGGGGACCGGAGTCGAGGGACCTGCTTTTCGCCGGTGCCACCAGGATCTGGGTGCCCCATCCTGTCGCCGTCTTCTGGCGACAGGATGGGGAGTTTACCCCGTTGCCCCCTTGGTTACTAAAGTTTTTTTCGTAGATCGATTTTTCTTGCCCGCTCTTCCCAGCGCGGGCTACAACCGTTCTGTGACGGCCAGAGGACTTGTGTCTCTGCCCTTCCGCGCCGAGCGCGCGGCCGTAATTGGTCTTTGACACGTCGAAGGTGAGTTCCGCGAACGTGCCCTTAAGTCCTTATTTCACTATCAGTTGCATATAAGTGCAATATTATCCCAAACTTGAACCAGTTCCGTTGTGCAAGTGATTGATTCTACAAGGGGGTAGGGGGAGGGGGGTACACAGGTTCTCCGCGGCTCTTCCGGCCGGATTTCTCACTCGCGCTATCATCCCAACGTGAAGAAAATTGTGTACCTCTCGCTGGGTTCCAACCTCGGAGACCGGCAGGCCAACCTGCGCAACGCCACTGGCCGGCTGCTACAGCTGGGCGACGTGCTGGAAGTCTCGTCGCTCTACGAGACCGAACCGGTCGAGTTTACCGACCAGCCCTGGTTTCTGAACTGCGCGGTAGCGGTGCAAACGAATCTGATTCCACGCGAATTTCTTGCTGGGATCCTGTCGATCGAGAAAGCCATGGGCCGCGAGCGCACGCAGCCCAAGGGCCCGCGCCTCATCGACATCGACATCCTGCTCTACGGCCCGGCCCACCTCGACACGCCGACGCTGACGATTCCGCATCCCGCGATGGCCGAGCGCCGCTTCGTGCTCGAACCGCTGGCCGAAATCGCGCCGGATGTAAAAGTCCCGCTGCTCAAAAAAACGGTGCGCGAATTGCTGGACGCTCTGCCGAAGAAGGGCGCGAAGGTGAAGAAGATTCCCCGCAGCTAAATCCGCTCGAGCTCCCGCACCGTCCGCTCGCCCTCGGCGTTGCCCGTATTCAGCGTGCTCTTCGGTTCGAGCAGCATGATGTGCGTCTCCTCATCAGCCGAAGGACAGTGCTCAACCCCGTGCGGGATGATGATGAACTCGCCAGGATGAATGACGATCTCGCGCTCGACTCCGTCTTCGCGCAAGCGCCATCTTTCAGTGCGCCTTTCACCACGAAGAACAGCTCGTCTTCCACATCGTGATGGTGCCAGACGAACTCGCCCTGCAGCTTGACCAGCTTCACATGGAAGTCGTTCAGCTCGCCGACGATCTTGGGGCTGAAGTAATCGGAGAAGAGCGAGAATTTCTGGGCGAGGTTTACTTTGTCCATGCCGCACATCCTAAAACACAAAGGGCGCGATTGCTCGCGCCCTTGTGAATGTTGCAGCGGTTCGCTACTGCACCAGCAATCCCGTCTCGCCGTTGCCGTTCCCATTGGCCTCTTCCGGAGGAATCAGCGAAGCGGCCGCGACGTGATCGCCTTCTTCCAGGTGAAGCAGGCGAACGCCTTGGGTCGAGCGTCCCGCCTCGCGAATATTCTTGGTGTCGATGCGGATGATCTTGCCAAACTGGCTGATGACCATCAGCTCCGACTTATCGTTCACCGGGATGATCGAAACCACCTTGCCGTTGCGCGCGGTTGTCTTGACGTTGATGACGCCCTTTCCGCCGCGGGTTTGCAGGCGGTACTCTTCAACGTCAGTGCGCTTGCCGTAACCCTGCTCGGTGACCGAGAGAATGAGGCTTGACTCCTCCTCGTCGGCCTCCTTGCCCTTCTTGCGCACCTTCGGCGTGATGGCCATGCCGACGACGTAGTCGCCGCGCTTCATGTCCATGCCGCGAACGCCGTGAGCGGGTCGGCCCATCGGACGGACGCCGGCTTCGTCGAAGCGAATGGCGAGACCATCGTGCGAGGCGAGGAACACGATCTGGTTGCCGTCGGTGCAGCGGGCGGCCACGAGTTCGTCTTCCTTGTCGATGCCGATGGCGATGATGCCGCGCGCCATGACGTTGCTGAAGTCCTTGAGCGGCGTCTTCTTGACGGTACCGGCGCGGGTGGCGAAGAAGACGAACTTGCCCTCTTCTTCCAGGTCGCGCACGGTGAGCAGCGCGCGCACGTTCTCGCCCGGTTGCAGCGACACGAGGCTGGCGATCGCCTTGCCCTTGCCCGCGGCGCTGATCTCGGGAATCTCGTACACCTTGAGCCAGTACACGCGGCCGGTGTTGGTAAACACCAGCATGTAATCGTGAGTCGAGGCGACGAACATCTTCTCGACGAAATCCTCTTCGCGCGTGCTCATGCCCTTGCGGCCAGTGCCGCCGCGACGCTGCTGACGATAGGTCGAAATCGGCGTGCGCTTCAGGTAGCCGGAGTGGCTGACGGTAACCGCCACCTGCTCGTCGGCGATGAGGTCTTCGAGGTTGATCTCGGCGGCCTCGTCTTGAATGATGGTTCGCCGCGCGTCGCCGTAGTTCTTCTTGATCTCTTCAAGCTCTTTGACGATAACGTTACGGAGCTTCTTCTCGGAACCGAGGATCGATTCGTACTCGTCGATGTTCTTGCGCACTTCCGCCAGCTCTTTGAGGATCTCGTCGATCGAAAGCCGAGTGAGGCGGTGCAGTTGCAACTCGAGAATAGCGTCGGCCTGAACCGCATCGAAAGGACGAGTGAGGCTTGCTGGCGTGAAGCCCTTCAGCGAAACGGGCTTGCCCGGACCAGCTCCGACCTTGCCTTCGGTGACGCTGACCGTCTTGCCGGAGAAGTACTCGACTAAGTTGATGCGGGCGTCGGCGCGGTTCTCGCTGCCGCGAATGATGCGGATCACGTCGTCCACGCGATCGAGTGCGGCCTGGTATCCCTCGAGGATGTGCTCGCGGTCGCGCGCCTTCTGTAGCAAGTGAGCGGTGCGGCGGCGAACAACATCGATACGGTGGTCGAGGAAGTGCTGGATGGCCCGCACCAGGCCCATTTCCTTGGGCTGTCCGTTCACGACAGCCAGGAAGATCATGCTGAAGCCCTCTTGCATCGAGGTGTGCTTGAAGAGCTGGTTGAGCACGATTTGCGGCTCGCAGCCGCGCTTGAGATCGATGACGATGCGCATGCCATCGCGGTCGCTGTAGTCGTTAACGTCGGCGATTTCGTCAATGACCTTGTTATTCACCAATTCGGCAATGCGTTCGATGAGGCGCGACTTGTTTACCTGATACGGAATTTCAGTGATGACAATAGCTTCTTTATCTTTTGTCAGGTGCTCGATGGCAACCTTGGCACGCATCACGAAGCGGCCGCGGCCGGTGCGGTAGGCCTCGGCAATGCCGCTGCGGCCGTGGATGAATCCGCCGGTGGGGAAGTCCGGCCCCTGCACGAACTGCATGACATCAGCGAGAGTTGCATGCGGGTTGTTCACCAGCGTGATGCAGCCATCGATGATCTCGGTAAGGTTGTGCGGTGGAATCTTCGTCGCCATGCCGACGGCGATTCCATCGGAATCCGTTGACCAGCAGGTTGGGTATGCGCGCGGGAAGTACGTCGGGCTCGCGCTCGCTGTCATCGTAGTTGGGATGGAAGTCGACAGTGTCTTTGTCGAGTTCGTCGAGCAGCGGCATGGCTACTTCCGCGAGCTTGGCCTCGGTGTAGCGATCGGCCGCGGGCGGGTCGCCGTCGACGGAGCCGAAATTACCCTGCCCGAAGATCAGCGGGTAGCGCATGCTCCAGGTCTGCGCCAGGCGCACCAGGGCGTCATAAACGGCGAGGTTGCCGTGCGGATGGTACTTGCCCATGACGTCGCCGACGATTCGCGCGCACTTGCGCGTCGCCTTGTTGGGCGCCAGCCCCATCTGCTGCATGGTGTACAGAATGCGACGATGCACGGGCTTGAGGCCGTCGCGCACGTCAGGCAAAGCGCGTCCGATGATAACCGACATCGAATAGTCGAGATACGAGCGACGCATCTCGTCTTCAATGTTGATTGGCCGGATGTCGCCGCCGCGGGTCGGATCGAGAGGTAACTGCTGGTTGGGATCGTCAGCCATGAATGAACTTGCAGCCGTCAGCTGTTAGCTTTCAGCTTCTTCCTTCTTGAAAATGCGGCGCCACGTTCGCCGCAGCGGTTCGAAATTTTGCCGACCGGGTGCTCGCAGAAAGCGCGTTCCCAGTGGTACTAAACACTTGAAATATCGAGCGAAAATCTGCCGGAAAGCACTCATCAGTATAGCACACTAGAAATCTACCAAATTGGACATAACTGTTTACTTTTCAGAGACTTGCAGGGGAGGCAATGGGCCGCCGGCCGGGGCGCAAATTGTCGCATTTAAAGTTGCAAAGTCGTGCAACTGTAGCGCCGCTGCGATATCAACCTTGCTTCTGATTGGGGAGGTGAAACTCGACTCCGCGATCGTCGTTCAGCTTGATGGTGGCGGGAACGTCAAGATCGCCGAGGGCAATCTTCTGCCTGCGACTGTCGAAGATATAGAGCGTCTGCCCCATGATGGCGTAGTTCGACACCTCTTGCTGGTGCCCGTCGCGAAACACGAGCACGGTCGCATCGAGAGGCGTCGCGTCGGCTTCATGATGCTGCAATGGAGCGGCAGGCAGCGCCCTCGCTTCGTCGTCAGTCATCAGCGGTGTTCCTTGACGGCGCCAGATCGACCACAATATGGAGCGTCTGCTCGGCGGCCGGTCCGGAGTACAGATATGGCCCGCCACCCCCGGAGTCATATCCGGACGAGGAGTCATACACGGGAACGTAGTAGGGAACGGCATAGGCACCGCCGTAGCCGTAGGATCCCGTACCCGCTTCTGCGGCCGTGACCATAGGCAGGACGGCTGGGATAAATCCCGTATGGGGGAGGAAGCGGCCCAGATCGATAGCCATATCCGTAGGGCCCCAGAGATGTCACGCTAGGCAGGGCGTTGGGCAAGAACGGCGGCACATGAAATTGAATGGAAGTGACCGAAGGGGGCACGCCGTGCACCTGGCCGACCGCGGGGCCCGCAATCCATAGACAGAGGCAGGCAACCATAGCGGCGCGAAATCCGCGGGTGCCACGGACACACAGGTCGCGGACTGGAGCCGACCCGGGCATAGAAGTTAGCTATGGTAACCCATCAAAGCGGAAAAAGTCTTCAGCGCATCGCCGGACGAGCCAGTTGCAGCAATCCGCTCACGTCGAGTACAGCGTTGGCGATCAGCACGCCAACAATGATGGCGTTGGCGAAGACTGCGTATTTCGTCTCGAGCAGATCAGCGGACACCCCGGCCATGAAGAGGATCAGGAATGGCAGCGAGATAAAAAGAAAGAGCAATCCCGCGAAGTGCTGCATGGTGAGACCCGAGAGCATGAGCAACACGGCAACGATGAGGGGGGCGGCATTGCCGAAGTAGCGTGCACGCTTCCAGGCGGCAAAGGTTGCGATCGAGAACAACAGCAAAATCAGCGTGCCCAGCCCATTCTGAAGAAAGAACAGTCCCATCAACGTAAGCACCGACTTGGCGGAAACCTGCGGCGGGAGAGAACTCGATCCAGTGAGCGCTGCGCAGGGCTTCGGCGAACACAGCCGGACGAAAGCTGGCAATGCCCCAGAGGAAGAACAAAGCGAGGGCACAGGCAGCGCCAAAGATCGACAGCACGGCCGCAGGACGAACATGGCCGACCCAAAGCATGAAAGCCAATGCAGGCAGCAGCACGATCCACAATGACCATTGCGAGCCAACGCAGAGCGCGATGGAGATGGCCATCAGGACGATGCGCTTCCAGTTCCACAAGATCACATCGCGTGGGGCGTAAAGTGTGTGGGCGGCGGCGATGGCCGTGAAGACGAGACCAAATGCGCCCCATGCTCCCACAATGTCAGGCTGCACCTGGCTCGACCGGGTGATGACCATAGGAGAGAAGCAGTAGAGACCGAGGGCAATGTATCCGCCGAAGTTGCCGTATAGGCGACGGGCGACGTACCAGAGCGAGGCTCCCAGCAGAAGGCCGGACAGAAGAAAGGGAAGGCGAATCAGGAAGCGATATTGGCTGAGATGGACGAAGTTGCCGTGGGAGTCGATGAGGCGAGCGGGCACTCCGGCGAGCACGGGGATGAGAGGCGAGCGGTAGTCGGTGCCAGCATTCAGCAGGCGGTCCACATGCAATAGGCCGTCTTCGATGTAGCTACTTTCCATCTGGGTGATGGGCACGTTCGCCATGAACCACAGGCTTTGCGCAAGGAACAGGAGCAGCAGCACGAGCGCCGCGATTTGCGGCAAGCCGATCTTGGGGAAGAGCCGGAAGGAAGGCATGCGTAAGTAATTGTTGTATCACGCTGGAGTTCTGCTACGCGCGGCCATGCGACTGCTGGAGTCAAGTCCTGGGCTGCTTCACTGTCTTGCGGCAGTTTCGATGCCGAATCACGAAGACAGATCTGTTTTTGCCATTGGTTCCCGCGCATTAGTGTGACATATTGTTCCGGAATATAGACCGGCAGGGTAAAGGACGTAGGTACGTCGCCGGCAGGATCCAGGAGGGGAGGCGAGGATGGCAGACAGGGGAACAGAGAAGCTCTCCGATATCGATCGACAAATCCGTGATCTCACCGAAGGTAATCCATATGTGTTCGTGGCGTCGCCTTTCGACCGAGGTTTCTCGAGCATCTTCGATGTTGTGGAATCTGTTGCTCGGAACACCTTCGGATATCGGTGCATTCGGGGGGACCACGTCAAGGGCCAGGCCTCAAAATCCTTTCTCGTCGAGAAGATTCATTCATTGATCAAAGGGGCCCAGATGGTCATCGCTGACATTAGCAAGGTGAATGGCAATGTCTTTTACGAGGTAGGCTACGCGGTTGGCCAAAACATCCCTGTAGTGCTCATAGCCAGCCAAAATGCCCAGGTACCCGTCGATCTTTCCGGCCAAGAGTTCGCGTCGTACGAAAGCGCTAGCAGTCCCGGGAAGAAGTTCCGCTCGGACTTGGAACAGGTCCTTAAGGATTTCGATCCTGACAGCAAATTCGTACACGACATGCTCGTGGCTGAGAAAGGGCCACCAACCTACATTGTCGCAAGTCCCAAACCCGGAACGAAGGGAGAAGCGGAGGAGCGCCGTACTTTTGGAGACAACCTTGGGATCCGTGGCCTTTTGGCGGCTTTTGGCTTATTCTTTGGCCTGAAAAACAGGGACATAAACGTGGTTTCAGGGCGGTCTTGCCCGACAGATATTCTCGAGAATGATGCGAATCTATTCTTAATCGGTTCACCTATGGTAAATCGACTTGTTAGGGGTGGACTGAGCTGCATCCAGAAGGGACGCGCGACGGCTTGGAGATTTGGCTGGCTGCGCGACGCTAAAGGGGCGAGAAATTACGCGCTGTATCAAAAAAAAAATGGCCGGGAGAGACCGCTCCTACGCCGGATGGACGGAACGGCGATCGCTGAGGATTATGGGATTATCGTCCGTGCTCCGCATCCCTTACATAACGGAAGATTGATTATGGTTCTAGCTGGCTCCAGTAGTGTAGGTACTGGGGCTGCGTGCTTAGCTGCTACCCAACCTCAATTGGTAAGAACGATCAAATCGCATATCGACATCGCAGATCATCGCCAACCGTTCTGGGTCCTAGTGAAGGGACAAGTCGACAGCAAAGACCACCTCTTGGATGAATCAGGTGTTTCTGTTGAGGAATGGGGAGTTTATTTGCCGCGCGAAAGAAAGCTGCTTAAGACAAGTTCGAAAAAGTGAAAGAGCAGAAGAGGGGATGCACCGCCCCTCTCACGTAGCTCTCTATCCGGGCATGATCAGATGTCCAGGTTCTTCACATCCAGCGCGTTGTCTTCGATGAACTTGCGGCGTGCTTCGACGTCTTCGCCCATCAAAGTGGTGAAGATGGCTTCCGTCTCGGTCAGGTCCTCGAGCTTGACTTCGAGCAGCGTGCGGCGCTCGGGATCCATCGTGGTCTCCCAGAGCTGCTGTGAGCTCATCTCTCCCAACCCTTTGTAGCGCTGCACGGTGTATTCCTTGCGGCCCTCGTTCAACACGTAGTCGAAGAGATCGCGCACCGTCTGCTTCTCGACGGTTTCGGCAGTCACCTTTCGCTTGGAGGTCTTGGGGCTCTTCTGCTCGGCCTTCTCCTGGTCAGCGCGCTCCGCATCACTGAGTTCTTCCGCGCCGTTGCTGCCGGCATTCTTTTGCACGGACTCAACGAAATACGGCGGCTGCAGGTACTGCTCGATCTGTTTGTACTTGGCCATCATCTGGCGATATTCGGGAGCGGAAGCGAACTCCCAGTTGATGACGTGCGGCGCGCCTTGTGCGTTGACGTATACGCACTCCCACAGGTTGTGCTCTTCTTCGAAGCGCTTGTCGACCGACTTGAGGCCGTGCTCCTTGGCGGCAGCCTTCAGCGCCTTCTCCAGGTCAAGGATCTTCCTGGGCGGGCGGCTGCTCTCGCCTTCGAAGTCCACGCGCTTGGCGAGGTCGAATTTCGGAAGCATTTCGGTGATGACTTCGTCGCGCAGGCGCTTGTTCACCTTGTCCACGAAACCGATGTACTCATTGAGCGTGGTCATGAATTTGGTGAGCGGAGCGCCTTCGAGCGTCGCCGCGCCTTCGCCATAACGAACCACGATGCCATCAGCCGCACGCTTCACCATGACGCGCACGAATTCGTTGTCGTTCTTGATGTATTGCTCGAACTTACCCTTCTTGATGCGGTACAGCGGCGGCTGCGCGATGAACACGTTGCCGCGCTTGATGAGCTCCTGCATGTGACGGAAGAAGAAGGTGAGCAGCAAAGTGCGGATGTGCGAGCCGTCCACGTCGGCATCCGTCATCAGGATCACCTTGCCGTAGCGCAGCTTCGAAATGTCGAAATCGTCTTTACCGATACCGGTACCCAGCGCCGTGATCATGGCGCGGATTTCCTCGTGGCCGAGCATCTTGTCGTAGCGAGCCTTCTCGACGTTGAGGATCTTGCCCTTCAACGGCAGGATGGCCTGGAAGCGGCGGTCGCGACCCTGCTTGGCGGTGCCGCCGGCGCTTTCGCCCTCGACCAGATACACCTCGCAGCGGTCAGGCTGGCGCTCAGAGCAGTCCGCCAGCTTGCCGGGGAGTCCACCGCCATCGAGCGCGCCCTTGCGGCGGGTGAGGTCTCGGGCTTTGCGGGCGGCTTCGCGCGCGCGCGCGGCGTCGATGGCCTTGTTGATGATCTTCTTCGCAACCGGCGGGTTCTGGTCGAAGAACGCGCCCAGTCGCTCATTTACGAAAGCCTGCACAGTTCCTGCAATATCGGAATTGAGCTTGCCTTTGGTCTGGCCTTCGAACTGCGGCTGCGACAGCTTCACGCTGACAACGGCCACTAGGCCCTCGCGAACATCATCGCCAGTGAGATTCTCCTTCACGTCTTTGAACAAGCCGAGCTGCTGCCCCGCGTAGTTGATCGTGCGAGTCAGCGAGGTTTTGAAGCCCGACAGGTGCGAGCCGCCGTCAACCGTGTTGATGTTGTTGGCAAAGCTAAACACGGTTTCCGAGTAAGCATCGTTGTACTGCAGTGCGATCTCCATGGCGACGCCATCGCGCTCGGCTTCCATGTAGATGGGCTTGTCGTGCAGCGTGGCCTTGCCGCGGTTCAGGTGCTTGATGAACTCCGCGATGCCGCCGTTGAACTTGAACTCGGTGTGCTTGGGTTCGCCAGTCTTTGCATCGGTGGTGCGCTCGTCGGTAAGCGTGATGAGCAGGCCCTTATTCAGGAAGGCCAGCTCGCGCAGGCGCTGTGCCAGTGTGTCGTAGTTGTATTCGCTGACGGTGAAAATCGTCGCGTCAGGAACAAAGTGGACCTTCGTCCCGCGCTTCTTGGTGGTGCCGGTCTGCTTGAGCTTGGTCGTCGGGACGCCCTCGGAGTAGCTCTGCTCAAACACGGTGCCTTCGCGCCAGATTTCCAACTCAAGCAAGCTGCTCAGCGCGTTCACGCAGGAGACGCCGACGCCGTGCAATCCGCCTGAAACTTTGTATGTGGAGCTATCGAACTTCCCGCCGGCGTGCAGCACAGTCATGACAACCTGGGCAGCGGGCAAGCGCTCGCCGTCAACATCCATCTCGCCGGTAGGGATGCCGCGGCCGTTGTCCACGACCGTGATGGAGTTGTCGATGTGAATGGTGACGTCAATGCGATCAGCGAAGCCGGCCAGGGCTTCGTCCACGGAGTTGTCCACGACCTCGTATACGAGGTGGTGCAGGCCCATGTCGCCGGTCGAGCCAATGTACATGGCAGGACGCTTGCGCACCGCTTCCATGCCGCCGAGCACCTTGATCGAGTCGGCGTTGTACTCGCCCGACTGGCCGTTGCCGTTTTTGCCGTTGGGCGAAGTCTTCACGTTCTCGGCTTCGTCACTGCTCATTTCGCTCGAAGATTTCGCGGCTTGCGTATCGGTCGGGGACATCCTGCTCCATTTCATCGGGACGGCGCCGCTGCAGCGCTTCCCGCTTCATCGCACACGGATCACAACCAAGGCTCGGAGCCTTCGCGAATGCGTCTCAAGTGGCAGTAAATTCAATGATTTGAGAGACCGATGATCCACTGTAATTTTACCACAAACGGGAGCCCTCGAAGGGGTTCTCAGAGGACTCCAAGTTGTTTTAATTCAGTGAGTTACAAGTGGGTGCTCGGCGAGTAACGGCGAACGCGGCGATAAGAGATTTAAAGCGCAGGAATCGGAGTTTACCGAAGGCTTCTCCAACCGAGATTCCTTCCAAAATCGGCGCTGAAACAGCATCAGATCCCGGAGGAAAGAAGCCGCGAACGCACGAGACTTCTCATTCTCGCCCAAGTTCAGACCAGCGCCGATTCTCTTACGCGACTGGCGAAGTGCAGAACGCGCACCTGCGCGCAGCGATCGGAATTTCGCTCTGGCACTCGGGGCAGTTCTTCTTATCGGGTGCGGCCGGAGCTTCTTGTTTTTTCATGCGCGTCATGAGTGCGTTCACCGGCACTACCACAAAGTAGTACACGGCGGCGGCCACCAGCAGGAATGCGACAACAGCATTGACGAAGTCGCCGTAGAGAAACTTGGAACCGTTGACCTCAAACACATACGCGGAAAAGTCGGGCTTTCCCACGAGTGCGGCGATCAGCGGAGTCAGAAGGTCCTTGACGAAGGCAGTGACAATCGCGCCGAACGCGCCGCCAATTACCACGCCGACTGCCATATCTACGACGTTGCCGCGTAGAACGAACTCGCGAAATCCCTTGAGCATGGAATCCTCCTGTGATGGGTGACCGTACGAATATAGGAGCGGCAAGGCCGAAAATACAAGTGGCCGAGCGCAGCCGCAATCAACCACTGGCGAACCAGTCTTTTACTGGCTCCTGGCTCAGGTAGAACACAACCATCACGCGAACGATAATTTGCAGTGCCTCACGGACAATGGTAAAGAAACGGAAGTCCACAACCGCACTGGAGACGGCCGGCACGATGAGCGCGATGCCTCCAACTGCTACAAGAATCGCAGCGCGGCGCGCCCAGCTCCAGCGCCTCGCCAACGCAAGTGAGAGGACGAGCAGCACGGCCGCATAAATCAGAAACGCAACAGGCCCGAGCTGTTCCAGCCCGCCTCCAAGCAGCCACGCCCCCGCAGAAAGCGGGACTCTACCCGCAAACGTGAGCCTCGCGTAGGCGAGCGAGATGATGGCCAGCGCCGCACAAAAAACGATGATCGCGCGGATGCCTGCTGGGCGGTCGTCGGTCATAGCAAGGGTCACCGGTACAAATCGCATACCAGAATACTGCAAGCGTAGAGCTTCCCATTCTTCCGCCGGAGGCTAGAGACGAGCGCCGACAACCAGATTTTTCCTTAGCGAAGCAAGAAAACGGGGTGCTTCAACTTCCGAAGCACCCCATGGATTGAGACCAAGCTGCAACCGCCTACCCGACCATCATTGGTCTCTTCTGCTTGACGGCGATTGCGTCGGCCGCCTTGCTGTGGGTGGCAACCTTCCGCAGACCTTCTCCGAGATAGATCTGGCGCGGACGCGAGATCTTCTGGTCGGCGTCGGTCATGAGTTCGCTCCACTGTGCCAGCCAGCCCGCGGCGCGGGGAATGGCAAACAGCACGGTGAACATGTCGGGCTGGAATCCCATCGCCTGGTAGATGATTCCCGAATAGAAATCGACGTTGGGATACAGCTTGCGGCTCACGAAGTAGTCGTCGCTCAGGGCGATGCGTTCGAGTTCCAGCGCAATATCAATGCGATTATTGCGACCGGTTACCTCGAACACCTGGTCGGCGACCTCTTTGATGATGCGAGCCCGGGGATCGTAGTTCTTGTACACGCGATGGCCGAATCCCATCAGCTTGATCTCGCCCGCCTTCACCCGCTTGATGTAGTTCGGGATAGCGGAAACCGAGCCGATTTCGTCGAGCATGCGCAGGGCTTCTTCGTTGGCTCCGCCGTGCAGCGGACCGGCCAGCGCCGCCGCCGCACCCGCCATCGCGAGATACGGATCAGCTTCCGCGCTGCCGATAACGCGCATGGTGGTGGAGCTGCAGTTCTGCTCATGATCTGCATGCAGAATGAACAGGATGTCGAGAGCACGGGCAATGACCGGGCTGGCGACGTACTTTGGCTCGGTCATCCGCCAAAGCATGTTCATGAAGTTCTCGGTGTAGCTGAGATCGTTGTCGGGATAGATATACGGATGCCCCTTGCGATGGCGGTAAGAATACGCCGCCAGCGTGGGCATCTTGGCGATCAGACGGACGATCTGGCGCTGCCGCACCTCACGATCGCGCACGTGCCGCGCCTCCGGATATACAGTGGAGAGCGCTGCCAGTGTGCTGATGAGCATTCCCATGGGATGGGCATCATAACGGAAACCATCAATGAACTGCTTGGTGGTCTCATGCAGCATGGTGTGGAAGGTGATGTCGTGCACCCAGTCCTTCTCTCGTTCGGGATTGGGTAATTCGCCGTAGAGGAGCAGGTAGGCGACCTGGAGGAAGGTACAATTGTCGGCCAGGTCGTCAATGTCATACCCGCGATAGCGGAGTATGCCCTTGTCGCCGTCGATGAACGTGATGTTGCTCTTGCAACACGCGGTGTTCATGTAGGCGGGATCGTACGTCATCAGACCAAAATCGTCGGGTTTGACTTTGATCTTGCGGAGGTCCATCGCTCGAATGGTTTCGTTTTCGATGGGCAGTTCATACGTCTTATCAGTGCGTTGGTCAGTAATGGTCAAAGCATCTTTGGGCATGACCGGTATCTCCTTCTGGCCTACGTGGCACCCTTGCCAGTAGATGTTTCGGATTTGGGAGCGTCCGCCTTGGAGTCGGTTGACGACTTGCTATCGGACGCAGGCGCAGATGAAGGCTTTGAACCGTTTCCGCTTGACGGGGGCGTACCCGATTTCTTTGCGTAATCGTTGACGTACCAGCCAGCGCCCTTGAATCGTACAGCGGGCGCGGAAATTAGCTGCTCAAGCTCGCCTCCGCAATGCGGACAGATCGACAGAGGCGGATCGGAGAACTTTTGTATGCGCTCCGTGAGGCTATGGCAGCTTTTACATTGGTATTCGTATAAGGGCACAGCGATTTTCCTGAGGGCCGGTGTAACCCATTGATTTTATGTGGCACCAACGGGCTAGGTCAATGTGAATTCGAACGATCGTTTGGGAGGCGGAGAGGCTTTGTAAGGGTGGCCCACATATCCCTTCGTTTGGGATATGTGGGGCTTTTCCTTCCAACTACCGTTACCGTGGGTGCCCCATCCTTTGCGCCGTTCTGTGGCGCGAAGGGTGGGATCGAAAGAACTCTCACGGCTGCCTTGCTTTCCTCACTATCCCCCTCCACACTAGCAACGTGAAAGCCGTCGCCATCATTCCGGCCCGTATCGCCTCCACCCGCCTGCCGCGCAAAATCCTGCGCGAAATCAATGGACAGCCGATGCTCTGGCACGTTTACCACGCGGCGCGCGCTTGCGCGGCGCTCGACGACGTGATCGTGGCCACCGACTCCGACGAGATCGCAAAGGTTTGCCATGCCAACGGCTGGAGCGTGCAGATGACTTCGCCAGCCCACCGCAGCGGGACCGACCGCGTGCATGAGGTGGCGCAGTCGGTGAACGCTGATGTGTACGTCAACGTGCAAGGTGACGAGCCTCTGGCGCGGCGAGAACATCTCGAAGTGCTGCTGCAACTCATGGCCCGCAGTGACGTGCAGGTGGGAACGCTCAAGACGCCGTGCGCGGCCGAGGATGTCAACAATCCGAACGCGGTGAAGGTGGTGACGGCGCTGGATGGACGAGCACTGTACTTCTCGCGGGCGACGGTTCCATTCGACCGCGACAGCAAGGGCGAAGTGCGCTACTTCAAGCACCTCGGCTTCTACGCCTACCGCAAGCCCGCGCTCGATGCTTTCTGCTCCTGGCCGGAGTCGGCACTGGAACGCAGCGAGCGCCTCGAGCAGTTGCGCTTCCTCGACAACGGCGTTGCGATCCATGTCGCAGAGACCCCGTTCGACACCGTCGGCGTGGATACGGAAGAGGACTTGCAACGGGTGGAGCGAATACTGAGCGCTACCTCATAATTTCGCGGGCGCCCAAATTTGCCGCTGTTGGCAAATGTCGGGTTCCTCGCCGGCTCTTTCGGAAACCTCACTTGCACCGCTCCTTCACCATGCTGCTTACGGTGCCCTCCAGTCGCCCGCTGTCCTGCTGCTGGCGGAGATCGTCAAGGAACGCGTACTTCGCCTCGGGCTTGCTGCTTGAGAATGGAATCGTAGGCCCGCAGCGCTCCATTCATGCCGGCCAGAAACGCGGCATTCCAGTCGGTTGTTTTGCCGGGGTTCTCCAAAATGTAAGCCCCTTCCGAATAAGTGACCTGCGCATACAATTCCTTTCCGTATTCGTAGGGCTCGTGATTGGGAGCATCGACCAGGTTGCACGGGCGCACTGTGATGTCAGGAATTTCATCCCACCATATCCCCAGCCACGCGCGTGCAGCCGAGGCATCGAGGGAAAGCGGGTCCTTCTCCAGATATCGCGTCAACTGAATTGCGTACTTGCGTTCCTCCGGCGTCGAAGGGCCTCGCGAAGGCTGCGGGCCGCGTTCCACATAGGTCCAATCCTGGTAGCCGTATTGCCCGGGTTTTTGCTTCATCGCGTCCGGATGTTCGACGGTCCAGGTATTGGCTCGCGCCTCGGCCATTTGACGCTGTGCGGGCGAAACTTGCGGCTTCATCGCCGCCAGCGAGTCCTGGCTCTCCCGGGCGCCCATCTTGGCGCCGATCGCGAACCACATGTACCCCGTCACCGGATCGGCCGGCACGCCGCGGCCATCGCGATAGAGTTCGCCCAGCTTCTGCATCGCACCGGAAACACCCAGGTCAGCCGCGCGTTCGTAATAGCTGCGCGCCTGCGCCAGATCCACGGGGACCCCTTGCCCGCTTTCGTACATCGCGCCCAGATACTGGTCCGCCGAACCATGGCCCGCGGCGGCAGCACGCTGAAACCACAGAAGTGCCTGCGTGTAGTCCGGCGCACTCAGGTAACCTTCACGATAAAAGCGTCCGACCTCGAACTCAGCGTCGTGACTGCCGCGTTGCGCGGCAGCGCGATACAGATCGAACACAAATTGCGGCTGCAGAGGAACGCCGGCTGCATTGGTGAACATTTCCGCCAGAGTCAGCATCGTCGGCACGTGTCCCTGTGCCAGAGACAGCTTGAGCCATTTCAGCGCTTCGTCGCGATTCGGCGCGACGCCAATTCCCTGGAAATATATCTCGCCCAGCTTCCATTCCGAGTGGGCAAAGCCCTGTTCGGCGGCGCGTTGATACCAGTAAAGGGCCTGCTGCTCATCCTGGGCCACTCCGGTGCCGTAAAAGTAGGCCGTCGCGACGTTGTGCTGCGCTACCGCGTGTCCGCGCTTGGCGGCTTTGAGCGCCCACTTGAACGACTCTGCATGATCGACCGCCACTCCGGCGCGGCCGAATTCATACAGCGTACTCAACACCCACTGGCTCTCGAGACTGCCTTGGTCGGCCGCCATCCGCAAATAGGGAACGCCCTGCCTGGCGTCCTTCGGCACACCGTAACCGTGGGAGTACGCCAGCCACAGCAGCACTTGCGACGGCAAATCGCCAGCCTTGGCTTTTTCGATCAGTGGAGGAATGTCTTGGGGTTGAAGCCGCGCTGCGCGATCCTCATATGGCTCCTGCGAGAGAACGCACCCACACACCAACACGACGCAAAGGGCAAGCCGTGTAACCATGGTAAATCTCGACATGCCAGCGTCCTCGTACAGACGACACATGGTACACAATTCCGGTGGCGACGGGCTTACAAATCTCTTTGAACTACGTTCGCAAATATGGGCCCGTGGCGAACGGAGCAATCCACTCTCCGCACCCCGGACTCAACTCGTCCCGCTGTCACACTCCGCTGTGTCCTATGCACTTTCGCATTCGACTCGCGTTTCGTTAAAACCATGAACCGTGAGGCGAGGGATTTGTGTGCCTTGCCCGCCCGCGCTCAGGCTGCGGACTCATGCAGTTCTTTGAAAACCCGGGATGGGGGGAATCCACGGCGCTGTGCGCTCGTAACGTATTGTAAATAAGCCGAATCCCCGCCTGTTGCCATACTTGTATGATTTGTATGTAAAATCTAGCCATACAATACATACTTTACATACTTATACGACACAAATCCGCGCCGAAATTGGCGAAAAAATGCCCTTAACTCCAATGCCTGCTAATGGATACTTATAACTTGTATATTTATCAGCGACTTAAAGACAATTCTCCCCTAAACCATTGATTCTAATGGTCAGTGAAATTATTTTTAGTTGGCGGACTGATGCGACCGCGACCATGCTTCCGCCGCTGCAATTCGCTTGTGGATCGAAGGGTGCGATTCGAAGAACCATTCCACAAAGCGAGAGGGGGTACGCTCGGCGAGGTTCTGGTCGGCCAGCTTGGTCATCGCCGTGACGAACGGCCCGATGGCTGGAATGTTCTCCCACGCATATAGGTCGGCTTCACGTTCGTGCCTGCGTGACAGAGCGTTCAGGGCCGGCATCAGCAGGAAACCCAGCACTGTGGCCACGAGGATGATCAGCGGCAGGTTGGCGAAATCGTATAGCCGAGTTTCGAGCGATGGAAACCACTCGTGGCCGAGCGCGAAACGCAGCACCTGGTTGGTGAGCCAGAAACCGAAAAGGGTAATCGCAATCTGCATAAAGATGCCGGTGAGGATATGGCGGCGGACGTGGTGGCCGAGCTCGTGCGCCAGCACCGCCTCGATCTCGTCGTTGGTGTAGTTCTGGAGCAGCGTGTCGGCTAGGATGATCCGGCGAGTGCGTCCAATGCCCATGAGTGCGGCGTTCGCCTTCTTCGATTTCTCCGACAGCTTCCACTCGTAAACGCCTCGCACTCGGGTTCCAGCGCGCTCGCCGAGGCGGGTAAGTCGATCGCGCAGTTCGTCGTTGTTGAGCGGCTCGAACTTGTAAAAGATGGGGAACAGCAATACCGGCGCAAGCTGCATAATGAGCAGAAACAGGCCGACGAAAACAGCCCAGGCGATCATCCACCAGCGCTGGGGCGCGATGCGGATGATGGCGTAAATCAGCTCGACGAACAGCGTGCCGAAGGCCGAGGCCGAGCAGCCAGCCTTTGAGTTCGTCCCACATCCAGGCGCCAAGCTTTTGGTTCGACAGGTTGTACTCGCGTTCGATGCGGTAGCCGTAGAAATCGAGCGGCGCGCTGAGGGCCTTCATGATGAGCGAAAACATCAGTACGTAGAGAAAAATGGCGACGAAGTAATGCTGTGCGCCAATATGGTAAGACCAGTCGCGGAGGCGGGCCGTCCAGCCGGTGACGAGGAGCACGACCAGAAGTACAGAAGCCGATGACAGCGTCGGCCATGCCCAGCCACCGCTTGATGCGGTTGTAGCGGCGCGCATCGGGCGTGTCGGCCATCGGGGGATTTGGCGTCGTGTCCATTTAAGTGTTCGACAACCGCACGGGATGAAACGTCACCCGGGGAGTACCCACATGAAAATCGTTTTCAAATCCAGTCTACGCGCCCGATTTTACGAACGCCTCGGTCTCGCGCAGGATCTGCGCCACCAGCTCCGGCGTCGAGGCTTCGCAATAGATCCGCAGTAATGGCTCAGTGCCGGAGGCGCGTACCAGCACCCAGGCCTCAGCGCCGTTACCGTTGGTGGGCGCGTCCAGGAAAAACTTCACCCCGTCGAGCGTGCCCACACTCAGTACCTTGAAGCTGCCCATCTTCACCGGTTTGGCGGCTGCACGGCGCATCGCGTCGTCCTTCACTTCGTTGCTGAGATGCAGATCGGTGCGGGCGTAATAGTGCGCACCATACTCTTTCTGCAGATCGCTGACCAGTTGGCCGAGCGGCTTGCCTTCTTCGGCCATAATAGCGGCGAGCAGCAGCGAATTGAGGATGCCGTCGCGCTCGGGCAGATGCCGGCGGATGCCGATCCCGCCCGACTCCTCGCCGCCGATGAGGATGTCGCGCTCCAGCATGAGGTCGACGATGTACTTGAAGCCGATGCCGCACTCGTACATCTTGCGGCCGTATTTCGCGCAGATACGATCGATCATGCGCGTGGTGTTGAAGGCGCGAACCACCTCGCCCGGCCACTGCTTGCGCTTGAGCAGCCATTCAAGAATGACGGAGAAAATCTTGTGCGAATCGACGAAGCTGCCGTCTTCTGCGACGGCGCCGAGACGATCGGCGTCGCCGTCAGTGGCAAGTCCAGCGGCGCATTTCTCGCGCACCACAGTTTCCTGCAGCAGCTTGATGTGCGGCAGGATCGGCTCCGGATTGATTCCGGGGAAGAGCGGATTGAGCTCGCTACGAATCTCTAGGTGGTCGATGCCTGCCTCGGTAAAAATGCCGTTGAGCACGCCGCGGCCGGAACCGTACATCGAATCGATGGCGAATTTGAAGCCGGCGTTCTTGATGGCGTCGAGATCGACAAACTTCTTCACCGCCGCAACGTAGGGCGTCTTGAAATCGGCGCTGGTGACGTTGCCGCCGGATCGCTCGACGGGCGGAGCGTCGAGGGCCGACTCGATGGTCTTGATGATGGCAGGTGTGGCCGAGCCACCGTATCCGGCCTTGTACTTCACGCCGTTCCAATTCCAGGGATTGTGGCTGGAGGTGATCATTACGCCCCCGGCCGCTTTCAAGTTAACCACCGCATACGAGAGCGCGGGCGTGGGCGTGAAGTCGTCGGAGAGATGCACGACGATACCCGACTTCGCCAACACTTCGGAAATGGCTTCGGCAAAGTTGCGTGAGCTGAAGCGGGTGTCGTAGCCGACGACCAGACCCTTCTCCGGTTTGTCGTTCGCGTGAACGTAGTGAGCGATGGCATTTCCCACCCGGCGAACGTTGTCGAACGTATAGTCATCGGCGATGACGCCGCGCCATCCGTCAGTTCCGAACTTGATTTCAGTAGCCATAGAGATTCGTTTCGCGGCACGAGAGTAGCGCTATACCAGGTCTTTCAGATTTTCCTTGTCGAGATACGCCACGACTTTGCCTACGTCCTGCGCCTTGTCGCGGGTGGTGATGAGGAGCGCATCGTCGGTTTCGACGACGACGAGGTCTTTCACTCCGACGACCGCGACGAACTTCTTCGAGTGAACGAAATTGCCGGAGGCATCCAACTCGAACTTCCTTGCGGCGGAAATGACGTTGGGTTGTCCCGCTTGATTTGCGGTGCGGTGTTCATAGAGCGCAGTCCAAGAGCCGAGGTCGTTCCAGCCGAAGGCGGCCGGAATGCAGTAAATGCCGGACTTGCCCTCGCCCTTCCTGGAGCGCGGCTCCAACAAAGCGTAGTCGATGCTGATGTTTTCGCACGTGGGATAAAGGGCAGCAAAAGTTTCGTCAAACGCAGCCGTGCCATAGCTGGCGGCAATCTGCTCCAGGACAATCGCGGTCTTGGGCAGGTGCTCGCGCAGCGCATCGGCGAGAGTTCGCGCGCCCCAGACGAACATGCCGCTGTTCCAGTAGAAATTTCTGGCAGCTACAAATTGCCGAGCGGTGTCCAGGTCCGGCTTCTCGGTGAAACGTACGACTCGGAGCGCGCCGTCGCCCGATGCTGCCCCGGCTTCGATGTAGCCGTAGCCGGTTTCCGGGCGTGTGGGCTGGATTCCCATGACAACGATGTTCGGACCAGAGGCAGCGATCGTAGCCGCGCGAACGACGTTTTCGAGAAATTGCTTTTCCTCGAAGATCACGTGATCGGAAGGGAACATCCCGATGATGGCCTCCGGATCCACGCGTTCGAGAATGAAAGCGGCCAGGCCGATGGCTGGGGCAGTGTTTCGGCCGGCGGGTTCCGCCAGCACGTGGCCGGAGCTCAGAGCAGGGAGCTGCTCAAGAATCGGCTCGCGGAGGTCTTCGTTAGTTATGATCCAGAACTTTCCATTCGGCGCCAGGGGAGACAGACGTTCTACCGTTTCCTGGATCATGCTCTTGTCGCTGTTGAGCGGCAGCAAGTTGCTTTGCACGACGCTTGCGGCTAAGCGGCCAGAAGCGCGTGCCTCTGCCCCCGGCGAGGATGACGGGATAAAAATTCTGTGTTGCTGGTTCGCTCAAGAGAGCTTCCTTAGGCCCGCGCAGCTGGGTTTCTGCAGCTTCAATTCAGTCACTTATTGATTATCCAAGCGTTGTCGCTGGTTGTGCAACGTGGCCGATGGGCAGCGACATGCGCATCACTTCCAATTCCCATTGCGGACGCACGGAATAGTGCGGCACGCAGGCGGGCACCACCACGGCCTCGCCCTTGCTGAAACTTACCGGCTCCATGCCAGCACTCTCGACGACGCCGGCTCCTTCGATGGCGACGAGGACGTGCGGCGACTCCGTGAAACCATCGCTTCAAGCGGCCCGTCAAGCTTCTTCTTCTCGACCTCGAAGAACGGCGAGCGCACTAGTAAATTCGGGTCCTCGCCATCTTGCCGCACGACTTTGCCGGCATGGCTATCAAGCTTGATGGCGGCAAGGCCTTCCTTGATCTGCAACTCACGGGGGCGTCCGTAATCATATAGCCGGTAGGTGATGTCGGAACTCTGCTGGGTCTCAACCAGCACCATGCCGCCGCCGATGGTGTGCACGGTCCCGGCTGTGACGTAGAGCATGTCGCCGGCAGAAACCTCCACCCAGTTCAACAACTCTTCGGCGCGATTTTCGCGGATGGAAATTTCGAACTCTTCGAGGGTGGAGCCGGGCTTCAGCCCGAGTGCGACCTTCGCGTGGGGCTTGGCGTCAAGCACGTACCAGCATTCTGTCTTTCCGTAAGGCTGGCCCCCACGCTGTGCGCCGGCGTCATCGGGATGCACCTGAACGGAGAGCTTCTCCGCAGGGAACAGAAACTTAATCAGCAACGGGAAGCGGTCTTCGAAGACGGCGGCTGTTCCGACAAGTTCGCGCTTGTACTGGCGGGCGATGTCGCCGAGAGTGCGACCGGCGAGCGGACCGTTGGCGATGCAACTGTCGCCCCACGTGAGCCAGCTCTCGCCGATCGGTTCCTTCACGATCCGGGTGTAGATGGGACGCAAATCGCGGACGCCCCAGGGACGCTCGTCGAAAATCGGAATCAGCAGGAACGGGTAGAGGTCGGACATGGCGCGATTGATGGGAATCCCCACACAATTCGAGACAGAATTGTGTGGAGCATCCACATTCGTGAGGATATCAGCTACAGGCTGGCGAAGAACTGGCGCATGCGCTCCAGGCCGCGATCGATCTCCGTTTCCGGTACCGGATAGGACAGGCGCACGTGCTTGCTGGTGCCGAAAGCTTCGCCGGGAACAACAGCGACGTGGGCTTCCTGCAGCAACCGGCGCGCAATGTCGGCAGCGCTGTTCATTCCACCGCGACCAAAGTAGTGGCTGAGATTCGGGAAGGCATAGAACGCGCCGCCTGGCGTCTGGCACGAGATTCCAGGAATGGCGCGAAGACCGGCAACCATCCGGTCCCGCAGACGCAGGTAGTCCACGCGCATCTCGGCGATGCACTCCTGTGAGCTGTTGAGCGCGGCCACTCCAGCTTTCTGCACGATAGAGGTCGGGTTGGAGGTGCTCTGGCTCTGCAGCTTATTCATCGCGGCCACAACGGGCGCGGGACCGAGCACGTAGCCGAGACGCCATCCGGTCATGGCGTAGGTCTTGGAAAGCGAGCCGACAATCAGCAGGCGATCCTTCGCCTCGTGAATCTCGCCTGCGGAAAAGAGCCGCCCGGTGTAGTTGAGGTACACGTAGCACTCGTCGGAGATGACGTAGATGCCGCGCTCATTGGCCAGGCGCACGACGGCAGTTATGTCCTCGGGCTTCATCACCGAGCCGGAAGGATTGTTGGGCGAATTGAGAATGATGAGCTTAGTGCGCGGGGTGATGGCGCGCTCGACCATTTCGGCGGTCAGGGCGAAGTCGTTGGCTTCGTCGGTCTCGATCAAGACCGGCGTGCCGCCGGAGTAGCGGATCATGTCTTTGAACGAGACCCAGTAGGGCACGGGGAGAATGACTTCGTCGCCGTGATCGACCAGCACCTGGATGGCATTGAAGAGCACGTGCTTGCCGCCGACGGAGGCCATGCATTGCTCGCGCTTGTAGCCGGAACCGAAATCGGTGTCGTGGCGCTTGATGACGGCGTCGCGCAACTCGACCGTGCCGCCCGCCGCCGTGTACCGCGAGAAGTTGCCCTTGATCGCGGCGATGGCGGCATCCTTGATGTGCTCGGGCGTATTGAAATGCGGCTCGCCCACGCCGAAGTCCACGATGTCGACGCCGCTGGCGCGGAGCCTTTCGGCCTCCGCCGCCACGGCCATGGTGGCCGAGACTTCGATGCGCTGGATGCGGTTGGTAAGAATCGACGCGGTCTGGGTTGCAGTAGTGGTCATGTTTCGGCCCTTTACTTGGTTGGGATTTCGATGGTTGCCGCGCGCTTGTCAGCGACCCTGCGGCGCAAGTGCTGTTCGACCAGACTCGGGCACGAGGCCGTTGAGCGGGCCTCCGAAGGCAGCGATTTCGCGGACAATGCGCGAGCTCAGGTACGAGTACTTCTCCGCCGGCATCATGAAAACCGTCTCGACGCTGGGCTCGATCTTGCGGTTCATCAGCGCCATCTGCAGTTCGAACTCGTAATCGCTGACGGCGCGGATGCCGCGCAACACGGCATTGGCGTGCTTCTCGATGCAGTAGTTCATCAGCAGGCCTTCGAAGGCGTCAACGGTGACGTTGTCGAGCTCGGCGGTCATGGCCTCGAGCATTTCGATACGCTCTTCCAGGCCGAAGAGCGAGCTGTCTTTCTCGGGATTGCGGGCGATGGCGACGATGAGATGGTCAAAGAGCTTGCAGCCCCGGTGAATGAGGTCGAGGTGCCCGTTGGTGACGGGATCGAACGATCCGGGGTAGATGGCGGTGATCTGTTTCAATGCGCCTCGGCGGGCAGGAATTAGAGCTTTGATTTTATGCTGCGCCGAGCGCGCGAGGCAATTATTCCTTGAAAACAAAAGGGAGCCGCCGTTGTGGCCGGCCCCATTTGCGGAGTTTGCAGGTAACCGTTACTTCCGCCCGGCAGGGCCCTTGGGCGTCGGTGTCGGTGAGGCTTCGGCGTTGGCAACCGCCTCCTTCGCCTTCTCGGCGATCGAGGTCAGACCAAGCGACGTGCGGACCTCGGTTTCCAGCTTCTCGCGGATGTCGGTGTTCTGCTTGAGGAACTGTCTTGGCGTTTTCGCGGCCCTGGCCGATGCGGTCGCTCTTGTAGCTGAACCAGGAACCGGACTTCTCCACCAAGTTCAGGCTTGACCGCGAGATCGATAAGGTCGCCCTCGTGCGAAATGCCCTCGCCGTAAATGATGTCGAACTCGGCCTCGCGGAACGGCGCGGCCGTCTTGTTCTTCACGATCTTGACCTTGGTGCGATTGCCGACAACGATGTCGCCGTCTTTGATGGCGCCGATGCGGCGGATATCGATGCGCACCGAGGAGTAGAACTTCAGCGCGCGGCCGCCGGTGGTGGTTTCGGGATTGCCGAACATCACGCCGATCTTTTCGCGGATCTGGTTGATGAAGATGAGCGAAGTGCGCGACTTGGAGACGATGCCGGTGAGCTTGCGCAGGGCCTGCGACATGAGCCGGGCCTGCAGGCCGACGTGGCTGTCGCCCATTTCGCCGTCGAGTTCGGCCTTGGGCACCAGGGCGGCGACCGAGTCGACCACCAGCACGTCGATGGCGCCGGAGCGCACCAGGGCTTCGGCGATCTCGAGTGCCTGCTCGCCGTAGTCGGGCTGCGAGACCAGCAGGTTGTCCACGTCCACGCCGAGCTTGCTTGGCGTAGATCGGATCGAGCGCGTGCTCGGCATCCACGAAGGCGGCCATGCCGCCCTGCTTCTGCGCTTCGGCGATGACCTGCAGCGCGATGGTGGTCTTGCCGCTGGACTCAGGCCCGAAGATCTCGATGACGCGGCCGCGGGGAACGCCGCCGACGCCGAGCGCGGCGTCGAAGGAGATCGAGCCGGTGGAGATGACCGAGATGGGAACCACGGCCTCCTTGCTTCCCAGCTTCATGATGGAGCCCTTGCCAAACTGCTTTTCGATTTGCGAAATGGCGGTATCGACTGCCCGGTTTTTTTCGGTTTTTTCGTCGGCCATGAGTGCCGCTCCTAGCTGCCTCGCCGGATCGTTGTGAGATCCCGGAAGGGCTTTGAATTCTATTGATTATGCGTGAAAGTCGGGTCCGCGAAACGGCACCGGAACTACTGCCGGCGCAGATTCGTTGACGGCGTAGTATACACGTTTGCAGAGGGCGAAGAAATAGCGAAATCGTGAGGCCGTCAAGTTACGAAGGTAACCACTTGGTTTCATTTTGGGACTAGCGCTTCAGCAAGTCCATCGGCTCGCGCACGTCGGTCACGCGGAAGTACTTCGCCAGCTCCGGATAGCGCTGCGCCACGGCCTCGTACATCGCATACGCCACGTTGCGATAAGAGAAGTGTCCGGCCGGGCCGGTGCGCAGCTCGCTGATGTAGAGCGCTTCGGCGAAGTCCATCTTGAACAACGCGCGCTTGCGGTAGGCCAGCGGAATCACATACTGCGACTGCTCGTCCGCCTCGGCAACCGGTCGCGCCGCGAGTCGTCGCGCTGGTTTCGCGGGCGCGATTCATGGCTGCGTCGTAGCGCGCCGGCGAGGTTCGCGCTCGTCAATGTCTTCGGGACGGTCGTAGCCGTGGAGCGTGGTGTAGTCCTGCAGGATCTGCACGCAGCGGCGGTGGCGGTGCATGTCGCGGAAGGCGCCGATGTCCATGAGAATGTCGAAGCGGAAGCTTCTGGCCGCTGCAATAGGCGCGCGCGACCTCGTCGTGGCGGCCGCGATGGCGCAGGCCGAGGTCGATGATCTCGGCGCGCTGCGCCGCGGTCATGCCCTCAACCACCCCGCGAATCTGCCGATAAGAATGGTGCGAGTGCTGGTAGAGGAGTGTTGTCGCCAGCTCGACTTCGAGCGGCTCGTCTTCCAGCAGATCGACCAGCGGAGCGGGGTCGATCGGCAGCGCACCGAGCAGCTCAGCCGCGGCGGCAGCTCAGCTCGCGCCGGCTCTCCTGCTCGTAGGCATTGGGCTCGGCGTACTTCATCAGCGTAGGAGCGGCATGGACCTCCCGCAGAAGCACGCTCCGCACGTCATCGGCGAGTTCGGCCGATCGCTGCTCGACCTCGTGCAGCACGCGCTCGGCAGCCGCATGGTTCACGTTGTATGCGGCTTCGCGCGCCGCTTTCTTCAGTAGCTCGCCCAGCTTGCGCACCTCCGCGTGAGGGTGCGACAACAGCCGCGAAACCTGGTTCTCCAGCGTGCGCGCGCTGACGATCTGGCCCAGCGAGGTGTTGGTCGCCATGGGCAGCAGGTAGCGCGAAAGATCGAAAGCCCGCGCCTTCAGCGTGCGCTCGTAGGCATCCTGCTTCATCTCCTCAGGCTTCGGAGTGCGCTCCTGCAGGTAGACAAACATCGCCTCGGAAAAGTAGCGGTACTCGGCGAAGAGAAAATCGACGGTGTCGCGATAGAGCTGCCAGCGCTGTGGCGTCCTCGCCGCAAAATCGGGCACGTAATAGCCGCTCTTCTGGAAATCCTGGTAGCGGGTGGAGCGCTCCTGCCCGTCCCAGCGTGGCTCGTCGACCAGAACGGTGGCGGCCAGAATCGAGAGCTTCTCGATGGCGAAAGCGACGTGCGCCAGGTCGGCGATGCTGCGATGGCCGTACTGAAAGTAGAACGTGTTGAGAAACTTCTCGGCCTTCTGCTCGTTCAGTTCGGCCAGCGATTCGCGCAACGACAGCGCCGAGCGCGAGTACTTGGCCATGCCGTAGGCAAGGACTTCGGGGTCGGCCCCGTGGACGGCATATACGTCGGTGGTAGAGGTATCGGCGGGATTCGTGTCGCTCGGCATTGTGCTGAATGATAGGCGGCGCGCGCAGCCTTGGGCAATGCGGAAACGGGTACGGGCTGAGGAAAACTCGTCACCGCACGCAACAGGGGAATCAGATTAGAATCTGCGCAGACCGCCGTGCCTGACCCGCCCAACCTGTCCGCCATTGATCTGGAAGAAGGACGCACCCGCTGGATTGGCGCGGACTCGATCCTCTTCGCCACCCAACATCGGCCGTGGCCCGCGCCCATGGCTCCGTGGGTGATGACGCAGCGCTGGAACGATTTGCTATTCCTGCATTACGAGGTGGCGGCGGAGAAGCTGCGCGCACTGGTCCCGGAAGCGCTTACGCTCGACACCTATCAGCAACGCGGTTGGGTTTCCATCACGCCATTCTGGATGAACCACCTGCGGCCGCCCGGAATTCCGTCGCTGCCCTGGGTCTCGCACTTTTCAGAAGTCAACGTGCGGACCTACGTGACTTACGAAGGTAAGCCGGGAGTATATTTTTTCAGTCTCGATGCGAGCCATCTCTCCGCCGTTTGGGGGGCGCGCATTTTCTATCGCCTGCCGTATTGGCACGCGGCGATGAAGTTAAAGGGGCGAGGAAAGTCCAAGATCGAGTATCGAAGCACCCGCTCGCACGGTCCCAAGCCGGCGGAGTTGCGCCTGTCCTACGGTCCGTCCGGACCAGAATTTCATGCACGGCCGGGATCGCTCGAACACTTCCTCACCGAACGCTACTGCCTTTACACCGCCACTCGCAAGCGGCTCTACCGGGCCGACATCCACCATCTCGCCCTGGAGCCTGGAACCCGCCTCCGCCGAGATCGGGCTGAACACCATGGCGCAGACGTTGGGCATTGATTTGCCGGCGCAGCCGGACCTGATGCACTTTTCGAGGGCACTCAAGGTGTTGATTTGGGCGCCGGAACGATTGCTCTGAAGTTCCGGCGTTTGCCGACTGCACAGCCTATAACAAGCGGCGGTAGTTATAATCCTGCTTTACTCATCACAGGAGATCATGATGCCAGGAGTGGAAGGCCGGGTTGCGCTGGTCACAGGAGCTTCGCAGGGGATTGGCCGCGCCTGCGCGCTGGTGTTGGCCGCCGGCGGAGCAAAAGTGGCGTTGTGCGCCCGCAATGAAGAGAAGTTACAACAGGTCGCCTCAGAGATAGCCGCTTCGGGCGGCGAGGCCGCTGTCTTCAAGATGGACGTCTCCAACGAAGAAGAGATCAAGGCCGGGGTGAAGGCCGCTCTGGCGCACTTTGGCAAGATCGACATCCTCGTCAACAACGCAGGCGTCACCCGCGACCAGTTGATGATGCGCATGAAGCGCTCCGACTGGGACGACGTCATCAACACCAACCTCACCGGGCCGTTCCTGCTGACCCAGGCGGTCATCGGATCGATGCTGAAACAGCGCTGGGGCCGGATCATCAACATCACCAGCATCTTTGGACAAATTGGACAGGCTGGGCAGGCCAATTACGCTTCTTCCAAGGCGGGCCTGATCGGGCTGACCATGGCTGTTGCCCGCGAGGTGGCCTCCCGCAGTATCACGGTCAATGCCGTGGCCCCCGGCTGGATTGAAACTGCCATGACCTCTGTCCTCTCGGAAGATCTGAAAGAAAAGATGCGCGCCACGGTACCGCTTGGTCGCACCGGCACCGACATCGACGTAGCCCATGCGGTGAAATTCCTCGCCTCCGAGGAAGCCGGGTATATCACCGGCGAAGTGCTGAAGGTGAACGGTGGAATCCTGATGGGGTAGCGTCACGCCCATGAAGCCTTCGGCTACGATCGTCGAAGTCACCACCGCCAGCCATTTGGAGTTGGTGCGCGGACTGTTCCAAAGTTATCAATCCGAGCTTCCCGCCGAGTTGCGCTTCCCCGATAGCGAGTGGCAGAGCTTGCCCGGAGCATTCTCACCTCCTGACGGCGCGCTTTTACTGGCCACGGCTACTGGCCAACCTGCCGGCTGTGTCGGACTGCGGCACTTTCCGCGCACCGGCACGTGTGAGATGAAGCGACTGTACGTTGCGCCTGATTTCCGCGGCCACAACCTCGGTGTTGCGTTGGTCGAGCGGATCATCCACACCGCTCGCGCGCTCGGGTACAGGAGCATGCGGCTCGACACTCACCTGGCGACTATGGGAATGGCCGTGAGCCTCTATCGCCGGTTCGGCTTCGTCGAGGTGCCCAGCGATCCGATGCCCCACGTCGCAGGCTTGGCGTATATGGAACTCCGGCTCTAATTGCACGCCCGCATCAGGGGTGGGAATGCGCTCCGCGATCGCCCAATCCGGCAGCACGAGCGCTGAACCTCGTGGTTCAGCAGGAACTCACCACGTCCGTCGCATGGGAACCCGTCACTTTAGTATCAAGTAGGTAACAGGTTACTTCTCGAATTCGTCTGCACACTGGGAATAAAACCCCCCAAAACACAAGTTTTTCTTGCTAGTCCCGCCGCGAAACGTTACTATGCAGTCAACTTTTTGCCACTTACAGCAAGGAAAGCCCCCACATGAATATCGGCGAAACCATCCGCAATTACCGGCTACAAAAAGGAATGTCGCAGGGCGACATCGAAAAGCGCACTGGCTTGTTACGCTGCTATTTATCGCGCGTGGAGAACGGCCACACCATTCCCTCGCTGGATACGCTGTCGAAGATTGCCACAGCCATGGATTTGCAGCTGGCACAGTTCTTCCACGAAGGTCCCGGCGAAAACGGCGGCAAGGCCGTGCCCCACCTGGCAGAGGAGGAAGTCCGGTTCCTCACCCAGATCCGGCGCTATTCGTCGAGCCTCAATGACAGCGACCGTAAACTGGTGATCGCCATGGTGAAGAAGATGGCGTCGTCGGTGGCGCGGCAATAACAGCCAAACTGTAGTCGCTTTACCTTCCTCTTCGTATTCCTCATTTCGTAAGACTTAATCTTAGGGGTCAAGGGATGTAGCTGCCTCCGTCAGCGGTACCTTCCCCACTTTGCCCAACCTCACTCGTGCCTTTACTCTGTAAGGTGAGTGTGCCGCCGCACCGTGCGGCACTGAGCAGGTACTCCCTTCTTCGCGAGGCATTCATGTCGAGAATTCAAAGAGCATTGTTGAGCGTCACCGACAAAACCGGGCTGGTGGAGTTTGCCCGCCAACTGGCGAGCATGGGCGTCGAGATGATCTCCACCGGCGGCACTGCGAAGTTGCTGCGCGACTCCGGCATCGCGGTGAAAGACATCTCAGAACTGACGGGCTTCCCCGAAATGCTCGACGGCCGGGTGAAGACCCTGCATCCCAAAGTGCACGGCGGCATCCTGCACATCCGCGAAAACGCCCAACACCGTGCGGCCGTTGCCGAGCACGGGATTCAGCCGATCGACATGGTAGTGGTGAATCTGTACGCCTTCGAGAAGACGGCGTCGAAGCCGGATGTGGCGTTTCACGACATCATCGAAAACATCGATATCGGCGGCCCATCGATGGTGCGCTCGGCGGCCAAGAATTTTCAGGATGTGGCGATCGTGACCTCACCAGCGGACTACGATTCGATTGCCGCCGAGATGAAGGCCGAAAGCGGAGCGCTTTCTCTGGCGACCAAGTGGCGGCTGGCGCAGAAGGCCTTTGCCATGACTGCCGCGTACGACTCAGCCATCGCTTCAACGCTGGAAGGGATCGCACCGCCGGAAGTCAGTAAGGTCGCGACCGGCACGCAAGGTGGATTTCCAGAAACCCTGCGGCTGTCGTTCCACAAGGCGTTTGACCTGCGCTACGGCGAGAACCCGCATCAGAACGCGGCGCTATACGGCGACGGCTCGGGCAAGGGCGTTGCCAACTGCAAGCAGCTTCAGGGCAAGGAACTCAGCTTCAACAACATCGTCGATCTACAGGCTGCCTGGGACCTGGCGCAGGAGTTTGAGGAGCCAGTCGTCGCCATCATCAAACATACCAACCCCTGCGGGACCGCGGTCGCTCCTACATTGTCAGAGGCGTATCTTCGCGCGCTGGAGTGCGATCCTGTCTCGGCGTTCGGCGGCGTGATCGGAGTAAATCGTACGATCGACGCAGCGACCGCTACGGAGATGGCCAAGCTGTTCTTAGAAGTCATCGCCGCTCCGAAATTTGACGACGAAGCCAAAGCGATTTTCGCCACAAAGAAGAACCTGCGGCTGGTGGAAGTCCAAGCCATGGAGCAAAAATGGGTGCTGAAAAACGTCTCCGGTGGCGTGCTGCTGCAAGACAACGACGTGCGACCACTCACCGAAGCCGACCTCAAGGTCGTGAGCCAGCGAAAGCCGACCGATCAGGAGATGAAAGACTTGTTGTTCGCGTGGAAAGTCTGCAAGCACGTGAAGTCTAACGCCATCCTGTACGCCCGCAACGGCCAAAGCACTGGCGTCGGAGCCGGACAGATGAGCCGCGTCGACTCAGCCCGCATCGGTGCCATGAAGTCGGTGCTGGGAATTAATGGCTCCGTGGCGGCTTCGGATGCATTCTTCCCGTTCCCGGATGGGGTCGAGGTCATCGCCGAAGCGGGCGCGACCGCCATCATCCAGCCCGGCGGCTCGGTACGCGACCAGGAAGTCATCGACACCGCCAACAAACTGGGGCTGGCGATGGTGACTACCGGAGTGAGGCACTTCCGGCACTAGAATACGTCGTTGCGGAATATATACCGATAATATATACTGATGGCATGACGAAGATCGCCAAACTGTTCAAGAACGGCAACAGTCAAGCGGTGCGGTTGCCGCACGACATGCGGTTCAAAGGCGACGCGGTGCGCATTCGCCAGGTCGGCAATACGCTAGTGCTGGAACCGATCATCGCCGACGTCAAGGAGTGGTTCGCTGCCATTGACCGGCACGGGGACGCATCATTGTTCCCTAAAGGATGGAGAAAGCAGCCACCAGCGCCGAAGCGCAAGATCTTCGAATGAGCTACCTCCTCGATACCAGTACCTGTGTAGAGATTCTCAGGCCCAGAGCATCGCCCGTCCGCAAACGGGCCGATCAAGCTATCGCATCCGGCGGGAAGCTCCTCCTATCCTCCATCGTAATCTTCGAACTCTGGTACGGAGTGCAGAAGAGCGACCGGATCTCGGAGAATATTCTTAAGCTACAAAGCCTGTTGTCGGGACCGGTCGAGATCTGCCCTTTTTACGATGACGATGCCCGAAGGGCCGGAGAAGTCAGGGCCCAGTTGGAATCAGTGGGGAAAGGGATCGGTGCGTATGACACGCTGATCGCCGGGCAATGCCTGAATCATGACTTCATTCTTGTCACTGCAAATGTCTCGGAGTTCCGGCGCGTGAAGGGCCTGCGTTGGGAAGACTGGACGAAGTAGCGAGCGGTGCTACTTTTTTTGCGCGGCCACCACCCGCGGAATTCCCTGCAAATCCGGCGCCACCATCGGCTCGTCCCACATTGTGGGACTCAGCAACTCCACCACCATGTCGCGCATGGAGTAACCAATCTCCATCGCCAGCCAGCCACCGGGCTTAAGTGCGACTTCGGCCTGCGCAATCAGTGGACGAATGACATCAAGTCCGCTATCGCCGGAAAAAACCGCCATGCGGGGCTCGAACTCGAAGACCGAGCGCTGCACCTTGTCGGCCTCGTCCAGACCGACATACGGAGGGTTGCTGACCACGAAATCGAACTCGCGAACCCCGGCCAGCGCAGCCAGCACGTTGCTCTGAAGAAACTTGACCCTCCCGTCTAACTGCAAGCGAGCGGCGTTAGTGCAGGCGATCTCGAGCGCCTCGGCTGAGACATCAACGGCGTAAACCTCCGCGCTCTTCAGTTCGTTGGCCAGTGCGAGGGCAACACAGCCTGAGCCGGTCCCCACATCCACGATGCGCGGGGATTGCACTTCCCGCGCGAGCTCCAACACAGTTTCGACCAAGTGCTCGGTTTCCGGCCGCGGTATGAGCACAGCTGGCGAGACCACGAAGTCCAGCCCCCAGAATTCCTGATGCCCCGTGATGTATTGCGAAGGAACGCCGCTTGCACGCTGGGCAATTGCCAAGTCGTAGCGGACTTGTTCATCGTCGGTCAGCTCGCGTTCCGGGTGACCATAGAGGTAGGCGCGATTCACGCCCAGCACGAACATCAGCAGCGTCTCAGCATTCAGTCGAGGCGAGCCGCAATCGGCGGCTTCCAATCGATCTATCGCAGACGCGAGCGCTTGCTTGAGTTGCATCGGGAAATTCTAGACCTGTTTAAGAAATTCTGGGGCTGCTCTGCGGAGGGGTAGAGCCGAGCTTCAGCTCGGCGTCCACACTGGGTGATTGATGCATGAGCCGGCTTCAGCCGGCGACACAAGACCGGCCCTCGGACGACACCAATAACCAATCTGGTCTGGCCGCGGGGTCGAATGCTGGCGAAGCCTTACGCCAGCACTGACGATTCTGCCTTCAGCTTTTCCGATTGGAAATGCGTGATCAGCGCATCGATCATGGGCTGCAGCTTGCCATCCATGAACTCTGGCAACTGATGCGCAGTAAAGCCGATGCGGTGATCCGTGACGCGGTTCTGCGGGAAGTTGTACGTCCGGATCTTCTCGCTGCGGTCGCCGGAGCCCACCATCGCCTTGCGTTCCTTTGCCAGTGCGTCGGCCTGCTTCTGCTGCTCCATTTCGTAGAGGCGCGCGCGCAGCACACGCATGCCCTTTTCGCGGTTCTTGATCTGCGACTTCTCGTCCTGGCAGCTCACGACGGTGTTGGTCGGCAAGTGGGTGATCCGCACCGCCGAATACGTCGTATTCACCGACTGCCCACCGGGCCCCGACGAACAGAACGTATCGATGCGGATGTCTTTCGCTTCGATCTTCACGTCCACATCTTCGGCTTCCGGCAACACCGCAACCGTCACCGCCGACGTGTGCACGCGGCCCTGGGTTTCGGTCGCGGGAACGCGCTGCACGCGATGCACGCCGCTTTCGTATTTCAGCCGCGAGTACACTCCCTGTCCTTCAATGATGGCGATGACTTCCTTCAGCCCGCCCACTCCGGAGTCCGAACTCGACAGCACTTCCACCTTCCAGCGGTTGGTTTCGGCGTAGCGGTTGTACATGCGGAACATCTCGGCCGCAAACAGCGTCGCCTCGTCGCCACCTGTGCCGGCGCGGATTTCCAGAATAACGTTTTTCTCGTCGTTGGGGTCCTTCGGCAACAGCAGCACTTTCAGGTCTGCTTCCACCTCGTGGACGCGCTTCTCCAGTTGCGTGAGTTCATCCTGAGCGTACGACAGCATCTCAGGATCGGTCTCGCCCTCGAGCAGCGCCTTGCTCTCCTCGATGCCGCGGGTGAGGTCCTTGTACTCGCGATACTTCTCGACGATGGAAGCGATTTCGCTATGGGCCTTGGCCGTTTTCTGGTAGCGCTGCGAGTCGGAGACGATATCCGGCGACGCCAGCGCCTTGTTCAGCTCTTCGTACTTGGCTTCGATTTGTTCTAAACGCTCGTACATGATTGCCTGTCTTTATCAGTCAATTCTCTTTTGTGCTCCGTGCCATACCGTCAATACCGTGATTCGCTTGCGGCCGCTCCGGTAGATCACGATGTAAGGAGTGCCCCCGATTACGAGTTCCCTCGTGCCGCGCTCAACGCTTGTTCTGCCCAGGTTGGGGTGCATTCTCAGCGCCGCTACCACGCTTACAATACGCGCAGCCAATCGGGCGGCGGCTTCAGGTTTGTCCAATGCGACGAATTGTCGAATCTCTGCCAGCCGCGCCAGCGCCCTTCGCGACCATACAATTTCGAGGTCCACGTGACGTTCGTCCGGTGGTTCGGGACTCACGCCGCCTCATCATCGTGAGGTTTTCCGCAAGCGCACTTCGGAGGAGGTAACTCTTGCTCCGTTCCCCAGGACAGCAGCCACGCCTTCATGTCTGCGTCGCGGATGTAATGACCGCCGGCAACTTCGGTGTCGGCCAATCGAATGTCGGCATGCAACCGTTGCTGGTCTGCAACGTACGACTCCACGGCGTCGGAGATCAGGAAGTTCGCGCTGCGTCCCGACTCCTTCGCCAGCTTGGCCAGCTTCTTCTTCGTTTCGGGTTTCAGCCGAATGCTAAAAGTCGCGCTGCGTGTGCTTGCCATGAACACATTCTACCAGCCCGCTGAAAACTGCAGAGGACAATTGTAGGGATCTTCGCGGCGGCCGCCGCTAGGCGATGACAAGTTCGCCGCCGCGCGTCTTTTCCAGTTCCATTGCTTCATTCAGCGCGGAGATGGCGCACTCGACCTGGTCGTCGGTGGGCTGTTTCGTGGTAATGCGCTGCAGCCACAGGCCTGGCTTGGTCAGCAGGGCAAACAGCGACTGCCCGTGCTTGGCGGCAAACCGAATCAGCTCGTACGACAACCCCGCGATGACGGGCAACAGCGCGATGCGCAGCAGGAAGCGCGACACGAACGTCTGTGCCGGAAACAGCATGTAGATAACGATCGAGATGAGCATCACCGTCATCAGGAAGCTGGTTCCGCACCGCGGGTGAAATGTCGAGTAAGCTTGCACGTTCTTGGGCTCGAGGGGATCGTGGTTTTCGAAAGCGAAAACGGTTTTATGTTCTGCGCCGTGGTACTGATACACCCGCAAAATGTCGGGCATCAGCGAAACGCCCCAGATAAACAGCAGGAAGAGCAGGATGCGAATCACGCCATCAACCGCATTAAACGCGATTTGGCTGCCGAACACGGGATAGGCATTCTTCAGCTTTGTAGCAGCTACCAACGGCACGAACTTGTACAAAAAGATAAAGAAGCCAACGGAAAATATGATGTTAAGAGCGGCCACCCAGCCGCTGATCTCGGTTTTCTTAGTCGCCTCGCCGTCGTCTGAAGGCATGGCGTCCAGCGCAACGTCAGCCGAGTAGCGCAGCGCGCGGAAGCCCAGCACCATCGCCTGTCCCAGCGTCATGACGCCGCGGACCACCGGCCAGCCCATCCACTTGTGCTTCTCCGACATCCGCTCCAGCGGCTCAGCATGCGTCGAAATCGTGCCATCCGGCTTGCGGACGGAAATCCCCCACGCGTGCGGAGAGCGCATCATGACGCCTTCGAGAACCGCCTGTCCACCGACGAGGGTTTCCTCGCCGCTCTCAAGGGCAGGCAGCAGCTGAACAGCAATCAGGAATCGGAGATGGCGCAACCATGAACGCATAATCGTTAGATGTCCGACGGCGGGATAAGGCGCACAGAGGAACTTCCCTTAGCCTATGGAGGTTCTGTCAGGGTGTCAATGCCGTTTGCGACAAGTCAGCGTAAGTCTCACCGTTTCCGTTACTTAGCGGCACCCACAATTCAATGTGCGTGCTCGTGGCCAGGGCTGACGGGAATTACGCACCCGTGAGCCACATCGCAGATGGCGTGCTCAAACTGGATCGTGGTGTGGTGAATGTGGAACCGCGACGCCAGTTCCTCGCGAATCTGGCGCAAGAGGTTCTCGCTCTCCGAGGCACGCATATCCTCGATACCCACGTGGCACGACAGCGAGTGCGTATCGCTGCCGATGCTCCAGACATGCAGGTCGTGCACGCTGTTGACCCCAGGAATCGCGCAGATACAGGCCTCGATGCTCTCCAGTTCCATTCCGCGGGGAATGCCTTCCAGCAGAATATTGAGGCTCTCGCGGATGATGCCGATCGACGACCACAGGATCATCACGCCGATACCGATGGACAGCGCGGGGTCGATCCAGCGATGTCCGGTCAGGGCGATGGCGATGCCCCCGGCAATCACCGCGGCGGTCGACAGCGTGTCGCCGATTTCGTGGACGATGGCGCTGCGCAGGTTGATGTCGTGGTGCCCGCGCAGCAGCAACAGCGCAATGCCGCCATTCATCAGTACCCCGGCAGCGGCCACCCAGATCATCAGCCCCGCATGAACTTCAACCGGGTTCAGCAGACGGTAAAAGGCCTCGTACCAGATATAAAACGAGATGAGGACGAGCGTCAGCCCGTTGACGAATGCCGCCAGCACCCCGGCGCGGTTGTAGCCAAAGGTCTTGCGCGCGTTGGGACTGCGTCCCTGCAGATACACCGCGCCCCACGAGAGGAGCAGGGCGAAAAAGTCCGACAGGTTGTGTCCTGCCTCCGAGAGCAGCGCAAGACTATGGGCGCGAAGTCCGGCCGCCACCAGCAGCACGATATACGCCAGCGTCACAACCAGCGAGATCCGGAGCACCCGCGAGGTTGTCGCATCGCCGCCCGGGTTGGCGTGGACGTGCATAACTTAAGTCTAAGGGCCCTCCCACGATTGGCACAACCGCCCATGGAATCCGGCAGCCGCAATGCTACAATCCTGCCCGACCACCGAATCGCATTCCAGAACTTAATCAAGCTGGCGGAGCCAAGACCTTTCGCTGGCCACAATGGAGGAACGTATGAATGCTGCTGCTGACACTGCGCCCATCGCCGAAAAGCCACTCTCTGAAATGGAGCGCGTGATCGATACCTTCGTCGCGCCGAGCAAGACATTCACCGACATCCGCCGCAGCGCCAGTTGGTGGGTACCGTGGCTGCTGATGTCGATATTCGGGATGGGAATGGTTTTTGTGGTGGACAAGAAACTGGGCATGGATACCGCTTACGAGAACCAGCTGCGGCTGAGCCCCAAGCAAATGGACAAGATCGATCAGATGCCGCCAGACCAGAAGGCCCAGACGTTGCGGATGGGTACGAGTATCACTCGCTACGTCTCGTATGGATGGCCGCTGATGAACGTCATCTTCATTGGTATCATCGCCGGCGTGCTGATGGCGACGTTTAACTTCGGCCTGGGCGCCGAGGTGAAATTCATGCAGTCGATGGCGATAAGCATGTATGCATTCTTGCCCACCATAATCAAAAGCCTGATAGCGATTGGCGTGGTCAGCGCGGGAGCGGCTGAAGGTTTCACCTTCCAGAACCCGGTCGCCAGTAATCTCAGTGGCCTGGTTGACCCGAACTCGTCTCACTTCCTCTACTCGATTCTCACTTCGATCGACATTTTCACCATCTGGACGCTGATCCTGACCGGAATCGGCTACTCCTGCATCACGAAAGTGAAACGCGGAACCTGCATGGGGGTCGTGTTCGGATGGTGGGCGTTCATGGCGCTGGTGGGCGCTGGCTTCGGCGCGCTGTTTGCCTGAGACCGCTGGGTGGCCCACATATCCCATCGTTTGGGATATGTGGGGTTGTTTCCACTGGGGGCCGCACCCTTATCGCCGCAGGCGACAGGGTTGGATTGAGTGATCTCGCAACCACTCGTTTTTGGGTGGAAGCACCACGCTTCACCGCGGTCCAGCCTACGAATAATGACGAAAAGTGGCTGCTCGGGCAGTCCGTCTGCGGCTGTTTCCGTCACACATCCCTGTGACTGTGAACACGGTCTCCGAATGTCCCAGAACTCTAAGATTAATGTGGGGTTTTGCTCGCGGTAACTTAGCAATCCCAATGCTGCAAGACCGACGTGCTGCGTGCTTACAAGAGAGATAGCACGCAAGGACCGCTGTTTTTGGAATCGGCCTTTCAGCCGCGTTCTTCGCAATATCTTCATCGGTACCATAGGACTCCTTCATGCCAAAGCTCCTCATTATCCAAGCGGCAACGTACCACTCACCCAATAACCGGCGTCCCTTCCGAATCCGCAAACGTAAGCTAGTTGGAGCGGTGATGCCTTATTTGGCTGCATTGACACCCTCGAACTGGGACGTGACGCTCTGCGACGATGCCATCGAGGAGCCGGACTACGCGACGCGGTGGGACGCGGTCGCCATCACCGTCCGCACCGTGACCTCTCTGCGGGTCTACGAAATCGCCGACCGGTTCCGGCAGAAGAAAATTCCAGTTCTACTGGGTGGGCCCCATGCGACCTTTCATGCCGAGGAAATGGCCGAACATGCAGACGCGGTTTGCATCGGGGAGTGTGAAGAAATATTCCCGCTTATGTTGGACGACGCGCTTGCCGGCACGCTGCAGACGTTCTACCGCCGCGACACTCCCGCCAACCTTGCCGGCATGCCACTGCCGCGCTGGGATCTGCTCAAACCCAAAAATTACGTCTTCTACGCGCCGGTGGTGATTCAGCAGTCGCGTGGCTGTCCCTATACTTGCGATTTCTGCGCCGAATATCGGCTCAACGGCGACTACGGCTATCGCGACCGGCCGCCGGCGGAGGTGGTCGAGGAAATCAAAGCCAGCGGCCACAAGCACGTCTTTTTTGCGGCCAGCCAGTTCGTCGGTAACAAAGCCAGCACCATGGAATTGATGGAAGCGCTGATTCCATTGAAGGTGCGCTGGTCGGCCTTGTTTTCGCCCCGCTTCGGACTCGACGCCGAATTCCTTGACCTTGCCGCCCGATCCGGCCTGCTGCACGTCAACATGGGAATCGAGAGTATCTCCGCAGGGCACGTTGAAGGTCATGCACAAGGAATTCAACAAGTCCAATAGTTATGAGGACATGATTGAGAACCTCAACAAACGAAATATCAGCTACTCGTTCAATTTCGTTTTCGGCTCCGATTCCGACGATCCCGATACTTTCGACTCAACCCTGAAATTCCTGGAAGAACACAGAGTGCCGGCGGCTTATTTCAACCTGTTGACGCCGCTGCGCGGCACCGCCTTACATGATCGAATGAAAGCCGCTGGCCGTATCGTTGACGAACCGAACCTGGACCGCTGGGCCGGGGTCAAGTTCTACTTTCAGCCCGCACACATGTCGGGCGACGAACTGGCGGGTGAAATTCACAAGCTGCAGCGCGCGTTCTATTCATGGCCCTCGATCCTGCGGCGGCTGCGGTTTCCTCGTACCCAGGCCGATTTGGCCTCATGGAACGTGTGTCTCACCCAACGAAAGGTGGCGTTGAATTCGGACTTCATGAACGAGTTCAGCGAATTCTGACGTCGGTGGGGTGACCCCGCGCAAGCATTCTGAGTGGGGCACGCACGTGAATTGCCCCGTTCAAGGACGCGCAGCGGCCTTGAACGGGGGTTTTCGTTCCTGGGACGCCACAGAGACGGGTGCTACACCCATTCGTCCCGACCTGCGGGACGAAAGTTTGGCCCCACAATGCCCCGACCGGAACTATCCCAGCCCGCAGGGCGACATTTGTTCGAGCCGTGGGGCGTCAGCCCGCGGTCAACGTCTCCCTGAATCCCCTGAGCCGGCTTCAGCCGGCGGCACCCATCCGCGCCGCGACAATCCATAGTTCGTCACGGTATGGCCTGATCACACCTGTAATTCGGTAAATTCACCGATAGTGCGGTACGATTGCCGCGTCTGTTTGCGATTACGGACGCGGCGAGATTTCTGTTTGATGCTAAGGATCTTTTGTCCGGAAAGGCTCTTGATGCGTCAAATGAAGTGCATATTGGCCATACTGAGTTTTCTTATTTTTGCGCCCGTCTGTCGCGCCCAACACGAGTTATTTGTTCCCGCGAACGATGTTTCCTTCACGATTTCAACCAAACGAAGCACCTACAAGTTCGGAGAACAAATCGAGTTGAAATACAAGATAAGGAACATCAGCAACGCTGCACTATTCGTCCCTCGGTGGTTGTATGGCGGGGACTGCCCACACAAATGGCACGTTCGGGCATGGTTTGAAGATAGTTCCGGTAAGCACTACTACGGTGGGTGGGGTGGGTCCTGTTCACCTACGCCAATGGGCATCGTCGAGCTCATGCGAAGAGATGCGGTGCTACTCAATCCGATGCAAGAATTCGAGGGCACGCTCGAGCTTCCGACAGATTGGTTGGGCGTTAAGCCGGACAAGTATCGCATTGAGGCTTACTTGGATGGCTGGCTTGAGGCGGACTTCACTGCGGCACAAGAAGCCGAGTTAGCCAGTATGGGTCATCCGTTTCTGAGAGGCAACGCCGTGGCATCGATAGCAGTGAGCATTCAACCTAAATGACAAATCTCCGCGACGCTCGAAGTTTGCAATAGGCTACGGGAATCTCCAACGCACACGCAATCCATGCTGCCTCGCAGACAAGCTTCGTGGTCCGCGTACATGGTGCTAGAGTTACGAAATGCGATGGTCGGCGCTCAGCCTCATCTTCGTTACCTCTCTGTGCGCCGCCGCCTCCCGTTGCCCTGATCCGAAGTTCCGACAAGAAACAATCGGCGGCACTTCAATCACTGGCTACATCGTGCATCGCGGAGGCAAACCTGTGAAGTTCGCCAAAGTGACGTTGTATTCGTCATCGGGTAAAGTGGCTTGGGTTGGCGCAACCGATAAGGATGGCGGATTCGCTACCGGTTCGATGCCGCCCGACGAATATCGCATTGAGTCTCCTAACTGGGGGAGCGCCACGATACGGCTAGATCCAAGCATCAGCAAACACGCCGTCCAAACACCGTCCTGGACTCTCACACTCATGGACCATGGGTGCATATCGTCTATAGCGCAAGTTAATTAGCCCCGGAATCCTTCGTTCTGCCTCGGCGCGTCGCCCCATTGCTTCCGAGAAACCGAGGGTGGCCCACATATTCCTTCTTTTGGAATATGTGGGGTTCCCACAGGCAATCGGCCGTTCGCGATCTTCAAACGGCGGAGCCGTGACGTGCTGATTGGCGTGCGCGTGAGCGCGCGCTTCAGACGCGAGAGATGACCCGCCGCCGCGGAGCGGCGCTTTTCAATCATGGGTGGGACGAACACCGCGACACAGTTGTGCCCCACCCGCTCACTAAGCCGGCCGCCCCGTTCGTTCGCCTTCCGTGCGCGGGGCAGTTCTAATCAGGCGTTCGCGATCTTCAAACGGCGGAGCCGTGCCGTGCTGTTAGGCGTGCGCGTAAGCGCGCGCTAGAGACGCGAGAGATGACCCGCCGCCGCGGAGCGGCGTCTCTTGCTCGGCCACCCGCCTCGTGTCAGGGCATGACTTCAGCCAACTTTTTTCGTGCTGCACACGCCGCGCTAAGCATCGGGAAATTTAGACGGCACTTAGATCTTGCGTATTCCGATTAATCTGGCGTCGAGGTTTGATCGCCCAATGGGGTCATTGACACGGTGCCCTTGGGAATCCGCAAGAAACAAAAACCTCCGTGTCCTCCGTGTCTCCGTGGTGAAATCCCCTCTTCCCATTTCGGGAAATTTGGTTACCTTCGTAACATCGCCATGCATTTTTCCTCTCGCATTCCCCTGCACGTGAACCTATCCTGAACGTTTGACCCTGCGGAGGTCTCTATGGACTCGCTCCTCATCATTCGTCTCTGCCGCCACACTTTTCGCGACGGCCACCACTGCCACGCCCCCGCCGTCCGCGGACGCGGCTGCTGCCGCCATCACCTCGACTCCCGCACCCGCCTTCATAACATGGCTCGCGCGCGCCGCCTCGCTTGTATCCCTCGGCTTTGCGTGCCCATGAACCGGCGCGACCTCGCCCTGAACCGCGCCGAAGTCGTCCGCGTCATAAACACCGGCGCTGTCGACTTCGCCACGGCGCGATTGATGCTTTGGGCCATGGATCTCACCGCCGCCGCCCTTCCTAAAGAGCGTCCGACCCACCGCGGCAGCATGCATAACCCCAATGTTTCCTATTACGTACCGATAAAGCCTTTATTTTCCGGAAGCTGCACCAAAAACCAATCGCAAATCACTGAAAACACTAAGGGCAGAGGGGAGGGGGCCGTCACCGCAATCTCGATGTGGAAACCCAATGCGGAAACATGAGGGCTTCCTCCAGCCCTTCAGGGGAGCTAAATGAAACCTCGGCTCTTCAGAACATGTTGCGAGGCCCCAATTGCGAGTTGGGCGGCGCGTGGGTCTTTTGCTCTTCGCTATCCACCATCCACTATCCACTATCCACTGTCCGGCTCGGCCCGACCCGCCTGCCGAATTCGGAGGTCACCACCGCTAGACTGGAACGCGTAGAGCGAAGCGGCGCTTTGCTCGCACATCCAGAAACTGGGTTATACTTCGGCAGCAGTGTGATGCTGGATTATTTTTCGTCCCTTAAGGGCGGCTGCGGGGCTTTTCATATCGTATCGGCTCCGCTTAATAGCAAGAAGAAGCCTCAATTGCGTCTGGGGAACCGGAAAGACACGTGGGCCCGATTGGCGCGGTTCAGTTCGTGTTCATCCCGGATATAGATGCCAAGACCGGCTTCGGGGAGGTGTCCCTTGGATCTGGTAGTACTTCGTATTTTATTTGTATTCATTACGGCCTTATCGAGCTATGAACTGAAGCCGCTGGGCTTGGGGCCTTGGCCGGCCGCGGGTGTCGGTCTGCTGTTCGGCCTGGCAGTGGTCCTGTTCGAGATTCGACTGCGACAGGTGAGCCTGAAGCGCCTGATCGGCGCTGTCATCGGCAGCATCCTTGGCATTGTCGGTGCCTACCTGTTCAGCTTGGTGATCCGCAACAGCCTGCAGCCTGGACCCACCCAGAGCTTCCTGCAGCTCTTCCTGATGCTCTTGATGGCCTATGTCGGACTGGTGGTCGGCGCTGGCAAGGGCGACCTTCTCAACCTGGCGGCGCTGGGTGGCATCTTCGGCGGCGAGAAGCAGTCCAAGAAGAGCTACAAAATCCTCGATACCAGCGTCATCATTGATGGGCGCATCGCGGACATTGCCGAGACAGGCTTCCTCGACGGGGTAATCGTGCTGCCGCAATTCGTGCTGCGCGAACTGCAGTTGGTGGCCGACTCCGCTGACTCCATGAAACGCAACCGCGGCCGCCGCGGCCTCGACATTTTGCAGCGCATCCAAAAAATTGCCACCCTAACCGTGCAGATCGTCGAAGACGACTTCCCGGCTGTTCGCGAAGTCGATCTCAAGCTGATCGAGCTGGCCAAAGTGTACGAAGGCAAGATCGTTACCAACGACTTCAACCTCAATAAGGTTGCACAGTTGCAAGGCGTCGAGGTGTTGAACATCAATGAGCTGGCCAACTCATTGAAGCCTATCGTGCTGCCTGGCGAGGTCATGAAGGTCTTCATCCTGAAGGAAGGCAAGGAGTACAACCAGGGTGTCGCCTACCTTGACGACGGGACGATGGTGGTGGTGGACAACGCCCGCAAAATGATCGGCAAGAATATCGACATTTCGGTGACGTCCGTCTTGCAAACCACAGCGGGCAAAATGATTTTCGGCAAGTTTGACGAACGCGCCGCGGTAATGCAGCCACGCCCCGCCGAGCCACGGCCTGAGATTCGCAAGCCGGTGGCTGCGCCCGCTGCGGTACCCGATATTCCGAAACCCGAATAGAAACCAAACCGGAGCGGCGGATGCGACCACTCCGGTTTTTTCTCCGGCGATTTGAATTCAGTCACAACGGACGTTTATACTTCGCTCCCCGATATGAAAGTCATTGTCATCATTCCCGCAGCCGGACTTGGGCACGCGCATGTCCGCCGTCTCCGCCGGCGCCAAGAGCAAACAGTTCTTCGAGCTGCAGGGCACGCCGATACTCTTCCACACCATCCGGAAGTTCGCCCAGAACCGTCACGTCAGCGAGATCGTGATCGCCTTGCGCAAGAACGAAACCGCCGGTTTCCTGCAGCAGGCAGCGCTGGAAGGCTTTCAGAAGCCGCTACGTGTTGTGGAAGGCGGCGAACACCGTCAGAATTCCGTGGCGAACGCGCTGGCTTCGCTCGACGCTGCTCCCGACGACATCGTGCTGGTTCACGACGCCGTGCGGCCTTTTGTCGACGACGAAATCATCGACGGCGTGATCGAAGCCGTGCAGAAGTACGGCGCTGCCATTGCCGGCATCCCAGCCGTTGACACCGTCAAGCAGGTGGACCGAACCGCCGACGGAGCTGTCGTGGTTGCCACCGTCCCGCGCGAGCGGATGGTAATGGCGCAGACTCCGCAGGGATTTCGCTTCAACTTGCTGAAGAAGGCGTTCGACGACGCCACCGCCGACGGCTTCCTCGGCACCGACGAAGCGTCGCTGATCGAGCGCTCGGGTGTGGCCGTACACGTCGTCATGGGATCGGCCCGCAACCTGAAGATCACCACTCCCGGCGACCTCGAACTTGCCGAGTTTTATTTGTCGCAACAGAACCGCCGCAAAGCCGGCGTCGCGGGGTAAACCATCAGGTGACGTTCCACACACAGGTCGTACGAGTTCCGCGAATCGGCTTTGGCTGGGATTCGCATGAATTCAGGCCCGGCATTCCGCTCAAAATCGGCGGCGTCCTTCTACCCCACGACCGTGGCCTGGCCGGCCATTCCGATGGCGACGTCCTGCTCCATGCGCTCACCGACGCGCTGCTCGGCGCCGTGGCGGCCGGAGATATCGGCAGCTATTTTCCGCCCAGTGACCCTCAGTGGAAGGGCGCGGATTCAGCGGTCTTCCTGCGCGAAGCGATGAATCAGGTCGCATCGCGCGGCTATACCGTTGGAAACGTGGATTGCACGCTAGTGCTGGCGGAGCCCAAGATCGGCCCTCACGCCCCATCGATCCGTGAGAACGTCGCGACGCTCTTGGGTATCACTTCGGACCGAGTCGGGGTAAAAGCCAAGACCCCCGAAGGCATGGGTACTGACAACGCCGCCATCGCGCATGTCGTCGTGCTGCTGACCGAGATCCTCTGGCCTTAGTTGTCTGGATTACCGGCTAGCCACCGAGACCTCAAATTTTACGGCAATCGACCGAGGCGGATAACAGGCACTGCGATCGCACGCTTGAAAGCGCAATTGCCCGCTAACCGGATATTCGCCAGCCACCGCTGTGCGCGGTGCCGTGACCACCGCCGAGACCGAGAAATCGTCGCTATAGACGCTCAACTTCTCGCCCGGAGCGAAAGGAAACGCGACTTCCTGTCCAGCGGGATACTTTACGCTCGCTATACGAATCGGCCCGGTCGAGTTGAGCTGCAACACCGTCGGAATCAGCAGCTCAGATTTTGGATGGTTGGAATTGATGTGGAATTCGCTGCCCACCCGAAAGTCCAGTTGCACCGTGGCTGAACCGCCAGGCTTGATCTGGACCTTGCCCACCGGTGCGAATGTGACGGACGGCATTCTTGTGCCCGGCTCTTGTGCGACGAGACTCGCCAGCGACAGACAAGCGAACAGCGCAATGGAAATGGCGTACTTCATTGTGCGGTGGGCGGCTGCTTGGCAGCAGCCGGAGTCGCCGACGCAGCCTCCGGCCCGTTTGCTCCCGCCACTCGCGATGCCAACGCCTTTTGTACGTTCTGTTCGATTTCCTCTCGCCCCAGCAAGCCCGTGCCTTTACCAATCAACTTGCCTTCGCGGTCAATGTAAAAGCTGGTTGGCAGGTACTCAACGTTGCCGTAGTCTTCCGAAACCTTGTCCGTGCCCAGCAGCACTGGATAGTTCACGCCCATTTCGCTGGTAAATTGCGCGATCTTGCGGGTTTCGGTGTCATCCATGGCGATGCCTAAAACCACTAGTCCGTCATTCCCATACTTCTTCTGAAGCTCCACGAACCAGGGCATCTCGACTTTGCATGGCGAGCACCAGGTTGCCCAGAAGTTCAGCAGCACGGCCTTGCCGCGAAAATCCGACAGCTTCACGCGCTTGCCGTCAAGGGAAGTGAGTTCGAAGTCGGGCGCCGCGAGTCCGCGAATGTCCCCCACCAAAATTGGGGTGTTGCCGTGCTGGCGGCTGCGGCTCAGGTACTTTCCGCTTGCCACCATCGCCAGGATGGCGATACATAAAATTACAAACACGCTAGCGTTACGTTTCACGAAATTGCAGCCCCTACAGTGCGAATCGGTTCAGGAACGATAGATATCCTGAAAGCAATCTGAGATTGTTCAGGAAAATCAAGATGCCCACGGCAATCAGCAGCACCCCGCTGACGACTTCGACGGTGTGCAGATGGCGACGGAACTTGGTATAGAACGCCAAAAAACGATCCACACCCAGCGAGGTAAGCAGGAACGGCACTGCCAGACCCATCGAGTACAGGGCCAGCAGCAACACGCCTTTGAACACGGTCTGCTGCGCCCCCGCCAGTACGAGAATCGTCGCCAGAATTGGCCCGATACAGGGCGTCCAGCCGAAGGCGAAGGCGAAACCGACGGCAAACGAGCCCCATGCGCTGGAGCTTCCCTTGACGTCATGCATGCGTTTGTCGGCGTACAGCGCCTTGATCTTGAGCAGGCCAGTCAGGTGCAGTCCGAAAATGATGACGATGATTCCGGCCACTTTGGCCAGGATGTTGTGGTACTGGTTCGCCAACTGGCCAACGCCGGTTGCGACTGCACCCAGCGCGACGAACACCACGCTGAAACCCAGGATAAACGTAATAGAGTGCAGCATCACCCGGCCCAGCAGGCGGCGGTGTTCGCTCTGCAGGTCTTCGACCGTTGCGCCGGAAATCAGCGACACATAGCCCGGAACCAAGGGAAGCACGCACGGCGAAAGGAACGACAGAATCCCTGCAACGAATGCGGCCAGGGGGAGGGGAAGGTTATGCATAGAAAGATAATTGTAACAACCGCCGAGGTTACCAAAGTATCAAACCATGATTCGGCAATCTTCGACCCTTATTGGACGCGCGGATGCTGCCTTTCGCTGCAAAAAGCGCGGCTCAGCTGGCGACCGGTCGTGTTCTCGCCCGGATAGGCGACTCCCGCAGCCCAGACCAGGTTTCGGAGATCACTATTGAGTCGCCCGGGTTGTGGGGATCGTATTTCACCGACGCGTGCAGTCCCAACCGGCACGAATACAGGTCGATGAACTGCCGCAAGCGGGTGACGTCCTGCGAGGCCTCGTAGGTGACCCCGGCCACATCGTAAGTGTAGATCAGTAGGATCATTGGGCCGGAATCGGATGTCGCCTCCAATTCATGTACGTCGATGACGGTTCCGTCGATGATTCGGCCGCCTTGAGCAATCTTGGTGCGCCGTTCGCGCTCAAACGCGTCGCCCGAAGATTTCGGTTTCCGCCCCAGCAGGACGTACCCAACAATGGCTGCCGCGGTACCGAGTGCAAGGACGGGGTAGTACCCAAGGGAATTCATGGCTCGCTCTGGATAGCATAGCGTGGAATGAGAAAGTTCGTTGCCGCTGCGGTCCCCGCCGTCTAGCCCACATCTGCCACTGGGTTACCAAGCGTTCCCACGCCTTCTACCGAGACCTCAACCGTGTCGCCGGCCTGAAGTGGACTGACTCCCGCAGGCGTGCCGGTGGCGATGACGTCGCCGGGCAAGAGCGTCATCACCTGCGAGATGAAGCGAATCACGACGTCGAGCGGGAAGAGGAAGTCGGCCGTGGTGCCGTCCTGGCGCAATACCCCGTTGACGCGGGTCTGGACGCGCACCCCGCCCCACGGATCCAAGCCGGAGACGACGACGGGGCCAATCGGGCAAAAAGTGTCGAAGCCCTTGGCTCGCGACCATTGCCCGTCCTTGTTCTGCAGGTCGCGGGCAGTCACGTCGTTCACACACGTGTAGCCGAGAATGTACTCGCGCACGTCGTCGTTTTCCCGCAGTCTATGGCACTGCTTTCCGACCACAACCCCGAGCTCGCCCTCATGATCAACACGCTGTGACAGAGCCGTGGGGCGCAGAATCGTGCCGCCCGGCGCAAGGAGGGCTGACGGCGGCTTCAAGAAGATGAGCGGCTCGGTCGGAACGGCATGATTGAGTTCTTTGACGTGCTCGCGATAGTTGCGTCCGATACAGACGATCTTGCTGGGGTTGACCGGCGTCAGCAGGGCGACCGAAGAAATGGGAAGCTCCACCGTTTCGCCGCCCTCGAAGTCGAAGATGGATGTCGGCATGGTCTCCAAGGCGCGGCCGATCACTTCCCCGCCATTGCTCTGTTCAATCAGTCCGTAACGCACCACACTGTTGTGTTGGTAGTGGCAGAATCGCATATTACCTCCGTTATTGCCTGACGGGCACGACTTCGCTGGTTTCGGCCGAATGCTGGCTCTCGTTGCCTCTCAGGTCCACGGCCGAAACCGAGTAGGTATAGGTCTTGCCCGGGGCGACGTCATCGTCGCGGAAGCTGGGCACGGCCACCAATTTCGGATTGAGCTTCACGGGCTGGCCTCCGTTCACGCTGCGGAACACGTTGTAGCCGGCCAGGTCACCTTCCATGTTGGGCGCCCAGTTCAGATCAATAAAGGGTTTCTGCCCGACGCTCGAGAACACAGCCTGCAGTCCGGTGGGTTCCGACGGTGGATAGATGTCGCGGGTGAACGCGGTGGAGGGTTGCGAATCCTCGCCTTCGATCGCCGCACTAACACCTTGCGAGTGTACCTGCGTTACTGAGGTGATGCGGTATTCGTACTGGGTCTCCCACGCAAACGTCTTGTCGAGATAATACCCCTCGGATTCCGGCTCGACATCCGCGAGCGCCAAGTAGGCATTGGCCCCGGCGGGGCTGCGTTCGATGCGATAGCGATACGTAAGGCCGGTTGGCGCCGCCGGCACAGTCGCATCCGTCCAGGAAATCAGGACTCCGTCGGCCTCCACCTTGGCGTTGACATTCACCGGCGGCGCGATGGTGGGCGCCACCGGAATTAGGACCTGGTTCGAGAGCCCGGCGCTACGGTCGCGCGCGTTCATAATCTCCACCGCGTAGCGGACGAAGCCTGCGGGGTCCTGTTCACCGAGCTGCGCGGGGAGCGTATCGACATATTTCATGTGAACGGCGGGGGGCTGTTCTCCCTTGTGCTTCTCATCGAGCTTTGGATTTTGCACCGTTGCCACCAAAGAGCAGCCGCTCATGAGCGCAGTGCCGTCGTGTCGGCAGATGCGGCTCTCCGGGATGTTCTTTACGAGTGTGCGGTCGGTGTTCTTGCGCGGCAGGGTCCAGTCGAGCTGGACTTGGTTGCCCTTGCGGGAGGCCGTAAGGTCGTCTACCGGGCGCGCGAGTTGCAGTGACGGCAATTGCGGCGCACCGGGAGTGCCGCAGCCGGTGAAGACCGTGACTGACACAATGCAACTGACCAAGATGAAGAGGGGCCGCGACATGCGAATCACCAGCGTAACAAATTCGCCCTTGTCAGTTATTTGTCGAGCTTCTTGGTGAGCAGTTCGTTCACCAGCGCAGGGTTGGCCTGGCCCTTCGAAGCCTTCATGATCTGGCCAACAAAGAAACCCGCCACGGTTTTCTTCCCCGCCCGGTACTGTTCGAGTTGCTTGGGATTGGCGGCAATGACCTCGTCGATCATCTTCTCGATGGCGCCGGTGTCGGTAATCTGCTGTGGCTTTTCCTTCTCGTAGATGGCCGGAAAGTCTTCGTTGCGCTCGAAGGCGAGGTCGTAGAGTTCTTTGAGCTGCTTGCCGCTGATCGTGCCCGATTCGACCAGGTCGGCGGACAGTGCGACTCCCTTCATGGAGATGGGCGACTGCTCGATCTCGAGGCCCTTGGTCTTGAGGCGGCCCAAAAGCTCAGCCTGCACCAGGTTGGCAACGCGCTTGGGGTTCTTGGCGGCTGATGCCGCTTCCTCGAACTGGTCGGCCATGGCCTGCGTGCGAGTCAGGGTAGCGGCGTCGGCCTCGGTGATGCCGTAATGCTCGACCAGGCGCTTGCGTTTGGCTTCGGGAAGCTCGGGCAAGGTAGCGGCTATCTGCTTGCGCCACGCTTCATCTACTACGAGCGGCAGCAGGTCGGGTTCGGGGAAGTAGCGGTAATCGTGAGCCTGCTCTTTCGAGCGCATGCTGTACGTGCGGCCTTCGCCGGAGTTATAGAGGCGGGTTTCCTGGGTGATGGTTCCGCCAGAGCGCAACACCTGCTGGTGGCGCTCGATCTCGTATTCAAGGGCCTGACGGATGAACCGGAACGAGTTTACGTTCTTGATTTCGGTCTTGGTGCCGAACTTCTGCTGGCCTACTGGGCGCACGCTGATGTTGGCATCGCAGCGCAGGGAGCCTTCCTCCATATTGCAGTCGCTGACGCCGGTGTAGAGGATGATTTCCTTGAGGAGGGTGAGGTATTCCCAGGCTTCGTCGGGCGAGGAGATGTCGGGCTCGCTGACGATCTCGATCAAGGGAACGCCGGAGCGGTTGAGGTCAATGGAGGTCCAGTCGGCGCTGTCGGGAAGGCCATCATGTAGGCTCTTGCCGGCGTCTTCCTCCATGTGCAGGCGGGTGATGCCGATGCGCTTCTTGCCTCCGCCGCTGGCCGAGATCTCGATGTAGCCGTGCTCGGCGATCGGCTTGTCGTACTGCGATATCTGGTAGCCCTTGGGGAGATCGGGATAGAAGTAGTTCTTGCGGGCGAAGATGGAGGTCTCGCGAACCTGGCAGTTGAGGGCCATTGCAGCCAGCACAGCGAATTCGACGGCCTGGCGGTTGAGCACCGGCAGAGCGCCCGGAAGGCCGAGGCACACTGGACAGACATTCGTGTTCGGAGGATTGCCGAACTGGGTCGAGCAGCCGCAGAAGATCTTCGTCCTGGTGAGAAGCTGAACGTGGACTTCCAGGCCGATAACGGGCTCGTACTTCGTCTGCGCGTGCGCGACTGGAGCGGTGACCATATCGTTCGATTATAGCGGCGACTTCGCGACCGATTACGATTCCGCGCTTACTCCGCTGGGCTTCCAGACGCCGAGCACGATGCCCATCAGCACGCATCCGACCAGCGGGTAGGCGGCCGAGATGAACATGAACGTGCTGGAACGGTACTCGAAGGCCATCTCGGTAAGCATGGCGAGAGCGGCGACAATGCCGACCATCAGTCCGGCGAGTACGCCGCGAAAGAGGCTGAACTTGCACGAGATTCCCATGACCCACGAGATCACCAGCGCCATTCCCAGACTGCAGAGAAACGAGATGATGTAGGGCCAGAAGTTGGGGTGAGCCATATATGCTTGCATCTCTTCCGGCGACATGCGAATACCTGCTCGCCATGCGGTGGCAAACGCCGTGAACCAGAACGCTCCGAAGCCGAAATGTACGATTGCCGCCAACATGATTGCGCCCCAATTGACCTTCATGGCTTTCCTCCGGTGTCGGCGCAAAGATACCTGCTTCGGCGGCCGCTTGCAATGCGTTTCTACAAAACGGGGAAGCCGCAGCGCATTGAGAACCTGTGCGGGCGTGAGGCCTTGCTCGCGAAGAGCGCGGAGACTGAGGGCGTCGTGGCGCTTGGCGAGGCGAGTTCCAGAGGCATCGCGGATGAGATCGCAGTGGAAGTAGGCGGGCGTTGGCAGGCCGAGAGCGCGGATCAGAAGCAACTGGCGGGCGGTGGATTTCAGCAGGTCGGCTCCGCGAACGACCTCGGTGATCTGCATGGCCGCGTCATCGACCACCACCGCGAGCTGGTAGGCGGGAACGTCATCGCGACGCCAGACGACGAAGTCGCCGAAGTCGTGTCCCACAATGTAGGACTGCGGCCCGAGGTGCTGATCGTCGAAGCGGACGGTCTCACCGTCGGGGACGCGGAAGCGCCAGTTCACGCCCTTGGGTTCGGCGTAGTTGGCGGCTTCGCCGATTTTGCAGCGGCAGCGGCCGGGGTAGAGCGGCTCGTCGTCGCCTTCGTTAGGTGCGGAGGCGGAGACCGCGAGGTCCTTGCGGGAACAGGTGCAAGGATAGATGGCTCCCGAGTCGCGAAGCTTGCGCCAGGCGTCGAGGTAGAACGGGCGGCGCTGGCTCTGGCGGTAGGGGCCGAAGGCGCCACCGAGGTCAGGGCCTTCCTGCCACCGGATGCCGAGCCAGCCGAGGTCTTCCAGCATGGCGTCGGCGAAGGCCGGCTTGGAGCGCTGGGGGTCGAGGTCCTCGTCGCGAAAAACGAATATTCCGTCGCTCTTTAGAACGCGCTGGAAGGCCGTCCAGAAGGTGGCAGCGTGGCCGATGTGGAGCAAGCCCGTCGGGGAGGGGGCGAGGCGGCCGCGGTAAATGGCTGGGGGCACGGAGACCATTCTAGAAGGGTGACTGGTGACCCGTAGCTGGCGAGGAATATCGGTTATGACGGGAAATCTATGTCCGATTACGCCCAAAATTGCGAAAAATAAACATGCGCTCTTTTAGAATCATTGAGTTACGGGAAAATTGTTCGCAAGCGATTGATTTCAGGCGACTTATACGTATCCATTTGAGCCGCAATGACTTAAGTGCGATTCAAAGCGGTTTTTAGTGCCCAAACTGTCATACAACACATACAAGTCATACGCCCAATTGCCATACTTTACATACAAGTATGACAAGATTTTGCCATACTTTACATACATATATGGCGGGCACTCAACCCCAGCCGCGGGGCACGCCGAGATGTCAAAGAGCTATCGTAAGTCCGCGAATTGGACGCGGAATGAGGCAAGAGACACCAATCCCTCTCCTCGCAGCCATGGTTGGCTAGAAGGAGGGGGATGCGAAAGGGCGCCGGTCACGGTGGGATGTGATAAGCGGAAGGTGTCGGTGAAGGGCCACTTTTCGGCCGGTCGGAGAATGGCGAGTCAGCGGCTGTGATCGACGCCAGCGTGTTGATCCTGGACCTTACGCAATCGCGGCTCTCGGATTTCCTGGACGGTAGAGGTCACGATGGGCGTCTGATATTCGGGATGGCGGAATTCGAGATGCATACCGCGACCGACGAACCGGCGCTTCAGCATGGAACCTCCCCAGGTCGAACCCGCGATGGCCACCGGCGTCGGTTCCGGGCAGTACTCGGGATGGCCAGAGATCAGCACGTTATTTTCGTCGAGAAGTACAACCAGATAGCAGTGATGCTGGGTCTGAATCTCGAGCACAGTGGCGGGCGGCAGGTCGCTGAGGAATACGCCCCCTTCGATTTCTGACTGCACGAAATTGCGATTCACTTCATCGCTGAGGTTGGGATGGCAGCGGAACAACTGTGGACTGGTGGACAAGTAAAGCCTCACCCTGATGGCGAATAGTGTACACCCTTCGAGACCAGTCAAGCGGGTGGGGAGGCAATCGCCATTTCGCTGGGCACCGGGAGGCTGGGGACTCGTCTCCGTCAGCTTATTCGTGTAGCACCTCATACACCAGCGACAGTCTGCCCGAGCGATAGACCTTGTGGCTGAGCAGGCGCAGCCTGGCGGGAGTGTATGGAGGCGGGAGCAGGGGAATGCCGTCGCCGAGCAATACGGGCATGACGGAGACCTCGACGGTGGCGACGAGGCCGGCGTCGAGGAATGAGCGAAAGAGCGAGCTGCCGCCGAAGAGCCAAATATCTTTGCCGGGTTTCTGGCGCAGGGCGTGCACCCAGGCTGGGGTGAGCTCGGAGATGATTGTGGCGTGCGGGTGGTTCTGCGGCTGCAGGGTGCGGGAGAAGACGATGGTGGTAATTCCTTTGAATGCGGCTTCGCCGAGGCGCTGGCGGGCGGCTTCGTAGGTTCGGCGGCCCATCAACCCGGTGTCGAATTGCGCCCAGAGGGCGGCGAAATCGACTTCGGGGTCGAGGGTGATCCAGTCGGCCTCGCCGTTAGGGTCGGCGATGAAGCCGTCGAGACTGGTGGCGACGATATAGCGGATCTTGCGCATGAAGGCACCCCTGTCGGCGGCGTCTAGTGTGGCACAGAAAGGAACGCCAGGCGATGGTGTAAGTTGGGGTGCATCGACACCGTGAAAAATCCCACTGCATTGTGGAGCTGCAGAACGTTTACGTGATGCGAGGACAGAAGTTGTCCTCGATGACCTCAGCCTGCGTGTGCAACTGAACGAGCATGTCGCGCTGCTGGGGCCGAACGGCTGCGGCAAGTCGACGCTCATCAAGACGATTACGCGCGAGTGCTATCCGCTGGCGCGTGAGGGTTCAAGCATGACGATCCTCGGACGGCAGAACTGGAACGTGTTTGAGCTGCGGTCGCTGTGGGGATCGTGACCAATGACTTGCTGGCTTCGTGCACCAGCGACGCCAGCGGAATCGACGTGTGCTGTCGGGTTCTTCAGCAGCACGCGCATCTTCCCAACCATGCGGTCGATCGGGCGCAGAGAGAGCTGGCGGAGGCGGCGCTGGGCGACTGGGAATCGCGCACTGGGGCGGCGGGCGGTGCGGGAGATGTCTTCGGAGAGGCCAAGCGCGTGTTGATCGCGCGTGCTCTGGTGCACAAGCCGCGGGCGCTGCTGTTTGATGAGCCCTGCAATTCCTTGGACATTGCCGCGCAGCACGGGCTGCGCGAGACGATGCGCGAGCTGGCGAATTCGGGCATCGGGATCATTCTGGTGACGCACGAGCTGGCGGACATTGTGCAGGAGATCGAGCGCGTGGTGCTGATGTCGAATGGGCGCATCGTTGCCGACGGACACAAGGACGACGTGCTGCAGGAAGAGACGCTGAGCCGGGTGTTTGGGGTCGAAGTCAAACTCGACCGGCACGAGGGCTATTATCGGATTTGGTGACGTTGCTCGTCTGCCGGAATGCAGAAACATCAAACTGTGCGGTTGCGCGTTCGCCAAATCGAGCGGTAACTTATGCGCGATGGGAAGAACGTTAGGATTTACAGCGTACTAGGGCTCGCTGGAATGGCGATTGGCGCCATTGTCCTCTCGCGACGACGTCGGCGGTCCAACGCGCTCGGCGAGGATCGACAGCCTGAGGGAAAGCAATCGCGTGATGCTACGCGAGAACCGCCTGGTAGAGCTGAGCACGGCAATGCCCCGATTCAGGGTTACGTCGCTCTCCCAGACACGAATCGTGATATTCCGGCGGTCGTTGTAACGACTCGCCCTGACCCGCCGAGTGAGCCGGGAGATCAATTTCCCGCCTCTGTGCCGCCGCGTGAACCCGTGCGCGAGGAGGCGCTCAAGCCTGAACCACAGATCGTTCCCTTAGAAACGAAGGCTTCGGAAACGCCGGAACTCGCCCGTGTCTCAAGCTCCATGGCCGCAGGGCAGCGTACCCACCAATGGATTCAGACGGGATGCGCCGTGCTGGCAGTGTTCCTAATTGTCTTCTTTGGGGTCAGGCTGTCACGACGACTTCAGGCCCTGACAGAAGCGCAACACGGCAGCGAATCAGCAACCGTGGCTTCACAAGAGTTGACCCGAACCGAACAGCGCGCCTGGGTGGGCATGATGGAAGCTGTACCGCTACCGCTGCGACCCGATGGAGGCGGATTCACCATCAAAGTACAAAACACTGGAAAGACGCCCGCCGTTGACGTTCGGCTTTCTGCGGTGATCGGGTTTGCCGATAACGAATCGCTGAACGAGGCTGAGATTCCTAACGCTGGCCTTGTGACGCCGTTGGGAACATTGTTGCCCGGCGCGGCTTACACGACCGATGTATTGTTTCGGACGTCTCCTGCCGCGGTACGCGCGCTAGCCAATCATCAGCACCGCGCAGTGGGATTGCTGTGGATTAGCTATACCGATGTGTTCAAGACTTCGCACTCGAGCCGAACTTGCTTCTATTGGTATTCCGATCTCAAGGCTGTGAAGCCTTGTGAAGCGTTCAACGAAATGAAGTAGGGGCGCGGGTGAGGCTCTAGCCCTTGTTGCCCGGTGGCCCTAATTCGCCGGGCTAAAGCCTAGTGCTTCCATCGATCAGTGGAAGGCGCCTGCCAGATCGGGCTCGGGGACGGGCTCGGGTTGGATGGTGTTTTGCTTCGCGGCACGGGGTTTCTTCTGGTGCGGGTGCAGGTCGCGGGCGTTGCGGAGCACTAATACCAGCGGCAGCATGGCGAGGAAGATGACGCCCATGATCCAGAAGGCTTCGACGAACGAGAGCAACGCCGCTTGCTGCTGGACCATGCCGTAGATCGCACCCATCGACTTCTTCGCGGCATCGGTCGAACTGGAGCCGTGGGCCATGAACCAGGCCTGCATGCCGCGGTAGGTCATCTGCGAGCTGTGATCGTAGGGAGTGATGTGGGAAACGAGCTGCTGCTGGTGCACCTGGCCGCGGCGGGCGAGGAAGGTGGTCATGGTGGCGATACCGAAGCTGCCGCCGATATTGCGCATCAGGTTGTAGATGCTGGTGGCGTTGCCCATCTTTTCGCGACGCAATGCCGGACATGCTGGTGGCCATCAGGGGGATAAAGAGGAAGGCCATGGCGCCGCCTTGGATCACTTGAGGCCAAAAGATGTCCCAGTAACCGGCGTTGAGGTTGAGGTTTGACAGGCTGAACATGGTCCAGCCGCCGACGGCGAGGCCGAGCGCGATGAGCTTGCGGGGGTCGAAGCGGTTGGTGAGCTGTCCCACAATGGGCATCATGACCAGCGAGCCAAGGCCGCGTGGAGAAAGGGCCAGACCGGACTCGAGGGCGGGATAGCCGAGCAGGGTCTGCAAGAAGATGGGTAGCAGCATGAGGCTACCGTAGAGGACAAAGCCCAGCATGGTCATGATGCTGGTGCCGGCGGCGAAGGTGCGGTCCTTGAGGACACGCAGGTCGACGATGGGGTACTTCGTGGTCAGCTCGCGGATGACCAGCGCAACCAGTCCGAAGACGCAGAGGAAGGTGAAGACGCGGATCTGGGTGCTGCCGAACCAGTCTTTGCGCTGCCCGGTGTCGAGAACCACCTGTAACATGCCGAAACCGAGGGCGAGGAATCCGATGCCCCAGAGGTCGATGCCGCCGGTCTTGTTCTTGCCGATATAGGGCGGGTCGTGGACGAAAGCGCTCATCATGAGGACGGAGATCACACCGATCGGCACGTTGAGGTAGAAGATCCAGCGCCAGGAGTAGTTGTCGGTGATCCAACCGCCGAGCGTGGGGCCGAGGATGGGCGCGAGGATAATGCCGAGGCCGAAGGCCGCCATGGCGGTTCCGTGCTGCTTGGGCGGGAAGGTCTCGAGCAGGACGGCTTGGGCGAGCGGCTGCAAGCCTCCGCCGGTAAGGCCCTGCAGGATGCGGAAGAAGATGAGGGACTCGAGGCTGGTAGCCATGCCGCAGAGGACTGAGGTGATGGTGAAGCCGGTGACGCAGGCGAGCAGGACATTGCGGCGGCCGAGGCGGTTGGCCAGCCATCCGGACATGGGCAGGATGATGGCGTTGGCCACCAGATAGCGAGGTGACAACCCAGGTGCCCTCTTCGACGGTGGCACCCATGCTGCCGGCGAGATGCGGCACGGAGACGTTGACGACGGTGGTGTCGAGGATCTCCATGAACGTCGCCCCCATGACGGCGGCGGTGACGATCCACGGATTGACGTGCCTGACTTGGGCCGGAGGCATGACGCAAACCAACCGGAGATTATAGAAACCCAAGAGCAGCGGCGAAGTGACGTGGGACACAATGCGAGCACTTAGCAGTTAGCAATTAGCAACTAGCACTCGGGATAAGAGGCCGGAAGCTAAATGCCAAGTGCGAAGTGCGAAGTGCGAAGTGCTTATTGCTGAGTAGCGAAAAGAATTCCGATGGCTCGGGAGGCGAATCGGCTGGCTTCGCGTCGGTGTGACTCGAATCACAGGGTAGAGTGAGGTGATTTGCTACAGTTAGAGGTTATGTCTGCTCCTGATTCGCTCTTTGTACGCGCCTGCAAGCGCCTGCCTGTGCCGACCACTCCAGTGTGGTTCATGCGCCAGGCGGGACGCTACATGAAGGAATACCGCGACATCCGCAAGCAGTATTCGCTGGTGGAAATCTGCAAGAAGCCTGAGGTCGCCGCCGAGGTGACCATCACGGCAGCAGAGTATCTCGGCGTGGATGCCGCGATTATTTTCGCCGACCTGCTGCTGCCGCTGGAAGTGATGGGCATGCCGTTTCACTTTTCGCCGGGCGAAGGACCGGTGATCGAGAAACCCGTGCGCACAGCCGAGGACGTGAAGGCGCTGCGCACCGATCGCGCCGCGGAGCTGGGCTACGTTGCCGAGGCCGTGGGCAAGGTGGTGAAGCACTTTGGCACGAAGCTGCCGGTCATCGGGTTCTGCGGCGCGCCGTTCACGCTGGCCAGCTACATGGTGGAGGGCGGCGGGTCGCGGCACTACGTGGAAGTGAAGAAGCTGATGTACAACTCGCCCGCGGTCTGGGAGGAGTTGGTCGATAAGCTGGTGGAGGTGCTGGCGGAGTATGCGGCCGAGCAGGTGCGGCATGGCGCGGACGTCATCCAGATTTTCGATAGCTGGGTGGGCTGCCTCAGCGTGGACGATTACCGTCGCTATGCGCTGGAGCCGACCAAGCGGCTGGTGCAGCGGCTGCAGAAATCGACCGGTGTGCCCATCATATATTTCGGCACCGACAGCACGACGCTGTTGCCGTCGATGTCGGAGACGGGCGCCGAAGTGCTGGGGCTGGACTGGCGGGTTCCGCTGGATGAAGGCTGGAGAATCGCCGGGACATCAGCATGCGGTGCAGGGGAACCTCGATCCAGTGACGTTGTTTGCGTCGTGGAGCGAGGTGAAGCAGCGGGCAGAGAACATCCTGCGGCTGGCCGATGGGCGTCCGGGACACATCTTCAACCTGGGACACGGGATTCTGCCGCACACTCCGGTGGAGAACGTGAAGATGCTGGCCGAGTTCGTGCATGAATACAGCACGGCGGAATTGGCTGCGAGAAGGTCATGAGCAGCAAGGCAGTCCTGCTGATTGCGCACGGCAGTCCGGAGCGCGTGGAAGACATTCCCGAGTTTCTGCAGAACATCTCACGCGGGCGTCCCCTGCCGGAGGCGGTAGTGCGCGAGGTGCAGCATCGCTATTCGCTGATCGGGAGCTCGCCGCTGACGCGGATCACGCAGCAGCAGGCCGAGCTTGTGGCACACGAATTGGGAATTCCGGCTTATGTTGGGATGCGAAACTGGCATCCGTTTATCGCCGACACGCTGCGGCAGATGACATCTGACAATGTGGGACAAGCGGTGGCGGTATGCCTAGCTCCGCACAATTCTCGGACGAGCGTCGGGCTGTACAAGGAAGCACTGGCCAGTGCGGGTGCGCCGTTCCCGATTGACTTCGTCGAGGAGTGGCACGATCATCCGCTGCTGATTCGGGCTTTCGCGGAGAAGTTGCGGGCGAGATGGGCGGAGGCGTGCCGCGAAGCAGGGCGGCAAGGTTCCGGTGCTGTTTACGGCACATTCGGTGCCGAAGCGGACGGTAACGGAGGGCGACGCCTACGAAGCGCAGACGCGGGAGACGGCGGCGCTGGTGGCGGAGCAGGTGCCGGAGATCGGCGAGTGGAACTTCGCATTCCAGAGCCAGGGCATGTCGGGCGGGGAGTGGCTGGGTCCCACAGTGGAGGACACGATTGTCAGGCTGCGGGAGGCGGGACAAGAGGCAGTTTTCCTGCAGCCGATTGGATTCGTGTGCGACCACGTGGAGATTCTGTTCGATATTGATATATTGTTTCGCGAGTTCGCAGCGCAGCGTGGAATGAAGTTGTACCGCGCGGAGTCGCTGAACGATTCGCCGACGTTTACGCGGGCGATCGCCGAACTTGTGCGTAGCCGGCTGGCGGCTTGCGAAGAAAGCTCCGCGGCTGAGAAGATGCGGTAGCCCTCTTATGAAGCGAGTAGCGATTATTGGCGGCGGGATCTCCGGTCTGAGCGCCGCTTTCCACCTGCAAAAGGCCCGCGCGGCGGGTTCCGACCTGACTTACACGCTGTTTGAGAGCGGCAAGCGGCTGGGCGGGTCGATGCACTCGACGAAGGTCGATGGCTGCCTGGTGGAGGCGGGGCCGGACTCGTTCCTCACCGAAAAACCGTGGGCGCTGACCCTGTGCAAGGAGCTGGGCATCGATGACCAGCTCATCGGCTCGAATGACGCGCAGCGCAAGACGTACATCGTGGTGAAGAACCGGCTGATCGCCATGCCCGACGGCCTGATGTTCATGGTGCCGACCAAGCTGGTGCCGACTGCGTTGACTCCGCTGTTTTCGTGGGGCACGAAGATTCGCATGGCACGGGAGCTGATGCATCCGCCGCGCCGGATGGTGGACGACGAGACGGTGGGCGAGATGGTGGAGCGGCACTTCGGAGCCGAAGTCGTCGATCGGCTGGCCGATCCGCTGCTCTCCGGCGTGTATGGCGGCGATGCCAACAAGTTGAGCGCCCGCGCGGTGCTGCCGCGGTTCGTGGAGATGGAAGAGAAGTACGGCAGCCTTAGCCGTGCGATGCTTGCCGCGCACAACAAGATGAAGGCCATGGCGGGCAAGCAGCCGCCGCGTCCGCTGTTCAGCTCACTGAAAGACGGGATGCAGCAGCTGGTGGACGCGATCACGGCGCGCCTCGACCCAGGTTCGCTCCGGATGAATACCCGAGTACGCGGCATCTATCGGGAAGACGACGAGTGGCGGGTGGCGGTTGATATGGGCCACGACGAAATGTTCGATGCCGTCATCATGGCTACTCCAGCGAACGTGGCCGGTGGGTTGCTCGAGAGCGTGGACCGGGATCTGGCGGACGACCTGCTGGGCATCACCTACAGCTCATCAGTCACGGTGACGCTGGGCTATTACAAGGACCAGCTGCAACACATGCCGCCGGGGTTCGGCTTCCTGGTGCCGCGCAGCGAAGGGCGGCGGATGCTAGCGTGCACGTTCGTCCACAACAAGTTTCCCCATCGCGCACCGGCGGACAAGGGCATCATCCGGTGCTTCCTGGGAGGCGCGCGCGACGAGTCGGTGCTGGGCCTCACGGATGATGAGGTGGTGGCGACTGTGCGAAAAGAGCTGAAAGAGATCGTGAAGCTCGAAGGCCGGCCCATGTTCGAGCGGATCTACCGCTGGCGGGGCGCAATGGCGCAGTATGAGTCGGGCCACCTGGCGCGGGTAGAACGAATCGAGTTACGGGTAAAGAACATCCCCGGGCTGGAGATCGCGGGCAACGCGTATCACGGCATCGGCGTGCCCGATTGCATCCGAGAGGGAACGAACGCCGCCAACGCGGTGGTGCAGACGCTGACCATGGCGGCCGCGCAAACGCGCTGAAGCTCGCGGCCCGTCGTCCCAGCCGCACAGATTGGGAGGAAGTCGTGACCGACAATTCCGTCCGCTTTGAGAAAGCGGACTACCACACTCTTAATGCCAAACAGAAAGAGCTGTTCAATTTTCAAAGGCTCGCGGGCAGGCTCGCGGGCTATGGGTTTAACTGCATCAAGCTGGCGGATGATTGGCAAGGAGCGGACTTCCTTGCTTTTCACAACAGACGGCAAAACCACGTTGAAGGTGCAGTTGAAGTCGAGACTCACGATCGACGAGAAGAAGTACCGCGGTAAGACATCTGGATTGCGTTTCCGCACAAGCCGCAAAAGAAAGACGATTGGTACCTCATCAAGCATGATCGCCTGGTCAAAGAAGGTCGAAGAAACACACTCGCTGGCTCGAAAGTCGTTCGTGGACAGGGTCGGGCAAGTACTCTTCCACGAGTATTAATTCGAAGCTTGTTGAAGTGTCTGGCTGAAGACAGACTCGAGCCGTGAGTCAAGCACGTCTTGCGATCCGTCTCGATAGATAGATCGCGGAAACGTGTAGACCGAGTTTCCTCAGGGGCTGAAGCCCGTTGTTATTCCGGCTCGGAACCGGCACGGCTGAAGCGCGTGCTCCTTCAAAACGACTGCACAGCAATTCATTCGCGTGAACGGCCATAGCTACATCACAATCTGTTTGGCCTGGCGGGCGATGGGATGTTGCATCTCGTCGAGGTCGCCCTTGACCAGGTTGAGGCCGTAGACGCAGGACTCGAACTCGTGGGACAGCTTGCCGAACAGCGGCGCCAGCCGCGCGTACTCGAACTGGTCGAACTTGGAGACGATGAAGTAGCTCTCCTTGCCCGCCTTGACGAAGTCCACCAGGCTTTCGAGGCGCTGGCGGCGCAGGCGGATGCGGTTGATGCTCTCGGGAAACATTCCGGCGAGGAAGAGCGTGTAGTCGCCGATGTGCTTGCGCACCTGGCGCTCGCGGTCGAACGACGGCGCCGGGCCGTAGATGGGGTCGGCCTCGAGCAGCATTTCGCCAACGTCGTTGAGCGGGCGCTGGTTGGCGTCGCGGACCTTGAACATCTGCTCGACCTCGCAAAACTCGGCCAGCATGTTGACGACGTAGTCCTGCAGTGCGGAGTCGCGCAGGGCAAGGTCGCGGTCGAAGTGATGGTGGATGAGTTCGCCGAAGAGCGCGCAGAGTGAGTGCGATTCAGGAATCATGGCCCGGTATTGTTCCCCCACAGTGGCGCCGCATGGAGAGATCCGGCGCCTAGTTGTGTGTTTTGATACAGGAATTTGGAGAGCGGCGCAAGACGTTTCCGCTGAAACCGTGACGAAAGAGATGCGCGTGGAGCACTTTACTAGCAGTGGCGCGAGGTGGCTGCCAACAGGTGACTGGTTACTGGTAACTGGTAACGCCGTGTAGTGCCGGCATCTTGCGGCTGGTGTTGTGACACAATGCGGACTTCTAGGAGGCGGAGATGGAGCGACACAATATCAAGGGCAATTCGCCGTATGAAGGCATCGTTGGGTTTTCGCGGGCGGTGAAAGTGGGGCCGTTCGTGACGGTGGGCGGGACGGTGGCCACAGGCGACGACGGAAAGATTGTCGGCATCAACGACATGTACGCGCAGGCGGTGCAGACGCTGAAGAACATTGAGCGGGCACTCAAGTCAGCGGGAGCAAGCCTCGAAGACGTGGTGCGGACGCGCATGTTCGTAACCGACATTAGCCGCTGGGGGGAAGTGGCGCGAGCGCACGGTGAGGTATTCGGCGACATTAGGCCGGCGGCGACCATGCTGCAGGTGGTGGCCATGGTTTCGCCGGAGATGCTGGTGGAGATTGAGGCAGACGCTATCATTGCCTCGGAGTTGAAGTAAGCACACATGCCAAGGGGGCGCGGAATGAAGACAGCGTTGGTCATGTTTTCGATTGTGCTGTTGTTGGGCGCGGTGGCGGTAGGGCAAACGACAGCGCCAGTCACCGTGATTCGCGCGGGTTCGCTGATCGATCCACGGACCGAGGCGCCGAAGCACAACCAAGTGATTGTGATTCGCGGAGAGCGGATTGAGGCGGCGGGAGATGCGGGGACGGTGAAAGAACCAGCAGGCGCGACAGTGATCGACCTGTCGAACGCGACGGTGCTGCCGGGGCTGATTGAGTCGCACACCCACTTATTTCTGCAGGGCGAGGACCCCGGCCAAGGGCGGGTATGACATCCAGTTGCTGAAGTTCTATCCGTCGTACCGGGCGGCGCGGGCGACGGTGTCGGCACGACGGTCGCTGGAGCAGGGTTTCACCACCATCCGCGACATGGAGACGGAAGGCGCGGGTTATGGCGATGTGGGCATCAAGCAGGCGGTGAACGAAGGCATTATTCCGGGTCCGCGGATTTTCACGACCACGCGCGGGATTTCAACCACGGGCGGGTATCCGCTGGAGGGCTACGCTCCGGGAGTAGCGGTGCCGAAGGGAGTGCAGATCGTCGATGGTCCGGTGGAAGCGCGCAAGGCCACGCGCGAGCAACTCGACTACGGCGCCGACTGGATCAAGGTGTACATGACGCACCGGTCATGGGTGGACAAAGACGGAAAGCTGGTTTCGCAGCCCACGCTGACCGTGGAGGAACTGAAGGCGATCGTGGATGAGGCGCATGGATGGGGACACAAAGTCGCGTGTCATGCCTACAGCGGCGAAGGATTGCACCGAGCGCTCGACGGCGGATGTGATTCCATCGAGCACGGGCTATTGCTGGATGACGCAGCAATTGCGCAAATGAAGAAGCAGGGGACGTGGTACTGTCCGACGTCTCTCGGTGTACTACACGGACTGGGCGCCGGAGAGACACTCCGGAGGGAAAACGCGACCGGGCGCGGGCGGCCGACCACGAGCAGTCGTACAAGAAGGCCCTGCAAGCGGGATTGAAGATCGTGTTTGGCACCGACATTGGCGGGATTCCGTGGACCGAGCCGATCGCGCCGGAATTTGGACTGATGACGAAATTCGGTATGTCGCCGCTGGAGGCAATCCGCTCGGCAACGACGCGACCGGCGGAGATGCTGGAGATGCAGGGGGAAATCGGGGTGATCACTCCGGGAGCTTATGCCGACATCATCGCAGTGAAAGGGAATCCGCTGGCCGACGTCAATGAGTTGGGAAGGGTGAACTTCGTGATGAAAGGCGGCCAGGTGTACGTGCGTGACGCTGCGTGGGTCGCATCGCACTGATCGATGGTTGAGAGCAAAGCAAAAGGCCGGTCCGCCAAGCGGGTCCGGCCTTTGCTGTTTCGGAAAACCAATAACTACTTCTTCGGGGGAGCGATGGTGTCTTTCACAGCCTTGGCGACGCGGAACTTCACGACGGTCTTGGCAGGAATCTTGATCGCTTCGCCGGTCTGGGGATTGCGGCCCACGCGGGCTTTGCGGTTCGATTTCACGAGACGGCCGATGCCGGGAACGACGAACACGCCGTTCTTCTTGGTCTCTTTGATGGCGACTTCAGCGATGTAGTCGAGAAGCGCCGCAACCTGCTTGTTGCTGAGTTCGTGCTTTTCGGCGAGGTGCCGAACGAGCTGTGTCTTGGTCATGCCTGCTGCCATGGATATTCCTCCTTGAATCATTGAGCGGTAAGAATGCTCAATTCCAGAGCATCTTATAACATTCGCGAGGACGAGGAAAGCGTTTTCGCCATATTTTATGCGGGTTTTCCACAGGCCCTATCCCGCAAAGCCTGTATTCATGCGCCTTTGGGAGGTTCCTAGTTAGGCAACATGGCTTCTTCGCGCCGGGTGCTCCGGAGTGCTCCTGTTACCATCGAAGGTCGCACCATGAGCCTCTCCAACGCCACTATCCTGTTCGTCGCCGCGCTGGTAGCGGGCGCCATCAACTCCGTCGCGGGCGGTGGCAGCTTTATCAGTTTTCCGACCCTGATGTACATCGGGATACCAGCCAAGTTTGCCAACGCCACCAACACGGTGGCGCTATGGCCGGGACAAGTGGCGAGCATCGGCGCCTATCGGCGGCAGTTTGAAAACCTGTCGTGGAAAACCATGACTCCGCTGCTGGTGACTGCACTGGTGGGCGGCATTGCGGGCGCCTGGACGCTGCTCAAAACGCCGGAGACGACCTTTGTGCGGCTGGTGCCGTGGCTGATCCTGGTGGCCACGGTCATCTTCACCATAAGCGGGCGCATCACGCGATGGGTGCGAGGGCGCAGCAGCAGCGGCGAGCACCACGAGTTCAACACCGGACGGGGAGTGGTGCTGCAATCCTTCATCGCGTTCTACATCGGGTATTTCGGGGCGGGAGCGGGGATCCTCATTCTGGCGATGCTGGCGCTGCTGGGGATGGACGAGATCCACACCATGAACGCACTGAAGGCGCTGCTGACGACGGTATCGAACGGCGTGGCGATGGTGCTGTTTGTGTTCTCGCACGCTGTGCGCTGGCCGGAGGCGGTGCTGATGGTGGTGGCGTCAATGCTCGGCGGATACTTTGGCGCGCATTTCGCGCAGAAGACCAAGCCGGAATATGTACGCGCCATGGTGATCGCGATCGGGCTCCTGCTGTCGGTTTACTACTTTGCCAAGTCAATGCACGCCTAACGCCGCTGGCGCGCGGCCTCAGCGTCCGGCCCGGCGAAATCGGCGGCGTGTCTGGTGCTGGAAGCGCAGCTTCATCACCAGCAGCGGGAACGCGAGAAAGAACGTGATGGCATTGGGCAGGACGAGCGGCAGCGAGCGGATCATCACCCCGTAGGCCACCCAAAGTAGCAGTCCGATGTTGAGGCTCACCAGCATGAGCAGCGAGATGTCGCTGACCGACTTGGTGCGGAAGGAATGCAGGGCCTGCGGCAGGTAGGCGAGCGTGCAGAGGGTTCCGGCGGCAAAGCCCACAAGGGAAACGAAGTTCATACTCAAGCGTAGCACCGGGGCGGCGACCACGGGCTATGGCGAGGTCACGCCCGATCGCGATTGAGCCGCCAGATGCCGAGGTTCAGATAGCTGGCGTAGGTGACCCAGACGAGGTACGGGACCAGCAACGTGGCGGCCAGCGGCGTGAGCCAGTGGAAGATGACGATGTTGAAGAGAATCGCCAGCCAGAGCAGGACGATTTCCGCGAAAGCGACGCCTGGCAGGCGCGCGCCGAAGAAGATGCCGGACCAGGCCATGTTGAGGCCGAGCTGCGCGAAAAAAATGAACAGCGCGGAGCGTCCGCCGCGCCATCCGTAGTCGCGCCAAACGAGCCAGGCGGCAACGGCCATGAGGACGTAGAGCGCGGTCCAGACCGGGCCGAAGACCCAGCTCGGCGGAGTGCCGGGGGGCTTGCGCAGGTGCGGATACCATTCGCGCACACCACGCATGGTGAGAAACGAGGCCAGGCTACCGGCTCCCAGCGTGATTAAAAGAAACAGGATGAGCATCAGCCACGTCTTGGAGTCCACGACGGCAGTTCCTTTCTCGCGCCAGCTGCGGGGCCGACACTAAGCAATGGTGAGAACGACTTTTCCGTAATTGGCCCGCTGTAATAGCAGGCGATGGGCGTCTCCGGCATTTTCCATCGGCAACGTGTTGCCAATCTCGGGATGAAGTTTGCCCTGTTCGATCCACGGCTGCATGGCCTTCAGGCAATCATTCATCAGCACGGTGTCGTCGGCGAGGAAGCTCAGCCACAAACCGTGCGCGCTGAGGCCGCGAGCCATCATCACCCCGACGTCGAACTTCTGGCGTTCTCCGGTGGCGGTGCCGTAAATGATGACGCGGCCGAAGTCGCGGCAACAGCGCAGACTCTTGGCGGTGTGCTCGCCGCCGAGCATTTCGAAGACGGCATCGACGCCTTCGCCCTGGGTAAGTTCGTGGATGCGCTTCTCGTAATCGACCTCGCGGTAGTTGATGGCAAAATCCAAGCCGAGCGTGCGCACGCGGTCAAGTTTCTCGGCCGACGAAGCGGTGCCATAGGTCTCGATGCGCAGAAGCTTGCCGATCTGCACTGCCGCAGTACCCACCCCGCCGGCAGCGGCGTGGATGAGGACACGGCGCGTGCGCTCGCCGGCGACGTACACCGGCTCGATGGCGTCGGAGGTCATGCCCGCCTTCCAATACGCGAGATAGGCGGTGAAGAAATTGACGGGGAAGGCGGCGGACTGCTGGGAGGTCCAGCCCTTGGGCTGGGGCCAGATCATTTTGCGCGAGACCGCGATTTTCTCCGCGGCCGCACCGTATTGCACGTAGCCCATGACGCGCTCGCCGGTGGCTTCGACGATTCCGGCGAATTCGCGGCCCGAGATGAACGGCGGAGGCGGCGTGTTCTTGTATGTGCCGCGGGTGGAGAGGGTGTCGGCAAAATTCACACCCACGGCCTCAACGCGGACGATGACTTCGCCGGGCTGGGCAATTGGTTCCGGCACGTCGCGGACTTCCAGTACTTCCGGCCCGCCGGCACGCGCTACGACAACAGCTTTCATGGTTCGCTCCAGCAGCGAGTGTAAAACATCGGGCATGCTCAGGCCGTGACGTAGCGCACAACCGGCAACTTCTACCACAGAGGCAGTGAGACACAGCGGAAGGAATGATCTTTTAAGGCTCGTTAGCAGCCTCGAGTTGAGCCGGACAATGGCACTTGCACGGCGCGGAAAGTTAATCCATCGGAGAGTCAGGGAAGTTCAAACGAATAGGACAAACAAGAAGATCACAGAAACTCAGTGCCTCTGTGTCTCTGTGGTGAGCGTCTTGTTACTTCGGGGCCTGCATGAAGTCGAGGGCGCGGGAGATGTACTGCTTCAAATCGCGCCGATGGACAACGGCGTCGAGCATGCCGTGCTCGAGCAGAAATTCGCTGCGCTGGAAGCCCTCGGGCAGCTTCTGGCGGATGGTCTGCTCGATGACGCGCGGCCCCGCGAAGCCGATCAGCGCGCCGGGTTCGGCGATATTGAGATCGCCCAGCATCGCGAAGGATGCGGTCACGCCGCCGGTGGTGGGGTCGGTGAGGACGGAGATGTAGGGGACTTTGGCGTCGTCCATGCGGGCCAGCGCGGCGGAAATTTTCGCCAACTGCATGAGGCTGACCACGCCTTCCATCATGCGCGCTCCGCCCGAGGCCGAGACGATGATAAGAGGAATTTTCTCGTCGGTGGCGCGCTCGACCGCGCGGGTGATCGTCTCGCCGACGACGGAGCCCATGGAGCCGCCGATGAACGGAGTACTCCATGGCGCTGACGATGACCGGCTTGCCGTTGATCTTGCCGCGAGCATTGATGATGGCGTCGTTCAGCCCGGTGTCGGCAATTGCCTTCTTCAGCCGAGCGGCATAAGGCTTGAGGTCGGTGAACTGCAGGGGATCGGTGGAAACCAGGTTGCCGTCTTCGGTCCGGAACTGGCCGTCGTCAAGCAGGTAAGCGAGGCGGGTCCGGGCGTCGATGCGGAAGTGGCGCTCGCACTTGGGGCAGACATTGAGGTTCTGGTCGAGGTCCTTCTTCCAGATAATCTGGCGGCACTGGTCGCACTTGACCCAGAGGCCCTCGGTTTTAACGCGCTTCTCGCCCGAGGTATCGAGTTCCGCCTGTTCCCGCTTAAACCATGCCATAAGAGTAATCTTCGAATTCTATGTCTTCGCTCCGCTGCCGACTGGCAACGCGGTCCTGACCCGTTCGACCGTCGAGAGCGGATCGGCGACTTCCACAATTAGCTCGTCGTATCGTTCGTCCCGCAATTCAATTACGACAGTGTTCTCGGGATTATGAACATCCCAAAACATCCGCTTGCCGTGTTGATAAAACGTCCCGGCGGTGAGCACTCCCGGAATGTCGGTTCCCGGCATGTGTATGCCGTGCCACCAGCCCCGGGCAACCTCTGGGTCGGCTCGGACCCCCGCAATGTGGTGCAGTGGGATTTCAAGCGAACTCTTAAGCGCCCACAGCTTGTCTGCGCCGCAAACGTGCAATTCGAGACTACCGCCGGAAATGGAGAGTTCAACCATTCACGTACCGATTCAGTGTAGCCGACGCGAGTAGCAATTGTCGCTGCTCAGTACTCAATGCCGCGCTGCGCCTCGATACCCTTGGTGTAGGCGTGCTTCACTTCCTTCATCTCGGTGACCGTGTCGGCGACTTCGACGATGCTGGGGTGGGCGTTGCGGCCGGTGAGGATGACGTGCACCATCTCGGGCTTTTTCTTCAGCGCGCCAACGACCTTTTCCGGGTCGAGCATCTTGTAGCTGATGGCGTAGTTGATTTCGTCGAGGATGACGAGGTCCCACGCGCCGGACTGGATGGCTGCTTCGGCCTCGGCCCAGGCTGCTTCGACCAGACGGATATCTTCGGGATCGGTCTCAGCGCCGCCGACTTTCACGAAGCCGCGTCCCATTTGCTTGATGATCCAGTTGTCGCCGAAGGCCTTCACGGCGTCGAGCTCGCCGTAGTGCCAGGAGCCCTTGAGGAATTGCAGCATCAGAACCTTGAGACCGTTGCCGACGGCGCGCAAGGCGGTGCCCATGGCGGCAGTGGTCTTGCCCTTGCCGGGGCCGGTGTTCACGATGATGAGTCCTTTGCGCACGTCTGCCATGATGCTTTCTCCCTGGGGATGAATGTGTTGCGAAGTAACAAGCTTAGCAGTTTGGCACGCTCGAAATAGCCCTCTCGATTTTCTGCGATACTAAGGATTGAACGTGATGAAAGCGGCGGAAATCAGCATGGTCACAGAAATGGTTGCAGATCCCAAGTCGGTCAAGGTCAACAAAACCGCCGGCACGGGCATGGACATCGAGTGGAAGGACGGCCACCAGAGCTCGTACAGCTTCGTGTTTCTGCGCGATGCCTGCCCGTGCGCGCTTTGTCAGGAAGAGCGCGACAAAGACGGACGGCAGCCGGGCGATCCGCTCAAGCCGGTGGCGGGCTCGCTGCCCATGTTCAAGGCGCTGGCGCGGCCGACTGAGGTGGAGCCGGTAGGCAAGTACGGCATCCGCTTCACCTGGAACGATGGCCATCAGCACGGCATCTATTCGTGGGAGTTTCTGCGCGAGCACTGCCCGTGCCAGGACTGCAAGGCGCGGCGTTTGATGGAAGCGACGGCCACCGCCACCAAACCCAACTGATTGCCTCACGCAAGTGCCTAGGAAGCCAGATTTGTCTCACCTTTCGCAGTTAAATCCCCAGCAGCGCGAAGCCGTTGAAACCGCCACCGGGCCGGTGCTCATCCTGGCCGGAGCGGGCAGCGGCAAGACGCGCGTCATCACCTATCGCATTGCGCACCTGATTGACGAACTGGGCGTAGCGCCGGACTCGATTCTCGCGGTTACCTTCACCAACAAGGCAGCGAGCGAGATGGCGAGCCGCGTCGAGTCGCTGGTAGGCGCGCGGACGCTGGCCAAGCCACTGATCGCGACCTTCCATTCGTTTTGCGTGCGGCTGCTGCGGCGCGACATCGAGACGCTGCAGATCGGCGGCAAGGGATACCGCAAGGACTTCGCGATTTACGACGAGTCGGACCAGCAGAGCGTGGTGAAGGCAGCGATGCGGAGGCTGGGGCTTGATACCAAGCAACAGACCCCGCGGAGCGTGCTGTCGCACATCTCATGGGCGAAGAACCACATGCGCGACCCGCAGGAGGTCTACCTTGAGTCGGCGGACCCTAAGACGGAGCGCGTCGCTCAAATCTACGAGATCTACAGGCAGGAGCTGGCAAAGTCGAACGCGCTCGACTTCGACGACTTGCTGCTGTATGCGGTGAGGGTGCTTAAGGCTTCGGGCGAAACTCGCGAGCGCTACAACCGCCGCTACCGGTACATCCTGGTAGATGAATATCAGGACACCAACCGTCCCCAGTACGAGCTGATGCGAATGCTGGCGGGCGAGGAGCACAACGTCTGCGCCGTAGGCGACGAAGACCAGAGCATCTATTCGTGGCGGGGAGCGGACATCCGCAACATCCTGGAGTTTGAGCAGGACTTTCCCGAGGCGCGGATCATCCGGCTGGAACAAAATTACCGCTCCACCCAGAACATTCTGCAAGCGGCGTCGGCGGTGGTGGCGAACAACGTGAGGCGCAAGGGCAAGAACCTGTGGACCGACCGCACGGGCGGCGCCAAGATTGGCTACTACGAAGCCCCGGACGGCGAAAACGAGGCATTGTTTGCCGCCGATTACATCGCGAAATATCTAGCCAAGGCGGGAGAAGAAGGCGGGCACGAGCCGCGGGCGGCTGTGTTGTACCGGACCAACTCGCAGTCGCGTCTGCTGGAAGAGGCCATGCGCCGCTACCAGTTGAAGTACCACGTTGTGGGAGGTTTCAGTTTCTACGAGCGCTCCGAGATCAAAGACATGATCTCGTACCTGAAGGCCATTCAGAACCCTGACGATTCAGTCGCGATCCAGCGCGTCATCAACACGCCGACGCGCGGTATCGGCAAGAGCACGACGGAAACGCTGGAAAGGATTGCGCTGGAGACCGGGATCTCGTTGTGGGGTGCGATCCAGGAAGCCATCGAACGTGAGCTGCTGCAACCGCGGGCGTTGGCCGCGCTTAAGGGATTCAAGCAGTTGATGGACGACGCGCGGGCAATGTATCTGGGATCGTTTCGCGAGCAGATGGAGCAGACCGCAGCCCCCGAGCAGGCGGTCGCGGATGACGACGCCCAGCATGCCATGGATTTTTCGCCGGAGATGTTTGAGAGCCGGCAGCACGGATTTCAGCCCGGAATCGCCTGCTGAGGCGCAAGGCGAAGCGGCGGCTGTCGAGGGCTTTCGCGCCCCGGGCGACGGCGCCACCACGGCTGAGCTGCTGAAGTTCCTGATTGACCGCACCGGTTACATCAAGCAACTCGAGGCGGAAGACACGCCCGAGTCGCTAGGGCGCATCGACAACCTGCGCGAGCTCGTGAACGCGGCCATGGACTCACGCGACCGGGGCGAGACGCTCAGTGAGTTTCTCGATCATGCGGCCCTGGTGAGCGATGCCGATGACTACGACGAGAACTCGCGCATTACGCTGATGACGCTGCACGCGGCGAAGGGGCTGGAGTTTCCGCTGGTCATACTGGTAGGCCTGGAAGAGGGCCTGTTCCCGCACTCGCGCACCCTGATGGCTCCTGACGATATCGAGGAGGAGCGGCGGTTGTGCTACGTGGGGATGACCCGCGCCATGGATGCTCTGATTTTGAGCAACGCGCGCTATCGCCGCCGCTACGGCACCGATATGCCGGAGGCAAGCATCCCGTCACGATTCCTGGAAGAGGTACCGCGGGAGTTGTTGCAGGACTTGGGAACCGCGAGGAGGTCTGCTTCGCGGGTTTCGGCGGAGGATTCCCCCGGCTCGCACTACGCGTACGAAGACGAGGACCAGCGTCCCCAATACGGGCAGCCCAAGCCGAAGCCGCGAGCTTCGTACGGTGGTACGGCCTACAACTCCATCGACAACATCGCGGAGTTTTTTGCCTCGCGCGGGAAGAAGTTTTCGCTGCCGGCAGTCGTGCCGGCAGAGACGGGGAAGTCGGGGTTCCGTCCCGGACAACGCGTGCGGCACCCGAAGTATGGGGAAGGAATGGTCTATCAGCGCGAGGGAGACGGGGAAAACGCCAAGCTTACGGTACAATTTAACAAGTTCGGCTTGAAGAAGCTGGTGGAGAAGTACGCCCAACTGGAAAAGGCGTAAGCCACCGGCAGCCGCCGACGAGGGACAGCAGGCTGCTTACCGGTATCTGCTCAGCGCCGCAAGGCGCGGCCTTCGAATCTTAGATCGCAAAGGAACCTGTAATTCATGGCAAATACCAAGAGCATCACCGACAAGATCGAGCGCAAGAAGGTGAAGCGCGTCGCCCGCAAGAAAGCGACCCCGAAGGCCGCCCGCACTCACGCCCGCGGCTCGGCCAAGCGCAAGGTCAAAAAGATGGTACGCGGACAGTCGAAGCGCTAGTTCAGGCTGTTGCGACCGCGAAATCGTCAAGGCCCCGTTCCTTTCGAGGAGCGAGGCCTTTTCTATTGCTATTTCTTTGGCGCGGCGTTGGCCCTGGAATCAGTGCGGAGTCGTGGCCGTCGGAGCCGCCGCGGGCGCTACGCCCCCGGGAACATTGCCCGTGGCCGACTTCTTCCGGTCATCGAGGTTCACAAGGATGGAGCCGGCTGGCTGCTCCAGCGCGAACTGGTCTTCGCTGATGGACTGGTTGATCGACAGCTTCACGATGAACAGGCGGATGTCGTACTCTTCCTGCGGCCGCTTGATGTCGATGTAACTAGGGAATTGCACCCCGTCGTAGTCCTTAAAGACCTGGTAGCTGACGTCGGTGACGGGCTTGCCGTCGTCGTCGAAGATGACCTGCCGGTGCGCCACCAGGTTGGTCCGGTCGAACACCACCTTGCGCGCCAGCGCCCATCCTTTGTCGGACTTGCGAATCACGTCGAGCACGTAATTCGGCTGCTGCACCAGTTTGTGGTTCTGTTTGTCCACCACCATCTCGGTGCTGTCTTCGAGCACGGCAATTTCATTTTCCGGGCTGACGGCTTGGAGCAGTAAGGCGTCATACATCGCCTGTGGACGGAGCGTGTCGAGGGGACTGTCCGATCCCTCAATCGCCTGGTTATGACCGATGTAGAACTTGTTAGCGCCGGGCACCGAGAGCTTAAACTGCTCGCCGTCGCTGACAATGTCGAACGCCTTATTGCGGACGATGGGGTAGAGCCCGATCATGCGGAGCATGCTGGGCTTGCGGACCAGGATGTAGCCGCGGATTTCCTTGAAGTCGGTGACCTTGCCCCGCTTTTCGCCTCCTACCGAGGTGTCGATGTCGACGGTGGCGTTCAGGCTCTTGACGCGGCTGGCCTCCTCATTGAGACGGTCGATCAGTTCCTGCTGGGTGGCCGTTTGCAGCTTCGCGGTACTCAGACGGGTCTCCACCACTCGAGTATGGAAAAGACAGCCCGGCGTGCTTATCAGCAGGGCAAAAACGACAAAAAGCAGGATTCGGTAGGACTTCATAGGCGCGAGGGCTTCAGTGGGCTCCAAACCCCTAAGTATACCGCCGAAGGGGATTGCTCGGCGAAGGTGAACAGCCGGGGTCGCTTAGCGGCGCGCTCCGGCAGCCTTGCGATAAGCGGCGACGTTCTTGTCATGCTCGGCGGCAGTGCGGGAGAACCGGTGGTGTCCGTTGCCATCGCTGACGAAATAGAGGTATTCGCTCTCCTTGGGGTGCAGGGCTGCCTCAAGGGAGGCGGCTGCCCGGGTTGGCGATGGGCCCGGGCGGCAGGCCGGGAAACTTGTAGGTGTTGTAGGGCGAGTCGAACTGCAGATCGGACTGATAGATGGTGCCGCGATACCTTCCGTTGATGAGCGCGGCGTAAATCACGGTCGGATCGGCACCCAGCAGCATGTTCTTGTCGAGGCGGTTGTAATAGACCCCGGCCACCAGCGGCCGTTCGTCGGGGGCAGCCGTTTCTTTCTCCACGATCGACGCCATGGTGACGATGCGGTGGATATCGTGACGGCCCAGCAGGCCGATCTTCTGCGCCGTCTGGCGGAAGCGGTGCACCATTGTTGCTGCAATGTCATGCGGCGTGTCGATGCGGCTGAACTGGTAGGTATCGGGAAACAGGTAGCCTTCGAGCGACTTCGCCTGTGGATCGATGTCGCGTATGAGCGACACGTCGTGGTTTGCGACGGCGATGAAGTCGGCGGCGGTGCCCAGTCCGGCTTGCTCGACCACGGCGGCAATGTCGTACAGGTTGTAGCCCTCGGGCACCGCGACGGTACGGGCGTAAATGTCGCCTCGCAACAAGCGGTCGCGAACCTCCAGCGGCGGTTGCAGGCGCGTCGAACTTGTATTCGCCGGCCTTCAGCTTGCCCTGCCCCAATGCGTAGTTCAACGCGAGAAAGGCCGGAGCACTGTGGATGATGCCGTCCCGCTGCAGGGTCATGGCGATGTGGCGCGCGCTCCAGCCGGGATACAGCAAGACGAACTTCTCGCCGCCGGGATCGACGGGCTGGAAGGCCGCCCAATACGCCCACAGCGCGAGGGCGACGGCGACAAGCAGGATGAGGACGAGGAGTTTACGCACGGCTCGGTTCGGGCATGCCCAATGTCAGCAGTGTAGATGATTTGTGCTGGCCGGGGTGGTTCAGTCGCGGCGGGAGGCCCGCGATTCCAGGAATGCCTGCAGAATCAGCACCGCTGCCAGCCGGTCCACCACTTCCTTGCGCCGACGGTCGCTGATGTCGGTCTCGTCAAGCAAACGGTTGGCCTCGACCGAGGTGAGCCGCTCGTCGAACAGGTGCACGGGCAGCTTGAACCGGGCACGCAACTCTTCCGCGAAGGCCTCCACTTTCTCCGATTGCGTTCCTTGTTCTCCGCTCATGCGCAACGGCAGGCCCACTACAATCTCGACGACGTTGTATTGCTTGAGGGTGCGGCGCAGGTGGTCAAAGTCGTTACGCTTGGTGGTGCGGTGCAGCGTGGGCAGGCCCTGGGCGGTCACGCCTAGTTCATCGGTCACCGCCAGTCCGATGCGGCGGGAGCCGTGATCCACCGCCAGGATGCGGGTAACGCGCGGCGGCTCCGGCGGCAGCGTATTTTGGTTTTCCATATTGATGTCAGCAAGGGTATCCTAATTTCCACTCGCCAACCCTGCGAGTACCATAGGCGCAATGGCCGATCCACTCATCGACGAGTTCAGCGCGCTGGAAAGTGTCCAGCCCGGCGACACAGTCATTCCGGCTCCGGCCAATCCGCCGGCGACGGACGCGCACGAAGAGCGGCGTCGTGCGCGGCACATCCAGGAAGCGTCGCTGGTCATTCTGGCTGCAGGCGCGGTGCTCAGCCTGATGTACGTCGCCAAGCTGATTCTGGTGGTGGTGCTGACTGCGGTCCTGCTCTCCTTTGTGCTGGCCCCGGTCGTGGATGGCCTGGCAAACTTCCGTATTCCAAAACAGCTCGGCGCGTTCCTCGCCGTGTCATTTCTGGTGGGCTCGGTCGGCATCGTGTCGTATCTGTCGTATGCCCGTGCGCTGGAGTTCTTGTCGCAGGTGCCGGAGTACCGCATCCGCGTCCAGCACATCGTCAACGAAATCCGCCAGAAGGCCGAGCAGTTCGAGAAGACCACGGAAACCGTGCTGCCTCCGGAACCGGAGGACAAGAACTCGGTCACCATTCGGGAACGCACCGGTCTGGGGAACTACCTCGGCCACAACATGAGCGCGGTCTCGGAGACGTTTCTCGCGGTCTCGTTCGTCCCGTTCCTGGTGTACTTCATGCTGAGCTGGCAAGACCACGTGCGCGCGTCGTCGGTCATGCTGTTTCAAATGAAGAACCGCAACGCCGCCTACGTGACGCTGAGCCTGATCGCCGCCATGATCCGCTCGTTCATCGTGGGCAACTTCATGATCGGCTTGTTTCTGAGCGCGGCCAGCATAGCGGCGTTCGGACTGATGGGACTGCCGTACTTCTATTTTCTCGGCGTCATCAGCGGGTTTCTCAGCCTGATCCCCTACTTGGGAGTGGTCCTCGCCATTCTGCCGCCGGTGATCGTCGGACTCGGCTATCTCACCACCGCAACCTTCATCCTCACTTGCGCGCTGGTCGTGGGACTGCACCTGTTCGCGATGAATGTCCTTTATCCGATGGTGCTGGGGAAACGGCTGCGGCTCAACCCATTGTCGTTGACCCTGTCATTGCTGTTCTGGGGATGGCTGTGGGGCGCGATGGGCTTGCTGCTGGCGGTGCCGCTCACCGGCGCATTGAAAATCATCTGCGACAACATTCCCCGGCTGCGACCGTTCGGGGACTGGATGGGCGAGTAGTGGCAGTGCAGGGTGTTGCGCTCGATAGCAATCATCACTTCCACTAGGAGGACGTTGTGACTGATATCAAGCAGCCGTTCAATCGCCGTGAGTTCATTCAGGGAGCGCTGGCCGGGGCCGCGCTCGCCACCTTGCCTGTGAACGCATTCTCCGCCGCCAATCCCGACATGCAGGCCGTACTGGCCCATGTCCCGAAGATGCACGACGAGAACGTCAAGCACCTGCAGGAGTGGATCGCGCTGCCTTCCATCGCGGCCGAAAACCGCAACTATCCGCAGGGGCCGGAGTACATGGCCAAGCTGGCGCGCGAAGCGGGATTCGAGAACGTCGAGATCATCCCCACCTCCGGCAAGCCGGGAGTGTTCGGAATACTCAATTCCGGCGCGCCCACGACCGTCGGCATTTACTTCATGTACGACGTGAAGCAATTCGATCCCGCGGAGTGGTCGTCGCCGCCGCTCGAAGGCAAGATCGTCGATAAGGAAGGGCTGGGCAAGGTCTGCATGGGCCGCGGCGCGGTCAACCAGAAAGGCCCGGAGACGGCCTTCCTCAGCGCGTTGCGCGCCTTCAAGGCCGCGAAGGTCAAGTTGCCGGTCAACCTCGTGCTGGTGTGCGAAGGCGAAGAGGAAATCGGATCGCCGCACTTTCCCGAGATCGTGAAGAACCCCAAGGTCATGGCCGAACTGAAAAAGTGCATGGGCGTCTTCATGCCGTCGGCCTCGCAGGATCAGGACGGCAGCGTCGAGATCGAGCTCGGCGCCAAGGGCGTGGTCGAACTCGAACTGGTCTCCACTGGCGAGAAGTGGGGACGCGGCCCGTCTCACGACGTCCACTCCAGCCTCGAAGCCACGGTGGACAGCCCCACGTGGCACCTCGTGCAGGCGCTGAACACGCTCATCAAGCCGGACGGGCATACACCGGCTGTCGCGGGGTTCTTCGACCAGGCGAAGCCGTTGACCTCCGCGCAAGTCGACATGATCAAGGCCGTGGTCGCCCGTCGCAAAGAAGAGATGGTCAAGAAGCAGTTAGGCGTGCAGCACTGGGCGGGCGACAAAAATTACCTCGACGCCATGATCGCCCTGGAATCGCAGCCCACCATCAACATCGAAGGCCTGGTAGCCGGATACACCGGCCCCGGCGGCAAGACCGTGCTGGGACATCGCGCCGTGGCCAAGATCGACATGCGGCTGGTGCCCGACATGACCGCGCAGGGCACGCTCGCGCTGCTCAAAGAACACCTCGCCAAGCACGGCTTCGGCGACATCGAGGTCAACATGAGCGGCGGCTACGACCCCAACCAGACCTCGCCCGACACCAAGCTCATCCAGACGCAGATCGCGACCTACAAGAAGCTCGGCCAGGACCCGATGCTGTGGCCGCGCTCGGCCGGCTCGTGGCCGGGCTATATCTTCACCAATGCGCCGCTGAGCCTTCCCGCTGGACACTTCGGCCTCGGACACGGCACCGGCGCGCACGCTCCGAATGAGTACTACCTGATCGACTCGACCAATCCGAAAGTCTCAGGACTGGATGGAGCCGTCGGGTCGTTTGTAGAGTACCTGTACGCCTTGGCGTGACCGGCCCTACGTATTGTCGGGCACCCCGCTCGAGCGAACCCAAGTGAGCTAGGGCATGTGTTGCGTTGCATTTGGCAAGGCCTGTTCACGCCGGCAAACACTTAGGGGATCGACTGGCGTTACAGATCAACTTCCCACAAGGCGACTTATCAGGAGTAATTTTCCAGAAGCCGGTTTGAACTAAGCTGCTGGCGCGGCGGAAGGACCCGCTTCCATTCCATCTGGGACGCAGAACTAAACCTCGGGAAAAGCGGCACTCGGAAGGAAAGGCCCTGCGCCACGCCATTCCACGCGAGGTGCATGCGGATTGAAAGCCGTTAAGAAACGGGCTTGACCCGATCAAAGACTGTCATGGCGACTGCAGAGAAAGGGAGGGTTAACATGAAAACCGCTGATAATGCCGCCCAACGGCCGGGCGCTGCTCGAGAGGGCCTTCTCGCCCGTCACCCGCTGGTCGCATTCTTCGTTATCGCCTACGCTTTCTCATGGCTCGTGTGGGTGCCCTTGGCGCTCTCCGAAGATGGTGCTGGCTTCCTGTCGCTTCGTGGTTCGATAGGGGTCTCTGCGGCTGTCGTCATCGCTTCCTTTGTGGGCCCATTCTTATCGGCGTTCATTATGACGGGCATAACCGAAGGGGGGGCGGGCATAGGCCGCTTGCTGCGCCGGTTCGTGTTGTGGCGGGTGGGGCTTGGGTGGTACCTGTTCGCCCTGATCGGCATCCCGATGATCTTAGTGCTCGGCGTGATGGTCCTGCCGCGAGCTCTGTCATCGTTTCAAGGACTCGCTTCCCTGGCCCCGCTGAATCTGCTCAGCCTCTTCGTTTACGTAGTATTCCATGGGCCGTTGGGCGAAGAGCCCGGCTGGCGGGGCTTCGCGCTGCCCCGCCTGCAGCGGCTGCACGGTCCCTTGGTCGGGAGCCTAATCCTCGGACCCCTCTGGGCATTGTGGCACCTGCCCCTGTTCTGGGTTCGGGTTTGGAATTTCCCGCCCACCCTTCTCAACATAGCCCTGTTTGTCCTTGCGGCCATCCCCTTTACCATCGTCATGACGTGGGTCTTCAACAACACTAAGGGCAGCCTGCTCATCGCCGTCTTGGTGCACACGACCTTTGACATGACCTTTGTAATTCTGAATCTGCTCTTTACCGCCCCTATCGTGACTGATTACGGCAGTACTGTGCCGATTCTGATCGGCTGTGGGGCGATGGCGTTACTGGTGATCGCCCTGACCCGAGGCCGCCTGGGGTACCAACGCTACCGGGGCGAAGAACCTGATCCGGCTACAGCCTCAAGACGAGGATGAGTTCTACCGCCAGTAGAGCGGATGGTGGTCAACATGTGGCTGAAGTTGGCAAGTGTGGGAGTGCCGACAGTCTCGTATCAGCGCATTACTTCAGTCGTGCCGTTCCACCCAACTAAAATCGAAGTGGGCTTCAGCCCCTGAGGGAACTCGATCCTCTCCAAATGGCATTTGTGAGACCTGTGCTAATTCTCGATCGGGAACCTCGGTCAGGCGACGAATGGATGACTACATTAGCGGGTTGAGGCATACTGGGAACCATGCTGGGAGATGACTCCAAAGCGGCCGCTATCCAGTGTAGGATTTTCCGCGCCATGACGACGGAACAGCGGCTCCGTTTGGCCTTGGAAATGAGTGAATCTCTGCGCAACGTCGCGCTCGCTGGTTTACGCAGCCGCCGGCCCGACCTCGACGCAAGTGGCCTATCTCGCGAACTGGCCCGCATCATGTATGGGTCGTGATAACGGCTGTTATCAACACGATCGGTGCCGAACGTTTCCCCCTCGTCCGGTGTCTATTCAGTTATGACCCGTCCGATCGCGGTGATGCTGGCGCTGTTTTCGATTGCATGTGCCGGTACGACGCCCCTATATTTGCCAACCATACAGCAACGTTGGGACGCATCTGACTTGGTCTGCACTGCCGTTGTCTCAACTCCGATTCCGACGGGTGTAACCCGGCAAATTGATGGTAGTGACCGCGACCAACTTTCCGTCAAAGCAAGTATCGAAAAATGTTTCAAAGGCAAGAAGCCGCCGACCCACACTCTAAAAGTCATCGGATATTCCGTGTACGCTGCCAAGGATTTGCATGGCACTGGGTTCGCGTATGCTGGCCCGCCAACCGGATTCGTCAGCAAGGGACGTAACCTGATTTTTCTGCGGCGCACGGCTGCCCCTGACCGGTTCGAGATTGCCGTTCCTATCTACGCGACTGCGATTCGTCTGTCAGATAGTCGTCCGTATTACCCAGATGACAACTCACCGACAGGCACGCGTTTTGCTCTCACCCAGGAGTTCGAGTCCGCACTTCTACAGTCTGATTCGACAGACGTCTACTATCTTCAATGGATTTTTGACTTGCTTGGAAAGCAAGAATCCGTAAGCGACCTTCGCGCTCTTTCACCTCGCGCCCCGCTCGCAATTCAGCGCGACATCGCGGTATCTCTCCTGGCCCACGGCCAATCGGACTGTGAACCTGTCGTCATCTCGCTCCTGATGGACGCCTCCGCGCCCGCATGGAAACGCCAGAACGCAGCTGGCGTGTTGGGAGAGCACGGAACCCAAAGGGCGCTTCTCTATCTTCGACAAATCACGCTTCAACCTGCCACGACCGACGACTTGAAGGTACTTCGAACGTGGACACTTGAAGCGCTTCGACGGCTCGACTGTCGCCTCGCGACTTCGAAATGCAGTCCTTCAGTCGAGTAGAACCTGTTGCTCATCTGGTGCGCCGGATTATTTTTGATAAATCGCCATTTCACCAGTGACCCGGCTGTACGACTAACCCATCCGCCCTTCCGCTGGCCCACCCCACTTCGCTCCGCGCGCCAATTCCCGTAGAATCGTCGGTTGGCAATAATCCCGCTTATCGCGGTGAAGGAGTTCTGCATGGCACACATGGTGAAGTGCGCAAAAGTTGGACAGGAACTGGAGGGCCTCGACGAGCCGCCCTTTGACGGTCCCCTCGGACAGAAAATCTACGACAACGTCTCCAAGTTGGCGTGGGAGCAGTGGCAGGAGCACATGAAGATGCTGCTTAACGAATACCGCCTGCAACCCTGGAAGAAAGAGCACCAGGAGTTCATCGTCCAGCAGATGGAAGCGTACTTCTTCGGCGAAGGCGCAGAGACGCCGAAGGACTTCGTACCGCCGCCAAGCCACTAGAGCGGTTTTGGTAGAGCGGTGCTATAGCTTCACCGCCGCGTTCAGCAAGGCCTGTTGAAGGGAGCCTGGGTTCACCCCGGCTGCGCCTCGTCTCTTCTCGAATGCACCAACCTTGGGTTTGCTTTTGGTCGGCGCTTTAGTCACACGACGCTGTGTCCTGCGTCCTTTCGCCCTGATCCCCCGTCCGATATTCAAGAAGGCGTGAGGCAGGGGAGATGTGTCTCCGCCCGGACTGCGCACAGGCCGCAGCCCAAAGTAGCTCTTTGAAAGCTCAGACCAACCTAGGCATCGGTAATCGGAGACAGCGGTCTAACTCGCCGGAGATTGTCAATCGGCGAAGAACCACGCAAGCAGACAACTGTAACTATCTTTAGAATGAAATGGATAGCAATAACTAACTTATATTTCAATGACTTGCGAACAATTTCTGCCTAACTGACTGATTCTAAACAACAGGGCGAAAATATTTATGTGTTATATGCAACTACAACACAGTGAACTATAACACCAGCACTCGCCCCCAAGCCCGGAACTGAGTGCCTCGCCTCACTGGCTATTGGGGCGCATAAACCGCCCAGCCCCGCGGTCCCGCCCAGAAGTCGCCGTATCCCGCGTCGGCCGTCCATTTGGTTGCAGGACGGCTCGTGTCATGTCCTCCCCACGCCATCGGTTCGAAGCGGACTCCGTGCCACTGCGTCTGCACTGTCGCTCCGTTCCACGAGTCCCCGCGATTGTTGAGCACATAGACTAACCCGGGGTGATTGGCGTCGCCGGTACGTTGCATGATGTACAGGTCGTTAGCGGTGAACAGCACATCTGTCTCCCCGCCCGCGTATTTCTCATGCGCCGAAACCAGCGCGGCGATGCCGTTGGGCGTCCCCGGGCCCGCGAGTCCTGCGTTATACCAGTCCTGCCAGAAGACGCTGGGTAGCCCTCGTGCGTCAGGATGAAGCTGTAGGCCATCTGCTTGTCGTGCAGTATCGCGCTGCCGTCGTCGCGAATGGTGTCGTGGTTATCGACAAACGTCACCGCATGTAGCGGATAACTCTGCACAACCGTTCCCGGGCTGGGCCAGCGTGGTGAGGCTGAAGCCGTACGTATCGCACAGATCTTTCAGCCGGTAATGCAGCGCGAAATCGAACGCCGACACCGGGTTGTCCATGAAGGTGTTGATCGAATTCAGCCAGTCATCTGTGGTGCGCGCGTTGTCCCAGCACTCACCGACGACGAACGGATAAAAGCCCTGCGCCGACTTGTTGAGATAACGCAGCTCGGCGATCGACTTCACCATCCAGGGCCCGTAGCCCTTGACGAAATCGAAGCGGAAGCCGTCGTAGCCCAGTGTCTCCACCATCCATTCCGCCAGGTTGACCACTTCCTCATACACCTTGGGATTGCGATGGCAGAGGTCCGGCATATCGCCGAAGGTCATTTCGTCGTAACGCTCATACGGTGATGGATGGAAAAACGTCCAGTCGCGGAGAAACTTGCCGCTGCCGGGAGTGAACTTGGTCCATCGCGTGTTGCCGTCGAGCGGATTGGGCTCCTGTGCATCGCCGCCGTTGTTGTGGTTGATGACAAGGTCGGCATACACCTGCATGTTGGCTACATGAGCAACGTTAATCAGCGCAGTCAGCTCGGCTTGGTTGCCAAACCAAGTTTTGGTGCGGCCCTTCTGGTTGATGTCGCCCAGATCGTAGTAATCGTAAGGATCGTAGCCCATCGACGGCCCGCCGATATTGGCCGCCTTGCATGCCGGGCGGCAGCCACAGCGCGGTTATGCCGGCCTGCTGCAATTCCGGAATCTTGCCCGCGACAAAATTCCACCAAGTGCCATCCTGATTTTCCTGGGCTGGACAGTTCCAGTAAAAGGCTTGCAAGAGAACTCCCACGGCGGCCACCTCCGATGAGAGGAGAGCATAGCGCAATTCGTCGCCGAAGTTTGCATACGGCGCATGAAATTTCGAAATTGCAGCGATCGAAGAATTGAATGAGCGGGCGGTGGAGTCGAAGAACCTGCGTTCGCTCTAACCGGCTACTGGCGACTATCTTCCCCGCCCAGCGGCAGGAAGTACTGCGTGCCGCGAATCGGCTCGCTCACTCGCCGCAGCAGTGCCTGCAGATCTTCGCTCCGCTCCACGAAGTCGATCTCCGAGGTGTTGACAATCAGCAGGTCCGACGATGTGTAGTGGAAAAAGAAGTGCTCGTAGGCCTTCACCACTTCTTCGAGGTAATCCTCGTTGATGGCCTTTTCGCCCGGAGCGTTCTTCTTTTTCAGTCGCTTCTTCAGCACCTCAGGCGAGGCCTGGAGGTAAATGACTAGGTCCGGCGCCGGAATGTTCTGCCGGAACAGATCGTAATAGCGGTTGTAAACCTCCAGCTCCTGATCGCTCAGGTTCAGGCAGGCAAACAACTTGTCTTTCTCGAAGATGTAATCGGCAACAACCGTCTTGTTGGGATTGCGCTTCACGTCCAGTGCGGCCAATTGGTCATACCGCGCGATCAGAAAGGCAAACTGTGTCTGGAAGGCAGCACCGCGCTCTCCGGCGTAGAAACTCTTGAGGAAGGCATTGCTCTCCGGTTCGCTGATGCGCTGCGCGTGCAGCGTTTCCGCAATGACTTTGCACAGCGTGCTCTTGCCGACTCGGATGGGGCCTTCAACAGCGATATACCGCGGTGGTTCGAACAGGTTTGCCATGGGAGGGTACGTTTCGCAGAATAGCGCCCCGCCGCACCTGTGGCAATGACACTGTGGCGACCTTTTGTGGAAACCTCGGGAACCCCGTTCGGCCGCATTCCTAGGGTGTTTAGAATCAACGTCGCCGGGCGCGGTTATTTCTATCCACATCCACAATCCACTTCTAGAATCATTCCAATGCTCCCCGAAATCGCCACCGGTGTCGCAGTCTTGGGTCTCGCCACCTGGCTCGGAGTCGAGTCCATGTGGCCGACGACTGTCGCTCTACGGGCGCTCGTTCGTCGGATTGCCAGCCGGCTCGCGCCAGCTGGCGCTCACCTACGACGACGGCCCCAACGATCCCGACACGCTCCAGTTGATGGAAGTGCTGGCAAAGCATGACGTGAAGGCGACGTTCTTCGTCCTCGGCCGCTTCGTCGAGCAGAAGCCGGAGATCGTTCGCGCGCTCGCCGAAGCCGGCCACACCATCGGCAACCATAGCTGGGACCACCCGCGGCTCATCTTCGCCAGCGACGCCGAGACTCGCCGCCAGATCGAGCGCACCCAGGCCGCCATCTTCGACGCCTGCGGCGCGGTGCCCACGCTCTTCCGCCCTCCTTACGGCGGACGCCGCCCGGGAACTCTGCACGCCGTTCGCAAGCTCGGCCTCGAGCCGGTGATGTGGAATGTCACTTGCTACGACTGGAAGCCCACTTCCGCTGACAAGGTCTTCGCCCACGCCCAGCGCCAGATCCGCGGCGGCGACGTCATCCTGCTGCACGACGGCGACCAGGCCCGCATGGGCGCCGACCGCAGCCACTCCATCGCCGCCACCGACCGCCTCATCGTCCACTACAAGGTCCGAAGGCTACGAGTTCGTGACCGTGCCCGAGATGATCGGGAAGCAACTGGCCATTAGCAGTACGCAGTAAGCAATTAGTAAAAACCACGGCGACTGGAACGCCAGAGACGCTCTTTGCCTGTCGCTAGTGCAATTGCTAAAGAAATCCAAACACTTTCCTCACCCCGTCCGTCTTAGCGTATGAGAACGGCGAACTGTGCCGCTCGCGACTACAATGGCGGCGAATCCAGCCAGTTTCGCAATCCTTGCGCAGGAGACCTCGGTGCGCGATGCCGCAGACGAGTTCACGGACCTCGAACTCGCTGTCCACCAGCACGCGCGATTCGTCTTCAAAGTCGCCTACGGCGTGCTGCGCAACTCGCACGACGCCGAAGACGTGGTGCAGGAGTCGTTCCTGCGCGTCCACCGTACGGGAGTCAAGTCGTTCAAGACCTGCCCGCGTGGCTGGCGACCATCACCTTTCGTCTTGCGCTCGACCGCCGCCGCAAGCCCGAGCCGCTCGATATCGCCGACTTCGACTTTCCCTCCCTCGGCCCCGACGCCGAACACACGGCGATCCGGCGCCAGCAGGTCGAGCGCCTGCAGCGGCTCATCGTCGCCTTGCCGGACGACTTACGTCACGCCCTCGTGCTCTCGGCGGTCGACGACCTGAACTCGCGACAGATCGGCGAGGTCCTCGGCATTCCTGAATCCTCGGTGCGCGGCCGCATCGCGCGGGCGCGGCAAATGCTGAAAGAAAAACTGACCGCCACAGAAGCGAAACCATGAACCACGACGAACATCTCGACACCCTTCTCGATGGGGCGCTCAGCGAGTATCGCGACGCCGAGCCCCTCGCCGGGCTGGAAGCGCGCGTGCTGCAGCGGCTTCCTCTCCAACCCCAGGGACACCGGGTTGCCTGGTGGAAATGGGCAACGGTCGCGGCTTGTGCGGCGACCTTGGCATTTGCCGTATGGCTTGCGTTGCGACCGCAAGTTCCCACTACACCGCCCCTGGCTGCAACGCGCAACCTCGATGTATCTCCGCATACGCATCCAGCCTCACAAACACCGCGTTCGGCTCTCCAATCACGGCGCGAGCCTTCGACAGAATCGGCGCGGAACACAGACCATCGAGTGCTCACCTCCACGACTCCGCGGCCACAACTTGCAGCAGTCGCGAATGCCAGCGATGAGTCCGCTCCCTTACCAGCGCCGCTGACAAGCGAAGAACGTCAACTACTCGCGCTGGCGCAAACCCATCCTGACGCCTTGCGGGCGATCGCTCAGGAAGATCGACCCATCGCCATCGCGCCCCTCAACATTCAACCGCTTCCTTCCGAAGCAAACTCGAACGGAGATAACTAATGCTGAAACGGCTGGCAATTTTCGTAACCCTCGTCTTATTACTTGGCACCGCGTCAATCACCGCGACCGCGCAACAGACTGAATCGCCCCAATCAGCAACCGAAACCGCCAAACGAATCCCCACGGTGCACTATTACCGGCTCGACTTTGTGGTGCGGGAGTCGGACCAGGGCAAGGTGCTGAACCAGCGTGCTTACAGCCTGGGCGTCGCCGAGGGCCGCGACTGGTGGAGTCTGCGGGCCGGCACCAAGGTCCCGGCCGGCAGCAACTACGTTGACGTCGGCTTCAACCTCGATGTTCGACCCGAGGACGCCGGTGGAGCGCTGCAACTGCGCCTGAAAGCGGACCTGTCGTCGCTGTCTCCCGACGTGAGTAACGTGAACATGCCGCCGATTCGGCAGATGCGCGTGGAGGAAGCGGTCCTCGTGCCGATCAACAAGCCAACCATCGTGTTCAGCTCCGAAGACCCCAGCAGCAAACACCAGTTTCAGATCGAGGTCACCGCGATTCCTCAGAAATAGTTCGGCCATGCCGGACGCCCCGGTCGCCGCACCACCTAATTCGGGTTTCCCGCTCTAGCCTAATTTTGGCGGGGGCGGGGCATTTTTTTGTGACGCTTGCTGTCAGCTTGGGACGACCGCCAGCCCCCAGCGAGTTATAGTGTTATAACTGTGTGCGTTACAGTGTTGTAGTTGTGCGCTACACAAAATATTTTTCATGAGATTGTTTAGAATCAGTCGGTTAGCCGGAATTTGTTCACAACTGATTGGAAAATAATATAGTTGTATCTATCCATCTGATAACAAAGGTGGTTATGACAAGCCTTTTTCGTTATTTCTTCGCAGACTCTAATTCTAGTTGGGACGATCTGCCACCGTTCATCACTGTTCCCCGATTTCAAAGAGTCAAATCGATCCGCAGCCTGAGCGCGGTTTCGCGGCAGAGACACCTCTGCCCTTGCGTCACGAAGCCTTTGTTACCAGACGGGAAATGAGTTGAGAAAGTACAGCCGACACGTCGCCTTGTGATAAGCGGGCGTAGCGCCGAGGTTTCGAGGTTCAATACCCTCTTCACGACGAAGAGCGCGGGATATTCAGCACTCCCAAAATTGCCAATGGCAGGCAATTGCGGGCCACGC
>CAVVTL010000009.1:0-27392 GCA_963751155.1 uncultured Acidobacteriaceae bacterium | reverse complement strand
GGAATCTCTTCCAACTGCTCAGGCGTCATGTCGGCCACTTGCTCGACGGTGGTGATGCCTGCCGCCACCAGCTTCTCGATAATGCCCGCGTCCAGATCGGGCACGATCTCTAGAGGCGTGGAGGTCTGGATCATCACCTGCGACATCTGCGCCTCCACTTCCTGGCGCTTCTCTTCCTCGCTCTTGATGTCGATCTTCCAGCCCAGCAGCTTGGCGGCGAGGCGGACGTTCTGCCCCTTCTTGCCGATGGCGAGCGAAAGCTGGGTGTCGTCGACGATGACTTCCAGGTGCTTGTCGTGGCCTTCGAGAATGGTGACGCGGCTGACCTTGGCGGGCTGCAGCGCCTTCTCGGCGAACGTCACCGGGTCTTCGTGATACTCGATGATGTCGATTTTCTCGCCGCGCAACTCGCGGATGATGGACTGCACGCGCATGCCCTTCATGCCGACGCAGGCGCCGACTGGGTCGACGTCCTTGTCCTTGGACATGACGGCGATCTTGGTGCGCTCGCCGGCTTCGCGCGCGATGGCGCGGATCACGACGGTGTTGTCGTAAATCTCGGGTACTTCGGTCTGGAACAGGTGGGTCACCAGCTCGGGCACGGCGCGCGACACGACGACCTGCGGGCCCTTGGATGCCTTCTCCACGCGCACGATCATGATCCGGACGCGCTCGCCGACCGAGAACGACTCGAGTCGCGACTGCTCTTTCTTGGGCATGCGGGCTTCGGCTTTGCCGAGGTCGACGATGACGTCCTGGCCTTCGATGCGCTTGACGGTGGCGTTGATGATCTCGTTCACGCGACCGATGTACTCGTTGTAGACGGTGTCGCGCTCGGCCTCGCGGACCTTCTGGAAGATGACCTGCTTGGCCAGTTGCGCGGCAATGCGGCCGAGGACGTCGGTAGGCTTTTCGGTGCGCAGTTCGCCGCCGACTTCCGCCGCGGGATCGAGACGGCGGGCGTCGTCGAGCGAAATCTGGGCATTCGGGTCTTCCACCAGTTCGGGGGTCTCGACGATGGTGCGGACCGCGAAGGCGCGGATGTGGCCGGTTTCCTTGTCCAGTTCGGCGCGCAGGTTCTCCTGCGTCTTGTAGTACTTCCGAGTGGCAACGACGATGGCATCCTCCACCGCGCTCACGACGATGTCGGGATTGATGCCCTTCTCACGGCTGAGGGCGTCGATCACGTTGTACAGTTCACTTGCCATTCGTCACCTGCCACCTTGCTCGGAAACCGAATTCACGTTTTGTGCATGCCAACCGTTAAAACTCGGGCACCAGGTTGGCCTTCTCGACGTTGGCCAACTCGATCTCGACCTGCGCTCCAGCCTCGACCGCTTCGTGCTTCTTGCTCTTCTTGCGGCCGGTCAGCTCCAGCGCGATGCGGCCGCCGCCCATCCACGTCATACGGCCCTCAAAATGCCGGTTGCCGTTGACCGGATCGAGCGTCATCAACTTCACCAGGCTGCCGCTGAAGCGCTCAAACTCGGCCGCCTTCGACAACTTGCGGTCCAGCCCGGAGAGGAAACTTCCAGCGTGTAAGTTCCGCCCGGTACCGCGTCCTCCACATCGAAAATCGTGCTTACTTCGCGGCTGAAATTCGAGCAATCTTCGTGCGTTACCCCAGCCGGCTTATCGATGAAGATCCGCAACATGCGGGCCTTGCCGCCGCCACGAAGCTCGACCTCGACCACTTCCAGGCCGCTGGATTGAGCCACCCGCTCGGCGATCTCCCGAATCTTGTCCAAACCCGCCACTTACTTCCACCATTCGGCCGTCAACGGCCAAGCGCAACCCGCCCGACAGGCTCTCAATACCGCCTCGACTCGCCAACAGCCAGCGGATTAAAGGGTGGGAATAAAAAGTGGGCTCTCGCCCACCGGTGTGCTTCGCCAAGTATGCTGGGATTCCCGCCACGCAGCCGGAGGTGGCCGGAACCGCTGTCAGGCAGCGATACCTTTCTAAATATACGCCCGATGCGGAGGAAATTCAACGTGCCCGCCGGAGGCTGGTGCTATGGCGTTTTGGCCGCTTGGTGCTCGGTGCCTCGGTCGCTACCCCAAAGGTTCAGCCGAAGTTTGCCTAACCCTCTGCCCGACTCTACAATGAGGGATTATCCTTCCCCGGACCCAATGCCATGATTCATTTCCCCGTTCCTGAAGCTCTAACTTTCGATGACGTGTTGCTGTTGCCCGCCAAGTCGGATGTCGTACCGGCCCATGCAGACACCTCGACCCGCCTGACCCGCAACATCCAACTCCAGATTCCCCTGATCAGCGCCGCCATGGACACTGTCACCGAGTCGCGCATGGCGATCGCCATGGCGCAGCAGGGCGGCCTGGGGATCATGCACCGCAACCTCACCATCGAGCAGCAGTCCAGCGAAGTGGACAAGGTGAAGCGCTCGGAGAGCGGGATGATCGTCGATCCGATCACCATGGAGCCGGAGAAGAAGATTTCCGACGCCCTGGAGGTCATGCGGCACTATCGCATCTCGGGCGTGCCGGTCACCAAGAACGGCAAACTGGTCGGCATCCTCACCAACCGCGACCTGCGCTTTGAGACCCGCACCGATATTCCCATCAGCGAAGTGATGACCAAGGAGAACCTCATCACCGTACCTGTGGGCACGACACTGAATGAGGCAGAGGCCATCCTGCACCAGCATCGGGTGGAAAAACTGCTGGTTGTCGATGACCACTTCCGGCTCAAGGGCCTCATCACCGTCAAGGACATCCAGAAGCGGCTGAAGTACCCCAACGCCTGCCAAGGACGACAAGGGGCGGCTGCGCGTGGGCGCCGCAATTGGCGCGACCGGTGACTTCCTCGAGCGTGCCGCGGAGATGGTGAAGGCCAAGGCCGACTTGCTGGCCATCGACAGCGCCCACGGCCATTCGAGTCGCGTGCTCGAAGCCATCCGGCAGGTGAAGGCGAAGTTCCCCGAGATCGATCTCATTGCGGGCAACGTTGCAACCTTCGAAGGCGCGACAGAGATGGCCCGCGCGGGGGCTGACGCCATTAAAGTCGGCATCGGACCGGGATCGATATGCACTACCCGCGTCGTCACCGGCGCGGGCGTACCGCAGATTACCGCCATCGCGGAAGCCTCGCGCGCGGTGCGCGATGCCAACATCCCGGTGATCGCCGATGGCGGCATCAAGTATTCGGGCGACATCACCAAAGCCATTGCCGCAGGAGCCAATTGCGTGATGATTGGCTCGTTGCTGGCTGGAACCGAAGAGAGCCCGGGCGAAACCATCCTGTACCAGGGCCGCTCGTTCAAGGCGTATCGCGGCATGGGCTCGCTGGCCGCCATGGCGCAGGGTTCCAGCGAACGCTACTTCCAGACGACCGATTCGGACGAGTCGGTGCAAGTGTTGTCGGACGAAGGGTCGGAGAGCAACCGCCTCGCCAAGCTGGTGCCGGAGGGCATCGAGGGCCGCGTGCCTTATCGCGGCACCGTTGGCATGATCGTGTATCAGCTGGTCGGCGGCGTGAAGAGCGGCATGGGTTACGTGGGATGCGCCACCATAGCTGAGTTGCAGCAGAATGCGCGCTTTGTGCGAATCAGCGGCGCTGGACTGCGCGAGAGCCACGTGCATGACGTGCTGATCACGCGCGAAGCTCCCAACTATCGTGTCGAGTAGATCGCGGCGAAGAACGCTGAAGCCGTCTCTCCGGATGCTGGTCCGGCGCTGGTGGCCGGTAGCCGTCTGGCTGGTCGTGCTGCGCCTGGAATCGACTGACTACGCTTCCTCGGCGAACACCTTCGGCCTGATGTACCGCGTCGCCACCGCGGTTTTCGGAAGCGTGAATCCGCAGGTACTGTTCGTTCTCAATGGCGCCCTGCGGAAGTCGGGACACTTCGTCGGCTACGCCATCCTGAGCCTGCTGGTTTTCAGGGCACTGAAGTACACCCAATTCGACCGCCTGCGACTGGTGCTGCAGCGGCGCTGGGGCCTGTTCTTCCGCGACCTGTGGCGATGGGATTGGGCGTTGATCGGCGTGCTGTTCACTCTGGTGGCAGCAACGCTCGACGAGCTTCACCAGGCCACGACTGGCCTCGCGAACGGGCCGCTGGCAGGACGTCGCGCTGGATACGGCCGGCGCCGTGGCCGTGCAGTGCCTGCTGTACGCGCGGGCGGTGCACACAATGAGCATGCAGCGGAAACCCAGCGCGGCTTCTCACAGTCCGTCACTGCGTGACTAGTAAAGACGTGCGACCGCAGAGTCAAGACCTAACCTACTGGGACGAATAAAAGGCGCACCCTCGGCGGGTGCGCCTGAATTCTGCGACAACATGCGTCGCACTTCCTCGTCTTTTTTACTTCTCTTCGGGCTTGGCTTCGCCTTCAGCGGACGCGACGTCCGCAGGCGCGGCTTCGGCGGTCGCCGCTTCCATGGCCTTGCGGTTCTCTTCGGCGCGCTTGGCGCGGGCTTCGTTGCGCTTCACGCGCTTCTCGTCCAGCGTGGCTTCGCTGCCCAGAAGTTCGACGAAGGCGATGTCGCCGCCATCGCCCTGGCGGAACCCGCCATGGATGATGCGCAGGTAGCCGCCGTTGCGGTCGCCGTAACGCGGCGAAATCTTGTCGAACAGCTTATCGACGGCCTCGCGCGTCATCAGGTACGACAACGCCTGCCGTCTGGCCGCCACGTCTCCGCGCTTGCCCAGCGTGATCATCTTCTCCACGTGCGGACGCATGGCCTTCGCCTTGGTCAGCGTGGTCTCGATGCGCTCCTCCACAATCAGCGAGGTCACCAGATTGCGCAGCAGCGCGCGCCGGTGCTCGGTGTTCCGTCCCAGTTTCCAACCTGCTCTACGATGACGCATGTCTCTAGTCCTTCACAATCCCGTAAAAGTCGCGGCCCAGGCCGCGCAAAAAACAAAGGTGAGCGGCCCCGCCGTGCGGGACCGCTCCCGCTAGAATCCCGGTTCCGAACCGCCGTAAGTCAGCGCCGAAGGCAACGTTGACGACTGCGATCCGCTACCCGGAACCGCATTGCCGTGCTCGTCAATCTTCATGCCCAGGCTGAGACCCATGTTCGACAGGATCTCTTTGATCTCGTTCAGCGACTTGCGGCCGAAGTTCTTGGTCTTCAGCATTTCCGCTTCCGACTTCTGCACCAACTCGCCGATGGTCTGGATATTGGCATTCTTCAGGCAGTTGTAGCTGCGCACCGAAAGCTCCAGCTCCTCGACCGAGCGGTTCAGGTTCTCGTTGCGGATCTCAGGCTTGCCGGAATCGGCGGCCTGCGCGTTCACGATTTCATCCTCGAAGTTGATGAAGATGAACATGTGGTCCTTCAGCAGCTTCGCCGCCAGGCCCAGCGCATCGGCCGGGGTGACCGAGCCGTTCGTCCACACTTCGATGGCCAGCTTGTCGTAGTCGGTGATCTGACCGAGACGAGCGGCTTCGACCGAGTAGTTGCACTTGCGCACCGGCGAGTGCACCGAGTCGATGGGAATGAAGCCCAGCCCGAGGTCCTCGTCGAAGTTCTTGTCGGCTGACACATAGCCGCGGCCCTTCTTAAGCCGCATTTCCATGTCGAGCTTGCCGCCCTCGCTGATGGTCGCGATGTACACGTCCTTGTCGAGCACTTCGACGTCGGAGTCGGCCTCGATCATGCCCGAGGTGATGACGCCCGGCTGGTCGGCGCGCAGGTAAATCGCCTTGGGCGCGTCGCCATTGAGCCGGAACGGGATCTGCTTGAGGTTGAGGATGATGTCCGTCGCATCCTCGACCACGCCGGGGATCGACTGGAACTCGTGCAGCACGCCCTCGATCTTCACCGCGGTGACCGCAGCGCCCTCGATGGACGACAGCAGCACGCGGCGCAGCGCGTTGCCGATGGTTGTGCCGAATCCGCGTTCGAAGGGCTGCGCCCAAAAATGACCGTACTTGTCGGTCAGGGTTTCGGTGTCATGGGCAAGCCGCTTCGGTTTCTGAAAACCTTTCCAAAGCATCTGATTACTCCTGTCTCTCTATTCGGCCATGCTGCACGGCTGATCCCGCTGAGCGGGATCACGCCGGCTGATCTGGCGCGACATTGTAGGAAGCGCGGCGCCCATGGGACAGGCGCCGCCAATGACTACTTGCTATAAAGTTCGACGATCAGCTGCTCATTGATGGGCAGGTTGATGTCTTCGCGCCGCGGCAATGCCAACACCCGGCCCTTGCTGGCGTCGCGGTCCACCTGCAGCCAGTTCGGCGGCGTTTGATGGCTGGCGAATTCCTTCGCGCCCTCCACCACCACCAGCTTGCTGCTCTTCTCGCGGATCGCAACTTCGTCGTTCGCGTTGACCTGGTACGAAGGAATGTCAACCTTGCGGCCGTTGACGGTCACGTGCCCGTGGCGCACCAACTGCCGCGCCTGGCGGCGTGCTACGGCAAATCCGAGCCGGTAGACAACGTTGTCGAGCCGCCGCTCCAGCTGCTGCAACAGCAGTTCGCCGGTGACGCCCTTGGTCTTCTGGGCGCGCTCGAAGTAGTTGCGGAACTGGCCTTCCTGGGTGAAGTACATGCGCTTCGCCTTCTGCTTTTCGCGAAGCTGCAGCCCGTAGCCCACGATTTTGGCCTTGCGGTCTTTACCGTGCTGCCCGGGGGCGAAATTACGCTTTTCGATGGGACATTTGTCCGTGAAGCACTTTGCGCCTTTGAGGAACAACTTCATTCCCTCGCGGCGGCAAAGGCGGCATACTGCGTCTCTGTACCGTGCCAAGTTACTCTCCCGGTGGATAGTGGTCAGTGGATAGTGGTTACTAACGCCTCTATCGACTTGGACTATTCACGTGTTATGGATCGGTTTACAGGATTGGCGTCCCTTCGTCCCGATCGAAAATCAGTTGTCAGTTGGCCAGTTGTCAGTCGCCAGCAACAATCTCGCTAACCACATCCACTGACCGCATACTTCTTACACTCTGCGCCGCTTCGGCGGACGGCAGCCGTTATGCGGAACCGGCGTCACGTCCTTGATGGTGCGCACATCGAGTCCGGCCGAAGCCAGAGCGCGGACCGCCGACTCGCGTCCCGAACCCGGGCCGCTCACGACGACGTCAACGCTGCGCATGCCGTGATCGCGCGCCTGGCCGGCGGCGTTGGCCGCAGCCTGCTGCGCCGCGAACGGCGTGCCCTTGCGCGATCCGCGGAAGCCCAGCGAACCCGAGCTCTTCCACGACACCGTGTTTCCCGCCATGTCGGTGATGGTAACGATGGTGTTGTTGAACGACGCCTGCACATGCACCAGTCCGTGCGGCACGTGCTTGCGTTCCTTCTTCTTGAACTTCTTGCCAGTCTTGCCTTTTTTGTCGGCTGCCGAACCTGCTGCTTTGGCCATGTTCTATGTTTTCCCAGTCGCTTTCTTCTTATTGGCTACCGTGCCCTTACGCGGTCCCTTGCGGGTGCGGGCATTGGTGTGGGTGCGCTGGCCGCGGACCGGCAGGCTGCGGCGGTGACGGTACCCACGGTACGATCCGATCTCGATCAGCCGCTTGATGTGCATCGAAATGTCTTTGCGCAGGTCGCCTTCGACGTCGCCCTGCTGCTCGATGACCTGGCGGATGCGATTGACCTCTTCTTCGTTGAGATCGCTCACCTTCTTGTTGCCTTCGACGCTGGCGGCGGTCAGGATGCTCTTCGACCGCGAGTCGCCGATGCCGTAGATGTAGGTCAGCGCGATGATGATGTGCTTGTTGCGCGGAAGATCCACGCCTGCAATACGTGCCATAGTTGCTCCCGAACCCTCTCGGCTTTGGGCTAGTCACTAGTCGCTAATCGCTAGCCACTAGTAGCTCGTTATCCCTGCCGCTGCTTATGCTTGGCGTTTTCGCAGATCACGCGCACTACGCCGTGACGGCGAATGACCTTGCACTTGTCGCAAATCTTCTTGACTGATGCCCGTACCTTCATGATGACTGCAGTTCCCTTCCACCAAAACTACTGTTTCTACCCGACGCGCACCGCTATTTGTAGCGATACACGATCCGTCCCCGGTTCAAGTCGTAGGGCGAAAGCTCCACGGCCACGCGGTCGCCTGGAAGAATCTTGATGAAGTTCTTGCGCATTTTGCCGGAAACATGCGCCAGCACCTGGTGCTTGTTCTCCAGCTCGACCTTGAACATCGCATTGGGCAGCGGCTCAACCACCACTGCCATCACTTCAATCGCGTCTTCCTTGCTCATTCAGCTCCTGAAAACAATCTGCCCGCTTGCGCGGAAACCCAACTCCACGGTTACGGCCGCCTACTCCGTGAGGATCACCGGCCCGTCTTTCGTCACGGCCACGGTGTGCTCGAAGTGAGCGCTATACGTGCCGTCCTTCGTTACCGCCGTCCAGTTGTCGTCCAGCACCCGCGTTTCCGACCGTCCCACGTTCACCATCGGCTCGATCGCCAGCACCATGCCGTCGCGCAACTTCGGACCGCTGCCCGGCGTGCCGTAATTCGGAACCTGCGGCTCCTCGTGGAGCTTGGTGCCGATGCCGTGTCCCACAAACTCCCGCACCACGCTAAAGCCGTTGGCCTCGACCAACTTCTGGACCGCCGCGCCCACGTCGCCAACCGTGTTGCCGATCCGCGCCGCTTCGATGCCCCGGTACAGCGACTCGCGCGTTACTTCCAGCAGCTTCTGCAGCTCGCGGCGTCAACTCGCCGCCTACCGGAACCGTAATCGCAGCATCTCCGTAATACCCGTCGAGCACCACGCCGGTGTCGATCGAAACGATGTCGCCCGTCTTGAGCATCCGCTTTTCCGACGGGATGCCGTGAACGATCTCGTTGTTCACTGACGTACAAAGCACGCAAGGGTAATCGTAATAACCCTTGAAGGCCGGCTTGGCGCCCAGATCCTTGATCTTCGCTTCCGCCACCCGCTCCAAGTCCATCGTCGTGACGCCCGGGGCGACCACTTGCTTCACGGCGTCGAGCACCTGACGAACGATGCGCCCGCTGCGGCGCATCTTCTCGATCTCTGCCGTGGACTTACAAACGATGGCCATTCTCTATCGCACTCGTCGCCTGCGGCGGCTACCGCCTCCACCGCCTGGTCGCCATCCACGTTAAACAGCTGTCCTTTGGCTTGGTAGTAGGCCACCAAGGGCAGGGTCTGCCGCTCATAGGCTTTCAGGCGCTCTGCAACGACCGCTTCCGTGTCATCTGGACGCACAATAAGTCGCCCGCCGTCGACATCACAGATGCCTTCAACTTTGGGAGGCTGGAAGTGAACGTTGTAAATCCGTCCACAGGTGGGACAAGAACGACGTCCGGCAATTCGTTGCAGTAACTGATTATACTCCACCACTATCTGCACCACAACCGGCGCTATGGCACTAAAAGGGTGCCGCTCCGTTCCCCGCCTGCCTGCTTTTCAAATAACTATCCAACCACTCGGCCTGGCCCACCGTACGCGGGAAGCCGTCCAAAATAAACCCTCGATTAACGTCCGGCTTGCTCAGCCGGTCGGCGACCATGTCGTTGACGATGTCGTCGGAAACCAGCTCGCCCCGGCTCAGAATGCCCTTCACCTTAATGCCCAGCTCGGTGCTCATCGCCACGTTCGCGCGAAACAGGTCTCCGGTGGAGATCTGCGGGATCCCATAGGTTGCGGCAATCCGCTTGGCCTGCGTGCCCTTGCCGGCACCCGGAGCTCCCAGCAGAACGATGGGGCCGACCACACACTCGGTCTGCTTCACATTCGCACCCACTACGGACAAAGGAGTCTGTGTTGCCACGACACACCCCCGTGGGCCGGATTGCCGGCCCATCTGCCCGCTTGCAGCGGGCCGGAGCTTCCCGGTAGCTCCGAAATACAGTGGCTAGTGGATAGTGGTAAATGGATAGACGGTACTTCCCATTCCTCCACTGCCTACAGCTCCGCCAACTCGCTTACGAACCACAAATCACTAATTACCGGATGCCGGCTTCCATCAATCGTGCTGGGCCCTGGCTATCCACTATCCACTGCCTTACCACGTCGACCGGCGTCCCCGGATGCGTCCGCTGCGCGGCGTAAAGCCCTCGTAGTGGCGCATGATGAGCTGCGATTCGATCTGGTTGACCGTGTCCATGGCCACACCTACCACGATCAGCAGCGAGGTTCCGCCAAAGTAAAAGTTCACATTCAGACCGCTGGTCACCCACGTCGGCAGTTTCTCGAAGAACGTCCCGACCGCACCCGGAAGGTGGTTCAGGTGGATGCCGGTAATCATCCACTCCGGAATGAACGAAATCAGGATCAGGTACAGCGCGCCGACCAGGGTAATGCGCGTCAGAATGTCGTTGATGTAGTTCGCCGTACGCGCGCCCGGCCGGATGCCGGGAATGAATCCGCCGTACTTGCGCATGTTGTCGGCAACCTCGGTGGGGTTGAAGACAATCGAAACGTAAAAGTAGGCGAAGAACACGATTCCGACGGCATACAACAGCGTGTACATCGGCTCTCCCCAGCGCAGCGAGTTAAACACGCGGCTGAAGAAGCTGCTGTTGCGGACGAAGGGCATCGCTCCCAGCGTCTGCGGCAGCGTCAAAACCGAGGAGGCGAAGATGACCGGCATAACGCCGCCCGAGTTCACGCGCAGAGGCAGGTGCGTGGACTGTCCGCCCATGATCTTGCGTCCCACCACGCGCTTGGCGTACTGCACCGGGTATTCGCCTCTCGCTTCGCTCCACGAACACAATGAAAGCGACGATGGCGACCATGACCACGATCAGGATCAGCATGGCCGGGACGGTAAACGCTCCCCAAGCCTGGGTGCGGACTTTCTCGTACAAATCAGCGATGGCGCGCGGCAGCCCGACCACGATGCCGGCAAAGATCAGCAGCGACATGCCGTTGCCTACGCCGCGCTCGGTGATCTGCTCGCCCAGCCACATGATGAAAACGCTTCCCGTGGTCAGCGTGAGCATGGTCATCAGGACAAACCCGGGTCCCGGGTTGTTGACGAAGCCAGGCTGGCGCTGCAGCGTGAAAGCGATGCCCAGCGACTGCACCGCGCTCAACAGCAGCGTCAGGTAGCGGGTCCACTGGGTGATCTTCTTGCGGCCGAGTTCGCCTTCCTTCTGCAGCTTGGCCAGCGGCTCGTACACCACCGTCATCAACTGCAGGATGATCGACGCCGTAATGTAGGGCATGATGCCCAGGGCGAAAATCGTCAGGCGGCGAAGCTGTCCGCCGCTGAACAGGTCGATGAAGCCCAGGAACGTTCCCTTGTTCTGGTCGAAGAACTGCGCCAGCACGTCGGCATTGATGCCGGGCGTGGGGATGTGTCCGCCGAACCGGTACACGGCCAGCAGTCCGAGCGTAAACAGAATGCGCTTCCGCAGATCGGGAACGCGAAATACGTTGGCCAACTTCTCTAGCATTACGAATCCTCAGTTGCCAGTCGCCGGTCAACCGTTGCCGGCAACCGGACACGCCCTACAGTACAGTGATCTTGCCGCCGGCCTTTTCGATCTTTTCCTGCGCCGACTTGGAAAACTTGTGCGCGCTCACGGTGAGGGCTTTCGACACATCGCCGTGCCCCAGCACCTTCACCAGCGCGTTCCTCCTTCACCACCCCGGCCTTGCGCAGCACTTCGGGAGTGATCTCGGTCTCGCTCAGTCCGGCCAACCGCTCCAAGTTCACGACCTCGTATTCGGTCTTGAAAATGTTGGTGAAGCCGCGTTTCGGCAAACGCCGGTGCAGCGGCATCTGGCCGCCTTCAAATCCGCGCATCAGGCTGGAGCCGCTGCGCGAGCCCTGGCCCTTGTGTCCGCGGGTCGAGGTCTTGCCCATGCCCGAGCCCATACCGCGGCCCACGCGCTTCTTGTTTTCATTCGCCTTGCGGGGCGCCCGTAAATTACTCAGATTCATTGTGTACCGTACCTATGCGGCCATTCTCTGTGCGCCGCGTCACACTGCGAAAAATTCTGTCCGCTACTTGCCGGCTTCGACGATCTCGACCAGGTGCGGCACCTTCGCCACCATCCCCCGGATCGACGGCGTGTCTTCCCGCTCGATCACCTGGTTCAGCCGCGTAAAGCCCAGGCCCTTGATCACCAGCTTGTGCTTCACCGGCGTGGAAATGGCCGAACGCACATACTTCAGACTGGATCTTCGACCCCGCCGGGGCCGCCTTCTTCTCGATCTTTCTGCGATCTCGCGCCATGATTAAAGCTCCTCGACGGACTTGCCGCGCGCCAACGCGACTTCTTTCCTGTCGCGCAGCGATTCCAGCGCCTTGAAGGTCGCCTTGATCACGTTGTGCGGGTTGGTGGTGCCGATCGACTTGGTCAGCACGTTCTGCACACCCGCCGAAGTCATCACCGCGCGCACCGCGCCGCCGGCAATCACGCCCGTGCCTTCCGGCGCCGGCTTCAGCATCACCCGGCCGGCGCCATAGCGTCCCAGCACCTGGTGCGGAATCGTGGTCTGCGTCAGGTTGACGCGCAGCAGGTTCTTCTTGGCCGCCTCGATACCCTTGCGGATCGCCTGCGGCACTTCCTTCGCCTTGCCTGAGCCGTAGCCCACGACCGCGGCCGAAGGATCGCCCACCACCACCAGCGCCGCGAACGACATGTTCTTGCCGCCCTTGACGACCTTGGTGACGCGATTGATCGAAACCACCTCGTCCTTCAGGTTGAACTGGTTCGCGTCCAGCTTCTTCTTTACGATTGGCATTCCCTTAACTCTCCAAACTCTCTGGCTCGTTGGTCTTAACTGACCACTAGCCACTAGGCACTGCCACTGCTTTTAGAACTCCAGCCCCGCTTCGCGGGCCGCATCGGCCAGGGCCTTCACGCGGCCGTGATACAGGTATCCGCCGCGATCGAAGACCACCTTCTTGATGCCCTTTTCCTTGGCGCGCTCGGCAATCAGCTTGCCGACTTCCTTGGCCGAGGCAACATTGCCGCCGGTCGGGACGCTTGTCGCCCTTCTGGCCCTTGCCCTTTTCCACCGTGCCCGCCGACACCAGGGTCGCGCCCTTGCTGTCGTCAATCACCTGGGCATACACGTGGCTCACCGAACGATACACGCTCAGCCGCGGACGCTCCGTCGTGCCCGCGATCTTCTTGCGGATGCGCGTGTGGATCTTCGTCCGCGTCTGGTTCTTCGAAGCTTTTCCAATCATCTCTGTTCTTCCTTCATCCCGGGGTTCTGAACCGGGGAACGGAGGCGTTACCGCCCTGCCGTCAATGATCTCGGTTACGGGCGATTATTTCGCGCCGGTCTTGCCGACCTTCTTCTTCAACTTCTCGTCGCTGTAGCGCACGCCCTTGTTCTTGTACGGATCGGGCGGACGCAGCGACCGCATTTCGGCCGCCACAAAGCCAACCTTCTGGCGGTCGATGCCGCTCACCGTCAGGTGCGTCAGCTTGGGATCGATGGCCACTTCGATGCCCGCAGGCAACGGATACTCAATCGGATGCGAGTAGCCCAGCGTGAACACCACCATGCCCTTGCCCTTCAACTCGGCGCGGTAGCCGATGCCGACGATGTCCAGTTCCTTCGTCCAGCCGTTGGTCACGCCCTCGACCGAGTTGTTGACCAGCGCGCGCACCAGTCCGTGTACCGCGGCCTTGGAATCGTCCTCGCGGACGATGGTGAGCACGCCATCTTTCGTCTCCAGCGTCACTCCGCCCGGAATGTGGGTGGTCACTTTGCCCTTGGGGCCCTGCACCGTCACGGTGTTGCCTTCGACGGCGTAGGTCACGCCCTTGGGCAACGGAATCGGTTTCTTTCCAATTCTCGACATAATCTCTCTCGCTTCCCGGCCTCGCCGGGTTCTGTCCAGTTACCAGTTACCAGTCACCAGCAACCTAATAAACTTCGCAAAGTACTTCGCCGCCCAGCTTTTCCTTGCGCGCCTGGCGGCCGGTCATCACGCCCTTGGGGGTGGTGAGGATGTTGATCCCCAACCCGCCCAGCACGCGCGGAATCTCGCTGTGGCCGACGTACACGCGGCAGCCGGGGCGCGAAATGCGCTTGAGCTGCGAAATCGGCGAAGAGTTGTCGGGCGAGTACTTCAGGTACACCCGCAACACTTTGCGGCCCTCTTCTTCCGTCGACTTGAAGTTCGCGATGTAGCCCTCGTCCTTCAGGATGCGGGCGATCTCCACCTTCAGCTTGGAGAGCGGCACGTCCACCTTCTGGTGGCGGGCATTGATGGCGTTGCGAACGCGCGTCAGAAAATCTGCGACCGGATCGGTCAAACTCATCTTCGGTATCTCCTCATTTCGTCGCCCGTTAGCTTTCGTGTCCGGATTGCTTCTCCGGGGTCCCCGTCCGGCGCTCTCGGCGCCCTCAGGTTGGTGAAAGAACCAGCCGCGACGTTCTCACTCAGCGTTCAGCGCGGACCAATGCCGCGCCGGGGCCGCTGCCACCCCTCTGTCACCTACCAGGAACTCTTCGAAACCCCGGGAATCTCTCCCTTGAGCGCCAGGCTGCGGAAGCAAAGACGGCACAGGCCGAACTTGCGCAGATAGGCCCGCGGACGTCCGCAAATCTTGCAGCGATTGTGCTGCCGGGTCGAAAACTTCGCTTTCTTGTTCGCCTTGGCGATTTTGCCTGTTGTAGCCATCGTTTCCTTTACTCCGGGCCTCGGCCCTTGCTCAAACTTGTGTTACTGCGCCGCGCGGAACGGCATGCCCATATGCTTCAGCAGTGCCCGCGCCTGGTCATCGTTCCCGGCGGTGGTCACGATCGTGATGTTCATGCCCTTCATCTTCTCGACCTTCGAGTAGTCGATTTCCGGGAAGATCAACTGGTCGCGCACGCCCAGGGTGAAGTTGCCGCGCCCGTCAAACGACTTGGTCGGCACACCGCGAAAATCGCGCACGCGCGGCAGAGCGATGTTCACCAGTCGGTCGAAGAACTCGTACATGCGGTCGCCGCGCAGGGTCACCATCACGCCGATCGGATTGCCTTCGCGCACCTTGAACTGCGCGATCGACTTCTTCGCCTTGGTCACCACCGGCTTCTGGCCGGCAATCTGCTGCATCTCGCTCACCGCGGGATCAATCACCTTGGCGTTCTGCGTGGCTTCGCCCACACCCATGTTGACCACGATCTTTTCCAGCTTCGGGGCCGCCATCGGGTTGTCGAGGCCGAATTCCTTCATCAGCGCCGGCAAGACTTCCTTGACGTACTTTTCGCGCAGCCGCGCGGTCGCCCGGTTGTTCGCCTTGGGACGCGCCGGCTTGCCGGATGCGTCAACGGCCGCGGCTTCCACCTGCTCCGGCTTCGCCTTCTTGCCCTGCGGCTTGCCGTCGGCCGGCTTGGGGCTCTTCTGTTTCTTCTCGTCTGCCATTTCCCTGCTTCACCTTTCTCACGGTCTCGGATATCGCACCGTTTCGTGAGGTCGTCAATTCGGTAACTGGTAATTGGTAACTGGAAAAAACCTCAGTCCAATCGCCAATTGCCATCCCTAACCAGTGACCAGTTACCAATTACTAGTTACTTCTCCAGCGTCGTCGAGCAGTGCTTGCACACCCGCACGTGCTTGTCGCCGTGCATCTTGTGGGCCACGCGCGTCGGACGCTTGCACGAGGTGCATACCAGCATCACGTTGCTCAGGTTGATGGAGCTTTCCTGCTCGGCAATGCCGCCCTTCACGTTCTTCTGCGGATTGGGGCGCACGTTCTTCTTCACCATCATCACGTGCTCCACCAGCACCTTGCCGGCGGCCGGACTGACGCGCAGCACGCGGCCTTCCTTGCCCTTGTCGCGCCCGGTGATCACCCGCACATTGTCGTTGCGGCGAATATCTACAATCTTATGCATGTCTCAAACCCTTTAGCTTTCGCTATCAGCCGTCAGCTTCTAGCTCTCTTCTTTGCGGTAGCCGCGTAGCTTCTAGCCACTAGCCACTGACCACTGGCCACTACAGCACTTCCGGCGCCAGCGACACGATCTTCAAAAACTTCTTCTCGCGCAACTCGCGGGCCACCGGACCGAACACGCGCGTCCCGACCGGCTCATTCGCATCGTTGATCAGCACCGCCGCATTCGAATCGAAGCGGATGTAGGTGCCGTCCTTGCGCCGCGCCTCTTTGCGGGTGCGTACGATCACCGCCTTGACCACGGTGCCCTTCTTTGCGGTGCCGTCCGGCGAGGCTTCCTTCACCGACGCCGTCACCACATCGCCCAGGTGCGCCACCAGTCCGGTGCCGCCGCCCAGCGGCAGAATCATCTGCAGCTTGCGCGCGCCGGAGTTGTCGGCGACTTCGAGCATGGTCCTCATCATCACTGCCATAAATCTCTCTCCTTACCGTCCCTCGGAAAATCTTTCCTCGGGTGCCCCGTTCTACGGCCCGGTTTTGGCCGTAGGGCGGGGATTTGGGTCTAGACGGTCGGCTGTGCTTCCACCACCGCCACTTGCGCGGCGCGGCGGACGATGTCCTTCAACTGCCAGCGCTTCAGCTTCGACAGCGGACGGGTCTCTTCGATCTTCACCACGTCGCCCAGCTTCGCCGTGCCCTGCTCGTCGTGCGCGTAGAACTTCTTGCTGCGCTTCACGACGCGCTTGTAGAAGGGGTGGGCCTTCTGGCGGTGCACCTCGACCACGATGGTCTTGGCCATCTTGGTGGAGACCACTTCGCCAATCAGGGTCTTGCGGGCGCCCGCCTTCTTCTCCGTGTTGGTGGTTCCAGTCGTTGTCTCAGCCATGGCTTACTTCTTCTCCGTGACGGCCCGCTTGGCCGCCTTCTTCGCCGGTGCGGCACGCCTTCGGCGCAGCGGCCTTCACCGCCACCGTCCTGGGCTCCCTTGCCGCTGTCCCGCGCTTCTCGCGCTCGATGGTCTTCATGCGCGCGATGTCTTTCTTCATGTCGCGGATCTTCTTCAGGCTCTCGGTCTGCCCCATCTTCAGCTGGAACTTCAGCTTGAACAGCTGATCGGCCAGTTCGCTCTGCTGGTGGGCCAGCTCGATGTCAGTCAAATTGCGAATCTTCTCTGCATTCATCTCGAATTCCTTATGCCACGCCGTCCCGCACCACGAACTTGGTGCGCAGCGGCAGCTTGTGCGATGCCAGGCGCATTGCCTCGGCGGCCTCGGTGGCGGACACCCCTTCCATCTCGAAGAGGATCTTGCCGGGACGCACCACGGCGACCCAGTGATCGGGAGCTCCCTTGCCCTTACCCATACGGGTTTCGGCCGGCTTCTTGGTCACCGGCTTGTCGGGAAACAGGCGGATCCAGATCTTGCCGCCGCGCTTCACGAAACGCGTCATGGCCACACGGCTGGCTTCAATCTGCCGGTCGGTGATCCAGCCCGGCTCCATGACCTTCAGGCCGAAGTCGCCGAACGACAGCTCGCCGCCGCGCCACGCCTTGCCGCACATGCGACCGCGCTGCTGCTTGCGGTACTTTACTTTCTTTGGCATCAACATAATCGGTATCCAGTTCTCAGTTGTCGGTTGTCAGTTCCCTATTACCTGGTCAGTTCCGAGTCATTTCTGACAACCGGAACCTGGCCACTGACAACTGCTGTTAAAACGCTCCGGCGGTCTGCGGCTCGCGCTTCTTCTCGCGCAAGATCTCGCCCTTGTACACCCAGCACTTCACGCCGATGATGCCGTACGTGGTGTGCGCCTCGGCAAAGCCGTAATCAATATCGGCGCGCAGGGTGTGCAGCGGCAGACGCCCCTGCAGGTACCACTCGGAACGCGCGATTTCGTTGCCGTTCAGGCGGCCGCTCACGCGGACCTTGATGCCCTTGCAGCCGAAACGCAGCGCCGAATCCACGGCCTTGCGCATCGTGCGGCGGAAGCTGACGCGCTTTTCCAGCTGCAGCGCGATGTTCTCCGCCACCAGCTGCGCGTCCAGCTCGGGCTTGTGCACTTCGAGGATGTCGACGTACACATCGCGGCCGGTGCGCTTCTGGATCTCGCCCTTCAGCTTGTCGATCTCCGCGCCCTTGCGGCCGATGATGATGCCCGGACGCGCGGTGCGGATGATGATGCGCAACTTGTTGCCGGGACGCTCGATCTCGATCGAGCTGACGCCCGCCGACTTGAGCTTGTCCTTCAGCTCTGCCTTCAGCTTCACGTCTTCCAGCAGAAGTTTGTCGTAATCGCGCTCCACGAACCAGCGCGACCTCCACGGCTTGGTAACGCCGAGGCGGAATCCGTAAGGATGGACTTTCTGTCCCATAGTCTCGTTTACTCTCCGCGGCCGTCGCCTTCCGGCGTCGCCGCTTCTGCCCGCCGCTCGCGCGGAGGGCGGACTTTGGCGTCCCGATCGAGCGCCGCTTTTGCGCTTGATGGAGTGACTTATTTCTTGCCGCCGTCTTCTTGCCGGCAAACTTCTTCGCCGGAGCCTTCTTCTTCGCCACGGCTTTCTTGGCCGCAGTCTTCTTGGCCGTCTTCTTCGCCGGAGCCGCTTCCGCCGCTCCGCTCGTCTCGGCCTTGCGCTGATCGCCCGGCTTCTCCGCCAGCACGATGTTCAGGTGCGAGATGCGGCGCTGGTAGCGGAACGCGCGTCCCATCGGAGCCGGACGGATGCGCTTCATGCGCGGCCCGTCGTTCGCGATCGCCGACTTCACGTACAACCGGTCGAGGTCAATGTCCAGCGACTTCTCGGCGCTCACATAGTTGGCGTTTTCAACCGCCGAACGCAGCAGCTTATAAATCGCCGGCGCAACGCCCTTCTTGGTGTAGCGCAGCGTGTCGAGCGCCTCTTCCACCCGGCGGCCCTTGATCAGGTCCAGCACCAGGCGCGCCTTCTGCGGCGACACTCGGATGTAATTCAGTTTGGCTGTGAATTCCATGTTTTTCCCTTACCTTGCCGCCGGCTTGGCCGCCGTCTCGGTCGCCGCCTTCATCGAGTGCCCCTTGAAGGTGCGGGTCTGGCTGAATTCGCCCAGCTTGTGCCCCACCATGTTCTCGGTGACATACACCGGGATGAACTTCTTGCCGTTGTGCACCGCCAGGGTGTGTCCCACCATCTCCGGGACCACCGTCGAACGGCGCGACCACGTGCGCACGACCTTCTTCTCGTTGCGCTCGTTCATGCCCTCGATCTTCACCTGCAGGTGCTTGTCGATGAACGGACCTTTTTTCGTTGAACGTGCCATATCGCCTCAGTCCTACTTCTGTCTGCGGTTCACGATGAACTTATCGGTCCGCTTGTTGTTGCGTGTCTTGTAACCGCGTGTCGGCTGGCCCCACGGGGTCACCGGATGGCGTCCGCCGCTGGTCTTGCCTTCGCCGCCGCCGTGCGGATGGTCCACCGGGTTCATCACCACGCCGCGGTTGGTCGGGCGGATGCCCATCCAGCGCGTGCGGCCGGCCTTGCCGATGGAAACGTTTTCGTGGTCCGTGTTGCCCACCTGGCCGATGGTCGCCATGCAATCCACCAGCACCTTGCGGGTCTCGCTGGAGGGCAGCTTCAACAGGGCGTAATCGCCTTCTTTGGCCACCAACTGCGCCTGCGCTCCGGCCGAACGCGCCATCTGCGCGCCCTTGCCCGGCTTCAGCTCGATGTTGTGCACCGTCGTGCCGGGAGGAATGTTGCGCAACGGCAGCGCATTGCCCACCAGGATGTCGGCCTCCGGCCCGCTCACGATCTTCGCGCCCACCTTCAGGCCCACCGGGCAGATGATGTAGCGCTTCTCGCCATCGGCATAGTTCAGCAGCGCGATGCGCGCCGAGCGGTTCGGATCGTACTCGATGGTCGCCACCGTCGCCGGAATGCCGAACTTGTCGCGCTTGAAGTCAATCGTGCGCAGACTTGCGCTTGTGTCCGCCGCCGCGGTGCCAGATGGTCTGGTCACCCGAGTTGCGGCGTCCGCTGGTGCGATGTCTTCGTCTCCGTCAACGGCTTGTACGGCCGGTTCGTCGTCAGGTCGTCGTTCACGGTGCTCGTCGTAAAGCGCCGCGTCGGAGTTACCGGTCTATATGTCTTGATTGCCATATCTCTGCTCGTTTCTTCTGGCCACTAGTCCACCTGGCCACTAGACCACTGCTCTCTACAGGTTCTCGGCGTACTCGGGCATCTTCTGCCCTTCCTTCAGCCGCACGTAAGCCTTCTTCCAGTCAGGACGGTAGCCGGTAAACTTTCCCCGGCGGCGTTCCTTGCCCGACGAAGTTGGCGGTGCGTACCGTGTCCACCTTCACCTTGAAAATGCTCTGCACCGCGTTCTTGATCTCGGTCTTCGATGCCTTGGAGGAAACCTCGAACACCAGCGTGGCTTCGGTTTCCTTTACGCCCAGGCCCTTTTCCGTAATTACCGGACGGCGAATGATCTGATAAGCCGACTTCATTACGCCACCTCCGCTTTACGCTTCGGCGCCGACGCCTTCAGCGAGTCCTGCAACTTTTCCAGCGCCGGACGCGAGAACACCGCACTGGCTATACCGCAGCAGGTGATAAGGATGAACCGCGTTGCCTGCCATCAGTTCCACGCCCTTCAGGTTGCGCGCGCTCAGGTGCAGGTTCTTCTCGGTTTCACCGATGTACTGTTTCCACCAGCAGCGTAGTGCCCTTGGCGTTCAGCTTGTTCAGCGAGGCGCGGAAGCTCTTGCTCTTGGCTTCCTTCGGCTCCAGGCTGTCCACGACGACCAGCTTTCCGTCGGCCAGCTTGGCTGCCAGCGCCGAGCGCAATGCACCCAGCAGCTTCTTGCGCGGAAACGCGTAGTCGTAGGAGCGGGGCTTGGGTCCGTGGACCGTGCCGCCGTGCCGCCGCAGCGGCGAACGGAGCGACGCGATACGCGCCCGTCCCGTGCCCTTCTGCTTCCAGAGCTTCCTGCCGGCGCCGCTCACCAGACCGCGGGTCTTGGTGGAGGCGGTCCCGGCCCGCAGGCTGGCGCGGTAATGCTTTACCGCTTCCCAAAGAAGGTCTTCGTTCACTGCGCCGAATACTTCCTCGGCCAGTTCGAACGTGCCCACCTTCTCGCCGTTCAAATTGTGTACGTCAATCGTCGCCATAATGTTCTTCCAGTTCAGTCACCGTTGCCAATCTCAGCTCTGCTTCGGGTGCCCCATCTCTACGGCCCTTCTTTTGGCCTTGGGTGGGTACTTGGAAACTCGCACACTACTTCTTCTTCGCCGCCTGCCGCTTCGAAGCCTTCAACGGATCGACCGTGCCCGAGCCGCCAAATCCACGGCGCTCTCTGGGTGGCTTCTTCGACTTCGAAATCATTACGTAGCCGTCTTTCGCTCCCGGCACCGCGCCTTCGATCACCAGCAGGTTCTCGTCGCGGTCAATTCCCAGGATGCGCAGGTTGCGGGTCGTCACTCGTACGTCGCCCATGTGTCCCGACATGCGCATGCCTTTGAACACGCGCGACGGAAACGCCGACGAGCCGATCGAACCCGTAATCTGGAACATCGAACCGTGCGAAGCCGCGCCGCCGGCAAAGTGGTGGCGCTTTACCACGCCCGCGAAACCGCGTCCCTTGCTGTTGGCCGTGATGTCCACAAACTTCGTGCCGTCGAACATGTCCACCAGGACCTTGTCGCCAACCTTGGCGCCATCCTGGTTTTCGTCGTCGATTACGATCTCCACTTCCCGCAGGAACTGCATCGGCGGCAGGTTGTTCTTCGCGAAGTGGCCCTTCATCGGCTGCGTCAGCCGCGACTCCTTCACGAACTCCACCAGCCCGATCTGGGCGGCATCGTAGCCGTCCTTCGCCTGGGTCTTACGTTGCGTAACCACGCAGGGGCCGGCCTTCAGCACGGTGACCGGGCGAGCATCGCCCTTGTCATCGAACAACTGCGCCATCCCGACTTTCTTTCCTAAAATTCCGTTGACTGCCATCTCTGTCCTCTGACTCCGCTTCCTGTATCCGGTGTTTGCTGCACCAGGGGCTCTGCGCCGCGGAAGCTTTGTTCTTTCAGCTCTTAGCTATCGCTAGTTGCTAACCAGCTAGCTGCTATTTATGTTCCTTGCCGAAGGCCTTGATTTCCACGTCCACGCCTGCGGGCAATTCCAGCTTCATCAACGCGTCCACCGTCTGCTGCGTCGGCTCCAGAATGTCGAGCAAGCGCTTGTGGGTGCGGATCTCAAACTGTTCCCGCGACTTCTTGTCCACGTGGGGCGACCGCAGCACGCAATACTTGTTCTTCACCGTCGGTAGCGGAATCGGTCCCGCAATCTGCGCCCCGGTGCGCCGTGCCGTGTCCACGATTTCGCCCGTGGACTGGTCAAGAATTCGATAATCGTAAGCCTTCAGGCGGATGCGGATTCGTTCTTTACCAATCACGTTAGTTTCTCTCAAAGATCAGTGTCTGGGGCTCGTCGAGCGTTTCCGCCTTCTGCCCTGCGGCGCTTGCCGCGGTTGAGTAATTGGGTGCGGTCTACTGTCCCCGCACCCGGTATAAAACCTACGCAATAATCTCGCTAATCGTCCCGGCGCCTACCGTGCGTCCGCCTTCGCGAATCGCAAACCGCAGGCCCTTTTCCATCGCCACCGGAGTGATCAGCTCAATCTCCAGCTGCACGTTGTCGCCCGGCATCACCATCTCCGTGCCCGCCGGCAACGTCGCCACGCCCGTCACGTCCGTCGTGCGGAAGTAGAACTGCGGCCGATAGCCCTTGAAGAACGGCGTGTGCCGTCCGCCTTCGTCTTTCGACAGCACGTACACTTCGCCCTTGAACTTCGTGTGCGGCGTAATCGAGCCCGTCTTCGCCAGCACCATGCCGCGCTCCACGTCTTCCTTCGCAATGCCGCGCAGCAGCAATCCGGCGTTGTCCCCAGCCAGACCTTCGTCCAGCTGCTTCTTGAACATTTCCACGCCCGTCACCACCGTCTTGCGCGTCTCGCGGAAGCCCACAATCTCGACTTCCTCGCCCACCTTCACCTTGCCGCGCTCGATACGGCCCGTGACCACCGTGCCGCGGCCCTGGATCGAGAAGATGTCTTCAATCGGCATCAGGAACGGCTTATCGATGTCGCGCGCCGGCAGCGGAACGCTCTTGTCCACCGCTTCCATCAGCTCGTCGATCTTGGCTTCCCACTGCGCTTCGCCGTTCAACGCGCCCAGCGCCGAGCCGCGAATCACCGGCACATCGTCGCCCGGGAACTCGTACTTCGACAGCAGCTCGCGCACTTCCATCTCCACCAGGTCGATCAGCTCCGGATCTTCCACCGCATCGCACTTGTTCAGGAACACCAGCACGTAGGGCACGCCTACCTGGCGCGCCAGCAGCACGTGCTCTTTGGTCTGCGGCATCGGACCGTCGGTCGCCGCCACCACCAGGATCGCGCCGTCCATCTGCGCCGCGCCGGTGATCATGTTCTTGATGTAGTCGGCGTGGCCCGGGCAATCCACGTGCGCGTAGTGGCGGTTCGCCGTCTCATACTCCACGTGCGCCGTCGCGATCGTGATGCCGCGCTCCCGCTCTTCCGGAGCGTTGTCGATCGAATCGAACGAGCGGAACTTGATGTTCGGGTTGTGCTTCTGCAACACCTTCGTGATCGCCGCCGTCAACGTCGTCTTGCCGTGATCGATGTGCCCGATCGTCCCTACGTTTACGTGCGGCTTGCTGCGATCAAATTTTTCTTTCGCCATCGGAAGCTCCGTCATCTCTATGAAGTCGTTTGAAACCGTAATTACTTCGTTCCTGCCGGACTCTTGCCCTGTACCTTGGCCACGATTTCTTCGGCCACGGCGCGGGGCGCTTCTTCGTATCGCGAAAAATGCATCGAAAACGTTGCGCGGCCCTGCGTGTTCGACCGCATATTCGTCGCATAACCGAACATCTCGGCCAGCGGAACCATCGCCCGGATCACCTGCGAACCTGCACGATGCTCCAGTCCTTCAATGCGTCCGCGGCGGCTGCTCAGGTCGCCGATGATGGTGCCCATGTATTCCTCGGGCACAACCACTTCCACCGACATCACCGGCTCGAGCAGTACCGGACTCGCCTTGCGCGCGGCTTCCTTGAACGCCATCGAACCGGCGATCTTGAAGGCCATTTCGTTCGAGTCCACATCGTGATAGCTGCCGTCGTACAGCGTCGCCTTCACGTCCACCATTTCGTAGCCGGCGAGCACGCCGCCTTCGAGCGCTTCCTTGATGCCCTGGTCCACCGGCTTGATGAACTCCTTGGGAATCACGCCGCCCACGACTTCGTTGATGAACTCGTAGCCCTTGCCCGGCTCGTTCGGCTCCAACCGGATGCGCACGTGGCCGTACTGGCCGCTGCCACCGGTCTGGCGGATGTACTTGCCTTCCGCCTGCGCCATCTTGCGAATCGTCTCGCGGTAGGCGACCTGCGGCTTGCCGACATTGGCCTGCACATTGAACTCGCGCATCATGCGGTCCACCAGGATTTCCAGGTGAAGCTCGCCCATGCCCGCGATGATCGTCTGGCCGCTGTCCGGATCGGTCGAAACCTTGAACGTCGGATCTTCCTGCGCCAGCTTGCCCAGCGCGACGCCCATCTTTTCCTGGTCGGCCTTGGTCTTCGGTTCCACCGCCACCGCGATAACCGGCGCCGGGAACTCGATCGACTCGAGCACGATCGGGTGCTTCTCGTCGCAAATCGTGTCGCCCGTGGTGACGTTCTTCAGTCCCACGCAGGCGCAGATATCGCCGGCGTAAATCTCGCTGATCTCTTCGCGCTTGTTGGCATGCATCTGCAACAGACGTCCGATGCGCTCGCCGCGCTTGCGTCCGCTGTTGTAAACGCTGTCGCCCGTCTTCAGGTGGCCCGAGTACACGCGAATGAACGTCAGCTGGCCGACGTACGGGTCGGTCATGATCTTGAACGCCAGCGCCGCGAACGGAGCCTTATCATCCGGCCCGCGCTCTTCTTCCGCGCCGTTGTCAGGGTTCGTGCCCTTCACGGGCGGAACGTCCAGCGGCGAAGGCAGGTAATCGATCACCGCATCCAGCAGCGGCTGCACACCCTTGTTCTTGAAGGCCGTTCCGCAGATCACCGGGAACACCTTCATCTTCAAGGTAGCGCGGCGCAACGCGGCCTTCAGCTCGGCCTCGCCGATGGTCTCGCCTTCGATGTACTTGTGCATCAGCTCGTCCTGGTCGTCGTTTTCGACGACGGTCTCGACCAGGATCTGGTGATAGGCGGCAGCCTTCTTCTTCAGCTCTTCCGGAATTTCCTCGACATGATATTCGGAGCCAATGGTCTCGTCATGCCAGACGATCGCCTTCATGGTCATCAAGTCGACCACGCCGCGGAACTTGTCTTCCTGGCCAATCGGCAACTGGATCGCCACCGGCTTGGCATTCAGGCGCTTGCGGATCGTGTCGATGGCGTGCTCGAAGTCGGCGCCCATCTTGTCGATCTTGTTGATGAAGCAAATGCGCGGCACGCCGTACTTATCGGCCTGGCGCCACACCGTCTCCGACTGCGGCTCCACGCCATGCACCGCGTCAAACACCGCGCAGGCGCCGTCGAGCACGCGCAGCGAGCGCTCCACCTCGGCCGTGAAATCCACGTGGCCGGGCGTGTCAATAATGTTGATGCGAATGTCTTTCCAGAAGCAGGTCGTCGCGGCCGACGTGATCGTGATGCCGCGCTCCTGCTCCTGCGCCATCCAATCCATCGTCGCCGTGCCGTCATGGACCTCACCGATGCGGTGCGTCCGTCCCGTATAGAACAGGATGCGCTCCGTCGTGGTGGTCTTACCGGCATCGATGTGCGCCATGATGCCGATATTTCTGCAGCGCTCTAATGGAGTCTGTCTTGGCACAATTCCTTCCGTTTCCTGCTATGCGGCTCTTCGTCCGCTATGAACCATTACCTCGTGATCCTGGGTGCCCCGTTCTACCGCCGTTCTTCTTGGCGGTAGGGCGGGATCCACTCCGATCTACCAGCGATAATGCGCAAACGCCTTGTTGGCCTCGGCCATGCGATGCACATCGTCTTTCTTCTTGATGGTTGCGCCACGGCCATTGGCCGCGTCCAGCAACTCATTGGCCAGCTTGTCGATCATGCCCTTCTCGCCGCGTCCACGGCTGTAGGTCAAGATCCAGCGGATCGCCAGCGAAGTGCGCCGGTCGGCATTCACTTCCACCGGAACCTGGTAGTTGGCGCCGCCCACGCGGCGGGTCTTCACTTCCAGCACCGGCTTGGCGTTCTCCACGGCCTTCTTGAACAGCTTCAGGGCCTCGTCGCCGCCCTTCTCCTCAAGCTTCTTCATGGCGGCGTAGAAGATGGACTGGGCCGTGCTCTTCTTGCCGTCCCACATCATGGAGTTCACAAACTTGTTAGCCAGCGTGGACTGGTAGACCGGATCGGCCAACGGCTCACGCTTTGCGATATATCCTTTTCTCGGCATAGTTCCATCCTCTTGGCTTAGCCCCGCTGTTACGCCTTCGGGCGCTTCGCGCCGTACTTCGAGCGGCTCTGCTTGCGGTTCGCCACGCCCACCGAATCCAGCGTGCCGCGCACCACGTGATAACGAACACCCGGCAGGTCCTTCACACGGCCGCCGCGGATCAGCACGATCGAGTGCTCCTGCAGGTTGTGGCCGACGCCGGGAATGTACGTCGTAACTTCAATACCGTTGGTCAAACGCACGCGCGCGACTTTGCGCAACGCGGAGTTCGGCTTTTTCGGCGTCTGGGTGTACACGCGCGTGCACACGCCACGCTTCTGCGGGCAGGACTGCAGGGCCGGACTCGCCGTCTTGTACTTCGGCGCCGTCCGTCCCTTGCGCACCAATTGATTAAATGTAGGCACTCTTTGCAGCTCCTTCGATCTTGAAGGGGCGCGCCTTCAGCCGCGCCGTCACCAATCTCTCTTCAAAATCCGTCCGGACTTCAGTCCGGCGCGGCATCACGCGCAAACGGCAGCCACACGGGCGCACTGTTCGCAGCGCAAGGGCACTCAATTTGGTCTGGACACGATTGGCCGCTTGCGGCTGTTGCGCCCATACTTCCCTGCACAAGTCAGGGAAAATCGGTTCGATCTGGTTAAGTCAACGACGGTGGCACCGTGATCGCTCCCCACACCAGTTCCAACTTCGTGGAGTTCTGGAACGAGGGCACTCCGTTTCGTGACTTCGGCCCACATACCCACCGGAAAGCTCCAGTGGAAGCGCAGGCTCGTTTCAGCGAGGAATCCTGCACAACTTCACAGGATTGAGATTACTGCAGCACAGCCGGATGACTCAGGCAGGCTAAGTGGAACTCGCGGAACCTTTTTAGTGTAGCAACGACGCAGTCCGTCAACCATTCCGCAAATATCGATTCGCCGCCTGCAACTTCCTCGCCCGCATCATCTCACAACTCCCCGCCGCCATCGGGTTAGCAGTTTGCGGTGTTGGACGGCTGCGCAACGGCTTACTCGTCGCGGCTTGCCGATTCTTGGGCAGCTTCTACACTGAAAAATCCGGGAGAAATCACTCCTTGTCAGTCTTTTTACTCCGCCGCACCATCGCGGTGGGGAGGGTTCATGCGGCGTTTCTCAGCAGCTCAGCTAGCGGCTGCTTTCGTTTCTATCCTATT
>CAVVTL010000008.1:0-25618 GCA_963751155.1 uncultured Acidobacteriaceae bacterium | reverse complement strand
CTGGTTACCTTCGTAACATCGACACCCCTGAAATCTCTTCCTTCCCTCTTGACTTCTTCGTACCCTCAGAGATGGACACCTATGCCCGGGGCAGCCGTTTTTCTGACAACTGACCACTGGCAACTGACCACTGCTTTTAAGGAGCGCCATGGAATTCCGTACTTGTACCTTCATCCACGACGACGGCAACCTCTGCAACTCCGCCGCCGTCACCGACCGTAACCTTTGCTTCTACCACCTCGACCACCGCGCCCGCCTCATGCGCATGGCCCAGTACCGCGCCCGCGGCCAGCGCTTCGACCTGCAATCCCGCCGCTCGAATCCATGCACGCCGTGCAAATCAGCGCTCACCCAGCTCTCCGAGGCCCTCGCCGCCGACATGATCGAACTCAAGCGCGCCGACCGCCTCATTCGAGTGCTCAACATCGCCTCGCGCAACCTGCTCAAGGCCGACAAGTGGCCCGCCAGCCCTTACCACTCCGACCAGCCCGCCCCCGCCGTCGATCTCGCCGCCACCTACGGCCTGCCCAACGACCTCGATCTCATGGGCGCCCCAACCATGGGTGGCCTACAATTGCCTGACGTTGGCAATTATGGGGAGGGTTCACACGCGGGTACCCGGTCGCGGGTGCCCCACCCTTGTCGCCGTTCTTTGGCGACAGGGTGGGAGCCTCTGGCGACTGGCGACCGGCGACTGGCAACTTTGACGCCCCCATGCCGACTGCCGGCTACTGTAGCGAGCACGGCTACGACTGCCCCGACCTGGTCATTCGCGCTGACCATCCCGTCACCCCCGAACACGTCGAGCTCGTCGAGATTTCTCAAACTCAGGGCGTCGATGCTGCCGCCCGCCGCAGCGGTCAACTGGAACGCAACCGCCGGCTCCGCCAACTCCGCCACGACCGCAAGCGCTACGCCGCCGTCGCCCTGGAAAAGAACATGCGCCTCGCCGCCGAAAAACTGGCCGAACAGAAACTCGCCGCCCAGCGCGCAACCGAGACCGCTCCTGCCGCCGGGTGCCCCGTTCAAGGACGCGAAGCGGCCTTGGGCGGGAGTTCCCCTGACCCCAGCGCCGCCACTAAAAAGCCCGTCGCTTCCACCACTGGCGACGCTGCCGCGGAAAAGGAGGCCACCACCGCCTGACCTGGCACCGGCCCGGACGCCGTTGTCGGTACAAGAATTCGAATTGAGAGTGATGCGAACTGAATCTCAGATCGCCGGGGGAAAAGTGTGCTTCCAAACGCCTCGACCGGCACGAACCGGCCACCCATCACGACGAACCCGAGCCGCCCGCGGCGGAATTTGTGTCAGCCGTGCGCGTAAGCGCGCGGACACGGCCACTCTTGGAATCCCCGAGCCCGCACGGCGGGTGCCACACCAGCTCTGGGCGGCGCTAACTCCCACGCCTACAATTGGATAGCCGTAACTATCCATAAAATGAACGAGATACAAACAATTTCCTCCCAACCCATTGAAAACAAAGGGGCTCGCAAACGTAAATTCCCGCGAATATCGCGCCCGCCGTCTCGGTTGCCTCACCCCACCTGCCTCCTCCAGAAATCTGTTGTAACCGCCTGCGTTGTCTGTTACTGTCCTGCGACAGACGTTGAGGCCCCCATGCTCTCGCCGATCCGCATCCTGCATTTCGAAGCAGTCGGATTTCTGTTCGCGCTGGCGGTGGTTGTCGCCTTTCAACTCCTCACCCGCCAGATCAATCTGCGGGGCGTCTTCCATCGCAAAGACGGCTCCGGTCAGACCAGTCCCGAGCGTGTCCAGCTTCTATTGGCCACCATTGCGGCCGCCTCTCACTACCTGACGCAAGTGGCACAGGCGCCCCCCGGCACCATGCCCGACATCGACAACAACTGGCTCTACCTGATGGGTGGCAGCAGCAGCATCTACGTCCTCCACAAAGCGTGGAACATCTTCAAAGCAGCTCAGCGACTAGGAGAAAAATCATGACGATGGCTCAAGTGACCGGATTCGTCCTTTGCTTGTTCCTCGGTCTGTTAGGGTTCACCATCCTCTACCAGATCTGGACCAAACAGATCAACCTGAAATACTTGCTCAGCGAAGCTGACGGCTCCGCCAGCATGTCGCGCTTTCAGTTGTTGATCTTCACCTTCGTCATTGCTTTCGGCCTCTTCGAGATCGCCGAGAGCGGCATGAAGTTCCCCGACATTCCGAATGGCATCCTGACCCTGCTCGGCATCAGCGCCAGCACCTACGCCGTCGGCAAGGGAATTTCCTACAGCCAGCCCGACGTCATGATGGGAGCTGGAGGCGGTGGCGGCAACGATGATTCTGACGCCGTCCAATCTGCAGCCGATGACGCTAAGGCGCACGCCGCTGAAGCGAAGGGTCACGCCGATGACGCCAAGAACCATGCCGCCGCGGCACAACAGTCCGCAGACCAGGTGAAACAAGCCAATTCGTAATGGCAAGAGTGGTACCCGGGCCGTCGGCTCGCCGCCGATGTGAGATGAGGTTTAGCCATGCCGCAAGCGAAAAGCGCCACCACTTCGAAAAAAGAGCACCAGCGCCAGTTTGGCGCGCACCGTCGGGCCCGCAATTCCATCTGGCGATTGCCCTGCTCGGCGGCGCACTGCTCCCCGGCGGGAAGCCGGCCATAACCACCGGGCCTTCCGCCACTCCGGGCGCGGTCGTGGCGGTCAAGTGCGAGGAAGGCATTGAAGACTTCCGCGCCTGCCACAGCGAGTATCCCACCGGCTGCACCATCAGCGGTAGCGCCTACGATCCCTGGCTCAACCTGATGAAGAACCAGACCCAGTGGTCCACCATGCAACCTGCGAAGGTCATCACCTCGCTGCAGGAGGTCCTCGATCTCGAAGGCAAAATCCCGGCAGGCTTGGGCAAGGGCAATCACGGCGACAACGAAGACGCCCTCAGGGCTCTGGGCGAGGGCCAGATTTTCGGCGTCGTCGGCTATCTCTACGACATCAAGGTCGAGGGCGCGGAGAGCAGCAACTGCCAGCTTACCGGCGACGAATCCAACGTTGACTTCCACATCTTCATCGGCTTCGATCCCGATCTCGCCGAAAAAATCCGCACCAAAAAGCCGCTTACCAAGGACGACCGCGACACCATCAAGAAGCAGTCCATGATTGTCGAGATGACTCCGCACTACCGCGACATTTCTAACGAAGGCTGGACCAGCCAGGCCGTCGAAGACCAGATGGGCAAGCAGGTCCGCGTCTACGGGCAGCTCATGGTCGACAACGAGCATTACGTCGCTGGCCAGGACTGCGCCAAAGACACCAGCAAGGCCGCCTGCTGGCGCGCCTCCGTGTGGGAACTGCACCCCGTCACCGACTTCAAGGTCTGCGACGCCGGGAACTGTACCCCGACTTCCGCCGGATGGACCCCCATCGGCGAAGCCCCTCAGAACGCCTCCACCGAGGCTGCCGGCAAAGGCCCCGTCAAGGGCAAGCCCTAGGCTGGGGCAGCCAGGCTGTTGCTGGATGTATGAACTTGTAAGACGAGAATTGTGGTGAAAGGCAAAAACAAGAATCCCGAGGTTGAGTCGATCTGCTTTTCTCGACGAGAAGTTCGCTCTCGCGATTTGGTACCATCGCCGCTATGCCGCTGGTGCGCGCCGAAAACCTCGTGAAGACCTTTGCCTCGGGCCAAAATGCCTTTGGGACTACCTCCACCCGCCAAGTGCGGGCAGTCGATAATGTCTCGCTGGCCATCGAACCGGGCGAAACCGTCGGTCTCGTCGGCGAATCCGGCTCCGGCAAGAGCACCCTGGGGCGCATGCTGCTCCGGCTGGTCGAGCCCGACTCCGGCAGCATTCGCTTCGACGGCATCGACGTCCTGGCGGCAAAAGGCGCAGACTTGCGCCGCCTCCGCCGCGACATGCAGATCATCTTTCAAGACCCTTACGGCTCGCTCGATCCGCGCATGACCGTCGAGCAGATCGTCAGCGAGCCGATACTCATCCACAGCGACGACAGTCGCACCGACCGCCGCACCCGCGCCTCCGAGATGCTGCGCGCGGTAGGCCTCGATGAGTCCGCCCTCGGTCGCTACCCTCACGAGTTCAGCGGAGGCCAGCGCCAGCGCATTGGAATCGCCCGCGCCCTGATGCTCCGGCCGCGATTTATCGTCGCCGACGAACCGGTCTCCGCGCTCGACGTCAGCGTCGGCGCTCAGATCGTCAACCTCTTACGGCAATTGCAGCGCGACTTCCAGCTCACCTATCTGTTTATCTCGCACTCGCTGCCTGTCGTCCGCTATCTCGCCAGCCGTATCGCTGTTATGAAGCAGGGGGAGCTGGTCGAGGTAGGCAGCACCGAGCAGATCGTCAACGCGCCGCGGCACGAATACACCCGCACTCTGCTGGCCGCCACTCCCGAAATGGAGGCTGCATCTACGTGAATCCGAGAGCTGATTGCGTATGACTTGCGCCATGATCATCGCGGAACGACGCGCCTTCCAACCGCAGCAGAAACGCCTTGGTCGGCAGTCCGCCTCCGTATCCGCCGAGTTCCTTGCCTCCCGCCAGCACCCGATGGCATGGCACCACGATCGCCACCGGATTGTGATGGTTGGCCTGCCCCACGGCACGATAGCCATTCGGGCTCCCCACCGCCCGTGCGATCTCCCCATAGCTGCGGGTCTCACCAAAGGGAATCCGCAACAACTCGTCCCAACATCGCCTCTGAAACTCCGTTCCCCTCAGATCGAGTGGCAGGGTAAACTCGCGCCGTCTCCCGGCAAAGTACTCCTCGAGCTCCCGCCGAATGTCTGCCGTCAAAGCCAGGGAAGCCTCGCACTTGATGGGCTGTCCCGCCAGTTTTTGCGGCAGGTACCTCTCCGAACGAGAGCACCGCCAGGCCCTTGTCGGTGACTCCTGCCAGCAGCGGACCCACCGGCGACGCCAGGTGAGAGTAGTGCAATGTCTCCATCCCGAATTCTCCCGTCGTTGTAACGTTTTAACCTTTCTCCCACCGCGACGTCCAACTCCTAACCGGGTTAACCCATTGGTGACCAATCACGCCAGCTGCGGACGCCATCCAACATTTCCCCATGCCTGGCCGCAAACAGCTAAAATAGAGGAAGCCCTCCGCTGCCTCGCGACATCCAATGGAAAATGACGGCTGGTCCTACAGAATGAAGCTAACTCGCACTGGTCTTACCCTCCTGACGCTCCTGATTGCCTGTTCGCTCGGCACCCTGGCGCAAGACAAGCCTGCATCCAGTGTCAAGGATGTGCAACCGGCCGCAACTCCGTCGGCGGCCGCGGCGCCCGACAAGGCCGCGGCGTACTATCACTTCGCGATGGCCCATATTTACGAAGAGATGGTCAACATGTATGGCCGCTCCGAGTATGCCAATAAGGCGATCGACGAGTATCGGCTGGCCATTGAGAACGACCCGACCTCTGAGTACCTCAACGCTGGGCTGGCCGAACTCTACGCCCGCAGCGGGCGCATCAAAGACGCCGTGCTCGAGGCCCAGGACATCCTCAAGCGCGATGGCGACAACCTTGACGCGCATCGCCTGCTGGGCCGCATCTATCTGCGCTCGCTCGGCGACATGCAGGCGGGCACCCAGTCCGAGGAGATCCTCAAGCTCGCCATCGAGCAGTATCAGGACATCGTCCGCCTCGATCCCAAGAGCGTGGAAGACCGCCTTCTGCTCGGCCGCCTGTACCGCTTGAACAACGATCTGGTGAAGGCCGAAAACGAATTCAAGACGGCGGTTCAAGTGCAGCCGACCTCCGAAGAGGCCGTCACCGCGCTGTCGATTCTCTACAACGAAGAAGGCGATACCTCGCGCGCCCTGGAAGTGCTGAACGCCTTCCCCGAGGCCTCGCGTTCGTCGAAGCTCTACGCTGCCCTCGGCTACACCTACGAGCAGAACAAGGCCTACAAGAAAGCCATCGAGGCCTACCAGAAGTCGGTGGACCTGGATCACGATAATCTCGATTCCGTACGAGGTCTGGCCCAGAACCTGCTCAACGACGGACAGACCGAGGCCGCCCTCGCCCAGTTCAAAGTAATCGTTGAAGCCGATCCGTCGGACGCCCAGACCTACATGCGTATGGCCGAGATCTACCGCCGCAGCGGCCATTACGACGAGGCCAGCGACAGCTTGAAGAAGGCCAGCGCCCTGGTGCCCGATTCGCTGGAAGTGAAGTTTAACGTCGCTGTGATTGACCAGGCCCAAGGCAAGTACGACGATGCCATCGTCATCCTGAACCAGTTGTTGCAGAAGACCGAGCACGTCAACGGACAGTACGATCCCTCCGAACAAAGCAACCGCGCCATCTTCCTCGAGCGGCTCGGCTCGATTTACCGCGACTCCAACAAGCCGCAACTCGCCGTTGACACCTTCCGCCGCATGTTCGACCTCGGCGACGAAAACGCCATTCGCGGCTATCAGGAAATCATCGAGACCTATCGCGACCAGAAGCAGTGGCAGCAGGCCACCGCCACCGCCGAGGAGGCAGCCAAGAGGTTCCCCAATGACCGCCCCATGCAGTTGGTCGCGGCGTCTCAGCGCGCCGACATGGGCGACTCCGCCGGGGCCATCGCGCAGGTCAAGCTGATGCTCAAGGGGACAGGGGATGACCGCGATATCTATATCGCGCTGGCCCAGATGTATAGCCGCGTCAAGGACTGGCCCCAGGCCGAGGCCAGTATCAACAAGGCGCGAGATCTCTCCACCAAGCCCGACGACAAGGAGTACGCTGATTTCGTCGCCGGTTCCATCTACGAGCGCCAGAAGAAATACGACCTCGCCGAGGAACAGTTCCGAACGGTGATCACCGCCGATCCGAAGAACGCTCAAGCGCTGAATTATCTCGGCTATATGCTGGCCGACCGGGGGACGCGGCTCGAAGAAGCCTTGGGATTCATCCGTCGCGCCGTGGCGCTCGATCCGCAGAATGGCGCCTACCTCGACTCACTTGGCTGGGCCTACTACAAAATGGGGAACTATGAGTTAGCGGAGCAGAACCTGCGTCTCGCCTCAGAAAAAATCGACAGCGACCCGACGGTGCAAGCCCACCTCGGCAACCTCTACCAGAGGACCGGCCGTCTCAAGCTGGCGACCACCCACTGGCAGCGTGCGCTGGAAGAGTGGAACAAGACCATCCCCGCCGAGGTCGATACCGATGAAGTCGCAAAGGTGCAGAGAGACCTCGAATCCGCCAAAGTGAAGCTGGCTAAGCAGACTTCGGGCAAGGAATAACCGCCAGGTGGACTCAGGTCGCCCCGTTTTTCCGGGTGGGGCGTGGTCTCGAGTCTCTGTGGGTTGAATGGTCTTGTTGGTATCCGCGGAAAACCCGCAGTTGACTTTGCTATTGTTTGAAACTCGAAACGCGAAACTTGTTCGTTACACTTTCCCCCATGCTCGCCCCGCACGCAGTCCGCGTTGAAGACTCCCGCGGCCGCCGTCATCCTGAGCCGTCGCACCCGTATCGCAATGCCTTTCAGCGCGACCGCGATCGCATCATTCACTCCCGCGCCTTTCGGCGCCTCGAGAACAAAACGCAGGTTTTCACTCGCCGCTACTCCGATCACTTTCGCACCCGCCTGACGCACACGATGGAGGTCGCGCAGATCTCTCGCACCATCGCCGCCGCGCTCAATCTCAACGTCGATCTGACTGAATCTCTGGCGCTGGTGCACGACATCGGACATCCGCCCTTCGGTCATGCCGGCGAACGCGCTCTCGATGCCCTCATGCAGCGTCACGGCGACTACTTCGACCACAATCTGCAGGCGCTGCGCATCGTCGAAGACTTCGAGCTCCGCTACGCCGAGTTTCGTGGACTCAACCTTACCTTCGAAGTGCGCGAGGGCATCATTAAGCACTCGCACGATTACACTGTCTCCGATCATCCGGAGCTTGCCGAGTACCTGCTCGACTTGCGGCCGCCGCTCGAAGCCCAGCTCATCGACCTGACTGACGAGATCGCCTACACCACTGCCGACCTTGACGACGGCTTCGAGGCGAAGCTGCTGAAGCTGGATGAGATTCGAAAGAATGTCCGCGCCTTCGAGCGGTTCTTTGTTGAGATGGAGGCGAGGTATCCTGGCGCTCCCGACAAACTTAAGTTCAACGAAGCCCTGAAAAGAATGCTCAACAGCTTTGTGACCGACTTGATCGAGAGCACGACGGCCTGCGTTGCTCAGGCTGGCGTCGCTAGCCTCGACGACGTACGCCGATTCCCCAAGCGCCTGGTCGCCTTCAGCCCTGAGATCGAGCAGCAGCGCCGCGAAGCCAAAGCGTATCTGTACAAGGCGCTGTACGAGAGCAAGCCTCTACAACCCGAGAAGCTCAAGGCGGAGAAAGTCGTGACGGAAACCTTCGACTTTCTTGTGGCCAATCCGAGCGCTCTGCCGCCCAGCTATCAGGAGAAGGTGGAGCACGAAAAGCTTGTCCGCGTAGTCTGCGACTACATTGCCGGCATGACCGATCACTATATTCAGGACGTGCGCAAGAAACTCGTCCCGGCGTAGGCCGCGTGACAACCTCGCAGTCTTCTGCGTCATCGGTTATCCCAGGAACTCGCGCACCACGGACTGCACGATATCGCTTGCAATAATCTGCCCCCACGCGCACAATGCCCTGACATTTATGCCAACCAAAAGAGTGCTGAAGAGCCACCCGCTTGCTGGTCCTCTGGTGGGTCTTCTCGTCCTTCTTGGGATCTCGGTCTTCATCAATTACATCGACCGCGGCAATCTCTCCATCGCCGCTCCGCTGTTGAAGGACGAACTCGGCATCCACCCGGCACAATTGGGCTTCCTGCTGTCGGCATTCTTTTGGACCTACGCTTGTCTCCAGCCCGTCTATGGCTGGCTGGTAGACCGGCTGAATGTCTACTGGTTGCTGGCCGGATGTTATTTCGTGTGGTCGCTGGCAACCGCAGCAACCGGGCTGGTCCATGCCTTCGCTGTCCTCTTCCTGCTGCGACTGGTCGTCGGCGTCGGGGAGGCCGTCTCCTTCCCCGCTTACTCGAAGATCATCGCTCTCAACTATTCCGAAGAGCATCGCGGTCTGGCCAACTCGGTAGTCATGGCGGGGCTATCACTGGGCCCGGGCTTCGGCATGTTGCTGGGCGGCACGCTGATGGCGCGCTTCGGCTGGCGTCCGTTCTTCTTGGTGCTCGGCCTGGTAAGCCTGCTGTGGCTGCCGGCGTGGATCAAATGGATGCCGAAGACCAATGTCGTTCCGGCCGCAGACGCAACCGGCGTGCCCAGCTTGCTGGAATTCCTGCGTCTGCGCTCCGCTTGGGGATGCTGTATTGGTTTATGGTGCGCCAACTACGTCAACTATTTCCTGCTCACCTGGCTGCCCTACTACCTGGTGCATGAACAGCATTTCTCCATGGCCTCCATGGCCAGGATCGGCGGCGCGGGTTACTTGATTAGCGCCGGTTCCGCAACTCTGTCGGGATGGCTCTCCGATCGCTGGATCATGGCGGGAGGAACTCCGACGCTGGTCAGGAAGACGTTCACCGGCGGAATGATCGCCATATGCGGCATTTTGCTGGGCCTGTGCGCCATTGCCGGGCCTACCGCCTGCGTCGCGCTGCTGTGGACGAGCCTGGCGTTCTTCGGGGCCGCTTCTTCGAATACATTCGCGATTTCGCAGAGGCTCGCCGGACCCCACGCGGCGGGGCGCTGGGTGGGTTTTCAAAATGGCTTTGGCAATCTCGCCGGGGTGGTGGTGCCTGTGGTCACGGGCTTCCTTCTGGGACGCACCGGAAGCTTCTTCTGGGCGCTCGCCAGTACGACCGCCGTCGCACTGATCGGCTGTGCCTCATGGCTGTTTATCGTCGGCCCAGTGGAGCAGGTTGACTGGGGAACCAGGCCCCGCCGTCTTCCGCTGGTCCCCAATGTTTACGCAGTAGTGCCGGAGAGCACGGACTGAGGAACCAGACTGGAAGAAATCCGCGGAACCGATCTCCGAAATGTTGGAATGGCGACAAGGCGGGGAAAGGAACGGGAATCCGCGTCAGCCGGGCGCCCCATCCTTTCCCTTCTTTTGGGAAAGAACGATAGCGACGACGCCCGAGTTCCCAAAACTTGAAGCTGATTCCGTTGACATGTGCTACACATGCAACTATGCTTTTCACATGTCGAAGATGATTCAAATCCGCAATGTGCCCGACTCGCTCCACCGTAAGCTCAAGGCCCGCGCAGCGATGGCGGGCATGTCGCTGTCCGATTACTTGCTGTCGGAAATCCGGGAAACTGCTGAAGTCCCCACGTTGAGGGAATTTCGCGGCTTGCTTCGCCGTCGTGAGCCGGTAACGGCGGATATCGATACGGTGCGGGTTCTCCGCGAGGAGCGAGAAGCTCGTTGATCGTCCTCGACGCGTCCGCCGCCGTCGAGTGGCTTCTGCGAACGCCTGCCGGGCAGGGCATTGGGCAGCGAATCTACTCTCGTGGCGAGTCCCTGCACGCTCCTCATTTACTCGACATTGAAGTGACCCAGGTCCTCCGGCGACACGTGAGGGAGGGCCTCGTCTTGCCTCGCCGCGCCGATGAAGCCATTCACGATTTGATCCGTCTCAAGGTAAGACGCTATCCGCTCACAGCACTGCTGTTGAAGGTGTGGAACCATCGCCACACCCTGTCGGCCTACGATGCAGCCTACGTCGTACTCGCCGAGGCCCTGGACGCAACGTTGCTCACCCGCGACGCCCGGCTCGGCGCCGCACACGGACACACGGCGAAAATCGAATTGTTTTGAGGCAATGCCGCTGAGCGGCCGGCGATCAGCGCGTTCTTTTCCGGCCCGATACGCGGATCAACCGCCGCGGCCCGGCTCTTCCAGCGCGACTGCGGCCGAGCGTCCACCGGGCCCGCGTTTCAGAGTGGCAGTTACATACGTGTAGGGATCTTGGGGTTCCGCGGGATTGCGAAACCAGCTTCGCACGCTGCGAGTGATCTTCTTTGCCACTGGTACGGTCCCGAGTTTCTTCGATTACTAGTCCCCAGCCACCAGCTCCGGTGTCGGCTCAGATGCGTGCTTGATGTCTTCGATATCCACGAGTCGCGTCGGATACTTGCCGGTGTAGCAGGCGGTGCAATACTTCACCTCTTCGCCCTCACCCGCGGCCTTGCGCAAGCCTTCAAGGGAAAGATACGCCAGCGAATCCGCGTGGATGTACTCACGAATTTCGTCCACCGACTTGTTGGCGGCGATGAGCTGGTTCTTTGAGGGAGTGTCCACACCGTAGTAGCACGAAGAAATCGTCGGCGGACACGAGATCCGCATATGCACTTCCTTGGCACCCGCATCGCGTACCATCCGAACGATCTTGCGGCTGGTGGTGCCGCGGACGATGGAGTCGTCGATCAGCACCACTCGCTTGCCCTCGATCACGTGGCGCACGGGGTTTAGCTTCAGGCGGACGCCGAAGTCGCGCACCCGCTGCTCGGGCTCAATGAATGTGCGGCCCACGTAGTGGTTACGGATGAGGCCGAACTGGATCGGAATGCCGCTCTCACGGGAAAAGCCCATCGCGGCGGTCACGCCCGAGTCGGGTACGGGGATGACGATGTCGGCGTCCACAGGAGACTCCATCGCGAGTTGGCGGCCCATTGCGTCGCGCGACTGCTGCACCGAGCGGCCGAACACCGTGCTGTCGGGCCGGGAAAAGTACACGTGCTCGAACACACAGCTCGACAAGGGTTGCTGGGTGGCGTAGAAGCGCGAATGAACGCCCTCCGGACCGACGATGATCAGTTCGCCTGGCCTGACCTCGCGCTCGTACACCGCGCCGATCAGGTCGAAGGCGCAGGTTTCGGAGGCGAAGACGATCGCGTCCTTATGGTGCTCCGACTGTGCCGGAACGCGGCCCATCACCAGCGGCCGGAAACCGCGAGGATCGCGCGCGGCAAAGACGCGGTCGGGCGTCAGCATGACCAGAGAGAACGCACCCTCGATACGGCGCAACGAATCGATCATCGCCGCCGCCAGCGTATCTTCCTTCGAACGAGCAATCAGGTGGACTACGACTTCGGTGTCGCTGGTGGTCTGGAAAATGGAGCCCTGCCGCTCCAGTTGGGAGCGGATCTCGCGGGCATTCGTGATGTTTCCGTTGTGAGCCAGCGCGATCTTGCCCTTGCTGCACTCCACTCGAATGGGCTGCGCATTCAGCAGCGCCGAGTCTCCGGTGGTCGAGTAGCGCGTGTGCCCGATGGCCAGCGATCCGGGAACGCGAGCCAGCGTCTCGGCCGTAAAGATGTCGGAAACCAGGCCCATCGCCTTGTGCAGCTCGATGTGATTTCCGTTGGCTGAGGCGATGCCCGCCGACTCTTGCCCGCGATGTTGCAACGCATAGAGGCTGAGGTAGGCGAGCTTGGAGGCTTCGGGGTGGCCGTAGATCGCGGCTACGCCGCACTCCTCGTGCAGTTTGTCAGACTGAATTAACATCGCTCACCTATTGCCCTGTTCACTTGCGAAACGTTGAAACCGTGAACTTTTTTACGCCGCACCCGAAACCACTGCTTCCTCGATCTCCGTGTGCAGCGCCGCCTCGAGCGCGCCCGCCCATACTTTCTTCAATTCCGATACAGATGCGGCTGCCGACACCTTGCCGTCCACCCGAATCTCCAGACTTTCAGGAACCGTACTGCCGATGATTTCTGCTGAGAGGGCAAATTGTATCGCTACTTGTTGGATTCTCGCCACGTTTTCCGGGTCGCAGGAAATAACGACCCGGCTAGCATCCTCGCCGAACAGGACGAACTCCGCCGCCAAGCCTCCCGAGGCCACATCTACTCGCGCCCCGATGCCCTTGGCGAATGCACATTCCGCAACCGTGACAGCCAGCCCGCCTTCGGTGCAGTCCTTGGCCGAGACGACCAGCCCCTCGTCGATCATTTGCACGATGGCTTTCTGCAGTGCCGCTTCTTTCTCCAACTCCAGGGCCGGTGGGAAACCCCACAATTGCCCAAGTACATCCTTGGCATACTCCGACGAGCCGAACTCCGCTTCGGCGTCAGCCGCGTCCCCCGGCTCCGAGCCGCACAGAAGCAGCAGCGCCTGTCCCGTCCGCTGGAAGTCAGGCCCCACTGCCTTCTTCACGTCTTCCAGAATGCCCACGATGCCGATCACGGGCGTCGGATAAATCCCCTCGCCCAGCGTTTCATTGTAGAAGCTGACGTTTCCACCCGTAATAGGCGTCTCCAACTCCTCGCAAGCACTGGTGATGCCATCGATGGTCTGGGAAAACTGCCACATGATGTGTGGCTTCTCGGGATTGCCGAAGTTCAGGCAATTCGTCGCCGCAATCGGGGTCGCCCCTGAGCATGCGACGTTGCGCGCGGATTCGGCCACCGCGTGCATTGCGCCCAGCTTGGGATCGAGATAGCACCAGCGACCATTGCAGTCCAGCGCCATTGCCAGCGCCCGGTTGGTCCCTTTCACGCGGATCACACCCGCCTCGCGCCCCGGCCCCTCCACGGTGTTGGTCTGCACCATTGAGTCGTACTGCTCGTACACCCAGTGCTTATCGCAGATGTTCGAGCTCGCCAACAACCTTTTCAGGTCGTCCGTCAGGTTGTCTTTCGCGCCCAGCCGCACGCTCTCCGGCATCTCACGCGGAACGGGAGGCTCCCAGCGTTCCAGTGGCCGGTTGTACAGCGGGGCCTCATCCGTCAGCGCCTCGTTTGGAATCTCGGCAACCACCTTGCCGTGTTCCAACACGCGCATGGTCGATTCCGGAATGACTCGCCCGATGGTGACAGCATCGAGTCCCCATTTTTCGAAGACGCGGAAGACTTCACCCTCGCGGCCCTTTTCGGCCACCAATAGCATGCGCTCCTGCGACTCGCTCAGCATGATCTCGTACGGAGTCATGCCGGTATCGCGTTGCGGCACCAGGTCGAGCTCGATCTCCAAGCCCACGCCGCCGCGCCCGCCCATTTCGCAGGTCGAGCAGGTCAGTCCCGCGGCACCCATGTCCTGAATGCCGATGATCGCGCCGGTCTGCATGGCTTCCAGGCAGGCTTCCAGCAACAGCTTCTCCAGGAACGGGTCTCCCACCTGCACGTTCGGTCGCTTGGCTTCGGACTCCTCGCTGAACTCTTCGCTCGCCATCGTGGCGCCGTGGATACCATCGCGCCCGGTCTTCGAGCCGACGTAAATTACAGGATTGCCTTCGCCCGACGCCTTGGCGTAGAAAATCTGGTCGCGCTTCACCAAACCCAGAGCAAAGGCGTTTACCAGCGGATTACCGTTGTAACAGCTCTCAAACTTCACTTCGCCACCGACGTTGGGCACTCCAAAACAGTTGCCGTACGAGGCCACGCCGCTAACCACGCCCTCCATCACCGAGTGGTTCTTGTGGAGAGTTGCCTTATCCATGCCTGGCTGCGCCGTAATCGGCCCGAATCGCAGCGAATCCATCACCGCCACCGGACGCGCGCCCATGGTGAAGATGTCACGCAAGATGCCGCCCACTCCCGTGGTAGCGCCTTGGAACGGCTCGATAAACGACGGGTGATTATGCGATTCGATCTTGAAGGCGCACGCCCAGCCATCGCCGATGTCGATGATGCCTGCATTCTCGCCCGGACCCTGCACCACGAGCTTGCTGCGCGTCGGCAGGCGCTTCAGGTGCACGCCGCGACGATTTGTAGGAGCAGTGCTCGCTCCACATCACGCTGAAAATGCCCAGCTCGGTGAGCGTCGGCGTCCGGCCCAACGACTTCAGGATGCGCTGGTATTCGTCCGGTGTGATGCCGTGATCGCGCAGCAGTTGAGTAGTGATTTCGGCGGGAGCGGTAGCGTCAAACTTCGCGGATTCGGTTGGGCTCATGGCAGCTCAGGGGTGGAGCTTCTATTTTCGCATGCCTGGAAGCGCCGCGAAAGTAACCTATTCTTCCTCTTCCTCATCCCACTGATGCCCGCAAGCCAGGCAGCGCCAACGGCGGTCCTGCGCGGCCGAAGGCTCGGGAAACGGGATGGCTGCCGACCATAGCATAATCTGGCGAGGATTCGCGCCGCCGACGCGGCGGATCTCCAGCGACTCGCATTCCGGGCAGCACGCTACCACCTCGAAGTCGGAATCGTCTTCCTCGGGATCCGGCCGAAAGTCGTCGAGCACCTCCAGCGCCCGCACTACCTGATGATCGGGCACCTGCAGCTTAATGCCCCACATGGCCATGCCGATGTGCAAGTTCATGGCGTGCTCGTCGCGCACCGAGGCTTCGATGCCCGCGGACGACAGCTTTCCCTGGGCGAGCTTGGCTTCCCCAATGTTTAAGAACGTTGCGATAGTGACCAGGTCGTCGGACATTACGGATGAACGCTAGCCTAGGACTAGCTTATGCCGCCCGTCAATGCCTCCAGATGCGCCCTCTGGCTGTGCTCGCCGATCGCATCGACAATCTGGAGCGCCACCGCCAGCGCGTTTCGCCCTTGCTCCAGCGAGACTTCGGGAGTGCTTCGCTCGCGCACGGCGTTGAGGAAGCTCAGCAGCTCTGCCCGCAACGGCTCAACCCGTTCAACCGTTGGCTTAGAAGGGGTGATGCCGGGTAGCGTGCTGGTGACCATGCCGGCAGGATTGAATGGATCGTCTTCGGCATTCGCGCCGGAATCCTCGCCCACGCTCAAAACCAGCACGTCTTGGCGCGAGAAGTCGAGCGACACGTATTGCCGCGGCTGGAAAAAACGCAGCTTGCGCACGCGCTCGGTACTGACGCGGCTGGCGGTGAAGTTGGCAACGCATCCCGACTCGAATTCCAGCCGCACGTTGGCGATGTCCACCTTCTTCGACAGGATAGGTAGACCTACCGCGCGGACCTCTTTCACAGGCGACTGCGCCATGGTGAGCACGATGTCGATGTCGTGAATCATCAGGTCGAGCACCACGTCCACATCAAGAGAGCGAGGGCTGAAGATGCTAAGGCGGTGCACCTCGAAGAACATCGGCTTGGTTAGCAGGGGAAGCGTGGCTCGGACCGCGGGGTTGAAACGCTCGAGGTGACCCACCTGCACGATCCGGTCATTCTGCTCAGCGACGCTCGCGAGCTCGTCGGCCTCGGCCAGCGAGGCGGCCAGCGGCTTTTCGATGAGCACGTCGGTGCCACCTTGCATCAGTTCGCGGGCCACGGCGAGATGCGCGACCGTAGGGACGGCGACCGAGACGGCGTCCACTCCTGCGGCCAGAAGTTCGGCGACCGAGCCAAAAGCGCGGGTCCCGAACTCGGCAGCGGTCGCCGTGGCGCGCGACCTGTCGGAATCCACGAGTCCCGCAAACTGCACGTTGAGTACCGGGTTGGCTTGCAGGTCGCGATACACGCGGGCGTGGTTGCGGCCAAAGGCCCCGGTTCCAACCACACCCACACGCAGGGGACCGTTGGATTCAGGCATGAAGGGATTGTCGCGCATCAGCGCTTGCGGAGGCAAAACCGCCTACGCGGGATGTCCCGGAATGTGGCTGACAGGCTTCTCCGCCACGAGGCAGATGCCCGCGGCGTTGGCGGCCGCCAAAACTGAGGGCTTATCGAAGATGAGGCAGCGCCCGGCATCCAGCGCCAGGCAAGTTGCGCCTGCTTGCTTCATGGTTTCGATGGTCCTCATGCCAACCACGGGGACATCGAAGCGCATGTCCTGGTTGGTCTTGGCGACTTTGATGACGGTCAGCGCGCGGCTTAGTGTCGAAGGCTCCTTGCCCAGCGATGGCGACTTCATCAGCTCGCCGGCCCGCAAAATCGTCGCGTCGGTGCCTTCCATGGCCTCGACCGCAATGCACGCCGCCTCAGCGACGACGACTGTCTGTCCGATGTCGAATCGAGACAGGTGCTGCGCCACGGCGCGTCCATAGGTGATGCTGGTTTGTTCGCTGTCGGTTGGGCCGCGACTGGTCATCACACCGTCGTCGGCAAGCATGGGTTCGAGCAGCGCCGTGGAGCTCATCAGGTGGATGCCTTCCGACTCCAGCACCTTTGCGATGGCGCCGATTAGCGAGTCGGTATTGCGGGTGGCGAGTCCAAGCAGAACCTTGGCCAACCGCCAGTCCGGCTTGATGCTGCTGAAAATCTGCTTGTGCTTCACCTGTCCGGCCATGACGGCTCGGGTGACGCCCTCGCGCTGGAAGGTTTCGATCAGCTTCGAGAGTTCACCCAACGATAGCCAGTGGACGGAGGCTGCGCCGTGGTCCGCAATTTCGGGCGCGGCCTCTTCCTTGATCGCGGCCACGACCACTTCCATGCCTTCTGAGCGCGCCGCGTCAAGGACAAGAAAAGGAAACCTTCCGTTGCCCGCAATCAGACCGATGCGCTGTGGAGTCGAAGCGTCCATGTTGCTCTAATGTTGCCAGCCGGCGGCGCCGGTTGCCAGCTACTTGATCACACCCCGCTGTGACGTCTCGATAAAGCGCACCAGCATTTCGACGTCTTCGCCAAGCTCGCCCTCGGAACGCAGCTTCTCCAACGCCTGCGAGGTATTCAGTTTCGACGCCAGCAAGACCTTAAACGCGTGGTGCAGATGCTTGATGCGCTCGGCCGAAAAGCCGCGCCGCTGCAACCCGACTTTATTCAGCATGAAGGCGTGGGTATCGCGCTCGGCGCTGGTCATCGAATACGGCAGCACGTCCTGCGTGATCGTAGTCCCGCCGCCGACATAGGCGTGCGCCCCGATGCGCACATACTGATGCACCGGGCACAGCGCGCCCACCACGGCCCACTCTTCCACCGTGACGTGTCCGGCCAGCGTCGCGCCGTTGATCAGCATGACATGGTCGCCGATGACGCTGTCGTGGCCAACGTGGGTATACGCCATGATGAGGGTGTCGCTGCCGACGCGCGTGGTGCCGCCGCCCTTCGTCGTTCCGCGGCTGATGCTCACGTATTCGCGGATGACGTTGCGGTCGCCCACTTCCAATCGCGTTGGCTCGCCGTCGTAAGTGATGTCCTGCGGATCGCGCGCCGATCACGGCGAACGGAAATATCTCGTTGTCCGAGCCGAATTTCGACGGCCCGCCCAGCACGACATGCGAATGCAGCTTGCAGTTCTCGCCCAACTCCACTCCGGCGGCCACCACGCAATACGCGCCGACTTCGCACGACGTCGGGACCTTCGCAGCAGTGTCAACGATGGCCGTGGGATGGATGCTCATGCGTGAGTTACGCCTTATCAGCCTCAGCGGCTGGCTCGGGCTTAGTCCTGCGACGATCGAGCAACCGGCAGGTGATTACGGCCTCGCATGCCACCTTTTCGCCGATGTAGGCCTTGCCCTGCATCCGACCTGCATTGCCGCGCCAAACCAGCACGTCCACCTCGATGCGGAGCTGGTCGCCCGGTGTCACTGGCCGCCGGAATTTTGCCCGCTCGATGCCGGTAAACAGCAGCAGCTTGTGCTCCCGGTCGGGGAACTCGGTCAGCAGTAGCACGCCGCCGGCTTGCGCCATGGCTTCCACCACCAGCACCCCTGGCATGATGGGCCCGGCCGGAAAGTGCCCAACGAAATACGGTTCGTTGACGGTGACGTTCTTGAGCGCCACAATACGCTTGGTGCGCACCAGTTCCGTCACCCTGTCAATCAGCAGAAACGGGTAGCGGTGGGGCAGGATCTTCAGGATCTCCTGAATATCGAAGCCTGAAGATGCGGCAGTTTCGGCAGGCGCGGAAATCGCGGTGTCGGTCATAAGCTTGTCTCGCAAGACTCCCGATTATACATTCCATAGCAGCGAACGAAGGACGCACCCATGGGGTGTGGCGAGGTCAGAAAACCGGACATGAAGAAGACCAGAGCGCTAAAGGGAAGGCCCGTGCAAAACGACGTACTGCAATGGCTGAGTGTGCGCCAGCCCGAAATGGTGGCCCAGATACGCGAGCTCGTGATGCGCGAGTCACCTACTCACGAAAAGGCGGCTTGCGACGCGGTTTGCGAGTACCTCGCCAGCCAGTTTCGCGCCTTCGGTGGCAAGGTGAAAATGCATCGTCAGAAATCGGCGGGCAATCACTTGCAAGTGGATTTCGCCGGCCCGAAAGGGCGGAAGCCAGTTCTGCTGCTTGGCCACTACGACACGGTGTACGACCTTGGCACGCTGAAGACCATGCCGTGGCGCGAGCAGGGCGGCAAGATCTCCGGGCCCGGCGTCTTCGACATGAAGAGCGGCATCGTGCAGATGATGTTCGCCCTGCGCGCGCTGCGCGAAGTAGAGGGCGGACTTCCTCGGCCGGTGACAGTGTGGCTGGTCTCGGACGAAGAGGTTGGCAGCGACACCTCACGCTCGCGAACCGAAAAACTAGCTTCACAATGCGCGGCAGCCCTCGTCTGCGAACCCTCCGGTCCGGGCGGAGCAGTGAAAACGGCGCGCAAGGGTGTGGGGGACTTCGTCATCAAGGTCACCGGACGGGCATCACACGCCGGGCTCGACTTCGAAAAGGGACAAAGTGCTATTCAGGAGTTGGCGCACCAGATTCACGCCATCGCTCGCCTGACGGATTTAAAGCGGGGCATCACGATGAACGTCGGCGTCATCCGCGGCGGTACTCGGACCAACGTCGTCGCCGGTGAAGCGGTGGCCCACGTGGACCTGCGTATCGGCAAGAAATCCGACGGGCCCGTGATGGCACGCAAAGTCAGAGCGCTCAAACCAGTGAACCGCAATTGCAAGCTGGAGATCACCGGCGGGGTCAACCGGCCTCCACTGGAGCGCACGAAAGCGGTGGCGGCGCTGTTTGCGACCGCCCAGAAGGTCGCAATCGAGCTGGGGTTCCCGCTGACCGAGATCGCCGTGGGTGGCGGTTCCGACGGGAACTTCACCGCCGGCATTGGAGTTCCTACGCTCGATGGCCTGGGTGCCGTGGGTGACGGTGCGCATGCCCCGCATGAGTATGTGATCGCGGCAGAGCTGCCACGCCGGGCGGCTTTGCTGGCTGGGATGATTGGGGCGGTGTGACTAATCGCTCCCATAACCCCACAAAAGGGGCATGTCCCAATGCCCTTACTCTTTTGACGCGCCCTTGCTAAAGGCCTAGAATTTCAATCAGAAGCCCGCTACCCGATTGTGCCTAGCAGCAGATTGACCGGGCTGTTCGACCGGAGGAATTATGTTTGGTGGAAAGATCGGTCTGCCCGAGTTGGCGGTCATAGTGTTTATTGCCCTGCTCATTTTTGGCCCCAAGAAGTTGGGTGAACTGGGAAAAGGCTTGGGCGAAGGTATCAGAAACTTCAAGTCATCAATGAACGAAGGTGCGGCCAGCACCACTACCTCATCTTCGACCTCGACCGAAGAGAAGAAGTAAGAACGTCGAGCTCGCCCGGAGTTGTCGCACTAAGGCAACTCCGTGATCGTTTATTTGCGCGACGCTCAGTCGAGTCGTATCCCTATTTCCGCTTCCAGCTCTCGCAACATCCGGTACACCCGCGGCACGGGCAGTCCCACGACATTGAAATAGCAGCCATCGATGCGCTTCACCCAGCGGGATGCGATGCCCTGGATCGCGTATGCGCCCGCCTTATCCATCGGCTCCCGCGTCGCGATATATGCTGCAATGTCTTCTTCAGTCAGTGCACCGAACTGAACTTCGGTAATCTCCATCTCTGTCTTCTCATAGCCCGGCGCGAGCAGACAGACTCCCGTCATGACCTGGTGTGCGCGGCCGGAGAGGAGCCGTAACATTCGAGCGGCATCTTCGTCGTTCTGCGGCTTCTCCAGCAGATGTTCGTCGGCCACGACAATGGTGTCTGCTCCAAGTACCACATTGTCGGGGTATCTCTCCGAGATGGCGCGCGCCTTGTCGCGGGCAAGACGCTGGGCATAGACCAGTGGCTGCTCGCCCGGCAGCGCTTGCTCCGGCACGTGCGCCGGTTCGACAGAGAATGAGATGCCTGCATTCCGTAACAACTCGGAGCGGCGTGGCGAAGCGGACGCGAGAATCAGGGACATGCAGGTCGATTCTAACGGGCGACGGCGATTGGCGGCGAGCTCTCACGGCGTTCGATGCCGCCATACCCTGCTAGAATTGAGATAGCCCCTCTGGCGCGCCGATGGACCCTTCACTCATCCGAAATTTCGCGATCATTGCCCATATTGACCATGGGAAGAGCACGTTGGCCGACCGACTGCTCGAGCTTACCGGCTCGCTGACGGCGCGCGAGATGCAGGCCCAGGTGCTCGACGCGATGGACTTGGAGCGGGAACGCGGCATCACCATCAAAGCGCACTCGGTGCGTATGATGTATCCCGCGCACGACGGAAAAACCTACCAGCTCAATCTCATCGACACTCCCGGCCACGTTGACTTCAGCTACGAAGTCTCGCGCTCGCTGGCTTCTTGCGAAGGGGCATTGCTCGTCGTTGACGCCTCGCAGGGCGTCGAAGCACAGACGCTGGCCAACTCTTATATCGCTATCAACAACGGGCTTGAGATCATTCCGGTCATCAACAAGATCGACCTGCCCAGCGCCGACATCGAGCGCACCAAGGAAATGATTGAAAGCGCGGTTGGCCTCGATGCCTCGCACGCGCTTGCCATCAGCGCCAAGACCGGCGTAGGCGTTCCCGAAATACTCGAAGCCATCGTGCAGAAAGTCCCGCCGCCCAAAGGCAAGGCCAGCCACCGCCTGCAGGCGCTGATGTTCGACTCCTGGTTCGATCCCTATCGCGGGGTGGTCGTGCTAGCCCGCATCGTGGAGGGCACCATCCGCAAGGGGCAGCGCATTCGCCTCATGGCCAACGGAAACACCTTCGACGTGGAAACCCTGGGTGTACTCACCCCCAAGCCGGTCGAGGTGGATATGCTGAGCGCCGGCGAAGTCGGCTTTCTCATCGCCAACATCAAGAATGTCGCTGACACCGGCATCGGCGATACCATCACCGACGACGTTCACCCCGCGCTGGAACCTTTGCCGGGATTCGAGGAATTGAAACCGATGGTGTTTGCTGGGCTCTACACGGTGGATGCCCACGAGCACACTCTGTTGCGTGAAGCGCTCGAAAAGCTTCGGCTCAACGATGCTTCATTCTTCTTCGAGCCGGAAAGTTCCGCCGCGCTCGGCTTCGGCTTCCGCTGCGGCTTCCTTGGCCTGCTGCACATGGAGATCATCCAGGAGCGGCTGGAGCGCGAATACGATCTCGACCTGATTACCACCGCGCCCAGTGTGCGCTACAAGATTACCCTCACCGACGGCAGCGTCCTCGAGGTGGACAACCCCTCGCGCTGGCCTGATCCCACCCTGATCGAAAAGATCGAAGAGCCTATCATCACGGCCACCATCCTCACCAACGAAGAATATGTCGGCGGCATCCTCAAGCTGGTGGAAGATAAGCGGGGCAAGCAGAAGGCGTTTGAGTATGTCAGCTCGACCCGCGTCATGCTGACCTACGAGTTGCCGCTCAACGAAATCGTCATGGACTTCTACGACAAGTTGAAGTCCGTCTCCCGCGGTTACGCCTCGCTTGACTACCATTTGACCGGCACCTGGGATTCCCCGATGTGGAAGCTCGACATCCTGGTGGGCGGCGAACCGGTGGACGCGCTCTCCATCATCGTGCACAAAGACTTCGCCTACGACCGCGGCCGTGCCTTGGTTTCGAAGATGCGTGAATTGATCCCGCGGCAGATGTTTGAGGTCGCCATTCAGGCCGCCATCGGCGCCAAGGTCATCGCCCGCGAAACGGTGGCAGCCATGCGCAAGAACGTGATCGCCAAATGCTACGGCGGCGACATCAGCCGCAAGCGCAAGCTGCTCGAGAAGCAAAAAGAAGGCAAGAAGCGCATGAAGCGCATCGGCCGCGTCGACATCCCTCAAGAGGCCTTCCTCGCCGTTCTCCGCGTGGGCGAGGACTAACTCCGGCCGTGTCACTCGACGATGCCATCCCTGTCATTACTGCAAGCACCCGCGGTGCACAGCGGTTGAAGGGCGGCCATCTCTGGGTCTACCGCTCTGACATTTCGGAGGCCGACAACGTCCCGCCGGCCGCGCTGGTCCATGTGCGCGATGAGCGCGGCCGCCCTCTCGGCTCTGCTCTCTACAGCAATTCATCGCAGATCGCGATTCGCTTATTGACTTCGAAAGTCATCGGCGCCGATGAACTCCTGCCACTGCTGCGCGAGAGAATCGACTTGGCAGTCGCGTTCCGCCAGAAGTATGTGCACGACAGCGATTCCTACCGCATCATCTTCAGCGAAGCCGACTTGCTGCCCGGCCTAATCGTGGACAAGTACAACGACCTGCTGGTGATGCAGCTCTTGACTCAGGCGTTTGACCGGCAGGATGTGCGGCAAACGGTTGTGTCGGCGCTGCGAGAGCACTTCCCAGACGCGAGCGTGCTGGACCGCATTGACCCTCACATCCGCCAACTAGAACAACTCCCCGAGCGAGAGTCGCAACTCATTTACGGGAACAAGTCCGGGGCAATCTTGACTCTCAATGGCGTTCGATTCCACTTCGACGCGCTTGCCGGCCAGAAGACCGGGGCTTTCCTGGATCAGCGCGAGAACTACGCCGCTGCCGCTCGCTACGCCCATGGGGAAGCTCTCGACTGCTTCAGCTATCAGGGAGGCTTTGCCCTGCACCTGGCGCGGGTTTGCTCGGCAGTGTCGGCGGTGGACTCCTCGCGCCCCGCGCTCGAGGTAGCCGAGCAGAATGAGCAACTTAACCGCGGCTCTCACGTTTGCGGCGAAATCGAGTGGCTCGAGGCCAATGCCTTCGACCTGCTCAAGGACTACTCGACCGCCGGACGTCAGAACGACACCATCGTTCTCGATCCGCCGGCTTTCGCCAAAAGCAAGAAGGCGGTGGAGACCGCCATCCGCGGTTACAAGGAGCTTAACCTGCGCGCCCTCAAGATGTTACGGCCGGGCGGGGTGCTGGTGACGTGCTCCTGCTCGTTTCATGTGAGCGAGGGCGAGTTCCTGGAGATGCTGGGCGCTGCGGCTGCCGACGCTGGACGAAGGGCCAGAATCCTGGAAAAGCGCGGCGCAGCCATCGATCATCCGATCTTGGTGAACGTCCCAGAGACCCACTATCTCAAGTGTGTTATCGTGCAAGTGATTGATTAAAATATACTTATAAAGAAACATCATATCCGCAGCAGTTCTCCATTCATGATTGACACTAACACGCTCATATTTTATGCTTCGTTTGCGCTGAGATAGCATCCATAACAGTGAGTGGCTGTACAGCCACGACTTTCACACTCGTTTTGGAGGCTGATTATAATGACTGTTATAACTCGCTGGACACCCTTCCGTGAGTTGAATACCCTGCAGAGCCGGCTGAATCGGCTGTTCGAAGAGCAGGTCGCCGGCGGACGCGAAGAATCGCTGACCGCGGGTGCGTTCGTGCCCCCGGTGGACATTTACGAAGACGAGCACGGCATCCAGCTCAAGCTGGAGGTGCCCGGCATCGAAGAGAAAGACCTCGACGTTAAGGTCGAGAACAACGTTCTCACCGTGAGCGGCGAGCGCAAGTTCGAGAAGGAAGAAAAGGAAGAGAACTTCCGTCGCGTGGAGCGCCGCTATGGTAGCTTCGTCCGCTCGTTCACTCTGCCGAGCGCGGTGAACACCGAAGACATCAATGCTGATTACAGCCACGGCGTCCTGAAGATCAAGTTGGGCAAACGTGCCGAAGCGAAGCCCAAGCAAATCAGAGTGAACATCGGCGAGGCTCTGGTGAACAAGAACTAAGCCGCGTTGGCGGTCCTCGCGCCTGGTGTTCGCCAAGGTGCGAATCGGTGACAAATCCTAAGGGAGGCGGAACAGCAGGTCCCCTCCCTTTTCGTTTGCCCGCGCGGTCCGCCGGCAGGATTAAAATTGGCGCGTTGAGCGTTCTCGGCTGATGACTGACAACTGAGGTTGATATGGCAATTCGATGGGACAAACTAACCGTAAAAGCGCAAGAGGCCGTCCAGCGGGCGAACGATCTCGCCAGCGAGCATGGCAATCCTGAGCTGCAGCCCGTTCATATTTTGGCGGCGCTGCTTGAGGACCGCGAGGGCATCGTTGCTCCCCTGCTAGAACGCGTGGGTTTGCCGGTGCAATCCGTGCAGTCGCAAGCAATGGCGGCGATCGACCTGCTGCCCAAGGTCTCGGGCGGAGGCGCAGCCCAGGCGTCACTCTCCAACGCAGCCAACCAGCTGCTGGAGAATGCCTTCAAGGAGGCTGCGAACTTCAAGGATGAGTTCGTCTCCACCGAACACCTGTTGCTGGCGATGACCAAGTTGAAAAAGGACTCTGCGCAGGAGATCCTCGCGAAAGCGGGCGCGACGTATGACAACATCCTTCGCGCGCTGACTGCAGTACGCGGGAACCAGAAAGTGACCGATCAGAATCCCGAAGCCAAGTACCAGGCGCTGGAGCGTTATGCCCGCGACCTGACGGAGCTGGCCAAGAAGGGCAAGCTCGATCCGGTCATAGGCCGCGATGAAGAAGTACGTCGCGTCGTGCAGGTCCTCTCGCGCCGCACCAAGAACAATCCAGTCCTCATTGGCGAGCCGGGCGTGGGCAAAACCGCCATCGTCGAAGGCCTGGCGCAGCGAATAATCTCCGGAGACGTACCCGAGCAGTTGAAGAACAAACGGGTAGTCTCGCTCGACCTGGGCGCTATGCTGGCGGGCGCGAAGTATCGCGGTGAATTCGAAGACCGCCTCAAGGCCGTATTGAA
>CAVVTL010000007.1:0-18266 GCA_963751155.1 uncultured Acidobacteriaceae bacterium | reverse complement strand
GCCATCTGCGTCTCCGGCCACGGCGTTCCCGCTGCATTGATTGCTTCTATGATTAAGATGGCGGCTCAGTCTGTCGCTGCCGCCGCCGACAACCCTTCTGAGCTCATGCGGCGCCTGCGCGACGTCTTGTCAGCACAATTGCAGGGGCAATACGTCTCTGCCGCCTACCTCTGGATCGACACCGCCTCCCGCACCGCTCGCTACTCCGCCGCCGGACACCCCCCGCTCTTCTTCTGGCGCGCCGCCGACAACTCACTCGCCCGCATCGAAAGCAACGGCCTCCTCCTGGGCGTCCCCATCGACTCCCCCTTCCCCACCGTCGAGATCCCGTTCGCGTCCGGCGACCGCTTCCTCCTTTACACTGATGGCCTCAGCGAACCCGAGAACTCCATCGGCGAGCCCTTTGGCGACCACCGCATCGAGCAAACCCTGCTCGACAACCCATCACGCCCCGCCGCCGAACTCTCTCTCCTGCTTCTCGACGCCGTCCGCTGCTGGCCGCCCGCTTCCACGCCTCAGCAAGACGACATCTCCTTCCTTGTCATCGACGTGCTCTAGCCCAAAACAAACGCCGGAGCATCGCGCTCCGGCGTCTCGAGAAACAGTCCTCTGATTACCGCTTGAACTTGCGGCGCAGCGTACCGGCCAGCCCCAGAACACCAGTCCCCAGCAAAACCAGGCTGCCCGGCTCCGGCACCGGATTGGCGACGAAGCCATCGACATTCCCGTTGGCGTCGGTGTAGAAGCCCACGAGTTGTCCCTGGTCGTTGATGCCGTTAATCGTCGTGGTGCCGATGCCGTTGGGATCATCCACGGTGTGGAAAACCCCGCCTTGGTAGACGAACCCATGCATTACGCCCATCGAATCGGTGTAGTCACCTACGATTTCACCAGTGTTATTGATGCCGAACGCCTGGGTACCCATTCCCCCCACGAAGTCGAGCGTCGTCGCTGAGGTACCATTGAACAGATACCCGTGCATCACGCCCATGGAATCTGCATAGAAGCCGACCACCCAACCGGCGTTATTGATTCCCACGGCCTGGTTGTTCGCCACACCCATGGGCAGGAAGCCGTCGAGATATGTGAACGTAGTCCCCGAGACCATGTACGACCTCTGCAACGTCATGCCGGCGGGATCGAGCGAGGAATACCCGACTGCTGTGAGGCCGTCATTGATACCCAGAAGCTGGTTGAATGCCGTACCCGGCGAATCGACTGTCGTAAACGACCCGTTATAGGTGAACCCATGCGTCACACCCATACCATCGACGTAGAATCCGTCGGTCCACCCGGTGTTGTTGATGCCGATCACCTGCGTCTGGGTCGAACCCGAAACGTTCTCCGCCGTGTAGCTGTTGGGTAGAGTCAGCCTGAATCCATTGTTCGGCACGATCGTCCCATCGCCAAAATATCCCGCGATCGTCGACGGAATTGTTGATGCCCAGCAGTTGCGTGAACGCCGGGTCGCCCGGACTGATCACGGTCTGAAACGAATAGCCGGTGGGAGCTGCCCAGGCTGCGGAAGCCAGGGCCATGCACGCCATTACCGCCAGCACGCTGCGATGAAATCTTGAAAACATTTTCACTCCTCCTGAAATTGCAAAGTCACGGACCTGGGCGGTCCGACCAAGTTGGGTTGATTGCCGAACGCAGACGCAAAGCCAGGAGTTGGGCCGGCTGGGGGTAGCCGGGAACCATGGGCGCAGTTCCTGACTTGCGCGACAAGAGAACTACAGTCACAGCCTTACACTCATCCGACGAAGTGGGTTGATCGGACGAACTAAACGGCGCTGCGGTCGCCCGATAGTTGGTATTTCCTATGGGCCCCCAAGTGGCGTAAGTCTACAGCAGTTAGTGGTGGAGTATCGTAAATCTTCGCGAAAAATATCAGCCTCCGTTTGTAATATCTCTATAGCGCAGCAGTAGTACTTCGCCTCGATCCGCAGGCCGCCCCGACAGCGGTGCTATCATCTTCCCCGGACTCTGCCCATGCCCACTCGACTTACCAAACTCCCCGGGTGCCCCACCCTTGTCCGCGTTGTTTGCGGGCAGGGTGGGAACTGGGTGCCCCAGGTTCGCGCCCTTGTTTTGGGCGCTAACCTGGGTTCCCTAAAGCCCCTCTCCCTCTTCCCCGCCCTTCTCCTCCTTATACTGTTCACAAGCTGCGCGAAATCACCCGAACCCGCGGCCCAGCCCGACCCCTATCAGCCCGTGCCCTACGTCAAGCTCACCCATCCCGACTGGAGCAAGAACGCCTCCATCTACCAGATCAACACCCGCGCCTTCACCCCCGAAGGAACCTTCCGCGCCGCCGAAGCCCAGCTCCCGCGCCTGAAAGACCTCGGCGTAGAAATCCTCTGGCTGATGCCGATCAACCCCATCGGCGTGAAGAACCGCAAGGGCACGCTTGGCAGCCCCTACGCCGTACAGGACTACCTCAAGGTCAATCCCGAACTCGGCACCCTCGACGACCTCAAGCACTTCGTCGCCACCGCCCACCAGCTCGGCTTCAAGGTCATCCTCGACTGGGTCGCCAATCACACCGCCTGGGACAACGTCCTCGTCTCCCAGCATCCCGACTGGTACGCCCGCAACTGGAAGGGCGACTTCCGCCCCACGCCCTGGTTCGACTGGTCTGACATCATCGACCTCGACTACTCCCAGCCCGGGCTGCGCAAGTACATGACCGACGCCCTCAAGTACTGGGTCCGCGAGGCCGACATCGACGGCTACCGTTGCGACGTCGCCGGCTTCGTCCCCATCGACTTCTGGAACAACGCCCGCAAGGAACTCGATGCCATTAAGCCCGTCTTCATGCTCGCCGAGTGGGAGACGCGCGACCTCCACGAGCACGCCTTCGACATGACCTACGCCTGGAGTTGGTACGACGACGTCCGCGAGATCACCACCGGACGCAAGCACGACCTCGGCGGCCTGCGCAATTACTACGCCTGGAACGAAGGCTATTATCCGCCCAACATCATGCGCATGACCTTCGTCAGCAACCACGACAAGAACGCTTGGGACGGCACCGAGTTCGAGCAATTCGGCCCCGGCCTCAACGCCGCTATCGTGCTCTCCTGCGTAGGCGAAGGCATGCCCCTCATCTACAACGGACAAGAAGCCGGCAACCCCAAGCGCCTTAAGTTTTTCGAGAAAGACGAGATCGCGTGGAAGTCACACCCCGAAGGCAACCTTTATAAGAAGCTCATCGCCCTGAAGACCCAGAACACCGCGCTCTGGAACGCCCACTGGGGCGCCCGCATGATCGACGTCCCCAACTCCGCGCCCGACGCAGTCTTCAGCTTCGTCCGCCAGAACGACAAGGATAAGGTCTTCGCAGTAATCAACTTCTCCGCCAAACCGCAGACCGTGACCTTCAAAGACACGCTCCACCACGGCCACTACACCGAATACCTCACCGGCCAGCCAGCCAACCTCGACGCCAATAGCAAGGTGACGCTGAAACCCTGGGAGTCGAAGATTTTCGTGAAGTGAAGCCGTGCTATTGAAGACCTATATGTGAAGCCGCGCAGCAGCGGCACAAACGTAGCCCCAGGGTGGAGCCACCGCAGGGAACGGACCCGGGGTAAGGCTTCCGTCCACGTACCCCGTGGCGCACATTTGCCAGGCGCTGGCAAATGTGGATCTAACAGTGACGACATGTGAATTTGCCGGCCTCAGGTACACAGAAAATGTCATATACTGACAGTCGGATGAGATGATGTCTGAGAAGCTGAAAATTCAAGGAAAGTATCTGACCGCTGGCGAAACGGCCCAGGTTCTGGGCGTCCCAAAACAGCGGGCTGCCCGTTTCGTTACGATGCTTAAGCGATCCGGCAGCACGTCTGCTACGGTTGTTCAGGTTACTGGCAATAGGTTGCCCCCGGGTTTCACTGCCAAGAAGAAGTCAGTTTCGGGCACCCATCGGCACCCAAAAACCGTTTCGAGTCCCGTCACAAAAGGTGCAGCCAAGCCAGGGCGAGCTGTCACGATTGGCAAACATAAGGAGATCGGCGTGGCAAAGCCGGCCTACAGCGCGCTGCGCCCGGTCACGGAAAGCTCCAGGAAGGCAACTGCCAGACGATATGCCCCAAAGAGAGCCGTCGCGAAGAAGAGCTGAACGAAGGGTTCGCCCGGTTGATAGTCGAACGAATTCATCTGTATTTCTTAACATCCCCTACGACTCCCCCTTCGAAAATCTTTATCTCGCCTACATCGCAGCCGTCAGTTCGTTCGGACTAGTGCCTCGAGCGGCAATTGAGATTCCTGGCGGTCAACGTCGCCTCGACCGAATTCTGAAGTTGCTTCGCTCCTGCCGTTACTCCATCCACGATTTGTCGCGAGTTCAACTCTGTCGAGAAGCGCCCAGAACGCCTCGGTTCAACATGCCGTTTGAGCTTGGTCTCGCTGTGGCGTGGGGGAAAACGCCCGCTGTACGGCACGATTGGTTCGTATGCGAAGCGCGCCGATTTCGGCTGCAAAAATCGTTAAGCGACCTGGATGGCACAGATCCGTACGTTCACGAATGCAAGGTTGTCGGCGTGTTTGGCCAACTTTGCAATGCATTCATACGCTCCGGGCGCCAGCCGACCGTGACTCAGATGAAAGTAATTTACTCGGTATTGAGGCGTAATTTGCCTGAACTCGTCAAAGAATCTGGTGCTAGTTCGCCGTTTGAGGCCCGCGTGTTTAAGGATCTTTGCGTGCTGGCCAGTGCCGCGGCGGACGTCAACGTCCCTAGGCATTGAGCAGGCGTCGGAGCCGCTGCCACCTGTCTCGTGAGTGATAGCTCGACATATCACGTGGCAAACATTTGGCTGATCTTGGCAAATGTAGGGTATTTGACCATCCGCGGGAGTCGAGGCTTTTATAAAGCTACCGAGACTAGCGGCGTTCCGGATGTGGATTCGGGCCGTCCACGCGCAGGCGCCTGAACTTCTGGCGATCCACGTCCCAGCCGTAATAAATGGTACGAAATTGGCTGGGACAGCAATGTCCGTCTGTCTCTCTCCAGATCGCCTGTTTGATAATCAGTTGGTCGCCAGGTCCGACGCCGAAATCCGCACCCTCCGCGCTGAACTGGAAGATCCCCTTCACTCGATTGTTTTGGCAAACGAATCCCGCCAGAATTGCGAATGAGCCCGACCCTTGCAGATGCTCCCATGAGATTTGCAGAAATCGGACAGCCGGCCCGCCCGACATACTGACGATTGAATCCGCATCGAGCTTGGCTCGTGCCTCTGGAGTACCGGCCTTCTGCTGGACCGTACTTGTGAATTCCTCGGCTGCACCATTCTTGAACTGGAAACTGAATGGTCCGCGCGATGCATTGAACAGCGTGGTCAGTTCGTTCTCATCCCGCGCCGCCGTGTGGATCGTCATGTTGCGGAAATCCACGTTCTGGATGTCTTGACACGTTTGTGCCTGCCCCGACAGCGCGCACGCAACGATGACCATCGGTAAACAGAACACTAGCTTTCGCATATTTCCAAATTGCCTGCGATTGTCTCTCCGTAGCGGCACTATACACCGAACACGACCGGCGCCCACAACGAGGTACCCTATAATCTCAGTAGCCAACGTCCTTCTTCCGCCATTGTTCTCTTCTCCAAGGCAAGCGGGCCGACGACAGGATCAAATGGACCGAGAAACCGGAAAAGCGATGCTTAGGAACCTCGGCCGAACCGACCGAGTTGTGCGCGTGGTCCTGGGGATCGCGATCGGCGTTACCGGAATCCTGGTCAGTGGCCATCCCTGGCTTGGCCGTGCGCTCGGCGTCGTGGGAGCGTTAGTGATACTCAGTGGCAGCTCCGGCACATGACTCATATATCGGGTGCTCGGGCTGAGCACAAAGGCCACGGAAGAGAAAGAGTCCTGATCGGGGGCCCGCAAATCCCGTGACCTGCACTGGGGCGGGTGGCCCGGGTAAGGCTCCAATAACGAATTCGGGTGCCCCATTCAAGCGGCCCGCTTTTGGCCGCTTGAGTGGGGATTTTCTGTTTGTGCCACCATAACACTGGCTTGAGCGGCCCGTGGCGGGTGGCCCGGGTAACCAATTCTTCATTCGGGTGCCCCATTCAAGGGCGCGCAGCGACCTTGAGTGGGGGTTTTCATTCCCCTCATCGAAAATGCGGCTGCCCCATCCCGCCTTCATTTGGCGGGGTGGGTCTTTTGATTTTCACTGACAACTGGCAACTGACAACTATTCCAGCAAGTCCACGAACTCTCCGGCGGAAACAATTCTTGTCGCCTTGTGATGCCTCAGCGAAAGCAGCCCGCTCTTATCGCCTGTCACCAGGTAATCCGCCTCGCCGGCCTCGCACAGGGCCAGCAGGAAATCGTCTTCGGGGTCAGGCGAGCGCTTCACGCGCGGCAGCGCCTCCACCAGTACAGCCAGCTTCCTGATCTGGTTCACCAGCCGCCCCGCGTTGTGCGGATGAATCAGGGCCGCGACCTTCGGCTTCTTCAGAGTTGCCCGCAGCTCGGCGATCTGCTCACGGCAGGTGAGCAGGTCGAACCGCCCATCTGCCCACGCGTCGCAGGCCTCTGCCGGCGCGCCAGATGGAGAAATTAACCCGCGACCAGAATGTTGGTGTCCAACACGACCCTCATCAGGCTTTGCGGGCCGTGCGCCTGTGGCGGCGCTCGGCGCGCACCTCGCTCACGGCCTCGTCCAAGATACTCTGGATGGCTTCGGGCAGGGTGCCCGCGTTGCGCGCCTTGATGTCCTGGATCGTGCTTCGTAGCACCGCCCGACGCACCGCCTCTTCGATGAACGTCGAGAGGTCGCCTTTCTTCATCCCCCGCGCCCCCAGAAACGTGCGCAGCGCCAGGTCCGTTTCCTTCGACACCTTGATGTTCCACCGTACCGCTTCTTCCATTTCACACCTATGCAGATAAGTAGATAAACACTTATGTGTCCATTGTAACCTTAACTTCGGCCGGTGGCCCACATATCCCGTGGCCCAAATCTGCCTTCTTTTGGCAGATGTGGGTTTTTTCGACCGTTCTTCTATCCACTATCCACTGCCTTATCACACCCCACCGTGACGGTTGCCCTTTCGCATCCGCTTCCGTTCAGTAAACCATTGACGTGAGGCGAGGGAGTGGTGTCTCTTGCCTCGGTCCGCGCCCATTCCGCGGGACCTGAAACGGCTCTTTGACATCTCGCCTTGCCTGCGACCGCGGTCGGATAGATACATACTTGTATGTAATGTATGATAAAATCCTGTCATACTTGTATGCAAAGTATGGCAATTTGGTGTATGACTTGTATGTGTTGTATGACAGTTTGGCGCCTAAAAAACGCCTAAAGTGGCACCTAAGTCTTTGCGGTTCAAATGGATACGTATAAGTCGCCTGCAATCAACCACTTGCGACGAAATTCCAGCTAAACCGCTGATTCTAAAAGGGGCATAGAAATAGAATGCAAGGCGCGCGTAGCAACGTAAGCGATTCTCTCCTTGGTCGCCCCGTTCAAGGACGCGCAGCGGCATTGCGCCGGGGCTTTCGTCCCCTCCTGCAGCGGGGCCAAGGGCCTTTGATAACTAAAAATTGAGCGTTTTCGTCAGCCCATTACGACAGACTCGGAGAAACCACCCCTTTGTTTGCAAGACTTTAGGTATAAGTACTAATGTTTGTGCGAACTTGTACCGACTCGTGCTGTAAACCCTTTGTTTTCAAGATGGGGCGAGGGGGGTGGGCACGCCAGCGTTTCTTCCGCCATGAACTTCCGCAGGAGCGCCAGCTTCGTCTCCTTCGGTTCAGCGTCATAGCGTGGCAGGTAGCTTAGGGGTACTGCTTCCATGGTCGTTTCCTTTCACAGGCTCTTCAGATACTCCACCAAGTCCCAGCGCTGGTCGTCGGTCAGAGTCCGCGTAGTCGTACTCATGACCGGCGTTACTGTTGCTGGGCAACGTCGTATCGAAGAAAAACCCCGATCCGCCATTCGTATCGGTCCGAAAGCCCACCTTTTTCGGGTCGAACTCACGCGAGCCGACATAGAAGGTCTTCGGCCGGTAGGTCATTTCCTTCGGATCATTGGGCGTCGGGCTCGCCGGAAGCAGCAGGTCATAGAGGGTCGGCACCGACCCGTTATGCAGGTAAGGCGCCGTGGCCCAGATGCCGTTGAGCGGCCTCGCCTTGTACGCCTGCAAACATGCATACGGTGCTGCCGTTGTGTTGGGCGTGTAATTGCCGGCCCTGACCGAGGGCATGATCTGATTGCTGAAGTAAGCGCGATCAAATCGACCGTCCAGTCTGCCCATCGGGTAAAAAACCACTTGTCGGGATCCGGAGTGGCCACCACGTTCTGCGTCGCCCTGGTCAACAACGCCGCTACCGGTGCCTTCGTGTCGAGCATCATGTTGCCGACCTCAGTCGTTTCGACATACTGGTTTCGCAGGATTCCGCTATATCCCGTGGCGGTCACGCTGTTGTTAGCCATGGTCGGGTCGGTACCGATCTTCGACGCCATTTCCATTTGCGCAACCACCCGCCGGTCTGGGCTGGCCCGGTCAATCTTGGCGTGACAACGGACGCACAGACTGTCATACAAGCTTCTCGCCCCGCTTAACCCGGGCATCATCGAGCGGCGGAAGTCCTGCCTTGGCGACTGCATCGGTCCACTGCGGCGACTCCAGGCTCCAGATCCGGTCTTCAATCTGCCGTAAGTTGTGGGTCTTCACCGATGACTGGAAACTTGACATACTGGACCCGCAAGCCCCGTCCGCCCAGCAGCGAGCGTAGCGACCACTTCGTCTTTTCTGTCCAGTCCAGGGTGGCGAACACCCCAATGACTTCACCAGTGTTTCGCCCGATCGGCCCCACTCCGGCGTTGGCGCCGATGCCGTTCCACTGCACGTAATCGTGCTGGGGAATGTCCCACAAGAACGGGTAACTCACCGGCGCGTTGGGCGGATTGAATATCTTTCCCCAGACCGCTTCCAGTTGGTCCGCAGTGAGTATGCTTCGCCAGCTCTTGCATGACCCGATCGCGATTCTGGTCCGAGAGCACCGGCTTCAGCTTGTCCAACACCTGGTCGACTTGCTCTGGCGGCAATTGGCCTGCCAGCACCACCCGCAGCGCATCCGCATTCACGATGTGCTCCAGCACCCGGTTGTAAATCCGGCCGAAAGCGTCCAGGCGCGCATAACCGTACGGTGTCTTGCTTTGATTGATGTAGTTGTACGCGTCCATGCGCAGCGAATACTTCTCCAGGTCGGCTTCGACTTCGTTCTCGTTGGCGTAGCTCCCGGCTTTCACTAGCGCCGCCACCAAGCGCTGCTTCTTGTCGGGGTTGTCTCGCGTCGCCTTCAGGGCCGTAGCCAGATCTTTCAAGAACTGGTCCATGTCCGATGCCGCCGGGCCGCCGTCAATGCGAATTCCCACTCCGTTGTAGTTCAGTTGCGAGGAGTGGCAAGCGGCACAGGTAAATCCCATGTACTTCTTGCCGCGGTAGATGTCTGCTGTCATCCCCACCGGCAGACCGTCCGGATTGCTGCGGGAGCTGTTTTGCGGCAGATAGCGATAGCCGTTCATGTTCTCATCCGACCGGAACAGCTCTTGCGACTTTTCCTGCTCCAGCTGCAGAAACATGTCGTAAGGCAGCAGGTCCGCGCCTTGGGCGGTGTAGTAAAACCACAGGCTGTCGGCCGGCGACCAGCCTTGATCGAGATACACGACCTTGGAGTAGGTGTCGCCGAAGCGGTCCGGGCCCATCACTTTGGCTCCGCGAATCGGGTCGTTGTCCATAACCGCGTAGTAAGCTGTCGAAAACCAGGTTGTCGATTTCAGCAGCAGGATCACCATCAGCAATGCGACAGCCCAGGCTGCCCACACTCCCCACCGCTTCTTATGGCTCCCAATGAAGCGAAACAGCTTGATTAGAAGCGTTTGCATAGAGACTCTCTCCTTAGGCAATTGTGGTGATTGCGCATTGTGCCCTTCGTCCCCCGATGCAGTCAATTCATTAGTTCTCGGATGTGTCGGCTGACGAGGCAACCCTGTCGGCTCCGATGCCGGTGGGTAAACTTGCTGCGCTCTAGAAACCAAAGCCCAGCCGATGGCCACATTCCCTATGGGCGTCCAGCCATCTACGCCCTACGCTGTTCGTCATCGGCCCCAAATTGGCTTTCGAGGACGAGACAATGGCAATGGGCCGGACTCCGGCGCCGCTGCGAGGCCGTCAATTTGGGTTCAATGCTGCGGTTGGTCTGTAATGATCCGGGAGTCGCTGCCGAACTTTCGACAATCGTGGAAGACGAGGACGTTCTTCCTGCACAACCAGCCCCCCGCGAGCGCGGCATCGAAGCACGCCGTCGTGACCGACTTGGATGGAAGCAAGAATGTACCTGCGTCGGCGATGGATACCTCGGTGTAATCGGTTGTCACATTCGCTGAAATTAATTCGAATTTTCGCGGCAAGTGCACCGCCCGCAACTTCAGACGGAGCAACCGGCCGGTCGCGACTTCCAACCGCAGTTCACCCTGTAATTCGGGGTGCAAAGTTACACCCCGGCTGTCCCGCAGCGCCCAATACCTGTTCTTGTCTGCGGCGATGTGGAATTCATAGACTCGTGCAGCAATCTTGTGGAAGGTCTCCTCTTTGGGAAGACTGAATTCGGCGTCCATCGGCGCTTGGAACAGGTCAACGAGATCACTCCCGAGTTCGCCCGTCGAAAACAACTCCATCGTTCTAGCTGCTTCGGCCGTCAGGGGTTCACCGTTGAGGGTCACATTCGAATAATGCTCATGTCCTTTCTCGAACGTCACCCTCGCGTTCATCACCGTGGTGCCAGAATCCCCGCCGGTACCCTTAGTCGTCTGCTCACACATGAAGTCGGGAAGCTGGCGACGAAAGGTGAGGGCAAACCGGCAGAACCCAACCATCGGTGTCATCTTCGAATTCCCTGCCGCAATTGCTTGGCAGTGGCCGGTATCGGTTTCCGATGACGCTGGTTCAGATGCTGTGGCCGGAGCCATTGCCTGCGGCGCGGGAGCCGCGCTTTGGCCGGCGGCAACGGCGGCAAGGAACGTAACGAGTTCTGCCACCGTTAGAAGGCACCGCGTTGATAGGTGGCTAAGTCTCACTTCCAGCAGAATTGTCTGCCCAACAACACAGGCTCCGCAAGTCCCTGCTTCGCACTCTGCATTCGCATTCGGACCGATCCGGGGGTTGGCTGGCCCACCCCGTCAACTTCTAGTTCTAAAGGGGCATCGAAAAAATGAAGGGCCGGAAGACTACCGGTCCGGCGCTACCCGCCGCCTATCTTTTCTTCTTCGGAGGATTCGGCGCAGCCGAAGTCTTTGGCGAAGCCAGCACCACCGCCGCTTCCGGCGTCAGCAGCAGGAAGGTAAAGCTCTCCTGCAGATAGAGCCGGACCGAGCTGTCCGTGTGGCTCAAGTATCCGATCGAAGCATCTTGCCCGATGTGCAATTCGAAATCGCCGCCGCGCGTCGTCAGCACCACCGCGCCCGGAATCGCCGGCGCCCAGATGATCCGGTCCTCCACCAGCCGCTTCACGTGTTCCAGCACCGGATACCCATGGTCGCTCGTCTCCGCCAGCGCCGTGTACGCGTCCGCGCCCAGTAGCACCGTGTACGGCCCGTTCACTCCCACCAGCCGCAGCTGGCTCAGTGCCTGCGCAATCGCCACCGGATACTCCCTGACGTCATTCGGCAGCGTCTTCGTCGGATTGCTGGTACCCTGCGCAACGCCCTCAATCCCGCCCGCGTTGTAGCCCACGAAAATCGCGCCGTCCTCCGCGAACGCCAGTCGCCGCGCCGCGATTTTCGCCGGCTCCCAATCCGAATCGTTTGCCCCGCGCTCCACGTCATCAATCTGTTGACGGTCCAGCTCAAACGGAACCCGCAGCTCGACCAGCGCCTTCGCCTCGCGCCGCCTCGCCTGCACGCCGTCACCCGGCGTCGCAATCTCGCTCAAGTGGCCCGTGCCCACAGCCGACAGCTCCGTCCCTGCCGGTCCGCACACATCCACGGCCCTTCGTCCGGCCACGTGCCGCTTGAACGTCCGCGCCACTTCTTCTTCAATCTGGGCCCACGCAGCGTCGGAAATCGGCGCTAATTCACGATGTAGATTATTCACGGCTGAAGTCTCCTTTCAAGGAACCGATACCCAGCGAACCGTCACTCGCGCGGCGCATCGTCGGCGCAGCCTCCGCCACTGGCGGAGCCGCAGGTGAAAGCGAATCTGTTGGTTCGTTCTCGGTCACGTTGTCCAGGAATGTGGCGGTTGGTACAAAGAAAAGGCTCCCCGTCACCGCGCGGCTGAAGTCGAGCAGCCGATCGTAGTTGCCCGGAGGATTCCCCACAAACATGTTCTCCAGCATCTGCTCGGTGATGCGGGGCGTGCGGCAATACCCGATGAAGTACGTCCCGAATTCCTCCGACCCCACGCGCCCGAACGGCATGTTGTCGCGCAGAATCTGCTTCTGCACGCCGTTCTCTTCGATCACCGTCAGCGCGTTGTGCGCGCTCGTTGGCTTCACCGAGTCGTCCAGCTCGATGTCCGACAGCTTCTTGCGCCCGATGATCTTCTCCTGCGCCTCTGTCGGCAATGCATTCCATGCATCCATGTCGTGCAGATACTTCTGCACGATCACGTAGCTTCCTCCGGCGAAAGCCGGGTCCTCGTCGCCAATCAGCGCCGCTTCCTCAACCTCGCCGCCCCGGGGATTCTCCGTCCCGTCCACAAAGCCCAGCAGGTCGCGATCGTCGAAGTACCGGAACCCGTGCACCTCGTCCACCACTGTAACCGCTTCGCCGATTCGTTCCATGATCTGCGTCGCCAGCTCAAAACACAGGTCCATGCGTTTCGCGCGAATGTGGAACAGCAGGTCGCCAGGGGTTGCGATGGCGTGGCGCGCGCCCGCGTGAAATTCGCGAAACGGATGTAGTTCCGCCGGACGCGGGCCGCCAAACAATTGGTCCCACGCATCCGACCCAACCCCCATGATGCACGACAAGCCGGCTTCGATGTCGCGAAATTCCACCGCGCGAAATATCGCCGAAAGGTCCGCGCAGAAGCTGCGAATGATGCCCCGCGTCTCCGCTCCCGGTTTCAGCGTCACCACCAGAAAAATCGCCGCGCGACTCAGCGGCGCGGCCACGGCCTGCGGAATACCACGCGCACCATCTGCGAGTTGAGGTCCACCGACTGGATTCGCCGACATGAGAAGTTGTCCTTTGCGGCCCGCGCAGTCAACCGCTTGTGACGCGCATGCAGACTTCGCGAGAGGCTCAGATTATCACTGGCTCCCGACCATCGTCCACGCCGCCGAACCGCTGCTTGGCCCTTGTCTCGGGCTAACCCATGCGAGGCACCGCGAGCGCCATTCACTAACAGCGAAATGCTAGTTGCTAATGGCAACCCAGTCACACCTTGCCAACGACCGGGTAACTAATACTCAGTCGGGCTTCCCGTTCAAGCGCGCGCAGCGTCCTTGAACGGGGTTTTTCTTTGCCCAGCTCGCCGCTCGGCTTCGAGCGCTCCCGCTCTAATCCAGACCCGTCCCTGCGAGCGCCAGGGTTGCCGCTGTGCCCTTTCCGCTGTCCGTCACCGTTAACGTAGCGCTATAGGTTCCCGTATCCGGCGGCCTGAACGTGACCTGAAATACGCAGCTCTGCTGCGGATTCAACGTCGCCGGACAATTGTTGGTCTGCGTGAATGTACCGTTGGCCGGGGCGATGCTGACGCCCGTGATCGTTACTGCGCCCGTGCTGTCATTGACCAGCGTTGCGCTCTGAGTGCTGCTGTAACCGGGAATAACGCCTCCCAGGTTCAAGCTGGCGACGCTGAAAACCAATGCGCCTGCTCCTCCGGTCCCGCTGAGCGCGATGGTCTGCTGCGGACTGCCCGGAGAATTGTCCTTCAGCGTGAGGGCTCCGCTCCTCGATCCGGCCGCGGTCGGCGTGAACGTCACGCTGATCCTGCAGCTCAGGGTCGTCGCCAGAGTCGCCGGACAGTTGTTGCTCTGGCCGAAGTCTCCCGAAGCCGCGATGCTGGTAAAGTTGACCGAGTGATTGCTGACGTTGCTGACCGTTACCGTCTGAGCGGCGCTGGTCAATCCCACCTGCAGGAAGCCGAAGTTCAGTGTTGATGGGGACAACGTCAGCGACAGCGGAGTATAGAACTCCGCACTGTTCACCACCACGCAACAGGTGCTGGTCGTGCTCATGCCGCCGGCCGTCAATGCAACTCCCGTGTTCAGCAAGGTCGTCGTCTGATATGCCCGGCTTCGGCTCAAGGTTCCCGTCGCCGTGAATTTGCCTGTGGCCTCGTTGTAGATATCAACCTTCGCGGTCGGAATGTACCCAGTACAAGCCTTCCCGCAGCTGATGGACTGCCCCACACCTCCGGCCGCTACGACTGTACCATCGGGCAGCCAAGTCGCCGTGTGACCGTAACGCCCAATCGTCATGCTCCCGGTTGCCGTCCATGTATTGGTCGTAGGGTTGTAAAGCTCAGCTGAAGATTGGGGATACTTGCCAATGGCGCCTCCCGTGGCCAGCACCTTGCCATCTGAAAGCAGTGTGGTGCCGTTTCGGTATCGAGCCACATTCGTACTCGCTGCGGCAGTCCACTTGCCGACGGAAGGATCGTAGAGTTCGCACGAAGTGAGAGCGCTGCCGTTGTAACCGCCAATGGCCAACACTTTCCCGGTTTGCAGCAGCACGGCTGTGTGGTAAGACCGGGCGGTGTTAAGGCTGCCCGTCGCCGACCACGTATTCGTCGTCGGATTGTAGAGTTCACTCACGGCAGTATCGGTGGCGCAACTGCTCGATGTGCAGCCACCGGTCACCAGCACATTGCCGCTCGGCAGCAGCGTGGCCGTATGACCAAAGCGCGGCACGGAGAGAGAGCTCGCCCCTGACCACGTCCCGGTTGCCGGGTTGTACAACTCAGCGCCCGACAGCACGATATTGCTCGTGCCCAGTCCGCCTACTACCAATACCTTGCCGCTTTTCAGCACGACCGCGGAAAACAGTTGTCTCGCCTGGATCATGCTGCCGGTGGCTTTCCACGTGCCCGAACCGGGGCTATAAACTTCCGCCGTCGCGAGGACGTTGCTGCTGTTATCAACGCCTCCAGCCGCGAGGACATTTCCACCGATCAGCAACGCCTGCGCGCCCAACTCTCGCGTGGATTGCATCGCGCCAGTGCCTGTCCATTGACCTTGGGTTTGCGCAGGTAGTGGCTGGCTGACCGCGAGTAGGACTCCGACGGCAAACAACGCGCACCAAAGTTTCACGAGAATGTCTCCTTATTTGAGCTTGCGTTCTGAAACGGTGGCGAGTGGCGCAGGAGGGCCCAGTGGGACGAGAGTCTACAACCTTTTGTCAGCCGCATGCAAATCAACGGCATGTTTGGCGATAGACCCGGGTATCCAGTTTTACAGTCGATCGGCAGCCCACACACCTCGGGGCTACATTAGCGTGATTTTGGGAAATGTGGAGATTTTGCTCTTGCTCTGCCCCCCACAGGACACCTGCCCCAGATCCCGCCACTTACTCCGCAATCGCCTTTTCCGCTACGATTCCCGCTGCCATGGCCAGCTTGTGATCGTTGTCCCATGGCGGCCCGATCGTCTTTCGTAATTGATGAAAATGCGCGTCAAGGTTCTCGACGCCCAACGCCTGGCTCGCCTCGCCCAACACTTTTTTCGCGTCGTACCAGTGAACCGGCCAACCACGCGACTCGGCAGCTGCGGCCAGCGCCTTGCGGTACATCACCCAGTCGGCATTGTTCTGCGCAAAGTAGTCCGTGATTCGCTCAGCAACCGTGGCCGGAAGCTCCGGGCACTTGCGAAGCGCAACCCCAAGAATTTCCGGCACCGCCATCGCGACTTCATCCAGCGCCAGCGCTGCGTGCTTCTCCGCCGACACGCGCACCCGCTCGACCAACTCAACCGCCTCGTCGAGCGGGAGCCGCTGGCATTCGCTGTGGTGCGGAATCTTCGGCAGCCCCTCATCCACGAGCTCCACCTTGCGGCGGTCGAGCAGCGTCCCATCACGTCCCACCGTCACCAGCACCGCCCAGCCGCCGTGGTCCGATACTCCGATGATGCCGCCGTTTCTTGCCATGATGTCTCATCCCATCCAATGTCGCCGCTTTTCGACGCGCGAATGCCAGGCGCCGCCATCGTACGGCAAACAGGATATTCCGCTTGACACCATCCGCGCTGCAAAGATATAAACCACCGTCATTCAAGTTGAGATTGAGGAGGCAACCATGCGTCGACTGTTGTTTCTCGTGTGCTTCGTGGCTCTGGCCCTGTCAGCGGCGATAGCTCAAGACGTAGTCACCGTGGCCGGCGGACCCGAGACCCACAAAGTGGCTCTTGATAACGCAAACGTCCGCGTGCTCGATGTTCACATCCAGCCCGGACAGAAAGTCGCGATGCATTCCCATCCCGCGAGCGTCGTATATTATGTCACCGACGCCAAGCTCAAGTTCACCCTCCCCGACGGCACCAGCCGTGTGGCCGAGGCCAAAGCCGGCACCGCTGCCTGGCGCGGCCCGGGAACCCACGCGGTAGAAAACGTAGGCACCTCCGAGATGCACCTGGTGCAGACCGAATTAAAAGGACAAACCAAGTAGACCAATCTCTGGCTGCAAGTGCAAACCTATCGAGCCTTGGGAGGATACTCGGGCCGCTCTCATCGCGCATGGCTCGCAGCGCCCACTCCCTCAAGCAGCTCCACGAGTTCCCGCGCTGCATGCGTCAGATGAGCGTTCTTTTTCCGCGCGTAGAAAAACTGGATCCGCGTATCCATGCCTGTCAGCCGTACCGCGTGCAGCGACCCCGCTGTAACTTCCCGTTGCACGACTGAGCGAGCCTGCACCGAAATACCAAGCCCCGCCTCGACCGCGTGTTTCGCGCCTTCCAGATTGCCGAACTCCATCACGTTGGTCAGCACGATGCCCAGCGCTCGCAAACGCTCCTCCACCACCGCGCGTGTTCCCGCGCCTTGCGCCGCCACGATAAACGTCTCGTCCGCGAGTTCCCGCGGCGCGACGTGCCGCTTCTTCCCCCAGCGATGTCCAGGCGGCACAATCACTACCAGCTCGTCGCTCATGAACGCCCGTGCCACCAGCCGCGGATCGCCCGCATCGTGACTCACCAGCCCCAAATCGAGTTCGTTGGCCAGCAGCTTCGTCTCGACCGTCTCGCTGAGCGATATCTGCAGCGCGACCTCCACAGCCGGATACCGCCGCCGAAACTCCGCCAGCACCCGCGGCAAAATGTACACCCCAATCGGGAAGCTCGACCCCAGCCGTAGCCGTCCGCCGCGCAGCCCCTTGAGATCATCGATGCGCCGCTCCGCCGCCTCAATGGTCGCCATGATCTCCTGTGTCGCCTCGAACAAGATCGTTCCCGCCTCGGTCAACGTCGCTCTCCGGCCGGTTCGGTCAAACAGCGGCACGCCAAAGTACTGTTCCATTTGCTTGATGTGCTTGCTGATGCCGGGCTGCGTCAGATGCACGATCTCAGCTGCACGGGTGAAGCTGCGGCTCTGCGCCACCCCCTGAAAGATGCGCAACTGGTCCAGATTTACCATAACTGTAGATTATCGTTTTTATGACAACAAGTCATTGGATTTATGCTATGTCTCGCCTTAGTCTTAAGTCGGATCGAGGCACGAGCCAGCGCCACCAGAGCCGGCCTCGCATGGGGAGGATAATATGAGCAACCTGAAATACGCCATCGTTGAAGAAGATATGGTCACCACCACCATCGATTCGGTGGCCGGCGAGAAACATCCCAAGCCGTTCGTCGTGACCGCTGGACGCAAGCCGCTGGGCGACAACTTGACCCGCCGCGTCGAGGCCGCGCTCGACGCCGACTTCGCCAACGGCAGCATGCCCGCATAATTCGCCAGTCCCCGTACAACATCGAACTGGGTGCCCCACTCTATCGTCCGCCGCGGCAGACGATAGGGTGGGACTCGGACTTCCCACAACGTCAGACTGCTTCGATCCTTTACTTTTTCGCCTTAGCGTCTTTCTGCGCGACCGCGTGTTTCACCAGCTTCTTGATCAGCGCCGCCGGCAACGGCTTGTCCACCGGAAAGCGAATCGTCCCTTTCGAAGTCGAGTATTTCTTCAACTCTTCTTTGAACGGGCCCAGTAGGGTGCCGCTCATGCCAAACAGCGAGCAGTGTTCCGCAAACGCGGCGTATCCAACCAGCATTCCCTTGTACTTCACCGCCGGGATGCGATAGCTGATCACCTCCG
>CAVVTL010000006.1:0-48091 GCA_963751155.1 uncultured Acidobacteriaceae bacterium | reverse complement strand
AAATTAAGGATTTTCGAGGTTGGGCTTGTCCGTGAAATCCGTGTTAATCCGCGGTTAAATTGTTTTTCGTGCCGACTGAGAGAACGCTCATGCCCAAACACATCGGAATCGTGGCTTGTAGCGCCGAGGGTGCGGCGCTGTGCTATCGCACCATCTGCGATGAAGCCCCCGCGCTCATGGGGCGCCACATGCATCCTGAAATCTCCATGCACACCCATTGTCTCGGTGAGTACATGGAGTTCATCGAGCGTGGCGACTGGCAGGGCGTCGCCGGCCTGATGCTGTCATCGGCCGGAAAACTGCAGAAGGCGGGAGCGGACTTCCTCATCTGCCCGGACAACACGATCCATCACGCCTTTGACCTGTTGGCGCCGCAATCGCCGCTACCGTGGCTTCATATCGTTGACGAGGTTGCCGCAGTCGCCAAGTCGCGGGGGTTCCGCAAGCTGGCGATTACGGGTACCAGGTACACCATGGAGGGCACGGTCTATCAGACCAAGCTACCGGAGGCGGGCCTCGGATACCTCGTGCCCAATGCCGACGAGCGCGCCCGCATCGACCGAATCATCTTCGATGAGCTGGTGAACGGCATCCTGACTGCCGAATCGCGCACCTACTTTCAGCAGGTGATTGGCGGCATGAGTCATCGGGGTTGCGATGCCGTGGTGCTGGGTTGCACCGAAATCCCGCTGCTGATCGACGACATCACATCACCGCTACCGACGCTGGACTCGACGCGCATCCTGGCGCGGGCGGCATTACGTCGAGCGCTGGCGGTGTAGCCAAGAAGCGGCTGTTGTGCCAGCGGCCGAAGCCGGCTCCTATCAAAACCAGGACGCCGTGGCTCGCGACTCTACCCCCGTGCCAATAGCGTAAGTGGAACCGGTTGAATGACAATCTGCCCGATTCGTGTATTAGTGTTGTATTACACGGTAACGAAAAAATAAATAGCGCGACTGTTTAGAATCAATGGTTTAGGGGAAAATTGTTTTCATTTCATTGATTCATAAGCTGGTTACACGTATCCATGTGTGCCCGTAGGAGTTAGCGGTAATTTTTCAGGACTATCCGGTAAGCCAGTCCCCAATTTTGGAATTGTTAAGGAACTACTTGCAGCGCGCACTGGGCGCGGAGTGGCCAAGGACACCTATCCCTTGGCCCCATCGATCAAGTTGTAATGGCTGGGGAAACACGACGCAAGAAGATTCAGCAGAGCAAGAAAACTTTAGTAACCAGTACGGACCAAAATGGGAATCAGTCCGGTAAGTCCGGTTTAGGTGGCGTTGGCGGAAGATGTTGCATAAAAAAGCCATGTTCCGCGTAGGAAAATAACCGGGGTTGAAGGGGCTGCTGAAAACGTCATCTCTCCCGCCGGGAAGGTGGCGGGTCAGCTTGAAATGCGGGGCCTACAACGGCGGGCCAAGTAGGCGGATAGGGCGTTTAACGGTCATGTGAAAGAAGTCGATGGTCTAGATAGGGTTTACCAAGCACAGGAACTTCACAAGCTGGTCGCTGATTTCGGCAGAGGCTTCGTGTTGTATCCAGTGGCCCACATTGTCGAGTTCGAGACTTCCCACGAGACCGGGAAGACCAGAGCGAAGCTTTTCGAGAGGGGGATAGAGCGCCCCCAAGCCATCAGCTTTACCCGAGATGTAAAACGAAGGTTGAGTGATCTTGGCACCCTTCCAGGCGGCGGACATATAGAAATACGGCTCGGCGGCGCGATAGTAATTTAAGGCGCCATGGAAACCGGTACGCGTAAACTCCGCTATGTTGTGAGCGACGTAATCTGGTTCTGCCCACGACGGCAATGGCCCGGGAGCGGGACGATGAAGACTTCGTGCTGCGTCCAGAGGGCTCCATCGCGTGTCGGCCGGAGCAGAACCTGATGCCCAATACAAAACCCCCGGAATAGTTACTGCAGCATTGGCCCAGATTAGATCGGCTTCTGGTTTGATCTGTTCGAACATGTAGAAATCGTTTTGATGTCCAGATGCACGCATGCGTTCGAAGACGCTGACATCACCGCGCGGGACGTAAGGCACGCTCAGGCAAAACACCGCCGTGAATCGATCCGGACGCATCAAGGCGGCATTCCATGCATGGGTTGCACCCCAGTCGTGACCCACGATTACGGCGCTGGGAATATTCAGCGCATCGAGGAGTCCGACGAGGTCTCCCGCCGTCTGGAGCGGCGTATAAAAGGTTGAGTCGGATGGAGCTGAACTGCGACCGTATCCGCGCATGTCTGGAGCAATCGCCCGAAAGCCGGTTGACGCGACCGCCGTCATCTGTTGTCGCCACGTGTAGGAGGTGTCTGGAAACCCATGACAGAAAAGAACGACCGGCCCGCCGCCAACCTCAGTTACGTGCAAAGAAATGCCGTTCGCAGCAATCTCGTATTGCTTGAACTCCATCTCTCCTCCGCCTTCTATCAAATAAGTTAGGCTTCGTCCTGGAGTCCCAAGGATACGTAACGACGAACGCCCCAGTGTCCGGGAATCCACTTGGACGGTTAGTCGCCAACTTGTCGAACTGCCCCGGCGCCGGTCAATCCGACCCACTGCCCTCGGGAAAAGCCTCCGCGGCTAAAGCCCCATCGTGTTTCAGCGTCTTGTCGGCACGACTGAAGTCTTGCCCTGACGCGAAGCAAAACGACTAATACGGCGCAGCTAAAGCTGCGCCCTTTCGATACCGGAGCAAACGAGAATTTCTCAGGCAGCTGAAGCGCGGGCCTACGTGCCGATCCGCTATCGGTATTCATAAAACCGGACTAGCGCGCCGCCTTGAAAGCAGCAAGGCGCTCCTGGGTGTTCATTACGTGCACCGGTAAGGGTAGCTGCGATCCCTCTTCGAGAATCGGAATCAGCTTGTCGAACTCAGGTCCCGAGTGGGAGCCCGTGAAGACAATGCGCACCGGATGAAAGAGGTCTTTGCCTTTCGTCTCCGTCTTCGCCTTCACTTCGTTCATGATGGCCTTGAAGCGCTCGGGAGTCATTGGCGACTTGTCGCTCTCGGCGAACTCGGCAAACGCCGCCAGTACCTCGTTCGCTTTTGGTCCGCCCAGCACTTCGGCGTTGTCCGGCGAAGCCAGCGCCGCGGCGGCATCGACCTTGAAGATCAAAGCCGCGCGCTCGGGCAACTCATCGAGCTTGTTCACGGAAGGGGCGAGCAACGCGACGACCTTGGCAAACCAGGCGCGAGTTAGCTCGTCGAGGTCTTCCGGCAGCAGTCCGGCCTTGATGAAATACCGTTCTGCCAGCTTCTCAATTCGCTCCGGCGAGCTCTTCTTGATGTAGTGCCGATTCAGCCAGTAGAGCTTTTCCATGTCGAACATGGCGGCCGACGGCGTGACGCGCTCCAGCGTGAACTCTTTGCAGAGCTCTTCCGGCGTGAACACCTCGCGGTTGCCGCCCGCGGGCGCCCAGCCCAGCAGGGCCAGGTAGTTCACCAGCGCCTCGGGCAGCACTCCCATGTCGCGGAAGTTGGCGATCGAAGTCGCGCCGTGACGTTTCGACAGGCGCGTGCCGTCGCTGCCCACGATGGTCGAGAGGTGAGCGAATTCCGGCACCGGCCAGCCCAACGCCTCGTAGAGCGCCACCTGTTTCGGGGTATTCGAGAGGTGGTCGTCGCCGCGAATGACGTGGGTGATCTCCATCAAAGCGTCATCCACTACAACCACGTAGTTGTAAACCGGAATGCCGCTGGAGCGCAGGATGATGGGATCGCTCACCGCTTCGTTGGAGAACTCAACCATGCCACGCACTATGTCGTGAAAGCGGATAGGGTGCTCGGGAATTGCCAACCGGATGGCCGCAGCTTCGCCACCCGCGCGACGGCGCTCGGCTTCGGCGGGATCGAGATGGCGGCATTTGCCCGAATACAGCGGAGACCGCTGCTCGGCCATAGCCGCCTCACGCTCGCGCTCCAGCTCTTCCTGGCTGCAGAAACAAAGGTAGGCCTTGCCCTCTTTCACCAGCCGCTCGGCGTGCTCGCGGTAAATGTCGAGGCGGTCACTCTGGCGGTAGGGCGCGAACGGGCCGCCCACATCGGGGCCTTCCTCCCAATCGATACCGAACCACTTGAGATCTTCGAGAAGCTGGTCTTCGTAGCGAGATTCGCTGCGCTCGAGATCAGTGTCTTCGATGCGCAGGACCAACGTGCCCTTCATCTTGCGGGCGAAGAGCCAGTTGTAGAGTGCGGTGCGGGCGTTGCCGACGTGCAACTGCCCTGTAGGAGAGGGTGCGAAACGGACACGTACCTTGGAATTCTTGCTCACACTCTGATGTTAGCAAGAGTGCGCGGCGCAGACCATCCTGCGACGGCGCCAACCGGGTCAATCCGACGACGTGCCTTCATCCGGCAGTGTAGGACCGCAGGGTCGGCACATCTCGTCTTGCAGGTCCTTCATGACTTCTTCACGCTCCAAGCCGTTGTGCATGCGCTTCTCCATCTCTTGGAGCGCAACGTTCAGTATGTGGTAGTGATGCAGCTCGCGGAACTTGGGATCGACGGTGGCTTCACGCCACAGGCTATGCAGAAGGTCCACGTCTTCTTTGCGGACACGCGGACGGTGCGGCCCGAGTAGGTATTCGTGCCGGTCGCCCTCCTGTCCTACCACAATCAGGGTCAGGCGAGGACGCGGTTCGGGCAGCCGCTCCCAGGCGTCGCCGGTCAGCTTGCCCTGTTCGTCAGCCGTCAGTTTGCGCGACAGGCCGCATACCACGACCGTCGAGTTCAGGCGCTGCGCCGTCGCTACGATCCCCTCGAACACGTCGTTAGTCGGCACTACCACCAGTGAAACGTGCTTGCCTTCCTTTTCGGCAGCGGAGACGACCGCAGTGAACAGCTCCTGCTCGTACCTTTCGAATACTTCGGAACTCTCCATCTCCATGCTGCCGCTGAACGAGTGTTCGCGGTGATAGATCCGGGCGGTCATGACCACCACGTCGGTACGAGTTGTGTCCACACGCGTGAGCACTTCTCGCAGATAGGCCAGGTTGTGAGGGTCGCGGACCGCCACCAGTACGTTGCCGGGACGCACGTCCATCGCCTTCGCGTCCAGCTCGGCATTGGCGGCAACGTTAAACTGCTCCAACCCGGAATCGCCCGAAGCATGCTGGGCCGCAACCGCGCGCTCAGAAACAGTGAGCACCACGAAGAACACCGCGCTGAAACTTACTCCCGCGATGGTCGCCAGCTCTTTCGTAAACAGGTTCACCAGGGCGGTCGAAAACAGAATGATCGAGATGAGGACCAGTCCAACCGGAATCTCGACGCCGCGAATGTGGAAGTTGCCTGGCACCTTCCATTCGCGCTTTTCCGGTATCGTATAGCGCAGCACCAGCACCGCCAGCGACATGAACGAAAAGCTCCAGATCACGCCGAAGGCATAGAGCGAAGCCAGCAAGTACACGTTGCCGCCGCTGGCGATGATCGTCAGCACCTGCAGTGCAGCAATCATGTTGATCACACGATAGCTGGTGCCGAATTTCTTCTGCGGCTTCTTGAACCAGGTGGTCAGGACGCCGTCTTCCACCATGCGGCTCAGCACGCCATTCGCGCCCACGATGGCCGTGTTCACCGCGCCCGAAAGAATCAGCGCTCCCACAACCACTACGAAGCCCTGGAACACCAGCTTCAGCGAGTACGGGCCCACCACGTTCATGGCCAGACCGCTGATCAGGTTCGCGAAGTACCCGGCCCGTTCGCCGTCGGGAATGATCATCACCGCAAAGAACGAGACCAGCGAGGTGAAGAACAGGCTGTAGAGGAAAATTACCAGCCCGGTCTTCTCCAGGTTCTTCAGCTTGGGGTGCTCGATTTCGCGGTTGACCTGGGCCAGCGACTCCTCGCCGCTCATGGCGAGCACCGAGTGCCCGAAGCCCACCATCAGCATGATCAGCGGAATCTTCTGCGCCCAGGTGCCCAGCAGCCATCCCAGCGACTCGCGGTTGCGGTGCATGTCAGCGGCCGCAGGCAGCGGCGGCAGATGCGCGCCGGTCTTAAAGATGGTGATCAGGCACCACACGATCAGCATCACCACCATCACGGTGGTGATTTTCATGATCTGCAACGCCCGCTCGCTCGACTCGTGAATACCCTGGATGTTCTTCCACCAGAAATAACCGGTCACCATGATGGCAAAAGCCGCGCTGAACGCGTTTTCCGGGATATGAACATCGTGGCCGATGTGGTGCAGCGTGTCGGTGAGGAAGCCGGCGAAGTACTGTCCCGCCGCTACCGAGCTGATGGGGCCTGTCAGGACGTAGTCGAACAGCAGGGCCGACACCGACAGCTTGGCCAGCGTTCCGCCCAACGCCTGCTTCACCACGCGGTACACGCCGCCGCGCACGAACATCGCGCTCGACTCGATGTAAAGCGCCCGCACGGCGTAGCTGAAGATCATCACCGCCAGCACGAACCAGGGAGCGCTCTTGCCGATGACCTTCTCCGCGTCGCCGCCCACGTAGTACGCCGACGACGCCAGATCGGCCAGCACGATCGCGGCGGCCCGCCAGAACGAGATGAAGGTCAGCATCACCGTCGTGGCGACGAAGACCCGTACGGCTGGTTTTTGCAGATTGTTGGCTGGCGTGGACATTCGGTTCGCTGGTTCCCCGGCCGTGTTCTCTCGCGGAGCTCTCGGCGGCTCAACTTCGCGCACAAACTGCCGCAATCCTGCAATCTACACGTTGAGACCGCCGGTTGTCAGCTAACCCGAAGTGATTGGATACCTCAAGCCCGGCGCGCGAGGAAGGTACGACTTAGGCGGTCATGCCAGCACAGGCCATCCACGTCGACAAATCCCCACAGCAGCCCCATGCCCAGCGACAGCGAAGACAGGAACAACCCGAGCACGCGCTTGCGCCTTTGCCGCATGGCGGGCGGCCGGCCCGCAAACGTGCAGAAGCGAATGTGCGCCGCCATCATGCCCAGGGTTTTCCCGGCATGGACTACAAACAGATACTGATAGGCGAGCCACACCACCACAGCACCGGCCGCGACACCGAGAAGCAGCGGCTTGCTTGGGGCTGGATGATCGAGTGCCTGATAAGCGACAGCTGAGAACACGCCGGCCGCAACCGCGGCGACAGCGAGGTCAACTACCCCGGCAAAAAGGCGGCGCGAAATCCCCACTGACTGGAAGGGCAAGTCCACATGCTCGCGACTCGTAGCGATGGCAGCCGCCGCGCCGGGTATGTCAAGCTGCAATCCGTCGAGGAAGGGCGTGGAAGGAATCGCCTCCAGCTCTTCCGGCACGTCGAGAATGCGCGGCGCTTCGGCGGTCACCGGGTCTGCCAGCCGCTGCACCACATCCGGCGCTAACGTGGATTGGCGGGGAAATGCGATGACCTTACGCTTGGGACGCGGGCGCGGCGTCAGATCAACGAACACTGTGTCTTCGTCCCATTCTTGGACCGCTGGCCCAGCCCGCTGGACGAGGACATCACTCGCCCGCTGAACTTCGAGAACGGCCGGTTCACTTTCACATTCGGTAGCAATCTCAATTTCTGGTGTCGGCATGGGCGCCCCTGCGTCGACTTCAGGCGAGGGGAGTGGTTCGGATTCCACGAGCGAGGGACTTTCCGCCGATGCGATTTCCGGCGGTGGCGTAATTGTTTCCGCGATCTCCTCCGCAGGGAAGGGAAAACGCATGGTGTACGCGCCTTCGATGCGGCGTCCGCGCCGGCGCTTGTAGCGCGCCAGCCGGTCCTGCACTTCGTTTCGCCAAACCTCTTCCGGCTCGGGCGTTCGGTTCACTGGGTCTTCGAATTGGGAGAGCTGCTGTTCCGTCATGTCGTGGCGCAACTATTCCTTCGCCGTGCGGCGCGCTGGCCCACGGTCCGCAAACTGGCCTGTCATTCCTCTGGAGGACGGGAGGTCGCCCGCTTGGATTCCCAGGCACGAACTGGCGACGGCTCGGTCGCCGAAGTTGGCGCAACCAGTCATAGCCAAGCGGGTTTAGAGAACTACCAGAGCTGCGTGAAACCGTCGTGAACGCTTCGCGTTTGGCCTGAGTCCTTGCGACGTGCTAAGTTGCAAGGTTCTACTGATTTCATCTTTCCCGGTGAGGCAACGCGCGGCTTTCAATGATTCCCCGCACTCGATTGATTATCACGGCGCTCCTGGGAAGTCATCTGTTTGTTGCTCCTGCGCTAGTAACCAGCCAGTTACGGAGCACTGCGGCAGAAGCCCCGCCAGCCGCCTCCTCTGGCCTTCCGGCAGACCCGCAAGATCAAGCCACCACTGGTGCGGCCCAGCAAGATGCACCGGCCAAGCCTGTGACACCCGCGCCGGATGATGAGGGCTTGCAGGTCATGGAAGAGGTTGTGCAACAACAACTGCAAAGTGCGGCCGAAGCGGGATTCGGCACTCCGGCTCCGCCAGCCAACATCGTTTTGAATCGCGACGACGTCCTCATTCGCGCCGACGAGCAGGAGAAAATTCGGGACGTTTACAAGGTTCGGGGCCATGTGGAGATCCGGTTTCGCAACAATACTCTGCATTGCGATCAGGCCATCTACGACTCCACCACCGGCAAAATTACCGCCACCGGCCACGTGGTGTACGACGGAGGCACCCACAGCGAGCACCTCGTCGGCACGCATGCCACCTACGATGTCAGCCGCGATACCGGCACCTTTTACGATGTGATCGGCTCCACTGGCATCCAGGTCAAGAACCAGGTAATGTTCCTTCGCTCGTCCACACCATTCTTTTTCACCGGCAAGGTGGTGGACAAGCTCGGCCCCGATCTATATCGCGTGCACCACGGCATCATCACCTCGTGCCAATTGCCCAACCCGAAGTGGGAGTATCATCCCGCCACCGCCACCGTGGAAGTCGGCGGCGACGCCAAGATGTATCACTCCACCCTGCGCATCAAGGGCATCCCCGTCTTTTACTTTCCGTATGTCCAGCATCCTGCCGACAACCTGGGACGCCAAAGCGGCTTCCTCATTCCCGCCATCGGCCAGTCCAATACCAAGGGCTTTATCATCGGCGACTCCTACTATTGGGCGATCAACCGCAATTCGGACGCTGAGATCGGCGGCTATTACTTCTCATCACGCGGCTGGGCGCAGATCGGCAACTACCGCAGTATCGGCTGGAACTATGGCTTCCACGCCGAGTATTACGGTGTGATCGATGAACAGGGCGACCCCAAGTACCACCAGAACCAGGGCGGCGAGGAACTCAAGGCTAACGGCTGGATGTTGCTCCCTTATGGGTTTCGTGGTGTGGTGTCGGTCGACTACTTGAGCAGCTACGTGTTCCGCCTCGCGTTCGGCCAGAGCTTTACTGACGCCATCAACTCCGAAGTTCGCTCCTCGGGTTTTGTGAGCAAGAGCTGGACCGAGCAACCTCGTGGGCCTTTGGATAGCCCGCTACCAGAACTACCAGAGCACAGTGAACGGCGACGTCATTGACATCGCCCACATCCCCAGCTTCCAGATGGCGGGTCTGGAAACCCCGATCGCCAATTCCAGGTTCATGTACGCCTACGAAGTCGCCGGCGAGGGGGTTTCGCGGCACGAGCCCGGCTTCCAGACCCAGAACATTGTTGGCCGATTCGACGTGTACCCCACCATCTCGTTACCGACGTTCTTCAAGGGCTGGACCTTCCGTCCGGAAGTCGGCGTGCGCGAGACTGTTTACAGCGAACGCCTGTTGCCCACCGAGAACAACACCGGCGTGATCGGCATCGCCGTGGCCCAGGCTTTGAACCGCAATGTGGCGCTGGCTTCGATGGAAGTGCGCCCCCCCTCGCTCGACCGCATCTTCGATCGCAAGATGTTCGGCTACGTTCTCAAGCATGTGGTCGAGCCGTATGCGGTTTACCGTTACGAAGGCGGGGTCAGCAATTTCGCCAACATCATCCGCTTCGACCAACGCGACATTCTCGCCGACTCAAGTGGCGTGGAGTATGGCGTGGTCAACCGCCTCTTCGCCAAGAAGACGAAGACAAGTGCAGAGTGCTATCAGCGCGCCGATTCCCTCAAGCCGGATCCGTCAACCGCGGAAGCGAAGAAAGCGTTGACTTCGGACAAGCCGGTCTGCGACGACACGAATGGCGCGGCGAAGGAAGTCGTTACCTGGACGATCGCCCAGAAATACTTCTTCAACCCCTCGTTCGGGGGCGCTCTGGTTCCGAATCAACGCAACGTGTTTGACAGCTCGGTCGATTTTTCGGGCATCGCCTTCCTCACTCAGTACCGCAGCGCCTCGCCGATCATTTCCCGTCTGCTGGTGAAAAACAACTCCACCGACTTCCAGTGGAACCTGGATTATGATCCGGTCTTCAACCAGGTGAATTCGAGTTCCATCTTCCTCACCCAGCGGCTGTCCCCGAAGTGGTTGGTGATGGGAGGCCCGGCGTATTTGCACGTTCCCGGCGAGGTCATTCCTGCTACCGTCGATCAGGTGCTGGCGCCCGACATCACTAACCAGATCCGCGTGGAATTCATCTACGGTAGCCTGTCAGGCCGGGGATTCAGCTCCGCCGAGTCCATGATTTACGACATGAAGAACGGCTATCTTGCAGGGCGCGACCGTCCAGAGCGCCTACAACTGGGATTGCTGCGGCCTCACCTTCGAGTATTCCCGCTGGGCGCTGGGCCCCGTGCGCAACGAAAACGCCTACCGCTTCGCCTTCAGCCTCAGCAACGTCGGAACCTTCGGCAATCTGAAGCGCCTCCAGAGAATCTACTAGTTCGGAATGGCGCAACCCTCGTTGCCCAGCTACAATCGAACCATGTCGGATGGACAACCAACCCGTGAATCGACGCCCTGGACGCCAAGTCCCACGCCCTTCAGAAGCAATCTGCGGCGGCTCGGGCGCGTCCTGGTGGCTTACTCGGGCGGAGTGGACTCCGCATTTCTCGCTTGGGCTGCCTACCGCGAGCTTGGCGACAACATGCTGGCCGTACTCGCCGATTCGCCCAGCCTGGCCCGCTCGCAGATGCAGGACGCGGTGGCCTTCGCGCAGGAGCAGGGCATTCCGCTCACCATCCTCCAGACCGCCGAAATGGACCGCCCCGAGTACCGCCAGAACGACGGCTCGCGCTGTTTCCACTGCAAGGACGAGCTGTTCACCGTGATGGAAGAATTTCGCTCCACAGCACGGCTTCGACGTTATCGCTTACGGTGTGAACGCCGACGACCAGGGCGACTACCGTCCTGGGCAGCAGGCTGCGCGGCAGCACGGCGTCGCCGCTCCGTTGCTCGACGCCAGACCTCACCAAGCAGGACATCCGCGAACTGGCCCGCCACGCGGGGCTGCGCGTCTGGGACAAGCCCGCATCCGCCTGCCTCTCGTCACGCATTGAATACGGCCGCCCGGTGACTCCTGAAGCGCTGCTGGTCGTCGAGCAGGGCGAAGAGGCCCTGCGCCAGCTCGGATTCCGCCAGTTCCGGGTCCGGCACCATGGCGACATCGTTCGCCTCGAAATCGCCCGCGATGAGTTGCCCCGCGCCCTCGACTCCGACGATGGCGGCGGAGTTTACCCGCATCTTCAAAGCCCTCGGCTTCGCCTACGTCACCCTTGATCTCGAAGGCTTCCGGTCCGGCTCGATGAACGCCGTGCTGCCGGTCGAAATGCTGACGCATAGCGAGGACTCTGACCGCCTTTGCGACGCCCGCCGAAGCTGCCAATCTAACTCGGCCGGAGGCCTGCGCAATCGCGGGCCTGCGTGAGATAATGAGGAGTTCAGGCTCTAACTCTAAGGTGGTTTGTCTCTTGTTGATGAAACGTGTGGCAGTCTTGTTCTTGCTGGTATGTACCGGGTGTTCGGCGCAGACCAGCCCAGCCAATTCCCCTGCGCCCACAGTTCCCCAGTCCGCCGGGACATGCTATCTCACCCGAATTGAAGGCGAAGATCCAGCGCCAGATGCAGGCCCAGTACGATCTTCCGCCGACGATCACCGTGGATGTCGGTCCCCGCCGGCCGAGCGACTTTCCCACCTACGACGCCATCACCATCACCCTGAGTGGTAGTAGCGGCCATGAGCAGAAGGTTGATTTCCTGCTTTCGCAAGACGGCAAGACCCTGGCGAAGGTAACGAAAATCGACCTCACCAAAGACATCTACACCGACCGCATGAGTAAGATCGACCTCAACGGACGCCCGGTGCGCGGCAACCCCAACGCCAAGGTCACGCTGGTGAACTACGACGACCTCGAGTGCCCGTTCTGCTCGCGCATGCACTCGACCCTGATGCAGGAAATCCTGCCCGAGTACGGCGACCGCATCAAGATTGTGTATAAGGATTTCCCGCTGTCCATGCACCCCTGGGCCATCCACTCGGCCAATGACGCCAACTGCCTTGCCGTCGAGAACGGCACTGCGTACTGGGACTTTGCCGACTACGTGCACGCCAATCAGAAGGCCATCAGCAACGGCCAGGACTTGCCGAAGGCCAAGGCCGAGTTGGACCGTATCGCCCTCGACATGGGCAAGAAGCACGGCGCCGACATGACGCGCCTGCAGGCCTGCATCAAAGACGCAGCCCGACAAAGCGCTGAAAGCCTCGATGGCCGAAGGCGAGGCGCTGGGGCTGAACGCCACTCCGACCCTGTATATCAATGGCCAGAAACTGGAAGGCGCGGTTGATCCCGACGAGGTTCGGGCGATTTTGAATGCTCAACTGCTGGCTGCGGGAGTACAGCCGCCAGCGACCTCCGCCGACGCCGGCCGCAGTGCCTCAGCCCACGAGCAAGTAGGCCGCCGTAACCAGGAACGTGGCGACGACGGACGGTGATGATCGAGTAGCACGGGGCAGGTTTGCCCAACACGAGGAGCACGGATTGAAATCGAACGTGAAGCATGGACTGAGTGCCGCATCGGCTGCCATCGTGGCGGGCACGCTTTTCCTGCTGTTGTCTGGCATCGGCTGTAACACCAAACAGGATTCCGCCGGCGTGATGGCCACGGTCAACGGCCGCAAGATCCAGCGCACCGAGGTGGACAAGTACTACAACAACCAGACCGCCGACGCTCCCCAGAAACCCGCCGACGAGCAAGCGGATACCCTGCGCCTCAACATCCTCAAGCAGCTCATCGACAATGAAATCCTGATGCAGCGCGCCGAGAAGCTTGGCCTGCTGGCCACCGACGACGAGGTCAACAGCAAGCTGGCCGAGATCAAGGCCCCGTTCAGCCAGGACGAATTCGACAAGCGGCTCGCCGCCCGTAACATCACCCTCGCCGACTTCAAGGCCGACCTGCGACGCTCCATCACCGTGGACAAGGTGCTGAACAAGGAAATCACGTCGAAAATCAACATCACCGACGACGACATTACCTCGTACTACAACCAGCACAAAGCCGAGTTCAACCTGATCGAGCCGCAGTATCACCTGGCGCAGATCCTGGTGACCACCCAACCCAATCCGCAGGCGCAGAACGTCGCCGGCAAGGCCCAGAACCCCGAGGACGCGAAGAAGAAAATCCAGATGATCGCGAACCGCCTCGATAGCGGCGAAGACTTCGCCTCTGTCGCCATGGCGCTCTCCGAGCAGCCGGAGACCGCGCAGAACGGCGGCGACCTCGGCTTCGTGCCCGAGTCGTCGCTCAAGGGAGACCGCACGGCGTTCGACGCGATCAACAAGCTCAAACCGGGCCAGTACTCCGGCGTGCTGGTGGTCGCCGACCCCAACAGCCACCAGATCTTCGGCTTCCGGGTGGTCAAGCTCATCAGCAGGGAAGCTGCGGGCCAGCGCGAGTTGAAAGACCCGCGCGTGCAACAGGCCATTCGCGAGCAGCTCCGCGACCGCAAGGAGCAGTTGCTGAAGGCCGCTTATTACGAGGTCATCCGCGACGAGGCCAAGGTCGAGAACTTCTTCGCCGAAGACATCCTGAAAAAAGCCGGCACGCTGAAATAGCGCGAGCGGACTTGCGTAGATTTTGTTGTCAATGAACTGGCTTCGCGCGGACCTCAGTCCGCGCGATTTCATTTACCGCAGTTTTTCCAAAGCCTGCTCCAGATCGGCAAGCAAGTCTTCCGTTTTCTCCAACCCGATGTGCAGCCGCACAATGCGGTGACCGTACTCCGGCCTGCCCGTGAAACCGGTGAAGTCGTACGCCGTGGCCAGGCTCGCTACACCTCCCCAGCTATAGCCAATCTCGAACAGCTCCAGCGCGTTTACGAAGGCGAGGACTTTTTCTTTGGCGATGGCCGGCTGCAGCACGATGGAGAACAGGCCGGAGGAGCCGAGGAAATCGCGCTTCCAGAACTCGTGTCCCGGACACGACGGCAGCGCGGGATGCAGCACCCGCTCGACTTCCGGTCGCTGGCTGAGCCACTCGGCGATACGCAACGCCGAATTTTCGATGGCCTTCAGGCGCACCGCCATGGTCTTCATGCCGCGCAGCGCGAGGCTGCAATCGTCAGGAGAGGCCGCCGCACCCAGCACCTGCTGATGCGCGCCCAGCGTCGTTCCACAGCGCTTCGTCTTTCACGGTGATGGCGCCGAGCAGCACGTCGCTGTGCCCGGCGACGTACTTGGTCACCGCCTGCATGGAGATGTCCACGCCGTGAGCCAGGGCGTCGAAGAGGACGCCCGCCGCCCAGGTGTTGTCCATGACGACCAGTGCGTCATGCGCGTGCGCGACGGCGGCGATGGCGGGTACGTCTTGCACTTCCATGGTGATGGAGCCGGGGCTCTCGCACCAGACCATGCGGGTGTTGGGCTTGAACAGCGACTGGATTTCGCCGCCGATTCTGGGCGGGTAGAAGGTCGTTTCGACGCCGAAGCGCCGCAGCACGAAGCGCGTGAGCTTGCGGTTGGGGCCGTAGACGCTCTCGGGCACCAGGATGTGGTCGCCGGCTTTGAGGAAGGCCAGATGAATGGTGGAGACGGCGCACTGGCCGCCGGGGGTGATGAGCGTTCGGAAACCGCCCTCGAGCTCACAGATTTTCGTGGCCAACTCCAGCGTCGTGGGGGTGCCGTAGAGGCCGTAGGTATAACCCACCTCGTACTGGTCCCAGTCGTCGGTGATGTCGGCGGCATCGGAAAAAAGCACGGTCGAGCCGCGATAGGTCGGGGTCGCCAGCGAGCGAAAGCCCTCGGGCACTTGCGCGTCCGAGTGGATAAGCTTGGTCGTCCAGTCCTTATTCATGGGAGCATTATAGGAGGCGGACAGCGTGGCGGTGAGGTGGTACCCCCTCCCCCCTCCTTCAAATTCCTTAGTTTCATGGACATGCACGGAAATCCGCGTAACTTCCTGCAAACAAAGTAGGTTGCGGGTAAATTATTCAGCCGTAAGGAGTTACATGGTTGTATTTGGGGTGGGGAGCCGTCGTGTCGGCGATGGAAACGGGCAGGATGGGCCATGTAGCCTCCAAAAATCGGCTGGTGAATCATGCCACTGGTGTGCGACCAGAGGAGAAAAACAGCAAATCATCGTGCGGGCGCAGTACGCCCACGGTGTCAGAGTGGCTGAGATTGGGGAGGCTGTCAACTTACGAAAGGACATGTACTTTGGTAACGAGTTGCCAGTAGCCAGTAGTCGGTTGCCAGTACTTCATAATCGAGGCCACGGAGCGCTCGGAAAAATCAGAAGGCTATCGACGAGGCAAGCCCAACTCACCAAATGCGAACCGTTGCCGCAAGGGATGACCTTGGCCTTGACGCAGCTCCAAGTTTCACCTAAGTGAGTTCGTTGTTATTATGCCTACCGAATGAGGTGCGCCGAAACAGGTGTCGGCGGGAGCGGCAGACGATGCTGAATCAGCTTCTTAAGTTGTTGAGGAAGGGCCAAAAGGTTGAGTCGAGTTCGGCGTCCCATGCCATCACTTTTACCGTGTACCGAGTGAAACGGCCTGATGGCTTGGAGGGCTTTGTAGATGTCGTTGCGGTGCTTCCGCCAGAAGTTGTTTCTAAGGGGGGCCTTGCCAGCGAAGCTATCGTCGGTTCCTGGACAGAGCTCGTCGCAGAAGGCGAACACGGCGAACACTTGGACCCCGCGACTTTTCGCCCGAACAAAGCATTCGTAGACCTTCTGCACGACGTAGTCGTAACAACCGCACCCGAATCGCCGGAATTGCAGGCCGCGGCACGCGAACAAAAGACGGGTTGGTTGTACATCTTGGATGCGCGGACGCCAACGCCCGATGGAGATGTTCCCCTGCGTGACATCGTCGGGGCGTTTGAAATAAGAGAGGGCACGATGGTTCCATCCTCTTACTGGGCAAATCGCGATTTTCTACTTTTGTCGTCGGATGGGTTCTTCCAACTCAGCAGCACATCACTGCGAGAGGCGCTGATGAAACGACTGGGCGAAGCGGCGGCAAACCAGGGATGAGGGTTGATCGCGGTACCACGCCACGTAACAACCTACGCAACAGGCACCTGGATTGAGCTCGGCGGGGCTAAAGCCGGGTACCTGCACGATCGGAAATATCCAGACAAGCCAAGACCGGGAGTGGGGGCACGGCGCACACGCGCCCGATTCCCATGAGCACAGTGGACTCGCACGGGGAATGTGTCCTTTGGGGTGCCCTGAGGGATGTTCACGGAGCGGGCTTGGCTGGTACCATCGCATGTTGCAGAGCACGACCAATACTTACGCTTGAGGCAATTATGAAAGCTCTGGTAAAGAGCCGCGCGGAGCGCGGGTTGTGGCTGGACGATATTGCAGAGCCCACGGTGGGCATCAACGATGTGCTGATCCGTGTGCGCTACACCGGGATTTGCGGGACCGACGTTCATATCTATCAATGGGACGAGTGGGCGCAAAAGACCATTCCCGTGCCAATGGCGATCGGGCATGAATTTGTGGGGGAGATTGTTGAGGTTGGGTCGAACGTAAACGACTTTTATCCCGGCGACATCGTGAGTGGCGAGGGGCACGTCACCTGTGGACGCTGCCGCAATTGCCTGGCGGGAAGGCGGCATTTGTGCGCGTTCACCTCGGGGGTAGGCGTGAATCGGCCTGGAGCGTTCGCGGAATTTATCGCGCTGCCGATGTCGAATATCTGGCGGCATGAGCCCGATATCAATCAGGAAGTCGCGGCCATCTTCGATCCTTTCGGCAATGCGGTACATACCGCGCTGTCGTTTCCCGTGCTCGGCGAAGATGTGCTGATTACCGGCGCCGGGCCCATCGGGATCATGGCGATTCCCGTGGTTCGGCACGCCGGCGCGCGTCACGTCGTGATTACGGATGTCAATCCCTTCCGCCTGGAGCTGGCGCGCAAGATGGGGGCGACCGTGGCGGTGAACACGCTGGAAACACCGCTGGCGGAGGTACAGAAGCAGCTCGGCATGCGGGAAGGATTTGATGTTGGACTGGAAATGTCAGGGAATCCTGCGGCCATGCAGGACATGATCGCGAACATGAGTCACGGCGCAAAGATCGCCATGCTGGGAATTCCCGCCAAGCCGATGACGATCGATTGGCGAACCGTGATCTTCAATATGCTGACGATCAAAGGCATCTACGGACGCGAGATGTATGAGACCTGGTACAAGATGACCGTGATGATCGAGTCGGGGCTCGATATTTCACCAGTGATTACGCATCGGTTCAGCTACCGGGACTATCAAAAGGGATTCGATGCGATGATCTCTGGGCAGACCGGAAAGGTGATTCTGGACTGGACGCAGGTGGGGTAAAAATCCAGGCAGAACTGGACTTTGGGCACTTACTCTCCAAAGGTCATGCGGGCCAGTTCGTTCTTGATGGCGGCGATCTCGGATTCGTCTTCGCTGGTGCGAAGCCGCTCGGCGAGTTGAAGGAACCGGCACTTCTCGGCTTCCTTGGCTTCGATTCCCGATTCGATTAGGTCCTCGATCATGCGATTGGCGCTCCAGTTCTGGTGCTTGGCCATTTTCTGGATCTTGCGATTGAGTTCGACAGACAGCGCCACGCTGCGGCGAACGGCCTTACTTTTTGTCTTTGCAGTAGCCATGGACAGCGTGTACCTCACTCTGCACCATGATGCACCAAGTGTAACCAGTATCCGATTTTCCGCCCCTACTCAATTACCGCCAGCACATCGCCGGGGTTGACGGTTGAGCCTTCGGAGGTGAGGAGCTTTTGCACCTTGCCGTCTTTGGGCGATTTCATTTCATTCTGCATCTTCATGGCTTCCATGACGATGACGCCCTGGCCGGCCTTGACCTCGTCGCCCACGGCGACGCTGATGCGCACGATCTTGCCGGGCATGGGCGCAATGATCTTCTGCGGGCCGGCTTCGCTTTCTCCGGCGGCGCGGCGGGTGCGCAGGGAGCGCGGGTCCTGCACGTCGATGGCGTAGCGTGCGCTGCCGATGACGAGGTGAAGCTCTCCCTGCAGCGAGCGCTCGCGCTTGATCTCGAAGGCGTCGCCGCCAACCAGCACCGACATGACGTCGCGGGCGGTGAGCGCGGCATCGACTTCGATTTCGTGGCCGTCAACTTTGCACAGCCACGTCTTCTCGCCCTTGGACAGCTCCAGGCGATGGGTCTTGCCGTCAACGATTACGTCGTAGGTCATAAGAAGTAACTAGCAACTAGCAATTAGCTTTTAGCCGCCTGCAATTTAAGTGCAAAGTCCCTCCGGGCTAAAGCCCGAAATATATCGAACCCGCATGATGCAGACCTAAAGGTCCGCTCTACCAATTTCCGCCGCGCATGTTCCGCAGACTCCTTCATCGCGGGCGCGTCCCTTCCACGCGGGCGGCGCGACGCCAGTTACTGGGCGCGGCCGGGGACGCTTTTCCGTTGGCTGGAGCGGGGAGGCCGGCGTCTCCGGGGAAGGTGTGCTTCGGGTCCATGGTGGCGAAGATGCCGGCCGCGACCGTCGCAATCAACTCGTGACGGGGGTTGCTTTCCACGGATTTGTTCGCCAGCAAGCGCTCGAGGAAACCTGTGTCGATGTTGCCGGCGCGGAAGTCGGGGTCTTTGAGGATGCGGCGGAAGAGCGAGATGTTGGTCTTGATGCCGCCAACGAAATATTCGTAGAGCGCGCGCTCGAGGCGCTGGATGGCCTGCGCGCGCGTTTCGCCGTAGCCCACCAGCTTGGCCAGCAGCGGATCGTACTCGATGGGCACGGTCCAGCCCTCATACATGCCGCTGTCGCGGCGGATGCCCGGCCCCGACGGCGAAATCAGTCGCGTGATCTGGCCGGGCGAGGGGAAGAAGTTGTTGTCGGGATCTTCGGCGTAAACGCGGCACTCGATGGCGTGGCCGCGCAGGGTGATGTCTTCCTGCTTGAACGGGAGCGGCTCACCCGCGGCGACGTGCAATTGCAGATGCACGAGGTCGAGTCCGGTGACGAACTCGGTGACGGGATGCTCGACCTGGAGACGGGTGTTCATCTCAAGGAAGTAGAAGTTCTTGGCCTGGTCGACCAGGAACTCGACGGTGCCGGCGTTTTGATAGTTGGCAGCCTTGGCCACGCGGACCGCGACCTCACCCATACGGCGGCGCATATCGGGGTCGACGATGGGCGAGGGCGATTCCTCGAGCACCTTCTGATGGCGGCGCTGAACGGAGCACTCGCGCTCGCCGAGGTAGACGACGTTGCCATGCTCGTCGCCGAAGATCTGCATCTCGACATGGCGCGGATTGATGATGGCCTTCTCGACATAGACTTCGTTGTCGCCGAAGGCGCGTTGCGACTCGCTGCGCGCGTTCTCGAAGGCGGAGCGTAGGTCCTCGGGCCTGTGCACGAGGCGCATGCCTTTGCCGCCGCCGCCTGCAGCGGCCTTCAGCATGATGGGATAGCCAACCTGCTCGGCCATGCGCTCAGTGGCCTCGTACTCCATACCTTTCTCGGAGCCGGGGACGAAGGGCACGCCCGCTTTCTTCATGTGCTGGCGCGCGCTGGTCTTCGAACCCATCATCTCCATCGACTCGGGCGTGGGGCCGATGAACTTGATACCGGCGTCGCGGCAGGCTTTGGCGAAGCGCGCGTTCTCGGACAGGAATCCATAGCCGGGATGGATGGCTTCAGCGCCGCTGCGGCGGGCCACGTCGAGGATTTTGTCAATTTTGAGATAGGACTCGCTGGCCGTGGCTGGACCGATGTGATACGCGTGATCGGACTTGCGGACGTGCAGAGCGCGACGGTCGACGTCGGAGAAAACGGCGACCGATTCGATGCCCATTTCGCGGCAGGCGCGAATGATGCGGACGGCGATTTCGCCGCGGTTGGCGATGAGGATGCGTTTGAACATGCGAGCGCCTTCGACGGGCGGAATCCGGCCCGCCCCAGGGCAGAGTTGTCCTGCGACGCGCAGGCTTCTCCGCGTCAAAGCAAGAATTGTACTTGATGGGTTGGCGGGGGCGAGTGACGGCGTCACACATGACGGTGACGCAAAAAGAAGCCCCTCCCGGAGGAGGGGCAAATTCTGCACAAGCGCCGCCGAAGTTACTTCGCGGGCTCTTCGGTAGTGACGACTCCGGAAGGACCGGCCTTTTCGGCCTTGACCTTCTTGGTGGCGATGGTCTTGTCAACCCAATCGTCGGCCGTCTTGAGGTCGGCGGCACGGGCTTCAGGGTTATCGCACTCCAGGTCAGCGCGCTCGCGGTACATCAGGTTGAGGTAAGCCATGGCGTCGTCGTAGTCGGGACGCAACTCAATCGCCTTCTGCAACTTGGCAATACCGTCTTCGACCACGGCCTGGTTGGCCGAAATCGCCTTCAGCAGGTCGGCGCACACCTTTTTGTCCTTGATGTCGTCGGTGGGCTTGAGGCCGAGCTTGGCGCGGGCTTCGAGGCGGGGTTGGTAAGCCTGCGTCCAGTCGATCACCGCGATGGAGTAATAGGTCTCGGGATCGTTGGGGTCGAGGGCCGCCACCTGCTCGTGATACTGCTTCGCCATGTCCATCTTCTTCATGTTGAAGTAGAGGGAGGCGATACCCTTAAGGGCCAGAATTTTCTGTTCCTTGGGCGGATTGGCGTCGAGGACCTTCTTGAATTCGTCGATCGCCTGCTCGGCATAACGGTTGTTTTCGGGCGAGTCAGCGCCCGGGATGTATTGCTGCATATACGCGGTTGCCAGATAAAGACGAGCGTTGAGCAGGCTCGGGTCGAGTTGCACCGCGTCCTTGAAATGTTCGATGGCTTCTTCGTATTTGGCGCTCTTGTAGGCGTTGACGCCCTTGTTGATCTGATCGCGCGCCCGCAGTTTCTCGCAGCCCACGGCCGAGAGCATTGCCAGCAGCGCAGCTAGGATGGTCAGTACCCGTGCGGTCTTGTTCATGTGTGGTTTCACTCTCCGTTACGTGGATTCAGGTCGCGTGGCAGGGCGGAACGCCGAGTGCCGGCATTCCGCCAAACCACAAGGAGGAGTGCTTCCCGAACCACGTTCCTGTTGCTCGACCTGCTACTGGCCGGCTTCGATCTTGGCGGTGATCAGGCCAACCTTGTCGACGCCCGCCGAGTGCGAGATGTCGATCACCTGCGCCACTTCGTTGAAGGTGAGATCCGGATCAGCCTTGACGAACATCACTTTCTCGGCGCGGGTCTTGAAGATGTCATTGAGACGGCCTTCAAGGTTCTCCCACGTGACGTCGTCCTGGTTGATCTTCAGGTTCGCCTTGTCTCCGTTGCCCTTGAGCAACTGCACCACCACGGTGCGGTCGCTGGGCGGCGGATTGTTGTCCTTGTTCTTGGGCGGCTGGGGAACCAGCGCATCCAAGCCCTTCGGAGTCAGTGGCGTGATCACCATGAAGATGATCAACAGCACCAGCAAAATGTCGATCATCGGCGTGACGTTGATATCACACGAGGGGCCGCCTTTGCTGCCCCCAGCTACCATTCCCATAACTGACTCCCTCTATTTCGCCGGGGCCGGCGGAGTTTGTGCCGCCGCTCCCGTCTTCAGCTGTTCCGTCAGTAAACCCACATCATCCACACCTGCCGAACGGACGTTGTCAACGACGTCGACGACGTTACCGTAACGGGCGCGGGCGTCGGACTTGATGAAGACACGCTTGTCCGGTTTATTGGCCAGGCGATCTTTCACCAGCTGCGTGAGCTTGTCCGCGTCCACCCGGTCCGAGCCGAAGTAGATTTTGCCATCGCGCATGATCGAAACCAGCAAGGCATCTTCCTTGTCGGCATCGGGCATGGGAGTTGGGCTGGCGACCTTGGCCATGTCAACACTCACGCCTTTTTGCAGCATGGGAGTGATGACCATGAAGATGATCAGCAGCACCAGCATCACATCCACCATGGGCGTGACATTGATGTTCGAGTTTATTTTCGAGCCTTCGTCGCGTTTGTTTAACGGCATGGTTCAATCTCCCCGTAGTGCCGGAATCTGGCCAACAAAACGTGCACCAAACCCCGACTACCGACGGACGGCTCCGCGACGCTTCAGGAAGTAGTCAATCAACTCGCTGGAGCTGTTGTCCATTTCCACGTCAAAGGCTTCCACCTTGCCGGAAAAGTAGTTGAACATCATCACGGCCGGGATGGCGACGAACAGTCCGATGGCGGTGGTCACCAGGGCTTCTGAAATACCGCCGGCGACAGCGCCCAGACCGGTTGCCTTCTGGGTCGAGATTTCCTTAAAAGCGTTGAGAATACCGACGACCGTTCCGAGCAGCCCGATAAAGGGTGCGGTGGAACCGATGGTGGCCAGGCCGCCCAAGCCGCGCTTCAATTCGGCGTGGGTAATGGCTTCGGCGCGTTCCAGGGCGCGCTGCGAGGCTTCGATCTGCTCGCCCGGAATGTCGGCCGATTCGCCGTGGGCACGGAACTCGTGCAGACCGGCGCTGACGACCTTCGCCAGGTGGCTCTTCTTGTTGCGCTCGGCGATCTTGATGGCTTCTTCGATTTTGCCTTCGCGCAGGGCGCCGGCGACGGCGGGGGCGAATGCACGCGACTGCTTGCGGGCAGCGCTGTAAGCCATAGCGCGGTCAATCATCACGCCGATGGACCAACCCGACATGATGAACAGAATGATCACGACGATCTTCGCCAGGACGCCCATCTGCTTCCACAGCGAAACCGGGTCCCATCCCACTGCGGCTTCCTGGAACATCCAGACGGCGGCATTGGGTACATGGCTAAGTGCGTAGGTTGCAACGTTTGCTAAGAGCATGGATCGAATTCTCCTCCTCAGGAACTTTCGTAACTACTTTACGTATCTCGGTACTCAGGTGATGCGAAACTTCTGGGACAACGCGGCGCCCCGAAACTCGTGGCAGCACGCAGGCCGACGGCTATCCTCCAGCCAGCGTGAAGTTGACGTTGATGGTGGTGTCGACTTCCACCGGCTCGCCATTCAGAAAATAGGGCTTGTACTTCCACTGCTTCACGGCTTCGATGGCCGCCGGGGCCAGCATGGGATGTCCGCTGACCAGGGTCAAGTGCTCGATGGAACCGTCTTTGCTGATGACCGCCTGCAGCACGACCGTACCCTGAATGCGCGCCTGACGGGCGAGCGCAGGATAGTTGGGCTTGACCTGGCGAATCAGCAGACCTTGCGACACGCCCTGCGACACGCGGACGCGCTGCGGGGTTGCCGCCTTGGGAACGACGGTAGGAGCGTTGCCGATGATGCCTCCCAGAACGCCGCCCATCGCGCCACCGGGTACGCCACCCGGTACGCCGCCTACGACACCGGCCACGCCCGTCGACGGCGGTGGCGGTTCGTCTTCTTTAATCATGGCGACTTTTTTCGGGATGGCGGTCGGGGTACGCAACTGACCGTTGTCCAGATCGCTGGTCCGGGGCTTCACTATGTGTACTTCCGGAATGGCGGCTGGGGGAGGGGGTGGCGGCGGCGGTGGCGGAGCCACCAGGAAGGTCATCAATTGCGCCTTCGGCAGCGCCTCGGTGAATATGAGGGGTAATAGCACCAGCACGCCGATTAGCAGGATTTGGAGGACAAAGGAGACGACAGTGGTAGCCCCCTGCTTCGTCTTTAGTTTGCCTCCGGATTCCATGAGGCTGTCTTCAAACATAGCCCTATCTCCGTAGAACTCTTTTCTTACTTTGACACCGGCTGACTGCTTTTTGCTCCCAAAATCCAATTACCACAACGAACAATTGCAACCCGAACGCGTGCTACTCTGCCGCACGCCAACCCGTCTTCCAACCGAAGGATTTGAATATACACCTCGGAAGGCACTTGTGTTCACCAGAAAATCGATTATGCCTTGGCCTTTGCCTTTTCCCGCGTGGAGCCGGCGGCAGGCAGAGTCGCGCGTCCGGTACGGGCAACTCGCCACTCCTGGTACGCCACCAGCATCGGCGCCGCCACCGCAATCGATGAATAGGTTCCGATCAGGATGCCGATCACCAAAGCCAGCGAGAATCCCCGCAGCACTTCTCCACCGAAGACATACAACGAGAGTACGGTGAGGAAAGTCAAGCCCGAAGTTAAAATCGTCCGGCTCAGGGTCTGGTTGATGCTCTTGTTCACCACGTCGGCGAGGTTGTCGCGCCGCATCAGCTTGATGTTCTCGCGGATGCGGTCATACACGACGATAGTGTCGTTCATCGAGTAACCGATGAGCGTCAGGATGGCTGCGATTACCGTCAGGGTGATGTCTTTGTTCAGCAGCGAGAAAAAGCCCACGGTGATGATGGTGTCGTGGAAGCATGCCACGACGGCGCCAATTCCGTAGATCAGCTCGAAGCGGAACCACAGGTACACCAGCATGCCCGCCAGGGAGTACAGGGTCGCCCACAAAGCCTGCTTGCGCAGCTGGCCGCCCACCTGGGGACCTACGATTTCGACGTTGCGCACCGCAAAATTCGAGGCGTAGAAGTCCGGCTGCATGGCTGCGATCACTTCCGGCGGAGCCACGCCCTTCAGCTCGTCCACCGACGTCAGAACGCCACCGTGCTGCTTGTTGCGGAAGTCATCGATTTGCTGAGCGATCGCCAGATACTTTGCGGCCGCGTCAATGCCCCCGATGTGCAGCGGGTCTTTGGCCAGCAGGAACTGCTGCAGGCTCGACGGGCCGGTGTTGTTCAGGTCATGCTTGCCGGCCTGTTGCGCCTCGGTGGATTCCAGCGCCTTGATGATGGTGTTCTTGCCCTGGTCGAGCGCGGACTCGTTGGTTTGGCGCTGTTCCAGCGCCACCAGCACTTCGTTGTTGCCGGCTTCGCCGAAGCGCTGAATCTTGGGGTCTTTCAAACCGGCGCGGTCCATGGCCGACCGGATCTGGCCCAGGTCCGGCGTCTCGGCAAACTTCACATAGACCAGCGTGCCGCCTTTGAAGTCGACGCCGAACGGAATGCCGTGCCAGAAAAAGATGGATAGCAATCCGGCGACGCTGAAGACCAATGAGAAGGCAAGGAAATACCACTTCTTGCCCAGGAAATCGATGTTGGTATGACCAAATAACTCCACTGCTAGCCCCTTGCGAAAAACTCGCACTCTCTCCGCATCGTTCCGGGTAGAAATACTCACCACGGAGGCACGGAGGACACGGAGTCTTTACAAAATTCTTCTTACGATGCCTCTACGAAGAGCCGGAACGTTGAAGTTAATCAATAGTCCCACGTGCGCTCCACTCAACCGAAGATAAGTAATCAACTGCGCTTCATGCACCGGCAGGATGTGCTCGACTGACTTGAGCTCCACGACAACCCGCTGGTCCACAAGCAGATCGATACGGTAACCGCAGTCCAGCCGAACGCCCTTATATTCCACCGGAACATCGACTTGCGATTGAAAACGAACGCCTCGCAACGACAATTCCCGGCACATGCTCGCCTGATACGCCGACTCTAACAGGCCCGGCCCAAGCTCCCGGTGTACATCCATGGCAGCGGCGATAATTTCACCCGTCAGATCCTCGTGGAGCAGTCCAATTTCGCCTGTGGCCTGCGCCTCACTGATCACCGGTCGACCTCCACCGCCAAGCCCTTCCACAAAGTCTTGCTTCCTCCGTGTTCACCGTGCCTCCGTGGTGAATCTGTCCCCGCGCTAAATGCTCAAAGCCTCGCCACGCTGGTGGCGATTGAGGATGGCGTCGAAAATCACGCGCGATACAAAGACGGATGTAAACAGGTTGGCTGCCAGACCAAAGCTGAGGGTCACGGCAAAGCCGCGCACCGGCCCGGTTCCGAAGAGGAACAGGATGATAGCCGACACGATGGTCGTCACGTGGGTATCGACGATTGTTACCCATGCATGCTTAAAGCCCTGCTCCACCGCCTGCGGCGGCGTCTTACCGTGCCGCAGCTCTTCCCGGATGCGCTCGAAAATCAGCACGTTCGAGTCCACGCCCATACCAATGGTGAGGATCACGCCGGCAATTCCGGGGAGCGTCAAGACTCCGCCGGTGAACCCGAGGAATCCCAACAAGATGACCAAGTTCAGGAACAGGCCCAGGTCGGCATTGATGCCCGCGAACTTGTAATAGAACAGCATGAAGATCATCACGGCGAGCATGCCGAAGATCGCAGCACGCACGCCGGCGCGGATCGAGTCCGCACCCAGCGACGGTCCCACGGTGCGCTCTTCGAGGTACTTGATGCCCGCCGGGAGCGCGCCCGAACGCAATGTCAGCGACAAGTCCTGCGTCTGCTGCTGGGTGAAGGCGCCGGTAATGCGGCCTTCGTCGCGGATGGCTTCCTGGATGGTCGCCACTTCCATAACCTTATTGTCGAGCACGACGGCCAGCCGGTCACCCACGTGCGCGCTAGTGAAGGCAAAGAACCGCCGTCCACCCTCGCCCGTCAGGGTGAACTTCACATCGGGGCGGCCGTTTTCGTCCTGGCCCGCATCGGCTGTGCGCAGATCGCTGCCGCTCACCGCAGAGGCCCGGGTGATGATCCAGTACACGTCCCCGTTGTTCGCCCCCTGCGCTCCGATGTTCTTGCCCTTCATGAGTATCGAATTCGCCGGCAGCAAGCCGCCATTGGCTTGCATGGCTTCCTGTTCGCTGTTGTAGGGGCCGCCGAGCGCCTGCCGGATTTCCAGCATGGCAGTGGACTGCATGATTTCTTTCACGCGGGCGGGATCGTCGACGCCGGGCAATTGCACCAGAATCTGGTAGTCGCCCAGACCGTGCTCCTGAATGACCGGCTCGCTCACGCCGAGCTGGTCAATGCGGTTGCGGATGGTCTCGATCGCCTGCTGCTGCGCCTTGGTCTTGGTTTCCTTGACGATGCTCGGCTTCATAACGAGCGTGAAGGAGTTGTCGGGGCCAGACGACAGGTCGTAATCCGGAAAATGGTCGGAGACATAGCTGCGCAGTTCGCTGGTCGAATCCGGGGCCACGCCCTTGATGCTGATGACTTCGGGATGCTGCTGCGGATCGGGCTTGGAAATTTCGGCGTAGTTGATGTTCTTCGACTTGAAATCGTCCTTCATGCGCTCGACGGCGCGATCGCTGTCGGCGTTGATGGCGTCATTCACCTGCACCTGCAAGATCAGGTGCGTGCCGCCCTTAAGGTCGAGGCCAAGGTGGATGCGCTGCTGCATCGCCGCCAGCAAGCCGGAGGGCGTGAAGCTCTGGGGAATTCCAAAGATGCCGAACAGAAAGAAGATCAGCACCGCGAAGATAATGACAACTTTGATGGTCTGGTTCTTGGTCATGAGTAACTGCAACCCTGCTTAGGACTTAAGCTGTTTGTCGTCTTCGTTGGTGGTGAGCGTCACCACGGACGAACGCACCACTTCCAGCTTGATATTGTCGGGAGCTATGCGCAGAATCAGCGTGTCGTCTTTCGCCGACAGGACCACGCCGGCCAGCCCGCCGCTGGTGACGACTTTGTCGCCCGACTTGATCTGCTTGAGCATCTCGGCCCACTTCTTCTGTTTGCGCTGCTGCGGCATGATCAGCAAGAAGTAAAAGATGGCGAAGATCGCCACCATCATCACGATCGGTCCCGCCGACCCGAGGCCGCCGCCGATCCCCTGAAAATATGTAGCTACCAATGTCTGCATGTGTCGTTAACTTTCGACTTTCTGTCGTTGTCCCCTGCATCCCTTGCGGACGTCAGACCGCCAGGAACCTGCTGCTTGCTACTCGCATTTTCCACAGCCGTCGCGCGACGCACTCCCTTACTGCCGCATCCAAACCTCAAGTAGGGATTACCGCAGGACGTCCTCGAAGCTCAGGGATTTTCAGCCAGGTTCCCCATCCTGCCGTGGCGCCAAGGTGGGTCGTCGCTAGGGGACACTCAAATGCGGTGGCTTCACACCAGACAGAAAAGTCGAAAACTCCCCAAGTAGTATAGCTTGCCGGACGCGCCGCATGGTGTCAAGGTAATAGGCCAAATTGTGCACGGTGTTTAAGGTCTGTGCCAGCAACTCGTTAGAGGCATACAGGTGGCGCAGATAGGCTCGCGAGTAGCGCCCGCACACCTTGCAGGCGCATTTTGGGTCGATTGGCCCCTCGTCGCCCGCGAACCGCGCGTTCTTGATGGTCAGGCGGCCCTCCGACGTAAACAGCAGCCCGTGGCGCGCCGCCCGCGTCGGCAACACGCAGTCCATCATGTCAACGCCTTGCGCCACATAGTGGACAATTTCCTCGGGAGTGCCGACACCCATCAGGTAACGCGGCTTGTTCTCAGGGAGATAGGGAATCGCGGCGTCCACCATCTCGTAGGTCAGCGGACGGGGTTCGCCGACGCTGAGCCCGCCGATGGCGTAGCCGGGCAGGTCGATCTCGACGGTCCTTTGGGCTGATTCGCGGCGGAAGTCGGGATACATGCCTCCCTGGACGATGCCGAAGAGGGCTTGGGTTTGGCCGGGCGCGGTGGGTGCTCGCTCTTCGCTCTTCGCTTTTCGCTCTTCGCCGAAAGTATCGGTTACTGGCGACTGGCGACCGGCGACCGGCGACTTCTCTTCAAACCACGGCACCTCTTCTTTATGCGCTTCGAAATAATCGAGCGAACGTTGCAGCCAGCGCAGAGTCATTTCCATCGAGGACTGCGCCCGCTCGCGGCTGGCCGGATGCTCCGTACACTCGTCGAACGCCATGATGATGTCGGCGCCGAGCCCGATCTGTGCGGCTATCGAACTCTCGGGCGTGAACAGGTGCGACGAGCCATCCAGGTGAGAGCGAAACGCCACGCCGTTTTCCGTCACCTTGCGCAGGTCGCTCAGGCTGAATACCTGGAACCCGCCCGAGTCGGTCAAGATGGGCTTGTCCCACGCCATGAAGCGCTGTACCCCGCCCAGCGCGCGCACCATCTCCACGCCCGGCCGCAGGTAGAGATGGTAGGTGTTGTTCAGCAGAATCTCGACGCCCAGCTCTTCCAGCACGTCTTGCGCGACGGCCTTCACCGTCCCCAGCGTACCCACGGGCATGAAGACGGGCGTCTGGATCGCGCCATGCGGCGTGAACATGCGACCTGCGCGGGCCTTGCCGTCGCTAGCGTCGATCTCAAAGCGAAAAGACATGAAGGATAATTGTAGCGGGAGGAGACATCTTTTATAGGCCGGCGGAGGAACACACAAGTAATACTGGAAGCTAACACGAGGTCTAAGTATTTCTCAGTTAGCCGTTTTTTGCGGGAATCGTCATGTTCGGTTTCTGCTAAACCCTACTGCAACTTCGCGTACTCCGCCTTGGCTTGCCTCAGAACAGGAATATCGGGATCCGCATCTTTCCAGAGCTCAAGAAACTCCAGATAGGCATGGCGGGCCTTGGTCTTGTCTCCTGCGAGCGCGTAGGACCGGCCGAGTTGAAGCCGAGCTAACGCTCCCAATGGGGAATTGACCGCCACACCGCGATGATCCAGAAATTTCTGGAACTCTGCCGCGGCTTCCGCACCCTGATGCATTGACAAGTACGCTTGCCCACGGACATACGCAGGATAAAGCGAGCCGCCAACCTCGAACTGCGGACTCGGCGTACCCAATTCATACTGCTCCGCAGCTCGTAAACGCTCGAGGGCCTTCGCCGGATTGTTGCGTCCAATCTCGATCGAGGCATCGATGGTCGGCAACCAGTAGCGATTGATCATGGTGTTGAGAGGAAAACGGTTGGCCAGGTCATCTGCGATTTTCCGGGCTTGGACGGCATCACCGGTTCGCGCCAACCCCAGCGCAGCAAGCGTCTGTACATCCTGGGTCGAGGCAGTCGCCAGCGCAGCGGCAATCTCCTGGCGGGCGCGGGCAGTGTTCCCAAATTCCGCCTCGCGCAGGACGGAGTTCATTTGCCATTCCGCTGCCGTTTCTTTTTCGTCGCCGTGGCTGGCCGATTCGATGGCACGCTGCGATTTTTCGCGGGCGCTGGTGAGACGCCCATAGAAGGCATCGGTGTCGGACGCGAAGGAGAGCAGCACGTCTTCCCCTGGCTTGTTCTTCTGCCCATCGACTTGCCGGTCCATCTCCGCCGTGTCGCCTTCATAGAACGCAACGCCATAGCGATTGCCGTGCAGGAACGGATTGTTCACTTTGTGAGCGACCGCCTCCTCATACTTGGCCTTCGCATCGGCTGGACGATTCAGCGCAGTATAGAGACCGACCAGGTTGGTAAAGGCGGCGGCGCTCCCCGGAAATAGACGGAGGTCTTCCAGGCTGGCATTCACCGCCGACTCATATTGGCCCAGGTAGGTGTAATCGACTCCCAGGTTGCCGAAGGGCTCATTGTTTCGCGGATAAGTTTGCGCCCAGGTCTCGTAGGTCTGGATGGCTTTCTCCAGCTCACCGGTCACCAGCAAGTAGTAGTTTCCCGCGATGCGGAATTTCTCCCGCTCGCTTACCTTGTCGCGCAGGTCATAAGCCTTCTGCAAATTCTCGCTGGCCAATCCCGGCTCTCGAAGATTTGTGTACGAGATTCCCAACGCCGAATAGGCAGCTGCAAAATTCGGGTCGAGTTCGACCGCCCGCTTGAAGAAGGGAATCGCCGCCACCGGGCCTTTCTCCTGCAGCATCTTCCTTCCCACCGACAAAGCCTTCAATGCTTCGAGTGAGGGCGTGGTGACCTGATCGAGCGGCGCGTCGAACTTATCCACGCTACTGAGCGATTCACCCAGCTTTTTCCTCAGCTTCGTGGCCGCTTCGCCAAGGGCCCCCAGAACGTGCTCCTTGTTTTCGGCGGTCACCTGTTCCTGGGCCAGGAAGTCTCCGGTCTTGCAGTTGACGGCGTCGAGGCCAATCACATATTGGCTGCCTAAATTTGCAATCGAGCCCGCAATGTACGCTTTGGCATCGGCACGCTGGCAGAGGTCGCGCGCCACCTCGGGTGTCAGCTTGGTATTCGGCGGCTTGGCCATCAGCCTCAGCGTGGCCCGGATTCTCGCATCGGAAAGGATATTCAGAAACGGCGACTGTCCCAGTTGCGCCGAGATCGCCTGTTTCAACGTGTCATCAAAAACCGCATCGCCGGTGGTGTTGTTGAAGTCGGCCAGCACCACCGTGTCCTGCTCGGTCAGTATCGGCGCGCGGTGCGCTCGCCAGTACAGTCCGGCCACGATGGCCGCCGCAACCGACAGGACGAGCGGCGCGAGGATCTTCCAGCGTAACCCACGATGTTCCCTGACCTGTGAAGCTGCGGCTCCCGTCACATTCGACGGCGCAACTTGTTGCGTTGAACTGGAACGCCCACTTGCGATTCCCGTCCGCCCCGATTCCGCTGCACTTTCCGCAGCAACGGTAGCCGAGTAGTGCGATGAATCGGTGTCGCGCTTCAGGCGTTGCAGGTCGGCGCGAAGATCTGCGGCGTGCTGGTAACGCAGGTTGCGGTCCTTCTCCAACGCCTTGGCGATGACCGCTTCCAGTCCACTCGAAACCTGTGGGTTAACTTGTGACGGCGCCTGCGGCTCCTTGTGCAGAATCGCGCCGCAAATTTCGCCCGAACTGGAGCCGTCGAACGGTAGTTTGCTGGTCGCCATCTCGTACAGCACTGCGCCGAACGAGAACAGGTCGGTACGCGAATCCAACTCCTTCGCGCGTACCTGTTCCGGCGACATGTAGGCCACGGTGCCCAGCATCGCGCCCGGACTTGTGAGGTGGTCGGCATCCGGGTCCGAGATAAGCGTTTCGGACTCTGAGCCCCCGGGGACGGCCTTGAACGTCACCTTTGCCAGTCCGAAGTCGAGAATCTTGCCGTGGCCGCGTTCCGTCACGAAGATGTTGGCTGGCTTGATATCGCGGTGAACGATTCCTTTGGAATGCGCCGCATCGAGGGCATCGGCGATATCGATGGCAATGGGAAGCAGCTGTTCAGATTCGAGCGGTTGCTTTCCGATGCGGTGTTTTAAGGTCTGTCCCTCAAGAAACTCCATGGCGATGAAGGCCCGCCCATCCTGTTCGCCGATGTCGTAAATCGTACAGATGTTGGGATGGTTCAGTGCCGAGGCGGCCTGAGCCTCGCGCCGGAAACGGGCGAGCGCCTGGGGATCCTGGGCCACGTCGTCGGGCAGGAACTTGAGCGCAACAAAGCGATGCAGCCGTGTGTCTTCGGCCTTGTAGACCACGCCCATTCCACCGCCACCCAGCTTCTCAAGGATGTGGTAGTGCGAGATGGTTTTTTCGATCATCCTGGGCAGGTGATCGAAGTGGCATGAAGATGGTAAGTGAGCACTCCCTGGGAGTCAATTCACCGGTCTGCTTCTGCAATTCTTGGGACTTCTTCAGTTTCCAAAGGCGCCTGGATTCACGCCCCCGTCTCCTTCGGCCGTCCGCCCTTCTTCCCGTTCGCGCGCGCGGCGGCGGCCTTCCTGACACTAGTGGCCGATCCTCCGCGGCGGCCCAACTCGGCCATCCAGCGGCTGGTTCCGAAGATGTGGTTCAGCAACCCAGGCACGTAATGATCGACATCGAGCAGCGGCCAATGGATTCCGGTTCCGCGACCGAGGAGCTCGACCTTCGCGAGTTGTGCCGGACTCGCTTTCTTGAGACCTTGCAGGAGCACCCGCGGAATGGAGACTCGCACCCCATCCGTGAGACGCAGTGTTACCAAGTCGGCCTTTTTCTCGTATACCACCCGAACGGCGCGGCGGTCGCTCGTCTCAAACTCAAGCGCTTGCTGTCGCGCCGATTCAATCTGGGCGTCGGTGACGGCGACTCTTGTTTTTGCCTTAGCCATGCATCTTCTCCCACAAGGCGACCAGTTCGTCGAAATGTTCTGCGGCGCAACTAAGAACCCTGCGCACAGGACTCTTCTTCGCGTTTGGCGGGCGGATGGCGTCAGGCCGCTTCGCCAGGCTGACCGTTCCGTCGTCACCTAAATCGAGAATCACTTCAGCCTCCTCAAAAAAACCATGGACGTGGCGCGGCATGTGGTCCTGCGGATATGCGACGAACAGCACGCTGCCGAATCGAAGCGACGCCACGCCATTTACAGTAACCCAAGCTGATTGGGTTTGTAAACATCGAAGTGTTCATGGAGAATCCCTGTCTTTGCTTGGCTTTCGATAGCTTGTTGCGCGGCAGTGTACTCATTTGCTCAGACCCGAAGCGGACCGCAATGCGACAGTGGTTGTGGAGTTGTCTTTTCGACGGCTCCGGGATAGAGGCGAATATGTCGGACAAGTTATCTTCTCGTATCGTTGTGACGGCAGCCTCCGTCGCTCTGATTCTTGGAGTTGCAGCATGCAGTAAAACCTCGGCCCAGGACAATGGCGCCCAGGGTCAATCAGCGCAGACCGATCAGTCGCAGGATCCTGCCGCGACGGGCAACCTAGCTCCCACGAACGGGACGCAGGCGACCGATACCAGTTATCAGCAGCCGGCAAGTCAGGCGCCGCCACAGAACTATCAGCAGCCCGCGCCAGCACAGCAGACTTATGCGGCTCCAGCGCAGCAGCAGGTCCCGCAGGACCAGTATGGTTCGAGCAACAATTACGACGCCGGCTACCAGGATGCCAGCTACGGCCAGCCCGTGCTTCAGGCACAGCAGCCGCCGCCACCGCTGCCGGAATATTCGCAGCCTCCAATTCCCGGCAATGGCTATCTGTGGACGCCCGGGTATTGGAGCTATGCTCCCCAAGGCTACTTTTGGGTGCCCGGCGTATGGGCCATGCCGCCCCAAGTGGGCTTCCTCTGGACTCCTGGATATTGGGGCTTCTTTGGCGGGATGTATCGCTTCAACTACGGCTTCTGGGGCCAATATGTCGGCTACTACGGCGGCATTAATTATGGATTCGGCTACGGTGGCATGGGCTATCAGGGCGGGTACTGGAGCGGAAATCGTTTCAACTATAACCGCTCGGTCAACAACATACACATCACCAACGTTAACGCGTATAACCACTCCGTCAACAACGCCCCTATGAACCGCGCCAGCTACAACGGGCCGGGAGGCATCACTCGCCGGCCAGTGGCAGCCGAAAACGCCGCGTTGCGTCAGCAGCGCATTCCGCCAATGTCCACGCAGATGCAGCACCAGCAGGCGGCAGCACAGAACCGCCAGCAGTTCGCCTCCGTGAATCACGGGCGGCCAGCTGAATTTGCGGCGACGAAGCCAATCGCGGCAGGCAGACCGATCGCTCCGGTGATCCCTGCTCGCACCGCCGCCCAACCCCAGCAGCGTGTCCAGACACAGCAACAGCAGCAGCATGTCCAGACTCAGCAACAGCAGCATGCTCAGGCTCAGCCGCAGCAGCAGCAGCAGCGTGTCCAGACACAGCAACAGCAGCATGCTCAGGCTCAGCCCCAGCAGCAGCACGTTCAGACACAGCAACAGCAACATGCTCAGGCTCAGCCCCAGCAGCAGCACGTCCAGACTCAGCAACAGCAACACGCTCAGGCTCAACCCCAGCAGCACGCTCAGGCGCAGCCCGCAGCAGCACGCTCAGGCGCAGCCCCAGCAGCACGCTCAGGCGCAGCCCCAGCAGCACGCTCAGGCGCAGCCCCAGCAGCACGCTCAGGCGCAGCCCCAGCAGCACGCTCAGGCGCAGCCCCAGCAGCATGCTCAGGCGCAGCCCCAGCAGCACGCTCAGGCTCAGCCCCAGCAGCGTCCGCCCGAAGAAAAGAAGAACTAGCGGCGATTCGCAGAATTACGTCGCACGCAAGGGTTGCTTCCCAACCGATTTGGTCGGGGAGCGACCCTTTTCTTGCAGCTTGAAGAGACGACCTTTAGGCAAGGACTTTCGTTTAACGTTTCTTAAGCAACCAACGCAGTCGGTAGCAGCCCGGCGCCGACTACCTTCCGAACCGTCTCAGCCGCCCGGGCTTTCGCCTTCGCAGCCTCCTCTGCCCGATTCTTCGGCGGAGCATTCGTTTCCAGCGCACCCAGAAGTTCGATCGAGATCGCGGCTATGCCATCGACCGCGGTGAGGAACAGAGCTTCGTTCGCCTTTGACGGCTTATTGAAGCCTGTGATCTTGCGAACGTACTGCAGCGCCGCCGCCCGCGTCTCTTCCTCGGTCACCGGCGGATCGAAGTTGAACAGCGTCTTAATGTTTCTGCACATTCCGCTTCACCTCGCTTGTCAAAGCCGGCCCACCAGGACCGGGACGCGCAGCACATTTTCCCCTACTTCGACTCCTCCAGCAGCTGCTGCAAATATTGCTGCCAGAAGATGGCCCAGGTGTGCGTGCCGTGTCCGTGGGTCTGGTCGGAAGCGGGAATCAGCACGAACTGGCCCTTCTTCACCTTCTTGATCTCGTGTTGCGCGATGCCCAGCTCCGGCGGATTGATGAAGTCGTCCGCTGAATTCACGAACATCACGGGCACCTTGATCGTCTCCAGCTTCGACGACGGATCGTAATTTCGCGATGAATTCACGGCATACAGTAAGTCGTTGGCGTCGAGGGTCGTGGTGCGCTTCATCGCTTCGTCCAGATACTTGTCGGCCGCCTCGCGCGTGGGATAGTTCTTCTGCATCAACATCGGCGCACTGCCGGCGATGATCAGAAAATCCTCCGCGATCTCCAAGGCCGCGCGCGGTTCCGTCGTGTACTCGCCGTTCTTCCACTCCGGGTCCTGGCGGATGCCGTCGATCACCATCTTGCGCCAGATGCGATTGCGCCCGGCAATCTCCACCGGCAGGCACGCCAGCGGCATCAGGGCATCCATGAAGTCGGGATAGGTCTCGCCCCAGACCCACGAGTGCATGCAGCCCATCGAGGTGCCCAGAATCAGCCGCAGATGATTGACGCCGAGCCCCTGAGTCAGCAAGTCGTACTGCGCCAGCACCATGTCGTCGTAGTCGTACTGCGGAAAGTGGGCGTGCATGCCGTCGCTGGGCTTGCTCGATTTTCCGTGGCCGATGTTGTCGGGCAAGGATGACGAAGTAGCGGCCCACATCGAGCGGCTGACCCGGCCCGTACAAGCACGTCCGCGAATTGCGGAGCCAGAAATTGACGGCCCGACCCGCCTGTGCCATGCAGGATCAGCACGGCGTTGGTGACCCGCCCGTTCGCATCCCGTTCGGGCCTGCCCAGCGTCATGTAGTGCATGCGCAGCTCCGGCATGGTCTCGCCCGATTTGAAATGGAAATCGCGCAGGACGAAATCGCCGTCCTGCGGTACGTATTTGCTCGCGGGCTGCGCTGTTTGTGCCTGCAGCGCCGTCGCAAGCAGTAATAACGCAACAAGCCAATGACACGAAGAACTCCGAGTGCAGAGATTCATGTTGTTGTCTCCCTTATGCCGCGCTCTCCGATGGGCGACACTTCGCGGATTCAGTCAGCCGCTGGCGCATTCTGCCGCTGCTTCTCTTCGAACTTTGCTTTGCTCACGATGGCGCGCGCGACCGTTCCATAGCCGATGACCTCGTGCCCATTGCTGGAGCTCACCTTGAAGGTATAAAACCGTCCGTCGTACGACTCCAGCACGGCTTCAGAGGTGATCGTCTGGCCTTCGACCGCCGGTGCCCGGTGCACGATGTTGATCGCGGTGCCTACGCTCACCTCGTCGCCTTCGCAGAAGGGTTCGAGCGCATTGTAGGCGGCCGCTTCCATCTGGCCGATCATGTTGGGCGTGGAATAGACCGGGGGGAGATGCGCCTTCCAGGCGGTCAAGGTGTGTCTGGGTTCAACGGTGGTCTGCGCTTCGCCGCGGGTGCCGAGAGGAACGGGTTTCGCCATGCTTCGAGGGTATCGCGAGAACTCCGAAAAGCAAATGCACTCGTTGAATGGTCCGGAACAAGCCACGAAACGCTGGCTGGCAACAGAGACGTAGCTGCGGGATCTTCTCGCAATTCCCACTTCGGGATTCGTACGCCACGCTTGGTTTGTATTTAATCCCGCCGTGCGAACCGGACCACACCGATCTCCGTAGCATGAAGTGTCGTTCTAAATCTTCATTTGTCCTCTGGCGGTGATTTCATGAGGTCGTTCTTGCGCGCAATTTGCTTCGGGATTGCTTTTCTTATTTCCTGTGCTACTGCGGGAGGAGTTGCGGAAACCAACTTGCCCGCGGTCTTCAGTAGTTACGACACGGTGAAGCTTGGAGAAGGCATCTATGCTTTCATTGCGCCGGAAGACTCCGGCGCGTTCGTCAGCGGCGACTCGGTTGTCATTCTTGGAGCCGACGGCGCGCTCGTCGTCGATTCCGGCCATGTTCCTAGCGTGACCCGACGCATGATTGCCGAGATCACGCTACTCACCGACAAGCCGGTGCGATTTCTGGTAAACACCCACTGGCACCCGGATCACGTCACCGGCAACAGTCTCTACCGTGAGCAGTGGCCCGGGGTCGCCATTGTGAGCACGCCGGCCACGCAGTTCGAGCTCACGCGGCCCGACTCGCTCTATGACGACCTCACCGAAATGAACCGGTACATGCCGCAACTGGAGCAGGCGCTCGCCTCAGGCAAAGGCCAAGGCGGGAAACCGCTCAGCGACGGCGAACGCACTTACTACACCGAGATCCTCGCCGAAGCGCAGTTCATGTATCCCGAGCTATAGTCAACGCCGCACGCGCCTCCTACCGTTACCTTCGACCGGCACCTGACGGTCGATCTCGGCGGCCGCAAGGTGGAAATCAGCTTCCTCGGGCGCGGCAACACAGGAGGCGACGCGGTCATCTATGTCCCTGACGCTAAGGTGTTGATTACCGGCGATCTTCTGGTTGCGCCTACTCCCTTCGCCATCGGCTCGTTCATCGACGAATGGATCGTCACCATGAAAGCGCTCGCCGCCATCGACGCCGTCACCATTGTTCCCGGCCACGGCCCTGTCGAGCACGATAAGCAATACATGCTTCTGGTGACGCGGGCGCTGGAAGCCCTTTCGCAGCAGGCGCACGCGGCGGTAAAGCAGGGCGTTTCGCAGGAGCAGTTTGCGAAGTCGGTGGATATGTCGAAGTTTCGCAGCCAGTTCGTCGGCACCGATGAGACCCGCGGCGGAATCTTCGATCAGTACTTCGTGAGTCCGGGAGCCGTGCGCGCCTATCGGGAAGCCAAAGAGGGCCCGCTCAAAGACGAAAAGTGAAGCGGCACCCGGCTTCGCTCGAAATGGCCGAGATTTCTTAAAATGTCTCTTGACAACATATACTGTGCGTCATACAGTGTATGTCGTACACTGTGCCACGCACTGCCGACATCTCGATGAACCAAGAAGTGCTCGAAAACCTTCGCTCGGAACTTCGACGCGGCTCTTTAATCATTGCGGTGCTCGCCCAGTTGGCCACCGAGCAGTATGGCTATACTCTTCGTAAGTCGCTGGAAGGAAACGGGATAGTGATCGACGAAGGAACCTTATACCCCCTTTTGCGGCGTCTAGAAATACAGGGCCTGTTGTCGAGCGAGTGGCGCGAGCATGAAAAGCGGAATAAGAGGTTCTACCGCCTCTCGTCGCAAGGGGAAATCATTTTGGAGCAGCTTCTCCAGGACTGGGAGAGCCTGTCGACCTCGATTCAATCGATCTTGCAGAAGTCGGACCCCGAACCGAATTCGAAGGGCGTTGCCCCCCAGGCCGCCTCGTAAAAGGATATTTGCCATGGAACTCATCGACCGCTACTTGCAATCCGTGAAGTGGATGCTGCCACGCAAGCAGCAAGACGACGTCGTCCGCGAACTGTCGGACGAAATTCTCTCGCAGGTCGAAGAGAAGGAACACGCGCTGGGCCGTCCGCTGACCGAAGATGAGCAGGCCGCGTTGCTCAAGCAACTCGGACATCCGATGCTTTTGGCGAGCCGGTACCGGAAGGAGCGGTACCTCATCGACCCGTCGATCTTTGCGATCTACTGGCTGGTGCTGCGCCTCGTGCTGCTGGTCACGCTCTTCGGCATGGCGGTTGGCGCGGTTGCGGTTGCCGCCACCGGACAAGGCATGGGCAAAGCGCTGGCCATCCTCTTTCGATACCCCTTCACTGCCCTGTCCGTCTTCGCCTGGGTGACGCTTGTGTTTGTGGTGCTCGACATCATCCAGGTCAAGTTCAGCTTCTTCGACAAATGGGACCCGCGTACGCTGCCCAAGCTGACCAAGCGCGAGCCCAGGCAATCGATGACCGAGTCCGTCGCAGCACTCGTGTTTGGAGCCATATTCGGCATCTGGTGGCTGATCGGGCTTAAGCACCAGTTCTGGATTTTCGGCCCCGGCGTGGTGTTCGTTCATTTTGCCCCTGTTTGGCAGACGCTCTACCCGCTCTTCGTCGTAATGGTTGTCGCCGACCTGGCCCGCCACACCATCGACGTAGTGCGACCGGACTGGGAAAGGGGGCGGGTTGCGTTTCTCCTGTTCTTCCGCGCCATGAACCTCATTCTGCTGGGATTCCTGCTCACCGCGAACGAGTTGATCGTCCCCACCGACGCCAGTAACACCCAGCTCCAAACGGTTTTCAACGGAATCAATCACGTGTCCCATCTGTGCCTCATCGTGGCTGTCGTAATGACCGTCGCGCAGATCGCCTGGGACGCCTACCGCTACTTCTTCCGCGGTCCCGGGAACGGCGCTCGAGCGGTCGTGAGCTGAGAGCCAGAGTCAGGAGATGCCCTGAACGCCACTGTTGCCGCAAGTTTGTGGATGTAGCCTTTGGGCTTCGCCCAATTCTTATCCGTGTGGCTCCGTGCAAATCCGCGGCTGCCCCTGTCTTTCCAGCTAGAATAGAGATATCCGCCGCACCAGCGGCCTTGGTGGGGAAGTACTGGCTTGTCGCAGTTCACCGAAACCTATGACGTTGTGGTAGTCGGCGCCGGCCATGCCGGATGCGAAGCCGCTATGGCTGCCGCGCGCATGGGGCTGAAGACCGCCCTGTACACACTCAACGTCGATCTCATCGCGCAGATGTCATGCAACCCCGCTATCGGCGGAATCGCTAAGGGACACCTCGTCCGCGAAGTCGATGCCCTCGGCGGCATCATGGGCGAGGTCACCGACGCGGTGGGCATCCAATTTCGCTTGCTGAACACTTCCCGCGGCCCCGCAGTGTGGTCTCCTCGTGCCCAGTGCGACAAGCAGCAGTACCGCCTGAAGATGCGTGAGGTGCTCGAGTCCGAACCCAACCTGCACATCAAGCAGGCGGAAGTGGCCGAGTTGCTGGTGGAAGAAGTTTCAAGTTTCGAGTTTCAAGTTTCGAGTGAAAACAGTGCCCACCAACTTGAAACTGGCTCTCTAGCCACTAGCCACCAGCCACCAGCCACCGCTTCCCGCCGCGCCGTCGGCGTTAAGCTAAGAGACGGCCGCACGGTCGGCGCGCAGGCTGTCATCGTCACCACCGGCACTTTCCTCAACGGCCTGATTCACTGCGGCGAACAGCAATATCCCGCCGGACGCAGCGGCGAACCGGCTGCCGTGCTGCTTGGCGAATCGCTCAAAGCGCTCGGATTGCGCGGCTGCCGTCTCAAGACCGGCACGCCTCCGCGCCTCGACGGACGCTCCATCGACTGGTCGAAGTTCACCGTGCAGCCGGGCGACGAAGATCCTACGCCCTTCAGCTTCCGTACCAAGCGGGTCGCTCACCACGACAAGCAGGTGCCGTGCTACATCGCGTTCACAACCGCTGAAACGCACCGCATCCTACGCGAGAACCTGATGCGCTCGCCCATGTACAGCGGACAGATACAATCCATCGGGCCGCGCTACTGTCCCTCCATCGAAGACAAGATTGCGAAGTTCCCCGATAAAGAAACCCACCAGCTTTTTCTCGAACCCGAGGGCCTGAACACGCACGAGATTTACGTCAACGGCATGAGCACCTCGATGCCGATTGAGGTGCAGCTCGAGGTCATCAAGTCGATCCCCGGCCTCGAGAGCGCCGACATGCTGCGCCCCGGCTACGCCATCGAGTACGACTCCATCGATCCAACCGAGTTGCAGCGCACGCTCGAAACCAAGAAGGTCGCCGGGCTATATCTGGCTGGACAGATCAACGGCACCAGCGGATACGAAGAAGCCGCGTGCCAGGGACTGATGGCTGGCATCAACGCTGCGCTCAAGATCAAGGGCGACCCGCCGCTGATTCTCGATCGTACCGAGGCTTACACGGCCATCCTGATCGACGACCTCATCAGCAAAGGGACGAACGAGCCCTACCGCATGTTCACCTCGCGCGCCGAGTTCCGGCTGCATCTGCGCATCGACAATGCCGACCGCCGACTGACCCCGCACGGCCGCCGCGTCGGGCTCATCAACGATGCCGCCTGGGCCGAATACCTCGCCAAGCAGGAACGCATGACAGCCCTACGCGATCTGCTCGAGCGCACGCGGGTCAATGCCGCCCTGTCTGACAATGTGGGAGATGACGCGAGCGCGTATGCCGTGCTCGACGCACTTCCCGCCGACTCCACGGGCTCCACGCTCGCCCAACTCCTGAAGCGTCCCGAAATTCAGATCGAGCAGCTCGCGCCGTTGCTCGCCAAGTTGATGCCGGGAATGCGTGCAGGTCTCGGCACTTGGTCGAGAGCACATCGCAATCAGCTACCTGATCGCTCGTTGGGGACTGGTCATGCTCGTCGTACCATCTCACGTCAATTCTTCCAGCAGTGCCTGCGCTGCCTTCAGATCGGCGGTGTCAAAACCTTCAGTGAACCAGCCGAGGATGGGGGCTAGCAGGGCCACCAGCTCTTCGCGCCCGCCCTGCTGGAGGTGCAGGCGGGCGAGGCTAGTCGCGCCCCGCAATTCCCAGGATTTTGCATTCTGCCGGCGCGCGACGTCGATGCATTGCTGCATGGCCATCTCGGCCTCGCTCGCTGTCCCAGCGCCGGCGAGCAGGGCCTCGCCCCTGAGCCGATGAAGCTCGGCTTCAAGTGGCGCTCCCCCCGTCTTCTCCACCGCTTCCAGCCCGGCGGCTACCGACGCAAGCGCCGCCTCGGGACTGCCACCCGCCAATTGCGCATCAGCCTGCAAGGTTAGCAGTATATGCTGGTTCGCTCCAAGTTGGTTCCCCCGCAGATCGTAGCTGTCCAGCACTTGTCCAATTCGAGCCAGCCCATTCTCGCTTTCGCCAGAGACGCAGAGTGCCCATCCAAGCTCAGGCAGGCAGCCCATCGCGTGCCATTGCGCGATGCGATGCTCCCTCCGCAGAACCGAGAGCCCGTTCGGCGTAGTCGGCGGCCGTCGGTGGCTCATGGCGAAAGATGTGAACCGAGCGCGACGAAACACAGCGTATGGGTGAGCGTCACGGGGTGCCCGAGCGTCTCGGCGCTTCCTACCGCCGCCCTGAGCTGATCGAGGGCCCGATCGGGGTGCCCGAACATCCAAGAAATCATCATCGGCAAGAACTGGAAGACACGGCCGGATGGGAACTCGGCCAATCCGGGAACTGCATGCTCGGATCGAACAGCTCGCGGCCCCGCCGACATTGCGACAGCGCAGCCTCGAGTTTCCCCCATAAGAAGCAGCACGGCCGACCGCCATATGGGCCCCGACCAGTCTGGGCCGCATCACCATGCCGCTCGGCGAGGCGCAACACCTCCTCGGCAAAATGCTGGGACTTCTCCATCTCGAGTCGGCTCAGATGGTAGACCTGCAGGCCGCGAAGCGCCGTGAACCCCCGGGAAAAATCCCCGAGTTGCCGACAGAGCTCCCATGCCCGTGCATAGGCTCGACCGATGTCGGGGTGGCTGTGGCCCTTGGTCGCAAACAGCGCGGGACCGAGCGCCATTTGCAAATCCAGCTCCCGCTCGGCCCGCTCGCGCGGATCCGATAGCGCCTCGACCAGTGCCAGACCTCGGCGAACTGGTCGACCGCCTCGACGTTCGCCGACTTGCCCGCCGCGGCCACGCCGGCTTTGTGCCAATACGTGATCGCCTCCGCCGGACAATCCGCTTGCGTGTAGTGATGGCGCCACCAATTCCGGTTGCGCGCTCGCCGCCTCGGGAAAGCGGTCTTCCAGCAGCTTCGCTGCCCGTTTGTGATATTGCTGGCGGGTGCGCTTCAACAGCGACTGGTACGCCGCATCCTGGATCAGCGCATGCTTGAACAGGTACGAGGCTTCTGGCGGCGTTCCGCGCTGAAAGACCAAGCCGGAATTTACCAGGCGCTGGACGGCAATTTGAAGGGCCTCTTCAGCGAGATCACCGACGAATGCCGTCAGTTCATAGGAGAACTCGCCACCAATCGCTGCACCGATCTGGGCGACTTTCTTTGCGGCCGGGCCAAGCCGATCGAGTCGTGCCATAAGCGAAGCCTGCAATGTCGCCGGCACGGCCAACGCGGCCGAGGAAACCGACGAAACAATCTTCCTAAGCGTCTTCGGTACCGACTTCGAGTACCGCCCGGTCACCTCCTCGACAAACAGCGGCACTCCGTCAGTGCGATCAACAATCTCCGCGACGATGTCGGGCGGTAGAATGGCGGCATCGCCGGCGAGACGTTCGACCATCATTGCGCCGTCGCTCCGCCTGAGCCGGTTCAGCGAAATGACCGTAGATTGCGCCTGACCAACCCAGGGCGGCTGGAACTCGGGACGGAAGGTGGCTACCAGCAGGACCGACATACGATCTATTCGGGTGAGGACCAGGTCCAGAAACTCGCGCGAACTCGGATCGATCCGATGCGCAATCTTGAAAATAGCCAGCACCGGTTGCATCCGAGCCAGCCCTTCGAGCTGTCGCAGCAATGCCGTGAAGGTCCGCTCCTTCTTGCGCTGCGGGGTCAGCTCGAGTGGCGTGAAGCGATCACCGCCAGGCACCGACAGCAGCTCGGCCAGCAGGGACACATCCCCGATCTCGGCGGCTGGCCTCAGCAGCGTCTCCAGCTTGTCCAGTTTTTCCGCAGGGCCATCGTCGCGTTGGAAACCCGCGGCACGTTCGAGCTGAATGATCACTGGATAAAGCGCGCTGCTTTGGTAATGCGGCGAGCAGAAATAGCGCAGGCGGGTATGCGGATCGGTGCTAATCTGCTCCGAAAGTGCCGCGGTGAGCCTCGACTTGCCGATGCCCGGCTCGCCGGAGAGAAGAACAAGTTGTCCTTCACCACCCTTTGCCTGTTGCCAGCGGCGGAGTAGCCGGTCCAGCTCTTCGTCGCGGCCGATCAATGGCGTGACGTTGCCGGCGCGCAGTGCCTCAAATCGGCTTTCAATTGCGGAAGGTCCAATCACCTGCCAGGCAGGTACCCGTACCCGCAGTCCCTTCAGGGCGAACACTCCAAGGTCCCGGCAATCGAACAGACCACCGATCAGCCGACGGGTTGCGCCGTCGATCACGACACCGTTTGGGCCGGCAAGCGCTTGCATTCGCGCGGCCACGTTCGGAGTTTCACCGATCGCGGTCTGTTGCCGCGCCTCCCCTGTGCCAATCGGTTCGCCCACCACAACCAGCCCCGTGGCAATGCCGATGCGAACTTGTGTTGGCTCGGTCAGCGAAGGCGACGTATCGATAGCATCGACAACCGCAAGAGCGGCACGGACCGCTTGCTCGGCGTCGCCCTCGCCGGCTTCTGGCCAGCCAAAGTAGATCAGCACACCGTCCCCGACGTAACGGGCGATGAAGCCGCCGAAGCGTGCGATGGTTGTGGCGACACAGGCTTGGTAGCTACGGATCAGCTTGCTCAGATCCTCGGGGTCGAGGCGTGTCGACAATGCCGTCGAACCGACCACATCGCAGAACATCACCGTGAGCTGGCGGCGCTCGCCGGTACCAGCTGCTGCCTCCAGGGTGTCGTGCGATGTCCCCGTCATAGTCGCGGCATGTCTGCTGGTGCTGAGTGCGGCAATTGCAGCAAGCAGCTTGCGGCGATGACCTACCGAGGTCACACCGAGGCTGATCAGATCGTCAGAAGTCAGCTCCGGCAGCACTTGATCATCGACATCATTGTCGCGGAATGCAGGCACATATCGTTCGAGCCCGAGCCCGTGCAGCCAGGCCGCGACATCCATCTGATGATCCTCGGCACCCAGAAGCGGCAGCCCCTCACCTGGAAATAATAGTCCTGCGTGTTTGCAGGTGCCAGCCACGACGTCTAGACCAGGCGGAGAAGGCCCACTAGGTCGACCCTAGCGGTACTCGTCCGTAGGTTGATGTCCTGTTTGGGTCGGCGGTGACCGGCCTGGTTCCTCCGGATCGGCGGTGCCGGGTGGTCTTCTGGCGGGCCGAGCAAATGACCGCTTTCAGGATCACTTACGCGGCGGCACTGTGACCGTGTTGGGTCGATAGCTGCCGAAACGCTCGCCCGATCGCAGCGTCCGCTTCGCCACGTTGCGCACCCGAGAGCAGACAGCCGGCTCACGGCCAGCACCTGCCATTCGGTCGCCGCCCCGGTATGAAAAGTTTAGATCCCGAAAGGTTCACTCGAGGGCGTTGCGGGGCACGCAACAATCTTGATTTGCTGGTGTGCGCCTGAGACTGAGGTAGTGGCCCACTCCGGCGGCCGGTGGGCGCCACCCATGGCCCGGCTACAGACGCTCCTGGCATGGAAGAGCGGAGCATGTGTCTGCCCGAAGGATATGCCGTCGCCCGAGCAAAAGGACCGTCGAGTTCAACTCGCGCGAACGCGTCGTGCTGCCACCAGTCCTCAGCCACACTTTGGATTCTGGCACCCTAGAGTGCAAACTCGGGACGGCATACACCGCAGGGCCGGATGACTACAGGGCATGCCCGGGAGCGACAACCATGCAGGGCTGCTGGCTGGCCGCCAGTCGGGCGCAAGCCGCATTTGCTGCATTGGCAGACAGATTACTGAGGCGCGCCCGGTACAAGACCCTCCCGCCAAAGGCGGAGGTCGGCAAAAGCTCGATCTGAGCAGAGGTGAGCAGATCTACCAGTGCCTCGTGAACGCCGGCGGCGATCGCGCGCGCCTGCACCTGGCTGCTGAATGCACCAACTTGGATCGCCCAGGCGCCGCCGCTTGCCGTTACTGATATCAATGCTGCCGGCGCGGTTGCCGCAGGAGCGCTGGCCGAGGCGACAGGCACTGCGCGCTGGTAGAGCGAGGACCGCGACGCAACAGCCACGGGAACGTCCTGGGTGGCGGCTGCAGTTGTACGCGGGCAAGGATGGGACGGATCGTAAGCGGCATCTGGATCGCACCAACTGGCGGTCGTCACCACAACTGGTGCGGCAGCCCCCAGTGTGGGGGTAGGTGTGCATGGCCGGTCAGGTTCGTAAGCAGCATCCTGATCGCACGCTTCGCCTGCGCGGTATGCCACTGCAACGGGCGCAATGACTTGGCCAACCGGGACCGCTGGATCCTGCCCCACATTGCTACTCGGCGCGTATACGGCAAGTGGACCCGTCATACGTACACTGCCGCCGAGGCGCGGCGCTATCGAAGCAACGTAGTTGACGGTTTCATCAGGCAGCGAGTCGCTGCCACCGAGGTAGCTGTCCAGACGATACGGCCCCGCATTGTATGCCGCGAGAAAGCCGGGTGCGCCGTAGCGGTCGTACATCTCGCGAATATACGCGGCACCGGCCATGATGTTGTCGTGTGGCTCGAAGGGATCGCTGCCCAGGGTGTAGCGCTGGCGCAGATCGTCGAACGTGTCAGGCATGATCTGCATTAGCCCCATGGCGCCTGCGGACGAGACGGCCTGTTCCTGGCCATCGGACTCCTGACGCATCACCTCGCGGATCCACTGCTCAGGCACGCCAAACCGTCCCGACGCCTCGCTGATATAGGGTCCCCAGGGATCTTCTGGTGTCCCAGGCGGCGGATAGTATCGGGTCGGCCCTGCGTAGGCGCGGCCGTGCTGGTGGGCAGCCGGCCCAAAATGGCTCGTGCAAGCTGCGAGCAAGCAGAGTGCCGCCAAAGTCGAGGCAACACGAACCCGCATAAAAGGAATGGCTGAGAGTATGGGACGCGCTTGTGGCAGCATCCTGGGCTCCAACAGGGTCGGGCGCCATAATGCCGGGGTGCAACGGCGTTGGATCAATCTTCTTCCGCCGGTAGTAACCTTTTTGCTGGGCGAAGTGGTCGGTCAGCAACAGCGCGAGGGATTCCGGAGGACGACGGGAACCGTGGCCGACTTGAGGCACCCAAGCGGTCACGCCTTCCTTCGTAGCCTTACGAGAAGCGCGGCAATTGCTGGCCGATGAAAGCCTCGACCGGCGCCAGCACCACGCTGTTCATCCGGGCGGGCGTGGCAAGTCCGTCCTCGGCGCCGTCAGCTATCGCTTCCATGCCGCCGATCATCCGGACACGATGGCCGCCGTGCAGCTGCTCGCACGGGCGATCGGGCGCGAGCCTGGCCCCTATGCCAGCGTGTTCGTGCAGGATTTCAACGATACGCACGGGCACGCCGAGGTCCTCGTTTTGCTGGACAAGGCGATGGTGCTGGCGGAGAGCGAGGCGGCGAAGGAACCGGCGGCGCCGCCTGAGCCGCCCGTCGTGGCGCGATCAGCTGCCGTGCTAGTCAGGGTGCCGGCAGGTCAAGCGTCGTCCTCGACGCGGGCGGGATTTGCGTCAGACTTTTGCATCGGAAAGCGGAACAGAATCAGTGGCCGCTGCCTGATGATGCGATAAAGCTGGCCAGGTGGGCAGTCGGAAGCCGGGCTAGCCGTCCTTGCGGGCATGCCGCCGCGTCGCCGGGCGCGGCTGGGCTGGGCTGGCAGCGGCATCCACCCGGCGATGCTCCGGGCGCATGCCCGCGCCTTCGTGTTGTCAGTGATTTCCGGAACCCGCCGGCGCAACTCAATAGCAGCCGGCAGCCGACAGCTCTCCCTCCTGATTGAAGGTGGCGCGGATCGCGGCGGCATCGGCCTCGGTGATGACGAACATCCCAAAAGCATGTCGGTGCACACCGCGGCTGGCAAGCCCAGTGCGCTGACCGAATGGGAGGAGCAAGGGGGGGGGCTCCGTCGGCCGGTCTCGGTAAAATCTGTTATCAAGAATAAAGCCCGACGCGGCAGGGGCCGGAACGTCGAGCTATCCAGTGAGCCGGAGGGTGCAAAATCCGTTCTG
>CAVVTL010000005.1:0-22218 GCA_963751155.1 uncultured Acidobacteriaceae bacterium | reverse complement strand
TCTACAACTGTAGTACTAAGAGCGAAAAGCGAAAGGCGGCTTTACCGCGTCACTTCCAGATTCACAGCCTGTCCGTCCCACACCCGCTGCCCCACGCCCGGAACCGTCTTCACCACAAGCCGCGAGCCAGCGGGCATCGTCTCCGGAGCGCCGGCATCCGCACCGAGAGCCGGCTGGCTGCTGATGCTGCCGACCTTCATGCCCGGCGCGCCACGATCGCGTTGATGACTTCGTCCTCGGTCCGCCCGTCGCAAATCGGGCATCACGAACGACTTGCGGTCTTCAGTGGCGGCAATCAGCACGCTGACCTTCGGGAGTGGACACATTCGTAGCGTTCGCCGGGGGCGTCTGTGCCACGACCTGGTCGGGCGTGGCGTCCGGCGATTTCCGCCACCGCCATGCTTCCCATCTCGAGGCCGCGGCGGCGAATGTTGATCTCGGCCGAGCGCTCGCTGTCGCCGCTCAGGTCAGGAATAGTGACCCGCTGCGGGCCCATGCTCTCGGCCGTACGCACACGCCAGCCGCGCCGCACCATCTCGCCCGGCATCGGCACCTGCGAGACGATTCGTCCCGCGGGAATTTCCGCGCTGTAGAAGCGGTCGCTGCGGTCGAGCACGAGTCCATGCGCCTCGAGCGCGGTCTCAGCGTCATGCGGCGTCATGCCGATAATCTTCGGCACTGCCGTCTGCCGCCCGTGAATGGCGAACCGCATGGCGGTCAGCATCGAGGCCGTGAACACCACGATCAGCACGAGCACCCGCACCACCCAACGCATGAAGCGGCGCATCAGTGCGTCTCCCCGTCACCGGCCGACTGATCCGGCGTATCCACCTTGCGCGCTACTGCGTTCGGACGCCGGAGGCGGAGCCGTAAATTGCTCCGAATCCTTGCCCTTCAGCGCCACCCGCATGAAGTCCATCCAGATGGGCAGCGCCGCGACGGCCCCGGTTTCCTTGTTGCCCAGCGTCTTCTTCTCGTCGTAGCCGACCCACACGCCGCAGGTGACGGACGGCGAAAAGCCCACAAACCATGCGTCGGTGAAGTCGTTGGTGGTGCCGGTCTTGCCTCCCAGCGGATGGTTCATCTTGGCCGCCGCGGCGCCGGTTCCGTGCAGCACCACTTCCTGCAACATGCTCACCATGATGCGCGCCGTGCGTGCGCTGACCACATCCTTCACTTCCGGATAATCTTCCTCCAGCACGCGGCCATCGTAGTCTTCCACCTTGCGGATCAGACGCGGAGTAACCCGCACGCCGTCGTTCGGAAACGTGCTGAAGGCCGCCGTCTGTTCCCAGAGCGTGATGTCGGCCGCGCCCAGCGCCACCGGGAGAAACGGCGGCATCGGCGACTGTGATTCCGAACTTGCGCACGTACTCGATCACGGTCTTGATTCCGCCGACGCGCTCCGTCACCTTCACCGCAGGAATGTTGCGCGAGTGCGCCAGCGCCCGGCGAAACGTGATGACGCCTTCATACTTGCCGTCGTAGTTGTGCGGGGTCCACGGCCCGGCCGGACCTCCCGGAAAACTGACCGGCGCGTCGAGCACGGTATCGTCGGGCGTCATGCCCTCGTCGATCGCCGCCGTGTAGATGTACGGCTTGAACGACGAGCCCACCTGCCGCAGCGCCTGCGTCGCGCGATTAAACTTCGACTCCTCGAAGCTGCGGCCGCCGACCATCGCCTTCACGTCGCCCGTCGAGTTATCCAGCGCCAGCAGCGCTGCCTGCACGCCGGACTCATGCTCCAGCGACACCCGGCTCTGCGTGCCGTTGAGCTCCACGATCTTCACGTACACCAGGTCGCCGCGCGCCAGAAACTGCGACGGCGAGGTGTAGTGCGTCCACTTGATTTCGTTCGCGCCCAGCTCCGCTCCGTAGCGGCCAAACTTGAGCGTCGCATACTGCGGGCCCACAGCGCGTCACCAGCGCGTGCACAAACTGGCCGGGCGCCAGGTCGTTGTCCCAATCGACATGCCGATACGTTTCCAGCGACTCGCCGTTGGCGACCACGTTCAGCAGGCTGCCCTTCCATCCGTGCCGATGCTCGTAGGCCGCGAGCCCGTCGAGCACCGCCAGATTCGCGGCCTTTTGCAGCTCGAGGTTCAGCGACGTGTAAACCCGCAGGCCTTTTTCGTGCACTTCTTCGCTGCCGTATTTCTTCTCCAGATACTGCCGGATCTCCTCCACAAAATACGGCGCCACGCTGTTGGGCTCGCCCTGCACGTTCAGGCCGGATGGGCGAGTTCTTGGCTCGCTGCGCCTCTTCGGCGGTGATCTTGCCGTCCTCCAGCATGTTGTTGATCACCAGGTTGCGGCGATGCAGCGCGCGCTCGGGATTGTTGATGGGCGAGTACGCATTCGGAGCCTTCGGCAGCCCCGCGAGCACCGCGGCCTCTTCCAGGTTCAGGTCCTTCGCCTTCTTGCCGAAGTAATAGTTCGCGCCGGCCTCAAAGCCGTACACGCCGTGTCCGAGATAAATCTGGTTGGCGTAGAGCGTGAAAATCTGCGGCTTGGTGAAACGCCGCTCGATCTGGATGGACAGCATGACTTCCTGAATCTTCCGCCGGAAATTGCGGTCAGGCGAAAGAAACAGGTTGCGCGAAAGCTGCATGGTCAGCGTGGACGCGCCCTGCGCGCGCCCTCCGGCGGCGACATCGCGATAGGCGGCGCCAAACACGCGCCACACGTCCACGCCCCAGTGGCTCTCGAAGTCCTTGTCCTCGGTCGAAACGAGGGCATCGCGCAGCACCTTGGGGAAGTCGTCGTACTTGTCGATCACGCGACGCTGCAGCGCGAACTGCCCGATCACGCGGTTCTGGTCGTCGTACAGTTCGGTAATCGTGCTGGGGCGGAAGCGTTCCAGCTCGGTGACCTGCGGCAAGTCGGTGGAGAACACCAGCAACAGCCCGGAAGCCGTGCCCAAAACCGCGGCCACCACGATGAGGAAGACGAACAACACATTGCCGACGTACTTGCGCCCGGTCTTAGGGGGCTGGGGGCGGGGTGATGTCGGAGAGTTGTTCGACTTCGTAATTCATGGGGGGAGGTGCCTTCAGGATAGCACCGCCAAACGCACTCGCCGCTGAACAACGGCCACTTCGGGCCTTAGTCGCCGGGACATCGAGCTCATCCCGTTGCTCGAATTCGTGGCCCGTTGGTGCGTATCGGCGTGCGCCGTCATCTAACGTAAGTCATACTGTCGAAAGACATCGCGATGGTCACTAACGTTCTCTATCTCGGCAGGGTCGCCTACGGCACGGCCCTCGAATCTACAGCGCACGCTTGCAGGGCTTGCGCAAGGCCGGCCGCATCGAAAACACGCTGCTGCTGCTGGAGCACCCGCCCGTCATCACCCTGGGCCGCAACGCCAAGCTCGACAACGTGCTGGCGCCGCCCGAGTTCCTCGCCCAGCGCGGCGTCGAGCTCTTCGAGATCGACCGCGGCGGCGACGTGACCTTTCACGGCCCCGGACAGCTAATCGCCTATCCCATCTTCGATCTGCGCACCTTCGACCCCAAGGTTGGTGCGGTAGAGTACGTGCGGCGGCTGGAGGAAGTACTCATCCGCACCTGTGGCGACTTCGGCATCGGCACGCAGCGCATCAAGGGACTGACCGGCGTGTGGACCTACGCGATGCCTAAGAAGCCGGAAGCCAAGATCGCCGCCATCGGCGTGCACATCTCGCGCTCGGTCACGACGCACGGTTTCGCCCTGAACGTCTCCACCGATCTCGACTTCTTCTCGCTCATCGTGCCCTGCGGCATCACCGGCAAACCGGTGACTTCGATGGAGCGCGAGCTGCAAAAGAACGCTGACGCTGGAAGAAGTCGCCACCGCAGCGTCACGCAACTTCGGCCGCGTGTTCAATACGCAGATGCTGTGGCTGGAATCGATGGACGATCTGCTGGCGCAGGCGCAGCGCCCGCGCCACCTGCGAACCAGGACACCCCCGCCAAGTCCGTCCGAAAGAGCTTCGTGAACTGCACGGCGACGGCAGCGAGCTGGCGTAGAATTGCGCGCATGCTCGCACGACTCTTCGCTGGCATTGCGGTCTTAACTTTTGTCGGCTCGAATTTTCTAACTGCTCAGTCGATCGCTCCGGATCGTCACTCCGCTTATGTCTTGAAGTCGTACACACCTGGAATTGCGCAGCCCGTGCGCGTTGGCCGATACACTTTCACCGTAGTCGAAGAACCCGGTGCTGAGTTTGAGACGCGGCTGCACGTCTTCATCCAGGGACCGGGCGATCAAATACCGCGCCAGTTCTACTCCTACGGCCGTGACATCGGTATCGCAGTGGTGCCGGAATGTCATCTCGCCGTGGTTGAAGACGACTACACAACCAAGCTATCGAAGCTCACGGCGGTCAGTCTCCCAGACCTGAAGCAGACGAACCTTTCCGACGACGCCGTCGCGGAATATAGCCGTACCTACGGGGCCACTCCCACAATGTTCATCAATGCATTTGCCGAGGCCGTCTCGCGCGATTGCAAACAGGTGCTGGTTACGGTGAAGCTGACCTATGGAGATGCGAGGACGTATGAGGAGGCGGGATCTGAAGGAAAGCGCTTTCCCAAGCGCGTTTACGAGGTAAGTGCGGCCACCGGCAACGTCGTACGCGTCCTTCCCGCAGACCAACAAAGCTGGAAGTGACGCATTCGCCGACATTGCCTTCGTTCTTGTGTTACAGCACAATCCGTGTCGATCCGTGGTTTGCCTTTGAATTCCGTTACAATCGCCTGTTTCCTTGGAGGCACCATGTTTGCTTTCCGCATCGCACTCCTTCTCGCCCTTGTCCTCCCCGCCGTCAGCCAAACCAAGCTCTCTCCCAAGTGGGAAGAACTCACCGCCCCTGACTTCATTCAGGCCATCCATCAATCGCAAGGCGTCTGCGTCCTTCCCTTCGGCATCATCGAGAAGCATGGCCCGCACCTTGCCTCTCGGCACCGATTTGCTGGATGTCCGCTTCGCCGTGATGAACGCCGTGCAGCAGGAATACGCCGTCGTCTTCCCCGAGTATTACTTCGGGCAAATCTTCGAGGCGCAGCAGGAGCCCGGCACCGTCGCCTACAGCCTCAGCACGCAACTCACGCTTCTGCAGGAAACGGTCAAGGAGATGGCGCGTAACGGCTGCAAGAAGGTCCTCATCGTCAACGGACACGGCGGCAACGACAGCCTGCTGCCGCTGTTCGCGCAAGCGCAACTCGCCACTCCGCGCGACTATGTGGTGTATGTCTTCGGACTGCCCGCGCGAAAATGTCCCCGGACGTCCTGCGCTGAAGACTCCGAACAACGACATGCATGCCGGCGAGTCGGAGACCTCGCACATGATGGTCGCGCGCCCCGACCTGGTGCACCTCGACCGCGCGGATCAAGAGTCCGGCGCTGATCAGAACCGACTGAAGTTGCCCGAGAACGTGTACACCGGCATCTGGTGGTACGCCAAGTTCCCCGACCACTACTCCGGCGTCGGCTCAGCCGCAACCAAGCAGCTCGGCGAGTTCGACCAGAAGACGTGGTCTAGCCAGATCGTCGAAGCCATTAGAGGAGTCAAAGCCGACCAGCAGGCCCTGAAGCTGCAGAACGAGTTCTTCGAAAAGACAACCCACCCGCTGGATACCAAGCAGTAGCGCTCGCTGGTCATAGCGCTTTGAAAGGTACCGCCGATCTTTTGAGCCCGAAGGGCGACATTTGTTTTAGCCGTGGGCGTAAGCCCGCGGTTAGCGACCCATTCGACTCGCGAGCCGGCTTCAGCCGGCGGCACCTCCCGCTTGCCTCTAACGCGCAGCGACGTTTATCGTACCCGTGCACCGTATGCCCAAGAAGAAGCCCACCCCGAAACCGCGTTCGAAGGTCCCCGCCAAGCGCCCTGCCGTGGCGAAAGTGGCGCAGGCAGAGGTGACCAAGCCAGCCTCCTCGCTCCGCACCTACGACATCCCCGACTATCGCCTTGAGCGCCCGGAGTTCCGCGTCTATCAATCCGGCGAAGGCTCCAGCGTCGAGTACAAGATCGACGGCGACCTGAGCGCGCCCGCTCCACCCATCCGCGAATCGAAATATCTTGCGCGCGAGCAATCCATCGCGATCTACCGCTGGATGCTTCTCAACCGCCGCATGGAAACAGTGCTGGAGAATCTTTACAAACAGAGCCTGGTCGTGGGCGGTGTGTACTTCGGCCTCGGCCAGGAGGGCTGCTCCTGCGCCTCAGCGTTCGCACTGCGCGAGGACGACTGGCTCGGCCCCATGATCCGCAACCAAGGCTCTTCTCTGGTGCGCGGCTTCGCTCCGCGAGACATCATGCGGCAGTACATGGCCAAAGCCGATTCCCCCACCTTCGGCCGCGACGCTTCGTCGCACTTTGGCGACTGGGAGCGCCGCCACGTCTGCGCGCCCATCTCGATGCTCGGCGAACTCATCGGCGTGATGGCCGGCGTCTGTCTCGGCGCGCGACTGCAGGGAAAGAACATCGCCGGACTCACCTATATCGGCGACGGCGGACAGTCCACCGGCGTTACCTATGAGAGCCTGAACTTCGCCGCCGTGCAGAAGCTCGGGCTGGTGCTCATCGTCGAGAACAATCTCTGGGGATACTCCACGCCCAGCGATATGCAGTTCTGCGTGAAAGATCTGGCCGAGCGCGCGATCGCTTACGGAATTCCCGGCGTCATCGTTGACGGCACCGACCCCTGCCAGGTGTTCGACGCCACGCACGAGGCCTGCGAGCGCGCCCGCCGCGGCGAAGGGCCCACGCTCATCGAAGCCAAGATGATGCGCATGAAGGGCCATGCCATTCACGACGCCGCGCACTACGTACCGGCGGCGCTCTTTGAGTACTGGCGCGTCCGCGATCCCATCGCCCGCTTTGAGAACTACCTCATCAACGTGAAGCGCTGGCTCACTACCGCGGAAAATCAAAAGCTGCACGACGACATCGAACGCGAGCTTGAGGCCGAGCGCGCGGCCGCCGTCGCCTCATCCATGCCTGATCCCGAAACTGACAAAACGCACCAGGGCGTGTACTGCGATGCGACCTGCCACGACATTAAGCCGTTGTACGGAGCTGTGCAGGCCGCGGTGCGCGGCAGGTCTCCGGCGGTGCGCAAAGCGGGTGAGGCGGCGATACATCTGAAATGATGGCGAGTCTCCGCGCACTTCTCCGGGTTCACATGTTTTCCATGAAAACTATTCCGGTCATTGTTCTCTGGCTCGTGATTTGCACCGCAGCGTTCGCCGACTTGCCTTTCAAGAAGAAGCCGCAGGAGTTCACCACCCATAAGCCCAACGACGTGGCTGAAACTCTTCGCAGCGGCAATTCGGGACAGCGCAACGACCTGGCGCTGGAACTCGGTATTTTTGCGCCCGGCTCGACCACTTCCGCCAAGACAAACTCTCCTTGTGTGGACTTCGGCCACATCGAGGAGCGTCCGGTCACCCTTCGCGCCGGGGCTGAAAACGTGGTCCTGTTGGCGGATTCCTCCGCCTGCGATTCCACCTACGTCGTGGTTTTCGATAAAGCGCCGAAGTCCGAGTGGCGGCATGTGCAGACCGTTCGCGTGTCCTCGCGCACGCAACGGCCCGCGATCAGCTTTGTCGAGCTGATTCAGACCGGCGTGTCCGAGATTATGGTGCGCCACGAGATCACACGCGACACCGGCAAACTCCTGCAGCAGGACTTCGTCATCTTGAAAATGATTCACGACCGCATCGAGGCCGTTCTTGACGCTACCGAGCGCAGCGAAATCACCCTGACCAACCGCGTCCCGGACGAGAGTGACAACCTGCAGCAGACCCAAACCTCGACATTCGATCTGTTGAAAGCGCCTGCCGGTTCGCCGGCGGCATACCGCCTGCTGGAAAAGCAGATCATCACCGACAACAAGACGACCATCACGCGCTATCAGGTTTGGTCGTGGGACCCCGAGCTCGAACGCTTCCGCCCCGCTCCTTTTGACGGCGGCGACGCCCGTCCCGCGCCTCCGCCAGTCAAGAAGCCTCCGGCAACACCACCCGCCAAGCCAGCGCCGAAATAGGCGTGCCGTTGCTAATTGCTAAGTGCTAACTGCCCAGTGCTATTACTTCCTGCACCGCACGAAATGCCTGGTCGAAGGCAATGTCGGTGTAGGCCGCGGCTCCGGCATCGGAGTTCGCGATCGTAATTCGCCCAAAGCGTTTGCGGCCGAGCTCGGCAGGTGACTCCCCCGGCTTCCAGTCGGGATCGAACAGTGGGTTGTACTCGTAAGAGTAGCCGTGCGACCAGCGATTGACCGTGATGGCGCTGATGTCGCGCGCCGGATCGAATCCGCCGGGCCCAAGCACCCGCAGCAGTTGATCGCGAATGCTGCGCTCGAAGGTCGAGTAGGGCGTTTCGTAGAGTTCCATGCGACCGACCACATGCTGCTCGCGCTCGGTCAGCCCGGGCTTGCAGGGCGTGCGCGACATGCGAAGCAGGATCGGCTGGTCGGGCGTACGCGGCGACTTGTACTCCCCGATGTCCACTACCCGGTCGAGCTGCACGCCGTAGTGATACATCCCCGGGGTGGAGACGCGCGCCATGCCGAGTTTTTGCCAGGGCTGCCAGTTCTTGACAGCAACCACGGTATAGACCAGCGGGACCTTTGTCCCGTACTTCAGGGCGTCTTTCTGCCCCTCGGGAATCTCCGGGCACAAGTACGGCACCATCATGTTCCAGCACGCCATGACGACCGCCTTGCCGCGGACGAGGTAAACCTTCTTTCCGGCGACGTAGCTGACCTCGACTTGCGTGGCCGATGCCGGGTCGCCCACATGTTTCGCGCGCACTACCGTGCTGTTGAGCCGGATCTTCACCGCAGAGCTGCTGCCATCGAGCTTCCCGTAATCCACTTTGGCGGTGACAATGTCTTCCGCCGTGCTGCCGGTGGTCGAGCCCGGTATGAGGGCACGCACCAGCAGGCGCGCCAGGCTGGCGTTTCCATCGGGATAGTGGAAGAAATAGGGGTCCTTGCGCGGTGTGGCAAAGCCTCGGGCGGTGAAGCCCATGCGCGGATAGCCGCCGGGCTCCAGCTTAAGTCCTTTGAAGCCGGGCATCTCGATGCCCCAGCAGTCGAGCGCCGAGACGGCATCCGTACCCACGCCGTACAGGCCGTGCGTCCTCGTCTGGTAGACAGGGACCGCCCCGGGATCGACTTTGACCACCTTCAGCAGGTAGTCGTTGTAACTCATCCGCGACAGGCGGTCTTTCTTTTCATCCGACGAGAGCCCGGGAAAATAATCAGTGCTGCCCTCTTGCACCTGGAGCACGCTGCGCTGTACCGCCGGGGACAGCGGGGTACGCGCCAGGAACGGGCTCCACGAGTCTTTGTCGTCGCCACCCTCTTCGTCCGAGTGCGCCGGAGTTCCGACCACCAGCCGCTCCGTCCCGAACGTCTCCTTGTCGAAGAAATACGCACTCTTCAGGTGCGGATACGGGTCTTTGTCGTCGCACTTGGCTTCGAGCTTGTCGGGATTGACGCCGAGTTCGTTCATCAAGCCGTGGGCGACATCGCTGTAGGGAAACGGCGACTCGATGGCCCAGGTCCCGCCGTTGGCCAGCAGCATGCGGCCGTCGTGGAACTCGTTGCGCTTGGCGTGTCCGCCGAAGTCGTCGTGATTGTCGAGGATGAGGATGCGCGCCGACTTGCCGGCGTGGGCCCGATAGAAAGTAAGCCGCCGCGAACCCGCTGAGGCCGCCGCCCACCACCACCAGGTCATAGCTCTCGCCGGTATCGACGGGCTTGCCTGCGTTCGCCCAGAAATCGCCGTCCCGCAGTTCATGTGCCACATCGAACGAGCCGGGATGATTGCCGCGCATTCCGTCGCGGGCGGGTGGGTAGTAGCCGGGGGCGTTCTGCGCGAGTGCCGGGCCATCGGCCCAGGAAAGTCCGCTGAGAAAGGGGCTGGCGGCCATGCCGCCCAGTCCGATAGCAACTCCGTTGAGAAAGTCGCGGCGGGTGATGCCGCCTTGCATGCCAAGCTCTTGATCGCTGTAAGAAGACATGAGGCCCGTCTGACGAAGCGGGAATCGCGCTCCAGCCAGTTTACAAGGCGGGCTTGGTTAACTGGTCGCACGAAAGTCACATTTCAACGATAACGTCCTTTCGGTGGCCGATCCGCAGCACCAGCACCACGACCGACGCCTGCAGCACGTCATAGACGATGCGATAGTCGCCCACGCGGATCCGGTACGTGTGTTCTTCGCCCTTGAGCTTGCGTACTCCTGCCGGAAATGGGTTCTCGGCAAGACCGTCAATTGCGCGTCCGGCTCTCGCCCGCAGGGCTGCGGGCAGCTTGCGGAACGCTGCGGCCGCAGAGGCAGCTAATTGGATTGCATAGCGCTTTTCCATCGCTAGGCTACAATCCCAGGTCCTTCTTCAAATGCTCCCATGCGACGGTCTTTTCGCGGCGCGCCCGCTTGGCTAGCTTGACGTCGAGTTCGTCTTCATAGCGCTCCAGAATCTCCAGGTCCTCAATAGGCACCACGGCGGCTACCGGTTTCTTGTGGCGATGCAGTACGGTGCGTTCGCCTCCGAACTCGGCCTTGCTGACAATCTCCGCGAACTGTTGCCGTGCTGCGCTGGTGCTGATCTTCGCCATGCTCTCCTCTGCTCCCATTATTGTACGAATTGTGTATTTTGTACAGAATGTACTTTCGTCCCTCCCCCCGGCCATTGTCGCTTTCCCGCAAAATCCCTTAGAATGCCTCGGTCTGTATAACACCATGCCACCTGTCACCTATCTCGAAGCCATCCGCCAGGGCATCTGGGAAGAGATGGAGCGCGACCCAGCCGTCTTCTGCATCGGCGAGGACATCGGCGTCTACGGCGGAGCCTTCAAGGTCACCGAAGGCTTCATCGACCGCTTCGGTCCCGCGCGCGTGGTGGATACACCCATCTCCGAGATGGCCATCGTGAACGCCTGCTTTGGCGCTGGGTTGACCGGCATGCGACCGGTTGCCGAGTTCCAGTTCATGGATTTCATCAGTTGCGCCTTCAACCAGATCGTCAACTTGCTGGCCAAGGCGCATTATCGCTGGGGCGCGCCGGTGCCGGTCGTGTTGCGCGGGCCTTCAGGCGGAGGCGTCCACGGCGGGCCGTTCCATTCGCAAAATCCCGAGACCTTTTTCGCCCATGTGCCGGGGCTGAAGGTGGTGTGCCCCGCATCGGCGTACGACGCGAAGGGGTTGATCAAGTCGGCCATTCGCGACAACAACCCCGTGCTGTTTTTCGAGCATAAGTTTCTTTACCGGCGGATCAAGGAAGAACTACCGGCGGAGGATTACGTTGTGCCGATAGGGAAAGCGCGGGTGGTGCGCGAAGGCCGGGACGTCAGCGTGATCACCTACGCCGCGATGGTCTATGTTGCGCTCGAGGCCGCGGAAATCCTGGCGAAAGAGGGCATCGACCTGGAGGTCGTCGATCTGCGCACGATTCTGCCGCTGGACCGCGAGGCCATCCGCCAGACGGTCGAGAAGACCAGCCGGGTGATCGTGCTGCACGAAGATACGAAGACGGGCGGAATTGCCGGCGAAGTGGCAGCAGTGATCAATGAAGAGTGCTTTGACGCGCTGGACGCACCGGTCGCTCGCATCGCGTCGGCGGATACGCCGGTGCCGTTCTCGCCGCCACTGGAAACAGCCTTCCTGCCCAGCGTAGAGGATGTTGTGCGGGAGGCGCGGCGGCTGCGACATTACTAGCGCGGGCCATTTGTTCCGTTCAAGCTACTTCGCAAAAAGTCACTTTTCTTAACGCCCGGAATTTCGCGGTGGTTTAGTCTGTAGTCCTTGGGATTTCCAACATTCTGCGTATTTTGAGGAGTGATATGGGCAAGTTTCTTTTAGGAGCTATCGTTGCACTCATCGTCGTCTTCGGCGGCGGTTATCTGTGGGTCTACGGCGGACACGTCGATACACGGGCGGTACCCAACGGCCCGGGGCAGTTTGAACGACGCACTGCCAATCACTCGATGGACGAGTGGGTGGATGCCCATGCTCCGAAACAGGAGAACCCTTTCCAGCCGACGATGGAAAACATCATGGACGGCTCGATGGTGTATGACAAGCACTGCGCTCTCTGCCACGGCAGCCTGAAGGAACCGGTCTCCCCGATGAAGACCAGGTTTTATCCGCCGGTGCCGCAGCTGATGAACCGCACTCCCGACGACCCGGACGCGAACCTGTTCTATGTCACCAAGTACGGGATGAAGCTGACTGGAATGCCTGGTTGGGACGGTGTACTCACCGACAACGACATCTGGAAGGCGGTGCTGTTCATTAAGAACTCGGCCAAGATGAAGGACGCGCCGGCGCCAACCGCAACGCCGGTACCTGCGAATCCGGCCGCAAAGTAGCTGCCAAAGACCGTCTAAAAATCAGAGCCTCCGGCGGCTCAGGCTGGAGCGATTTTATTGTTCCACGTGGAACAAAAGTTACTTTGGTAACCGCCTTTTTAGCGGCGATCGAAGCCTATTGCGCGTTGGGCTTGACGTAAGTGACTTTGCCGCTGGTCTTGAGCTTGAAAACGTCGTTGGAGAGCTTTTCGTTGAGCTTGATGTTGGTGTACTTGGCCAGCCGATAGTCGCCGGAGCGCTCGTTGAAGAGCTGCTGCACGCTCACGCCGCGCGCCATGTCGATCCACAGGGTGATGGTCTGGAACATGTTCGAGACCTTCTGCGACTTGGGCGTTAGCTCCAGCTTGGCCGTCTGGAGACCCTGCACCTGCTCCATCCCGCCATATTTCACCTCGAACGACTTGTCGAGGTCGTGACCGCGACCGCCAAAGCCCAGCACCAGAAACGTCTCAAAGTCCGCCTTGTTCTTGCCCGAGTTGTACTCAGTGACTTGTCCGGCCTTGGGAAGGTACACACTGACCATGCCCCCACTGAATAAGACGTACTTCTTGTCGGGCACGGTGATGTCGGCGGCCATCTGGACATCATTATTGCCCTGGCGGCGGAAGTACATGATGCCCTTCTGAATGTCGTGCTCGTCTACCACCTTCTGATACTGGTCCCAGACAAAGTCGGTTCGCGCGGTCTGGAAGCCGGCGGCGGCTTTGTCCATCGAGTTGAGCACGGCCTCGAGGTTCTGGGCGTGGGCGGCGAGCGAGGCGACAACCAGCACGGCGGCGGCGACAATTGTTCGAAGTCTCATGGGTTCCTTCCTGTGCGTCCGCTGCGGCTAGCGGTGTCCCCAGACCTTGTAAGCGATGATCGTGCCCTTGGTGTCGCGCACAGCTTCGAAGCGCTGGATTTGAACCTCGCCGGCGACGGGTTCGATGATCCGCGATAACTCGTCGCGTACCTCGGCATCATCGCCGGGACGCAGCGCGGCGGCGTCCACGGTATAGACGAAACCATCGCCTTCCGGCTTGACCAGCACTTCGGTCTGGTGGAGCGGGCGAGGCTGCGGCTTGTCGCGGAAGTTGATCCACAGCGGGCCGAGGAAAATGAAGGCGAGAATGAGCGTCACCATGATGTCGTAGTGAACGCTGCCGCGGGGATACATCCACCAGATGTAGCCGCGGATGGTTTGGGAAATTTTGCCCATTGCTGGTTCAAGTGTAGAGCATTTTAGGCGGGCCGCAACAGAAGGCAAGATTCACCACGGAGGCACGGAGAAGGACTGGGCAAGAGACAAAAGCAAAATCCACCACAGCGTCACAGAGGCGCAGAGAAAGACTGGGCAAAAATCCAAAGGCAACCGCGGATAATACGAAAGCAGGTACAAGCCGAAATTATTCAAACTTGGGAAGTTGGGACTGGCATGAGTCGATGTAAACTAGCTTAGGAATTGAACGAATGGACGCCTTAGCAGAAAAGCTGGATAGCAAACTTCGTGCCTGGAAGCCGGAGACCGCCAAACAGGTTCGCGATCGCGTGGCTGAGGTGATTGACCTGGCCGACAGCGACGTCCTCGACCTTGCGCGCGCGCGGACGTGTGAACAGGAAGTCCTGGACCTGCTTGATGAGTCCCCTTCCCGGTGAAGTGTGGCTCGCTGATCTTGGCCTCGCCGCCAAGGTCCGCCCGGTTGTCATAGTTTCGCGCCCTGACCCTGATCCTCCTCGCGCGCTGGTTCTCTACGTTCCGCTCACGACGCAATATCGGAAAAGCCGGTATGAGGTAGTAATACCGAGGCTGCCGTTCCTGAACCTCGAATCGTTTGCCAATGTTCAAGGATTGGGATCGATACCGACCGTGCGGTTGGAGCGAAAGCTGGGTACTCTCCCGGCAGCGTCGATGGAAGACGTGAAAGCAGCGTTAGCTTACGCTCTGAATATCCGCTAGCGAACTGAAACTTTCTACGTCCGCAACTCCACCAACGTCGCCCCGCCGCCGCCTTCGTTCTGGGGGGCTTCGGTGACGGTGGCGACGTGCGGGTGCTCCTTGAGGTACTGGCGCAGCGCTTTGCGGAGGATGCCCATGCCGCTGCCGTGGACGATGCGCAGGCGCACGACCCCGGCGAGAAACGCCCGATCCACGAACTTCTCGACCGCGCTAGTGGCTTCGTCCACGTTCTGCCCGATGACGTTGATCTCGGTGGGAGCGCTGTCGTCTTCGCGGGTCAAGTGAGACGCCAATGCCGCGAGACCGGGCGGCGGCTACTGGATTGGCACCCGCGGCGGCGATCACGCTGGCGACATCATCGCGCGGAACCTTCATCTTCATGGGGCCGACAGCCACTTCGAAGGAGTCGTCGTCAAGATGGCGCAGCACCTTGGCGTCGCGGCCGAGGGAACGAAGTCGTACGGTGTCGCCGACCGAGACGCTCTGCACGATGTGCGGGCGGGCGTTCTGATCTCCGGTATCGGAGCCAGTGGTGTGGGCGACGACGGTGGAGTCGAACTGCTCGCGGAATTCGCGGCGGAGCTTGGCGATGCGGCGCTCGGCATCTTTGGTGAGCTTCAAGGCTTGGGCGCGGTCCTGCACTGCGTTCACGGTCTCGCGCGCCTGGTACTCGAAGCTGTGCAGCAGGCTCTCAAGCTTCTTCTCCATCTCGCGGATCTTCTCGCGTTGTTCTTTCTTGCCTTCGAGCGCGAGGTGGCCGCGCTCGCGGGCGATCTCCTGCTCGCGGGTGCGCAACGTGGTGCGCTCGGCCTCAAGTTCGCGCAACTGCTCGTGCAGCCGATCGAGGAAGCGGGAGACGTCCTGCGTTTGCGAGGACAGCCGCTCGCGCGCCGAAGAGACGATCTGCGCATTCAGCCCAGCTGCTGTGCGATGTTGATGCCCGCCGACGCTCCCGGCACGCCGAGGCGCAGCTCGTAGGTCGGTGCCAAGGTGCGCTCGTCGAAGCCCACGGCGGCGTTGAGCACGCCTTCCGTGTTGGCGGCGTAAACCTTTAGCGCGGTGTGGTGAGTGGAAACGATGCTGAGGCACCCCACCTGGCGGAAAAAGTCAGCGATGGAGACGGCGAGGGCGGCGCCTTCTTCGGGATCGGTAGCCGAGCCCAGCTCGTCGAGCATGACCAGCGAGTCGCGGGTGGCGTTGTGGGAGATAGCGTCGATGTTGGTGACGTGCGCGGAGAAAGTCGAGAGGTTCTGTTCGATGGACTGGTAATCGCCGATGTCGGCGAAGACGCCGTCGAAAATGGGAAGCTCGGCGCGCTCGGCCGGAACCGGAATGCCAGCCTGCGCCATCAGCGCCAGTAGTCCGATGGTCTTCAGCGCAACGGTCTTTCCGCCGGTGTTGGGACCAGTAATAACGAGTTGGCGGTGTTGGCCTTCGAGCTCCACCGTGAGCGGGACGACTGCGATGCCTTTGGGTTTCAGGTTGCGCTCGAGCAGCGGATGGCGGGCATTGCGCAGGGCAAATGCCGTGTCTGAGCCCTCGTCGAGCAGCTTCACGGCGATGCAATCGTAGTCGCGTGCGAAACGCGCCTTGGCAAATTGCAACTCCAGCTCGCCGAGGACCTCGACGGCCGCGGCCAACTCATCGGCGTGTTCTCCGATGCGCGCGGTCATTTCCAGCAAGATGCGGTGAATCTCGGCCTGCTCGTCGTCGAGCAGCCGCACCAGCTCGTTGTTCTGCTCGATGGTTTCGAGCGGTTCGATGAAGACAGTCTGGCCGCTGGAGGACGCGCCGTGAGCAACGCCCTGCACGCGGCGGCGCTGCTCGGTCTTGACGGGGATGACGAAGCGATCGCCGCGAATGGTGATGAGCTCGTCTTGCACGGCGCCGCCGTCGGAGAGCCGCCGCAGGTAGGACTGCAGCGACTCCTGGATCGTGCGGCGCTGGCGGTCGATGTCGCGGCGGATGCGGGCCAGCTCCGGCGAGGCGTGGTCGTCGAGCGTGGCGTCGGGCAGGATCTTGTTGCGGAAATAACCCAGCAGCGGGGCAAAGTCGGCAATGCGGTCCGAGAGCTCCTTTACCGCTTCCCATTTGGTCGCGACGGCAGCCGGGGGATGAAGCGCGGCTTCGCGCCACTCGGACGCGCGGTCAGCAACGTGCAGCACGTCGCGAAGCTGCACAAGCTCGAGCGTCGCTCCCTTGATGCGCGATTTCTGGATAAGCACGGTGGGGTCGAGCAGGCCATGGAAGTCGAAGCGTCCCCCGGCTTGCAGAAATCCGCGCAACTCGTCGGCAAGCTGTTGCTGGCGTTGGATCCATGAGCGGTCGAGCGAGGGCGCGAGCGCGGCGATCCGCTTCTGCCCAAGGGGAGACGGCGCGAAGGCAGCGAGCAGTCCGCGCAGGTGGTCGAACTCGAGGACGCGCTCAGCGCAATGCGTCATGGGGTCGGGAATAATCATGCAAATCCGCATTTATCGTACAGGAGCGGGCCGGGTCGATAACAACGCGAGCGGGGCGGCAATTCATGGATTGTTCACACCGGATGGCTCGCAAAGCTACACCTGGAGCGAGCGTGCGATTACACTGTTTCGTTAGCCCGATAGAGGGCGGCCATCACGGCGGAGAAGCAAGCGACGCCCCGGCGGTGGCTGCCGGAACGGGAATGTCATCATCGAGGAACCCATGACCAACAGCCTTTCCGATGCATTTGTATTCTTCGGCGCGACCGGCGACCTTGCGCACAAGAAGATATTTCCCTCGCTGCAAAGCATGATCAAGGACGGCGTGCTCGACGTGCCGGTCATCGGCGTCGCCAAGTCAGGATGGACTCTTCAGCAGTTGCAGGAACGTGCCCGCGACGGCATCACCAAGTTCGGCGGTGGCGTGGATGAGGCTGCCTTCAAGAAGCTTTGCGAGTTGATGAGCTACATCGACGGCGACTACAACGACGATAAAACCTACGCGGAACTGCGCGCCAAGCTTGGCGACGCCCACTCGCCGACGCACTACCTGGCGATTCCTCCCACCCTGTTTCAGGTGGTGGTGAAAGGACTGGGCCAGTCGGGATGCTCCAAGAATGCTCGCGTGATCATCGAAAAGCCTTTCGGCCGCGATCTGGTTTCGGCGCGCAAACTCAACGACGTACTGCACCAGGAATTTCCCGAAGACCACATCTTTCGCATCGACCACTATCTGGGCAAAGGCGCGGTGGAGAACCTGTTGATCTTCCGCTTCGCCAATAGCTTCCTGGAGCCCATCTGGAACCGCAATTACATTCACAGCGTGCAGGTCACGATGGCCGAGTCGTTTGGCGTAGAAGGCCGAGGCAAGTTTTACGAAGAGGCGGGAGCCATTCGCGATGTGGTGCAGAACCACATGTTGCAGGTGATCGGGCTGCTGGCGATGGAGCCGCCCACGACGATGTATCCGGACTCGGTGCGCGACGAGCAGGTAAAGGTGTTCCGGTCGATTCCTCCGCTGAGCCCAGCCAATATTGTGCGTGGCCAGTTTCACGGATACCGCCAGGAGGCGGGGGTCAATCCTCAGTCGGACGTGGAAACGTTTGCGGCGGTGCGGCTGGAAGTGGATTCGTGGCGGTGGTCGGGTGTGCCCTTCCTGATTCGCGCTGGCAAGTGTCTGCCGATCACGGCGACTGAGGTGTTCGTGAAACTGCGCAAGCCGCCACTCACCAGAGCGGGGTACGAGGGGCGGAACTATTACCGCTTCCGCCTGGGGCCGGATTTCGAGCTGGCATTAGGAGCCCGGGTGAAGCGGCCCGGCCCGCTGATGGCTCCGATGCCGGTAGAGCTGTCGGCGGTGAAGTTCTCCGAAAGCGACGAGATGGAGGCCTACGAAAGGCTGCTGGCCGACGCCATGAAGGGGGACCAGTTGCTGTTCGTGCGCCAGGACGCCGTGGAAGCGCAATGGGCAATCGTGGAGCCGATTCTTGGCGACTGTTGCCCCGTGCAGAGCTACGAGCCGGGGACGTGGGGCCCGCCCGACTCGCGCGAGTTGGCCGCCGATATTGGCGGATGGCACGATCCGGAGTAGGGAATCAGCGGAGTTTCGGACCGGAGACAAACGGGTTGCCCGCGATGACGAACCTTAGGGGCTCGTCGACTGGCTTGCTTGATACCGATGCGCGGGGTGACGGCGATTCGCTCCGGGCGGTCGCCATCGTCGGCAAACCACAGGTCGGACCGGCGGTCGGTGTAAGTCCTTGCCGTTGTCGCGGGGACGGGTGATGCCCAGGGCCTGCGACAATCGTCCCGGTCCGCTTGAGATCATCCGCAATTGCGTCGTACGCGGCTGCCGGGGAAGTTCGATACCTCGGGCGTCGGCCATCACTCTCCAATCCCACCACAGGCTCCAGGGCGCGCAGCAACACTCCGCCACCGTCGCCGTCGGGCACGCACGAGACGTTGGTGCAGTAGTGGTTGCCGTAGATGAAGTACACGTAGGCGTGTCCCGGCGGGCCGAAGAGCACTTCGTTGCGCGGAGTGCGTCCGTTATATGCGTGCGCAGCAGGGTCAACGGCTCCAAGGTAGGCTTCGGCTTCGACTATCCGCCCCGCCAGAAGTTTGCGGCCGTCGCGTCGCACCAACAGTTTGCCCAACAGCTCGCGGGCGACGGTCTCTGGATCGTGGTTGAAGAATTCGCGCCTTAATCTGGAGGCCGCCAGCAAGGTCTTCGCCGACATCAAACTTGCAGACTGTGCGGGCGACGCTGGGCTTCGATTCGCTTCCATTACAATCAAAGTGAACCATGAACAAGATGATCTTGGCCAACCTGGTGCACCGGCCTTTCCGCACCATTATCAGCATTGTCGCTGTAGCCGTGGAAGTTACCCTGATTCTCCTCATTGTCGGCCTGTCGATCGGCATGCTCACCGACACCAAGAACCGGCAGGTCGGCATCGGAGCCGACATCATGGTGCAGCCGCCGGGCTCGTCGCTGCTGATGGGCGTCAGCGGCGCGCCGGTTTCCATCAAAGTCGCCGACAAACTGCGCCAGCTCGATCACGTAGTAGCCGTCGCTCCGGTCGTCACCCAGCTGACCACCGGTGGTGCACTGGAAGTCATTGATGGCATTGACCTTGCTTCCTTCGACTCGATCGGCGGGCGGGTTCCACTACCTCTCCGGCGGACCGTTCCAGGAGCCCAACGACATGCTGGTGGACGACTACGTGGCCTCGTCGAAGAAGCTCAAGGTCGGCGACACTGATCGAGGCGCTGAACCACTCGTTCCGCATAGCGGGCGTGGTGGAGCACGGTAAAGGCGCGCGCAAGTTCGTGCCGTTGGCCACCTTGCAGGACATCATCGGCGCCACGGGCAAGGCCTCGATCTTCTACGTGAAGCTCGACGACCCCAACAACGCCGACGAAGTGGTGCGCGAGATCAAGAGCATCCCGGGCATGGAGCAGTACGGCGTCCACTCGATTAAGGAATACCTCAGCCTGATGAGCTCCAGCAGCATCCCGGGACTCTCGACGTTCATCGACGTCGTCATCGGGATCTCGATGGTCATCGGCTTCATCGTGATCTTCCAGGCGATGTATGCGGCGGTGATGGAGCGCACGCGCGAGATCGGCATCCTGAAGTCGCTGGGCGCGGGCAAGCTCTACATCGTCAACGTGATTCTGCGGGAGACGCTGCTGATTTCGATCGGCGGCATTCTCCTGGGGATTCGCCGTGAGCTATGCGGCGCGCGCGGGGTTGCACCACAAGTTCCAGACCCTGCCGATTCTCATCACGCCGGAGTGGCTGGTGCGCGCGACCATCATCGCCATCATCGGCTCGATGCTGGGCGCGTTCTACCCGGCACTGAAGGCCGCACAGAAGGACCCCATCGACGCGCTGGCGTACGAATAGGCGGATTTCGTATCCACCTAAGAAAAAGCCACTATAAGTTCGACCCGAAAGCCAGCAAACGGCCGTCGCAATCCTTCACCACAAACTCTCGCGACTGCCATGGCGTGTTAGCCAGTTCCCGCACAAACTCCACGCCCTTGGCTGCGTACTCGGCATAGAGCGCGTCTGCATCGTCGACGAGGACATAGGCGTCGAGCAGTTCGTCCTCATATTTGTCCGGATTGGGTGTGGGCGGCTCGGCGCAGCGAAAGTGAATCGCGTGCTGATCGCGCACAACGATCGCGTATACCGGCGGATCCTGCCACGTTCCCTGACACTCAAAGCCAAGCTTGTCGTTGTAATAGGCGAGCGTGCTGGGAATGTCGAGGGTGAAGAATTGAGGTGCGATCCTGCAAATCATGGATCAGAGTGTACTGCAGCCATCCATGGCAATCACCGGCGGATTCGCGGGCCTTACTTCGGATTTGGACGGCCGAAGAACAATACATAGCCGTCCGGATCGCAAATCTCAAAACCGCGCAAACCGTCGTGCGTATCCTCGAGCGGCGCACTGAACTCTGCGCCAGCAGCGGCAAATTCGGCGGCAAGCGCATCCGGGTCAGGTGCATAGACAAAGGCGTCCCACCTCATGTAGCGGTGACGCTTGTGGTTCGGCAGGGGCGATACGTCTCTGTCGGATTTGAGGAAGAGCTGCGCTCCGTCGCGGCCGATGATGGCGAAAAAGGATCCTCATCCGGCTCCCGGAGTCTCGTCTCGAAACCAAGCTTATCGCGGTAGAAGGCGATGGTTTGATCGACGTTGCTGACGATGAAGCATGGAGAAATTGCTTGCATCCGCGACCGTGTCATAAGCTTGCACCCTTCTGGTGTGAACTCCCCGCTGCCATACCAATCCCACCATGACGTTGGAAATCAAGGCTGAACGCCTGCATACGCCGGAATCGCCTCACGCGCGACGTTCTTGTAAACAATGCCGCCCTTCATAACGAAGACGACGCCGCGAACGGCCGTGATGTCTTTCAACGGATCCCCATCGAGCGCGATGATGTCGGCCTGCATGCCGGGCGCGATGGAACCGATCTGATCCGCCATGCCAAGAGCTTCCGCGCCCAGCGAGTTGGCGGAGACCATTGCCGCCATCGGCTCGACGCCACCATCACGCACGCGGTCAATGAATTCCTCGGCGTTGCGTCCATGGGAGCCTGCCAGGGCATCGGTGCCAAAAACAATCTTCAGCCCGGGAGTCTTCACCGCGCGCTGCACCAGCTCGTGATTCATGGCAAGGACCTTCTCCATCGCGGCAAATCCTTCGGCCGTATAGCCGGGTGTGCCGAGAAATTTCTCCTTGTTCTGCAGGTAGTTCTCAATGACCAGTCCTGCCTGCGGATCGAAGTAAGTGCCTTTCTCGGCCATCAACTTTAAGTCGTCGTCCGTGGCCAGCGTCCCGTGCTCGACCTCGGTGCATCCGGCGAGGGTTGCGGCGCGGACGGCATCTTTGTAGGCGTGCACGAGCGTGCGTAGGCCCTGCTTCTTGGCTTCGTCACAGGCAGCGTTCAGCTGTTCTTGCGAGAGAGTCATACCGCCGCCTTGGCGGATGGATTGTGAAGCGAAGATCTTGATTACATCCGCGCCCGCTTCTTTTTGCTTCCGCACATAAGCCCGGATTTCGTCCGGCGTGCCGGCCTTCTCGCCCTGTTGGGTGAGCGGCTCGACCGCGGTAAGGATACGCGGGCCGGGAATCACTCCCTTCGCGATGGCGTCGCGAAGTGGAATATCGTTGGGAGAGCCGACGCTTTGCACCGTCGTAAAGCCTGCCATGAGGGTCACCCACGCATTCGACGCAGCTCGATAGGTGTCATCCGGTGTGGTCCCATCCGTGCCCGCGTTTTTTCCGTCTTTGCCGAAACTCCACGTAATGTGCACGTGCGCGTCAATCCAACCAGGTAACACGGTCAGGCCGCGCAGGTCGTAGTCCACGGGGCCGGCCTTCGGATCGATCGCAATTATCTTCGAGCCCTCAACCACGATGCGCGTGTCGTGCAGCACGCG
>CAVVTL010000004.1:0-35749 GCA_963751155.1 uncultured Acidobacteriaceae bacterium | reverse complement strand
GATCACGCCCTCTTTCTGCCGGTGGCTCACAAGATAGCCAATCCCGAAGAACACCGCCGCGAAGAACAGGTCAGAAACCACGGCGTTACGGAAGAACGGCAGGCCTGCAACGTAGCACGTCGCGAGTCCGCCCGAGGTCTTGGGGTACATGCTCCACACCGCCCACACGGCGAAGTTGCTTACCACGAAGAACGATACCGATCCGGCTAGCGACGCCGCGCCGACGCGCAAAGCGGAAGCGTTCTTCGCCAGCAATCCGCCCATCAGCACCATGCCGGCGTACCAAGCCCACGTGATCAGCAGATCGGCCGAGAATGCATAACCGTAATAGCTGCGCGACAGGTACAAGCCAGCGGCCGCCAGTGCCGCCACCGGAACCCACATCTCGTGGCGCGGCCTGCGAGCGCCAAAGTACAGCAGCGCCGCCGTGACCGGGGCAAAGCTGAAGGGCAGGGGCAGGAAACGAGCATGTACGGCAACAGCGAAGGCGAGAAACAGATAAGCCAGCATGGACACCTCAGAAATCGAACCAGTCGGAATTGGAGCGCCTTTTGATTCTGTACGCCACGCGCACATGCGTCAAGCGCAATTCTCAGTCACAAGAAAATCGAATTGCCTGACACGACAACACGCTGCACTCACGGGTTCTTCTTCAATCGAGGGCTTCCGCGAGTTCATGCCCTCTTCCTGTACGCGCAGGTCCGGCCCCAGCAGCACCCATCCGCCCAGCGTTCCCCGCCCCCGCATCTCGGGATAGTCGAACCGCAGGTCCTGAAAGCGCACCAGGTAGCCCTTGAAGCTCGCCTTGCAGGTGCTCCGTCTGGGTGATCGGGAACACCGCCCAGTCCAGGTAGACGCGGCCCAGGTATGACGCCTTGGCCGCCTGGGTCACCGGCGTCACTTCCGGCTTGAAGTAGGTGTGCGCCTGGTCCTGCTGATCGACCTCCGGCGTCATCGAGTCGACCGGCATGGTCTGGAAGAGCGACTTCGGTCTCCACCACGCCGTGCCAGCGAAACGGGTTCACCCAGTAAGGATAAGCGGCGTACTTCACCGGCACCGCGCCCTGATAGAGCAGCGAACCCATGGCATTGAGCGCGCGCCGATGCTGGTAGTCGCGATAGCCCCACACCAGCACCAGGCAAACCAGGGCAAAGATGGCTCCGCCTCGTCCGCGCGGCCCCTTGCTGCGCGCCCCGATCTCCTGGTTGATGAGTCCGAACAGCGACGGCATCACCAATCCCGCGATCAGCGCCACAAGGATCACCGGCTCGACGATGAACACGATGTCCCACGAGTACCAGCGCCAGTCGAACGGTTCGAACATACGAATGCCGTACGCCGTGGTGTAGTCGAGCAGGATGTGGCTGAGAGCCGCGATCAGCGCCAGCCAGTACAGGTAGCCCCAGCGCACCGGCAGCTTGGAACGCAGGATACGCGGCTTGCCCGAAGGCCCTTTCCAGAGATACAGCAGGTAAATGAAGCCCAGTGTCGCCGCGGCCACAAAGGGCGCGCCGACAAACGAATGGGTGATTCCGCGATGGTGCTGGAACGTCGCGATCGGCCCCTTCAAGCTCCCACAGCACGTCGAGATCGGCGGCTTCGGCCGCCAGCACCATGGTGAGCGTGGCCAGCGCGCTCTTGCGATTCAATCCGGCACGACTCATGCACGCGCCGGTCAGGAAGTGGGTAACAGGTTCCAAGTTCCTCCTCGATGGACGACAAAGTTGACACGGCTGATCGTCCCCATGACCGGTCTTTCCCGCGAGCAAGTCAACGCGTGCGGCAAAATCTCGATCACCGACTGCAGCGATTCCACCGCGCCCTTCGGACTGCCCGGCAGGTTCAGAATGAGCGTCTGCCCGCGCACGCCGCACAAGCCGCGGCTCAGAACTGCGAACGGCGTCTTCGCAATCCCGTCGGCGCGCATCTTCTCGGGATACCTTCAATCAGCCGCGAGCACACCGCGCGAGTTGCTTCCGGCGTGACGTCGCGCTCGGCGATACCGGTGCCTCCGGTCGTCACGACCAGTTGCGCTTGCTCTGACAGCTCGATCAGTGCCGGTTCGATCGCCTGCTGATCGTCGGCGACAACCCGCTGTGCACCACTTCGAATCCGTGTTGCCGCAGCACCTCGGCCGTCGCCGGGCCCGACAGATCGGCGCGCTCGCCTCGCGCCGCCGAATCGCTGACTGTCAGCACTGCGGCCGTCATTTCGATTTCCTCTGCGAAGGCTTGCGGGCGTAATCTCCGCTCTTGCCGCCCGACTTGCGCTCCAGTCGCACCTCGCGGATCTCGATACCCTTATCGAGCGCTTTGCACATGTCATACACTGTCAGAGCTGCGACGGACGCCGCCACCAGCGCTTCCATCTCGACTCCGGTGACCGCCGTGGTGCGGACTATACTGCGAATCTCAACTCCTTTGGGCTCTTCACTGTACAGGTGACGTCCACCTTGCTCAGTGGCAGCGGGTGGCACATGGGAATCAGCTCCGACGTGCGCTTGGCCGCCTGGATGCCCGCAATCCTCGCCACTTCCAGCGGATCGCCCTTGGGATTCCGCGGCAGTGCCCGCAGCACTTGCCGCTCATGGCAACAAAGGCATAGGCCTCGGCCTCCCGCAATGTGGGACTCTTGTCCGACACATCCACCATCGCGGCACGCCCGCTGGCGTCGTAATGCGAAAGCTTCGATCTTGTAGTTGATTTTGCCATGCTATTACGCCAGCAGCACCGTCACCATCTGCTCCCGCCTCAAGCTTCTCGCGGTCCGGGAGGTACCACAATGTAGCAGTTCGAATTCACGATGGACATGAGGTCGCCCGACCCCTGCCAGTGCACCCATTCGACCTCCGGCTTGCGCTGGCGAACCGCCCAATCTGCCCGGCAGGAACCGCGTCAATCCGGTCTTGGTGGTGAACGCGATTCTTTCAATCTCGCCTGCACGAACGGCAGCGGCTCACGCTTCGCGCCGCCGAGTGCATCCAGCACCGGCCGCACGAACAACTGGAACGTCACCATGGTCGAAACCGGATTGCCGGGCAGTCCGAAGAACGGCGTGGTCTTGCCATCGCGCGTGACCTGCCCGAACACCACCGGTTTGCCCGGCTGAATCGCCACGCCGGTGAAGAAGAACTCCGCCCCCAGCGACGCCAGTACTTCTTCCACCAGGTCGTACTTTCCCGTGGAGACGCCACCGCTCAGCAGCAGCAAATCGCCTGCAGGCCCTTGCGCAGCAGCAGCGCCAAGTCTGCCGCGTCGTCGCGCGCCACCGGCAGAATTGTCGCGTCGCCGCCGGCCTCATACACCTGCGCCGCCAGCGAGTAGCTGTTCGAGTTGCGAATCTCGTTTGGTCCCGGCGGCAGATTGATGTCCACCAACTCATCGCCCGTGGCCAGCACTGCGACCTGCGGCCTGCGATAGACCGCGACCTCCGGACGCCCAACGGCCGCCGCCACCGCCACCACGGCGTGCCGCACCCGCGTGCCTTTCGGCACCATGACGTCGCCGCGCGCGCTTCGGCCCGGCCGGAACGACATTCTCGCCCGCCTTCACCGGGCGCTTCACCGTGACGCCGATCGCCCGCCGATTTCGGTGTACTCCACCATCACCACGGCGTCAGCGCCCAGCGGGACCGGCGCACCGGTCATGATCTCGACGGCTTCGCCCGCCGGCAACTTCGAATGCGCGCTCGTCGACGCGCTCCAGCCTTGATCGTGCCCACGCACCGCAGTTCCGCGGGCACGGCCTGCACGTCAGCGGCGCGCACGGCATAACCATCGCGCGTCGCGCGGGGAAACGGGCGGAAAGTCGCGGTCAGCGCGCAGGTCCTCGGCCAGCGCCAGGCCGACGGCATCGAGCAGGCTCGTGAGTTCCGGGGCCGTTGGAGAGAGCTTCGCGGCGTGTTGCTCCACGACGCGCCGCGCCTCGTCAAACGTGAGCAAGCTCTGTCCTGTCGGAATCGGTCATGCGCAGACGTATGCGGATTCTACTGGACAGCTGCATCCATCCCAAATTGTTCGCCCCAAAAAGAAAGGGCGGCGCGAGGCCGCCCTTGGAATCAAACTGCGATCAGTTGGGCTTCTTCTTGGGCGGGGTGCTTTCTTGCTTGCCGAAGCTGGTTTCCACCGAGGATCCCAGGCTGGCGAGCATGTCTTTGGCGGTCTGGGCCTTGGGCCCATCGGGTTTCAGCTCCAGATATTTCTGGAAGGACTCCGCCGTACCCGGAGCCGGTGAATACTTGCCATCCTTGCTACCGTGGCCTTGGTCATCAGGTTCACGCCCTTCCAGTAGTACGCCTCGGCGCGAGTCGGATCGAGCTGGATCGATTTGTCGAAAGCCGCAATCGCGTCGTCGACCTTGCTGGTGTTGGTAGTTCACGCTCCCATGTTGAAATAAGCCGTAGCGGCGTTGGTGGGATCCATCTGCGCCACTTGGTTGTATTCCGCGATCGCCTTGTCGGTCTGCCCCGCCTTGTTGTAGGCATTGGCCAGCGCGCTGTGATAGAGGGCGCTGTCGGGCTTGATGGCAATGGCTTTCTCGTAGGCCGTCGACCGCCTCAGGGTACTTCTTGATCCCACATACGCGTCGCCCAGGTAGGCCCACAGCAGGTCCTTGGTCGGATCGGCGGTCGTGGCCTCCTGCAGAATCGAGATGGCCTGGTCGTAATTGCCGGCCTTCTCCAGGTCGCGCGCCTCCGTCAGCTTGGCGTTCAGGCCCTTGATCTTTTCATTCTGCTTCATGACCTCCTGCTGTTTCTTCAGCTCTTCTTCCGAAGGGCCCTTGGCTCCAGCAAGATCCTTCTTGAGGTCGAAATTCACTTCCCGGGTATCGCCGACGGCGACGGGGATCTTGCTGAAGGAATCGACCTTCACTGCCTTTGCGACTCAGCACGGCATCGTAGTTTCCCGGTGTCAGGCCGATAATGTGGTACTCGCCATTCTTATTGGTCTTGCCGGACACCTTCCGGCCAGTGTCGGTATTGGTAAGCTCCACTACGCCGTCAGTGATGAGCTTTCCCTCCTGGTCCTTGCAAACACCTTTGATCCCGGTGGTTTGCGCCACGGCTGGAAGGGCGCTGACGCGCCAGCACCAGCGCCAGCAATACGAACAGATAGATGGATTTATTTCTTCATTTCTGCCTCCCGCGGGGGTCGCTGGACCGGCATTCTATCCGCACTCCGGCCATCCACCATCCGCGTATCTAATATCGAATTAAATTCCCAAGGATTACTGCGCTTCGCCCGGCGACAAGTAAGGAACCGGATCGCGGGCGCCGGCCGCCGCAAAGGCCCGCATGCGCAACACACAACTGTCGCACACGCCGCAGGCTTTGTCCTCCCGGCTATAACATGACCACGTTAAATCGAAGGGAGCGCCCAATTCAAGGCCAAGCCTCACAATCTCGGCCTTTCTTAGCGCAATCAGCGGAGTCTCGATCCGAATTTTGCCTTCTTTCGTCCCGGTTCGAACCGCCTCGTTAAAGGCCGCGTAGAACTCCGGACGGCAATCCGGATAGCCCGAGCTGTCCTGCTGCACGGCCCCGATGTAGATCTTTTCCGCTCCCAGCACCTCCGCCCAGCTCACCGCCGCCGAAAGAAAATGCGAGTTGCGGAAGGGAACGTAGGTGACCGGGAATCTCGCTGCCGATCTCTGGCCCGGCTTGCGGGACCGCGATCTGGTCGTCGGTCAGCGCCGAGCCGCCAATCGCGCGGAAAAACTCCGTCTTGACGGCCAGCCGCGTCCGGATGCCCAGCCGGTCGCAAATCTCCTGGAACGCCCGCCGCTCCCGCCGTTCGGTGCGCTGGCCGTAGTCGATGTGGAGCGCCGCGACGTTTTCTGCGCCGAAGTCGCGCACCGCCAGCGCCGCGCAGACGGTGGAATCCATGCCGCCGCTGAGCACCACCAGGGCGTGGGCTTTCGTATTTCTTACTGGCTGGTTCATGCGAGCTAAACGCCCTTCATCGAGGGCTCCCAAATGAACTTGTGGATCTGCAGCCCCAGCCGTGCATTCAGCCCGTCCGCCAGCATCCACTCCGCCAGTTCCCGCGGATCGAGCAAAGCAATGCGACGCATCGCGGGCGCCGGTTGCGTCCTTGCGAAATGCCGGCGACAGAATCACCGACGCTACCTTGCCGCTCAATTCATGCTCGCGGATGAACTCACGCGCAAACTCGTAATCCGTGCGGCTGGCCAGCACGAACTTCACTTCATCGCGCGCGCGTAAGGTACTGCAGGTTCTCCGCGCGAAACGTTCCGCCCTCGCCCGAGTGCGGACACTTCACGTCCACGATCTTCACCACGGCCGCGGAACCTTGTCCAGCAGCCGCTCGCCGCTGGTCTCGAGCAGCACGGTGTATCGCGCAGCCAGCAGCCGATCCATCAGCCAGACGACGTCGGCCTCCTGCAGCATGGGCTCGCCGCCCGTAATCTCCACCAGTCCGCCGTCAGGCGAGAGGTGACGCACTTCGTGCTCGATCTCGTCCAGCGTCATGCGCTGGCCGCCCTTGAAGGTGTACTCGCTGTCGCACCAGGTGCAGCGCAGGTTGCAGCCCGCCGTCCGCACGAACACGCACGGCAGCCCGGCGTACGATGACTCTCCCTGCAGCGATTTGTAGATTTCGATGATCTGCATTGGTCGAGCGGGCCGTGGGACCCGCGTCGCGCGATGAAAACAAAAACTGGGGCTTTAGCCCCGGATCACTCGCTATACGTCGCCGTCGTGGTGTCGGTCTCCCAGATGGTGATGTCTTTCACCACTACCCGGCCGTTGGTCTTGCCCGCCAGGTGCTTGTTGGTCTCGTCGTAGAAATACTTGGCGAGGTTCTCCGCCGACGGATTCAGCACGTCAAACGGCTCCAACTCGTTAATCATCTGGTGATCGAGATAATCCACCACCGGACGCAGCACTTCCTTCAGGTCCTGGAAGTCCAGCAGCAGGCCGGCGTGGTCCAGCGTCTCGCCGCGCAGGGTGACGCGCACCTTGTAGTTGTGTCCATGGGGCTTCTCGCACTTGCCCTTGTAATTGCGCAGAAAGTGCCCCGAGGAAAATGTGTCTTCAACAGTTACTTCGTACATGTGCTCCGGCCGCAGCGGCGCAAATAGGCGGGCTGCGGCTAAACCTCTATTTTAGCTGGAAGTCGGGGACGGAGTGCAGGTTGCTGGGTTTTCCGCCGCAGTCGCGATAAACTCTACCCATGGCGAACCATGTCATCGTCAAAGATCGGGACGTTCTCGGCGGAGTGCCGTGTTCAGGGGAACCCGCGTGCCCTTCCAGGCGTTGCTCGACTATCTCGAGGCAGGACAGACTATCGACGAGTTCCTCGTCGATTTCCCGACCGTAAGCCGTGAAGCCGCTGTTGCGGCACTGGACTCAGCGGACTACGAATAACTCGTCTCTGATTCCGCGCCAAAAAACCGCTCCACCGCCCGAATGTCCGTCGTCCTCGCGTACTCCGGCAGGCTGTTCAGAAACACCTTGCCGTACTGTTTCTTCAGAATGCGGTTATCCAGCAGGCACAGCAGCCCGCGATCGTGCAGCGAGCGAATCAACCTGCCGAAGCCCTGCTTCAGCGAAATCACCGCGCTCGGCACCTGGTACTCGAAGAACGCGTTGCCGCCGTCCTCGTCGATCGCCTTGATGCGCGCCGCCACCACCGGATCGTTCGGCACCGCAAACGGCAGCCGGTCGATGATGACGCAGCTCAACTGCTCGCCCTGCACGTCCACGCCCTGCCAGAACGACGACGTCGCGAACAGCACGCAGTTCGGCGTCATGCGAAATTCCTCCAGCAGCGCATTCTTCGGCGCGCTGCCCTGCAGCAGCATCGGGAACTCCAACTCGCCCAGCAGCCGCTCGTAAAGCTGGTTCATGAACGAGTAGCTGGTGAACAGGCAGAACGCCCGCCCGCGGCTGATCTCCAACAGTTGCCGTACCCGCTGCGACGCCCGCTCCACGAACTGCGGCTCCCGCGGGTCGGGCAAATCCGGAGGCACATACAGCAACGCCTGGCTGGGGTAGTCGAAGTGCGACGGCACGATCATCTCGCGCGCATGCTCCAATCCCAGCCGTCCGCGAATGTAGTCGAACCCTCCGCCCACCGCCAGCGTCGCCGAAGTCAGCACCGCCGTCTCCAGATGATCGAACAGTGTCTGCCGCAGAATGTCCGACACCGTGATCGGCGTCGCCTGCAGAAACACGTTTTGCTGCCCGCCTCGCGCGCCGCGACGCTCGCCGCGCCGCTCGATCCAGAACACCGTGTTCTTCTGGTTCGACTCCAGGACGAACCCAAGCTGCACCCGCAACTCTTCAACCCGCCGGCACAGGTTGTGCACTTCGTCGGGCTTGTCCGGAATCCCCTGCAACTCGGTGTAGAGATGCAGCAGCGTGTTCTGCAGCCCGATGAACTCGTCGCCGTTTTCCTCCAGGAACTCCGCACGGTTCTCGAACGCAAACCGCCCCTCGCCCGGCGGCAGGAGCGAGAAGAAGAACTGCGAACGCTCGCGCACCCGTGCCGAAGCCGCCAGCGCCTGCGCCAGCGGAAGGTTCGCTCGCCGCAGCGTGCTGCTCCACGTCGCGCAGCAGTTCCTCCACCCGCAGGTTCGATACCGACACGCCGAAGAAGTCCGTCGCCACGTCCTCCAACTCGTGCGCCTCGTCGAAAACCACCACGCCCGCTTCGGGCAGCACTCCGGCATCCGGCGCGCGGTCCAGCCGCCGCCTTGATGGCCAGGTCGGCGCAGAACAGGTGATGGTTCACGATGATGATGTCGCTTTCCGCCGCGCGCCGCCGCATCTCGGTGATGAAGCAGCGGTCGAACTGCTGGCACTCCGCGCCGATGCAGCGGTCGGTGCGCGCATCCAGCTTCGACCAGAGCTGGCTGTTCTCGGGCATCTCGGCCAGCTCGGCGCGATCGCCGCGTCTCGGTGGTCTTCTCCCAGTCGCTGATGATCTGGAACTGGTTGATCTCCTCCAGCCCGTTCAGCACCGGCTGGTCGGTGAGGTCGTAGAGCTTCTTGCGGCAGAGGTAATTCGCGCGGCCTTTCATGTAGCACACGCGCAACTCGCCCAGGTGCTCCTGCAGGAACGGCAGGTCTTTGTGGAAGAGCTGCTCCTGCAGCGTCTTGGTGCCGGTCGAGATGATCACGCGCTTGCCCGAGCGAATCACCGGCAGCAGATACGCCAGCGTCTTGCCCGTGCCGGTTCCGGCCTCGACGATCAGGTGCCGCTTCTCGCTGAGCGCCTGCTCCACGGCCTCGGCCATCTGCAGTTGTCCGCGGCGAAACTCGTACGCCGGATGGCTGCGCGCCAGCACTCCTCCCGGCCCGAAGAACTGGTAGAGCGAGGGAATGCGCGCGGCCGAATGCTGGACGAGCGCGAAGACGCGGATTGTGACGGAGAAGACACGGCGAAAGGATTACATCCCTATAATAGACGTTGGAACCCGCACCGCCGAAAGAGTCCCCAGTCCAATGAGCCGCCGAGTCCATTACGAAGCCCGCAGCAAGAACCGCCGCGGAGACCTGCCGCTCGCCGGCACGCTCGCCATCGTCGGCCGCCCCAACGTCGGCAAATCCACGCTGTTCAACCGGCTGGTCGGCTCGCGCCGCGCCATCGTCGGCGACGAGCCCGGCATCACCCGCGACCGTCTCTACGGCGAAGCCGAGTGGGCCGGCAAGCTGCTGCGCGTGGTCGATACCGGCGGCATCATTCCCGACGACAAGGCGCTGATTCCCGTCCGAGATCTTCCGCCAGGCCCGCGTCGCGCTCGAAGAGGCCGACGCCATCGTCATGGTCGTCGATGGCCGCACCGAGCTCGCCGCTCCCGACCTCGAACTGGCGCGTCAGTTGCATGCGCATGGGCAAGCCGCTCCTGCTCGCGGTCAACAAAATGGACACGCCCCAGCTCGAGCCCTACGCGCAGGAATTTCGCCGCCTCGGCATCAAGGACTTGCTGCCCATCTCCGCCGAAACCGGCAACGGCGTGGCCGAACTGCTGGAGCATGTGTTCGCGCTCATGCCTGCCCGATGGCTGAGCCCGAGCCGATCGAAGAACCGCTGGACGAGCCCAGCCGAAGACGAAGCCGACGCCGCCGAACGGATGAAGAAGACGAAGAAGCGCCGCGCCGAACGAAACCAAGGTCGCCATCATCGGTCGCCCCAATGTCGGCAAGTCCACGCTGCTGAACGCGCTCACCGGAACCGGCCGCGCCATCGTCTCGCCCATCGCCGGAACCACCCGCGACGCCGTCGACGAACTCGTCGAGCGCGACGGCCAGACCTACCGCTTCATCGACACCGCCGGAATCCGCCGCAAGGGCAAGACCGAGCTGATGGCCGAGAAGCTCTCCGTCGTCATGGCGCGCAAGCATCTCGAAGCCGCCGACGTCGCGCTCATCATCATCGACGCCGTCGAAGGCGTCACCGCCAGCGACGCCACCATCGCCGGATACGCCCACGAGAGCGGACGCTCCGTCATCATCGTCATCAACAAGTGGGACCTGGTCACCACCGCCCGCACCGACGGCAAGCCGCCCGCCGATCGCGCCATCTTCGAGGAGCAGGCGCGCCGGCAACTTGAAGTTCCTCAACTATGCTCCGATTGTGTTCGTCTCGGCCTCGACCGGCAAGAACATTCGACAAGCTCTACTCCACGCTCGAACTGGTCGCGAAAGAGCGCCGCAAGCGCGTCGCCACCGGCGCGATGAACCGCTTCCTGGCGAAAGTCGATTTCGAGCGCGCCTCGGTGCCGATGTCCAAGCGCGTGCGCATTCTCTACATGACGCAGGCCGCAGTCTCGCCGCCCACGTTCATCCTCTTCACCGACCGCGCGGTGAAGCTGCACTTCTCCTATCAGCGCTTTCTGGAGAACCAGATTCGCGAGGCCTTCGGCTTCGTCGGCTCACCCATCTGGATCAAGACCCGCGCCCGCAACGAACCGCCGACGGACAAACGGCTAGCTACTCGTACCGCAGCGCCTCCACCGGATCCAGCTTCGACGCCTTGAGCGCCGGGATCATCCCGCTGAACACGCCGACGATCAGCAACACGATCGCCGAGCCCAGCACCGCCATGGCCGAAATCCGCAGGTGAATGTCGCCCTTGCCCGATGGTGTCTTCGAACAGCGGGCCGAGCAGCGGCAGTGTCGGCAGCACGGCCGACAGCGCGTACGACAGCATGATGCCGATCACGCCGCCCAGCAGCATCATCATCATCGTTTCCGCCAGGAACTGCAGCCGGATATGCCACTTGCGCGCGCCCAGCGCCCGCCGCAGGCCGATCTCGCGGATGCGCTCATCCACCGACACCAGCATGATATTCATCACGCCCACTCCGCCGATGCCCAGCGTCAGCGCGCCGATGAACAGCAGCAGCACCTGCAGCCCGATCGTCAGGCCGTCGATGACCGGGCGGAACTCCTCGCGCCCGAACATCTGGATGGCTTTCTTGTCGGTCGGCGAGAACCCCTGCCGCGTCGCGATCGCCGCCAGCACCTGCGCCTCCGCCTTCTTCTCGAACTGCGGCGCCACCGGCTCGAAGATCAGCACCTGCGGATAGCGCGTATTCCACAAATCGCCTGCCGCCGAAAACGGAATGAACACCGAGCGGTCGTCGCTGGTGAAGTAGTTCGACAACTGGAGCTTGCGTGTCCATCACGCCAATCACCGTGAAGCGCACGCCGCCGATCTGCACGGTTTCGCCCACCGCATTGCGCCCGCTGAATAGCTGCTCCTTCACCCGGTTGCCGAGGAACACCACGCGCCGCCGCTCCACCTCGTCGCTGGCGTTGATCCATCGGCCCTCGCTCGGAACTCTCATTGCGCATGTCGCCGTATTCCGGACACACCCCGCGAATCGCCGTGTTCGCCAGGCGATCGCCGTACGCGATCGGCAGCCACTTCACCGTCTCCAGGCACGCATGCTTCACCAGCGTGGCTTCGGACTTCACCGCGTCGAGGTCGGCCTGCTCGAATCTGCACCTTCCTTCCGGCGCGCTGGCCGCCGGGCTGCTCGCTGGTCTGCTGTCCCCAGCAGGTCACCGCGCTCTTGCCAAAGGCTTCGAAGGCATGCACCAGCACCTCGCGGAATCCGCTGCCATAGGCAATCAGCAAGGTCACGGCGACGATGCCCCACACGATGCCCGTCATCGTCAGCACGCTGCGCGTGCGGCTGCGGCGCAGCGCGATCCATGCCTCCTGCACGATCTCGCCGGCTGATGGAAAGTCATCGACATCGCCTATCCTCCTGCCTCGTACCGCAGCGCCTCAATCGGATCGATGCTTCGCCGCCTGCCGCGCCGGATACATCGCCGCCAGCACCGCCACCGTACCCAGCAGTCCCACCGACATCGCCGCCGACTGCCACGTCGGCAGCAGTCCGGCGAAGATACTGCGGCATCGGCAGCAGGTTGATCAGCGCGCAGAAGCCGAACGAAATCGCCATGCCCAGTCCGCCGCTGGCGAACACCACGATCATGGTCTCGACGAAGAACTGCATCATGATGTCTCTGCGACTTGGCGCCCACCGCTTTGCGCACTCCGATCTCGCGGGTGCGTTCGCGCACCGCCACCAGCATCACGTTCATCACGCCCAGTCCGCCCAGAAACAGCGTGGTAAAGCCGACCGCGCCGAGAAACGTTTTCATGCCGTTCGTCATGGTCGCGAACGCCTGCGCGTCTTCGATCGTGTCCCACACGTTGGCTGCTTCGGTGTCGTGCGGATCGAACCCGTGTACCCTGCGCCAGCGCCGCGATGACCTGGTTCTTGCATGCAATATGCTGGCCCACCGACTTCGGCTGCACCAGCAGGCGGTCCAGCCCGTGCGGTTTGGCCGGAGGCTTGTTGGGAAAATCATTGTGGATCGCCGTGTAGGGTATGAAGATTTTGTTGACGTCGAAACCGTCGTAGCTTGAGTCCTGGTCCTTGGCCTTCATCACGCCGATGACCTGGTACGGAATGTCGTTGAGATAGATGTTCTCGCCGATCGCGCTCTTGCCGGCGAAACAGTTGCTTCTTCACCTCGGTGCCGAGGAAGGCCACCCGCCGTCCCTCGGCCACGTCGTTCCAGTCGTAGAAGCGTCCTTCACCCACGTCGATCGAGCGAATGTCCGCGAACGGCGGATACGATCCGGCCACCATCTGCGCGCTGGCGTTGTAATTGCTATGAATGCGGATTCGGTCCTGGCCCACCTCGGGCAGGATCCACTGGCAGTCCGGCGACTGCTCCGCCAGGTCGCGAATTTCGGTGTCTTCAAACTCCACGCGTCGCCCGGCGCGCGCTCCCCCTGCCTGCAGGCTGGTGCGCCCGGCGAAGATGATCATGAGGTCCTTGCCGAAATTCTGCGCTACCTTGGCCTGCCCCTGCCGCAGGCCCTCGCCCGCCGCCACCATCAGCACGATCGAAATCACGCCCCACGCGATGCCGAACATGGTGAGTGCCGTGCGCAATTTGTGCGTCCACAGCGTCTGGAACACGTCGCGGATGAGATCGCGCAGGACCATGGAATAAGCTCGAGCCTTACGCCCCGGAACATGGACGTGCCGCTCCTGTCTTCCTGATACGTGATTCTAGACTTCTTCGTTCAGGCGGTCGCCCTCGGTAGGAACCTCGGAACCCTGCAACGGCTCGGCAGTCCAGCCACCCCGCCAACTCTTGCAGTGCGCGTTCGCACACCATGGCGTGTCGCAACTTCTTGTCGCGAACTTTGCGACGCGTCGCTTCGTCCAGTGGTTGCAGCAAATCGAACGTGATGTTTGCCGGCTGGAAACTGCTTCGCCTCGGCGTGGCAGATGTAGTTCACCAGCGCGCCAAACGCGGTTGCCCGCGGAGGCGCCACTGGCTCCGTCCCCATCGCCATCGCCGCCGCCTGCATGCCCGCGAGCAAGTCCTGTGGCAATGGACTCGACGTAGCCTTCGACGCCCGAAATCTGTCCCGCGAACAAAACGCTGGGATGCTGCTTCATCTGCAGCGTCTCCTGCAGTAGCGCCGGGCCGTTGATGTAGGTGTTGCGATGAATCTGACCGTAGCGCAGGAACTTCGCATTCTCCAGCCCCGGGATGAGCCGCAGCACCCGCGCCTGCTCGCCAAACTTCAGGTGGTTCTGAAAGCCGACGAGGTTGTACGAATCCGCGCGCAGATTCTCCTGCCGCAACTGCACCACCGCATACGGGGTCTTGCCCGTCCTGGGATCGCGCAGTCCGACCGGCTTCATCGGTCCGAAGCGCAGCGTGTCGCGCCCGCGCCGCGCAATCTCTTCAATCGGCAGGCAGCCCTCGAAGTAATTCAGCTTCTCCCAATCCTTCGCCTCCACCGACTGCGCCTCCAGCAGCGCGTCGAGAAAGCGGTCGTACTCCTCCTGCGTCATCGGGCAGTTGATGTAGTCGGCCGTCCCCTTGTCGTAGCGCGCCGCCATGTACACGCGCTCGCGGTCGATGGAGTCCGCCTCCACAATCGGGCTGATCGAGTCGTAGAAATAGAGCTGGTCGCTCCCGCTCAGCCGCACAATCTCCGTCGCTAGCGCATCCGAGGTCAGAGGCCCGCTGGCGACGATGGTGATGCCGCCGATCTCGTCAATGTGGGTGACTTCCTCGCGCCGCACGGTGATCAGCGGCTCGCGCTCAATCGCCTCGGTAACCGCCTCGGAGAACTTCTCCCGGTCCACCGCCAGCGCGTGACCCGCCGGCACCGCCGTCTGCGCGGCGATCTGCATCAGCAGCGACCCCGCCCGCCGCATCTCTTCCTTCAGCAGCCACGGCGCCGTGTTCTCGCTATCGGACTTCAGCGAGTTCGAGCACACCAGCTCGGCGAAGTGCGCCGTCTGGTGCGCCGGAGTCGCCCGCACCGGACGCATCTCATACAGCTCGACCGGAACGCCACGGCGAGCACACTGCCACGCCGCCTCCGTCCCGGCCAACCCGGCCCCGACGATCCGAACTCTAATCGACATAGATTCAGTCATGGTGAAGCTTTGAGTATTATACGGGTACTTGCCGGCCAGCCGTGGCGTGCGTACAATGTACGTACGAGGATCTAAATCATGCCGTCAGTTCTAGACAGCAAAAAACACCGGCTGCATCTACGCACCACTCGCCAGCAGCGTAAGTTGATTGAAGTCGCTGCCAGCCTGTGCGGTGAAGACATGACTGACTTCGTCATCAGCAGCGCGTACAACCGGGCTGAACAGGTGCTGGCCGACCGCCGCCATTTCGAACTCTCCGCCGATCGCTGGCAAAAGTTTGTCGCCGCCCTCGACCGCCGCCCGGCCCCGAAGGCGCGCCTCCGCCGCCTGATCTCTGAGCCCTCCATCCTTGAGCGCTGATCGCGAGAAGCCGGAACTGTCGCAAGTCGAATTGCTCACGCGCTCGCACGAGCTGCAGGAGTTCGACTGCGGCACGCACCAGTCGCTCGACGAGTGGCTCAAGCGGTATGCCATGCTCAACCAATTGAGTGACGCCGCACGCACCTATGTCGTACACCGCGCTAACCGGGTCGTTGGTTACTATTCCCTGGCGCCGGGTAGCGTCGCCAAACGCGAAGCTCCGGAGAGAATCGCGAAGGGCCTCGGCAACTATCCGATTGGTGTGATCTTGCTCGCTCGGTTAGCGATCGACAAGAGTGAACAGGCTTCAGGCCTCGGCAAGGCGCTCTTGAAGGATGCGCTCCTCCGTTCCGCTCAAGCCGCCGACGCCATCAGCGCGCGCGCCGTCCTGGTTCACGCAATTGATTCCAGTGCGAAAACCTTCTACAAGCGCTTCGGCTTCGAGGAAGCGCCCATCGACGACTCTCATTTGATGCTGCTGATGAAAGACATACGCTCCCTGCTGAAGAAATGACCGGACCCGAGGCTACAGAATCACCCTCTCATCCCCCACCCGCCGCGTCACCCGCTCCCGGTCCAGCCACTCCAGCAGCGGAATCGCATACTTCCGCGTCACCCCGATCAAATCCTTGAACGCCACGACATTCAGCTTTGGCGTTTTGCTCTTCTGCGCGATGACCAACTTGCGCAACCCTTCCAGCGCGTCGCGATGAAACACCAGATCATCGCCCACCTTTACTAGCACCCGGTCGCGCAGCAGCAGAGTGACGATTTTTTGCGCTCGCACTTTGTCCACCGGCAGCGACGCCAGCACGTCTTTCAGCAGTGGAACCGTCAGCCCCGCATTCGAAAACGCCGCTTCAATCTGCTTTTTCGACTCGGCCTCATCGTCGCGCAGCACCACGCCGCGCCCGGCCGCATGAACTAACTCGCCTGCCAGCACCAGTTGCTTGTCTCGCACCAGCAAATCTTCTGACGCCGCGAAACACTTCAGGCCCCACACTGACCTTCTCGCGCAACTCCTCACGGCTAATCCCCGCCACCAGCGGATTCGCCTTGTGAAACGCCTCGACGGTAGCCGTCATCGACTCACGCAACTTAGCTACCACAAGTGGCGATATCAGCATGTCAGCGAATCGCCACAACTGGCGTGAAGCCATCAATGGAGCCGCCACTGCCTCCACCCGCGCCCGCAACCATCCCGTCTCCGCCACCGCCTCGGCAACAGACAAACCATCAGCTCCGCTCCTTCCCACCCGCGCCGCGAGCACGCCTGCCGCATCCGCAAACTCCAGTGCTCGAACAAACGCTAATCGCTCCTCCGCGCGAATCCGCCGCCCCGGCTCCGACGCATCCAGCACCACGCCGCCGCCAATCGTGATCACCGGAGAAAACTGCCGCACGATAAACCTGTCGCCCGGCAGCAGCATCGCCGCGTCATCCAGCTTCAACCGCGCGAAGCCCGACTCTCCCGGCTGCAACTGTTTCGCGCCGAGCAACTGCACCTCGGCAACCGTCTCCGCCGTGAACACGTGCAGATGCACCCGCGCCCCGCCCCGCAACGTCTTCGCCGACGGCAGCAAATTCAGCTTCACGCTCACCCGCCGCGTCGGACGGAACAGTCCCGCAGGCGTCAGCATCATCCCCCGCGCCAGCTCCGAAGTCTCGGCCCCCACCAAATTCAGCGCAGTGCGTTGTCCCGCAATCGCCTTCTGCGCCGCCGCGCCGTGCACCTGCACGCCTCGTACGCGTAGCCGCTTGCCGGTTGGGTGTACCTCCAGCTCCTCATCCTTGCGCACGCTGCCCGAAATCAGCGTCCCCGTCACCACGGTGCCAAACCCCTTCATGGAGAACACCCGATCAATCGGCAGCCGAAACACTGCCCCCGCATCCTTAACGGGAACCTCCTCCGCCAGCCGCGCCATCTCGCGCCGCAACTCATCCAAACCCTCGCCAGTCTTCGCGCTGACCGCCACAATCGGCGCGACGCTCGCATCCAGAAACGACCCGCGAAGATATTCGCCCACTTCCATCCGCACCACTTCCAGCGTCTCGGGATCGACCAAGTCACTCTTCGTCAGCACCGTGATCCCCCGCTGCACCGACAGCAGCCGGCAGATGTCGAAATGCTCGCGCGTTTGCGGCTTCACCGACTCGTCGGCTGCAATCACCAGCAGCACCAGGTCAATCCCGCCAATTCCCGCCAGCATATTGCGCACAAATCGCTCATGCCCCGGCACATCCACAAAGCCCAGCCTCAGCTTTTCACCCGAACCCGCCGTCAAATCCACGTTCGCGAATCCGATATCAATCGTGATCCCGCGCCGTTTCTCTTCTTCCAGCCGGTCCGGATCGGTGCCGGTCAGCGCCCGCACCAGCGCGCTCTTGCCGTGGTCAATGTGCCCCGCCGTGCCGACGATCACCGCTTTCATGCCATCAGTGTAACGAAGTGTTTCGGGAACTCCCGCCGCCTTACAACGGAATAACGGAATAAGCCCTCAATATGCGAAAATAAAGGGAGAGACTTGCAGTAGCCCGCCGGGTTTACTTTGCTAGCGCCATCGAGGGGGAAGCCTGTGTTTCCACGGCTCGAATTGCGCCGAAGCGGTTGAGCTCGAGCTTGCTTCTCCATACGGATGTCACCCATCGTCAGTCCGCCTAAAACTTCTCTCGGCACTCCGCCTCGTGACGAGCGCCCCGGTGCGCTGCCCGCGTCGGCCGGCGGCGACATCCTCATTCCCCATATTTTGGTGCAACTCGAAGACGACCTCGAGCGCTCGCACCGCCGCGAAGCGGCCTGGATCTCGGTCGCGGTCCACCTTTTCGCTGTGATGTTCCTCTTATTTTCCCCCAAGATCTTCGGCTTCAGGCCAATCCAGCTCGCGTCGCCCGAAGACATCATGCGCAACAAGCAGCTCACCTATCTTGATCTTCCTCCCGACGCTCAGACTCCGCCTCCGAAAGTGCGGCCCGACGCTAAGCTCTCCGACAAGAACCGCATCGCCGAAAGCCGCCATCCCTCGGTTGACCAGAAGACGCTGGAAGAGCTCCGCAAAGCCGGTCCGCCGCAACCCCCCGGACAGCAGGCCCCGCCCAGCCAGCAGGCGCAGCAGGGAATTCAAGCCCCCCAGCAACCGCAGCAACAGGCGCAGAGCATGCCGCCCGTGCAGGACCCGAAACTGGCCCTGCCGCAGCAGAACGACCAAAAGCCGGCGATTGATTTCCGCGCGCTCAACCAGACCGCCGGGCAGCAGATCGCCCAAGCCGCTCGCGGCACTGGTCCTGGCCGTTCCGCCGGATCGTTCGGCGGCGGAGGTGCCGGCGGCGACTACGGCTCCGGACGCGGCGGCACCGCCCACCAGGCGGGCGCACTCGAAGTCCTCAGCGACACTCAGGGCGTGGACTTCGGCCCTTATCTCTCGCGCGTCCTGCAAGCCGTCAAAATGAACTGGTACAACCTCATTCCCGAGGCCGCTCGTCCGCCGCTGCTCATGCGCGGCAAGGTCTCCATCGAGTTCGCCATCCTGCCTGACGGCAAAGTGGCCGGCATGAGGATCATCTCGCCCTCCGGCGACGTCTCGCTCGACCGCGCCGCCTGGGGAGGCATTACCGCCTCGAACCCCTTCGCGCCTCTCCCCGGCGAGTTCCACGGCCCTTACCTGGCGCTGCGCTTCCACTTCTATTACAACCCGCAAAAAGGCGACATGCAGTAGGCTTTCTCTTGCATGTGGGTGCCCCATCCTTTTCCTTCTTTTGGAAAAGGGTGGGATAAACACTCTACAATTGCGCTGTGAATTCCGATCTTTCACGGGTGGCCCACAATTGCCTGTCGTTGGCAATTGTGGGGTTGCAGCCACATTGATGACCTACGACCCCAAATCTCCCGACTGGTACGAGCGCCAGAAATCACGTGAGCGCCTCAAGCTCGTCGGATTGCTCGCCATCGCCGCGCTGATTCTGCTGTATCGCCTTCCTCCGCTTCGGCAAGACCATCCCCTGGGGCGCGCGGTGATTGCAGTTGTTCCAGGAGCCCTGCGTCAGGGCACGACTTCAGAGGCTGCTGAAACGGATGTACGGAGAAAATGGTGTTTGGTGCAAGGGAGATTCAGCATCATGCGCAGCTCAAGTTTCAACTCGCGAAAAACACAGAGAGAAACTGCAACCAAAGTACCTTTTTTCAGCAGCCTCTTCAGTCGTGCCGTTGAGCTGCTCGTTTTTGTTCCACCGAGCGGACTTTAGTCCGCGAGCTGCCGCGTGATAGCGCGAATGGCGAATAACTCAAAAGTGCGCAACGACCCGCTCCTCCTCGTCATCCTCGGCCCCACCGCCTCGGGCAAATCCGCGCTTGCCATCGCTCTGGCCGAGCGCTTTTCCGGTGAGATCGTCAGCTGCGATTCCGTTGCTGTTTATCGCAACTTTGAGATCGGCACCGCCAAGCCCTCACTTGCCGACCGCGCTCGCACTCCTCACCACCTCATCGATGTGGCCGACCCCGGCGAGCCTTTCACCGCCGGCGAATACGCCCGCCATGCCCGTGCCGCACTCTCTGACATCACGCAGCGCGGCCACCTCCCCATCGTCGTCGGAGGCACCGGCCTCTACCTGCGTGCCCTGCTCGAAGGACTCTTTCCCGGCCCGCAACGCTCCGACGAACTGCGCGACCGCCTCCGTTCTCGCTCGACCGAGCGCGGCTCAGAATATCTCCACCGCATCCTGCAGCGCCTCGACTCGGCTTCCGCCGCGAAGATTCATCCCAACGACGCGCCTAAGCTCATTCGCGCCGTCGAAGTCTGCCTCACCACCCGCGGCCCCATGAGCGATCTCTGGCGTGACCACGGACGCGACCCTCTGCGCGGCTTTCGTATCCTTCGCCTCGGACTCGCTCCGCCCCGCGAGCAACTCTACGACCGTATCAACTGCCGCGCCGCCCAGATGTTCGCCGACGGCCTCATCGCCGAGACCCGATCGTTGTTGCAACGCTACGGCGACTCCCGCGCCGTTACCCCCATCCACTCTCTCGGCTACCAGCAGGCTCTACAACACCTTCGCGGTGAACTCACGCTCGACCAAGCCATCGCTGCCTGTCAGCAGGGCCACCGCAATTACGCCAAGCGCCAGTTGACCTGGTTCCGCCGCGAGCCCGACGTCACCTGGCTCGAAGGCTTCGGCGACGACCCCGCCATTACCGGACAAGTAGTCAATCTCGTTACGCTATCTCGAAACTTGAAACTCGAAACTTGAAACTGACCTTCGTGCTATCGTCACTGCGTAATGTTCCGCCGCGCCCTCAAACTGCACCCTCTCAATTCCCGGGTGCCCCGTTCTAGCGGCCGTTTTGTGGCCGCTAGGGCGGGATTGCTTTCGGTCATCGCGTGCCTGTTGACCATCCCCTCGTTCTCCGCCCCCAAGCCCGCCTATCAGACCCCCGGCCCCGTCCACCTCGACAAGGCCGGCGAAAAATGGGCACAACAAACCCTGAAGAAGATGTCGCTCGAACAAAAGGTCGGCCAGATGTTCATGATCTGGTCGCGCGCCCAGTTTCTCAACGTCAACAACCCAGAGTTCCTCGCATGGCGCGACGCCCTGCTCAAGTACCACCTCGGCGGGTTCGGTCTCACCGTCGATTACGAAGACGGCTTCCTTTACAAGAACGAGCCGCTCGAAGCCGCCATGATTGCCAACCAGCTCCAGCACGACGCCGAATTCCCGCTCCTGTTCGCCGCCGACTTCGAACGCGGCCTCGGCATGCGCCTTTACGGAGCCACCACCTTTCCTCACGCCATGGCCTTCGGTGCCTCAGGCAATCCCGATTACGCCCGCGAGGCCGGGCGCATTACCGCGATGGAGGCCCGCGCTATCGGCGTGCAATGGAACTGGTTCCCTGACGTGGACGTCAACTCCAACCCGAACAACCCCGTCATCAACACCCGCTCCTTCGGCGAAGATCCCGCGCTCGTTGGTGAAATGGCCGCCGCCTACATCGAAGGCGCCCACGAATACGGCATGTTGACCACCGCCAAGCATTTTCCTGGACACGGCGACACCGATACCGACTCGCATCTCTCCGTCCCGAAGATCAACAACGACCGCCAGCGCCTCGACGCCGTCGAGCTTCCCCCGTTCGAAGCCGCCATCAAGGCCGGAGTCGATGCCGTCATGGTCGCCCACATCCTCGTTCCCGCTCTTGATCCCGATCCGAAGCACGTAGCATCCATCTCGCCTGCAATCGTCACGGATTTGCTCCGTCAACGGATGGGCTTCAAGGGGCTCATCGTTACCGACGCCCTGCAAATGAATGGGCTGATGCAGCTCTTTCCAGAAAGCGGCCCCGCCGCGTCGGCCAGCGCCGCTGTCGCCGCCGTTAAGGCCGGCAACGACATGCTACTCATCCCCGCCGACATCGGCGCAGCCTACAACGGCGTCCTTAGCGCGGTTCGTGCCGGCGAAATCCCCGAATCCCGCATTGACCAGTCCGTACTCAAGGTCCTTCGCGCCAAGGCCTCCGTTGGCCTCAACAAGTCCCGCTTCGTCGATCTCAACGTCGTCAACCAGGTTGTCGCCAAACCGGCAAGCCTGCTGGCCGCTCAGAAAACCGCCGATAGCTCTGTCACCCTCGTCCGCGACAACCAGCGCGTGCTCCCCCTGCATCGCTCCCGCCGTGGAACCAATTCCTCCTCGGCTCCGTATCAATCTCCAGAGGGCACGCACGAGCGCGTCCTGGTGTTGATTTTCACCGACGACAGCCGTTCCGATTCCGGCCGTGTGTTTGACCAGCAGGTGCGGCTGCGCATTCCCGACGCTCATGTCATCTACGTCGATGTGCGTTCCGCCGCAGGAATGACGCAGCCGGTCATGAGCGCTGTCGAGAAATCTGACAAGGTCATCGTCGCGATTTATGAGGTGCCGGTGTCAGGCAAGTTAGTCGCGGAAACGCCGCGCGGAGGCAATAGTGTCGGCGTGCAGAACGCCTCGGCGTTGTTGTTGCAGCAGGTCTTGCAGTCGGCTGCCGCCAAGACTGCGGTCACAGCCATGGGTAGCCCTTATGTCCTCTCTCAGTTTCCCGAGGCGCAAACGTATATGTGCCTGTATTCCAACGTCATGGATTCAGAATTGAGCGCGGTGAAAGCGATCTTCGGCGAGATCCCCACCACCGGCCACTTGCCCGTCACCATCCCCGACATCGCCCAGCGCGGCGCGGGCCTCACCGCCCCCGCCCACCGTTCTACCGGAGGTTCGCAATGAAATCCGCAATTCGCATCGCTTCGGCAACCCTCGCTGCCGCCATCTTGCTCGTCCTGCTCGCCTCCTGCTCCATCAAGGTCGACGACAAAGACAAGGAAGCCAAGAAGGTCGACATCCAGACTCCGCTTGCCAATCTCAAGGTTGACACCAGCGAGGCCTCCACCGACAACGGCATCCCCGTCTACCCCGGCGCCACGCCCCGTCCTGAGTCCAATGGCGACAAGCATCGTGCCAACGTCAACATCGGCGCCATGGGCTTTGGCATTAAGGTCATCGCCGCCGAGTTCGTCACCCCCGACTCGCCTGAAAAAGTGAAAGCCTTCTATCTCGACAAGCTCGCCAAGTTCGGCAAAGTGCTCGAATGTCGCGGCACCGGCGGCGGCCACGGGACGAGCGCCACCTTCGACGACGACGACCACTCCGACAAGCCCGTAACTTGTGATGACACCAAGGGCGACGGCTGGGAGCTGAAGACCGGCACCACCCACAATCAGCATCTCGTCGCCATCAACCCCGACGGCTCCGGCGCTCGCTTCGGCACCGTGCTCGTCCAGATCCACGGCAAGGAAGGCACGCTGTAACTTTGGACTTACGATTGTGATTGAAGGGGCGCAGCTTTAGCTGCGCCATACGATTACCCCGTTCTTTCTAACCACTATCCACTAGCCACTAACCACTAGCCCCTGTTACCTTCACCTTCGTGGACCACCTCTGCTACAAGTGCCAGACCTCCCTCGACGAAGCTCTCCCTTTTTGTCCTCACTGCGGCGCTCCGCAAATTCGCGTCGCTACGCCTGACGACGAACCCTCGCATGGCTCCGACTCGCCCACCCCGAACGTTACGCCGCAGAATTGGAGCACCGTTCCGCCTGCCTACGCACCCAACGCCATCCAGTGGGAAGTCGCCCTCAAGGGCGCGCTACTCGCCGGACTCGCTGCCGCCGTGCTCTCTGCTGCGCCGGTCGTAGGCCTCGGCTGTTGCCTCTGGTTGTTGGCGGCGGGCGCTCTCTCTGTCTGGCTCTATCAGCGCCGCATCCCCGGAGCCATCGTCACTCCTGGCATGGGCATGCGTATCGGTTCCGTCTCCGGAGCCATCGCCTTCGTCGCCACCACCATCTGGAGCGTCTTTCGTTTCGCCCGCGACAGCGGCGAGTTCCGCACCGCCATGGTCGAGCAGATGGACAAGTCCATCGCCTCCAATCCCGACCCCCGCGCTCAGGAAATCATGCGTCAGTTCATGGCCACACTCAACACCCCGCAAGGCCTCGCCACCTTCTTCGTGCTGGCGATGGTCCTTATGGCCATCGTCTTCGTGCTTTTCAGCGCCGCCGGAGGCGCACTCGGCGCTTCCATGTTCGCCCGTCGCCGCGACCTGCGTTAAGCAAACCTGATGACTGCCACCCTGAGCGAGGACGCGCCCAACGATGCGCGTCCGAGCCGAAGGACTCCCTCCCCGCGTGCAACTCGCACTCGCCCCTCAACTCCGTCCCTCGCTCGAAACTGACAACTATCCACTATCCACTAGCCACCTGCCACTGATTTGCCCCTCCCCGCACCCATTGCGTATCATCCCTACGAATGTCCAAAGCTGCTGACCGCCCTAACCATCTGCGCGAGAAGGCGCAGCTCATGTCCGCCTCCGAGATCGAGCGCACCATCGTTCGGCTCGCCCATGAGATCGTCGAAAAGAACAACGGCGCTGACAACCTCGGCCTCGTCGGCATCCGCCGTCGCGGTGTTCCCCTTGCCGAACGCCTCGCCAAGATCCTCGGCCGCATCGAAAAAACGGAAGTCCCTGTCGGCACCCTCGACATCACCCTCTACCGCGACGACCTCTCCACCATCGGCCATCGCCCCGAGGTCCGCCCCGGCGCCATGGAGTTCGACATCCAGGACAAGAACATCATCCTGGTCGACGACGTCCTCTACACCGGCCGCACCATTCGTGCCGCCCTCGACGCCCTCTTCGATCACGGACGCCCGCGCCGCATCCAGCTCGCCGTCCTCATCGACCGCGGCCACCGCGAGCTCCCCATCGAAGCCGGATTCGTCGGCCGCAAGGTTCCCACCTCCGGCAACGAAATCATCGAAGTCAAGTTCCAGGAAACCGACAGCGCCGAAAAGGTGCTGCTGGTCGAGCGTCTCCCCGAGGAAAAATGAAGCCGCACGCGCGCTCTCTGCTCGGCACCGAACAACTCACCGTCCCCCAAATTGAAGCCATTCTCAAGCTGGCCCGCCGCATGGATCCCCGCCGTCCGCCCCAGCTTCTGCGTGGCAAGCGCGTGGTGCTGCTCTTCTACGAGGCCTCCACCCGCACCCGTACCTCATTCGAGTTCGCCGCCAAGGCTCTCGGCGCGACCACCACACTCATCACCGCCAACCAATCCAGCATCGAGAAGGGCGAGTCCCTCATCGACACCGGATGGACCGTCACCTCACTCGGCGCCGACGTCATCGTCATGCGCCATCCCAACAGCGGCGCGCCCTATCTGCTCGCGCGCTACGTTCCCGTGCCCGTCGTCAACGCCGGAGACGGCCTCCACCAGCACCCTTCGCAAGCGCTGCTCGACGCCCTCACCATCACCAACCACAAGAAGCGCCTCAAGGGCGTGCGTGTCGTCATCGTCGGCGACATCTTTCACAGCCGCGTCGCCCGCTCCAACGCGATTCTGCTCTCCAAGTGCGGCGCCGAAGTCATCTTCTGCGGCCCGCCCGATCTCGCCCCCGACGTCGCCGAGACCCTCGCGCCCAACGTCAACGTCTGCCACGATCTCGATGTCGCGCTCCTCGGCGCCGACGTCGTCATGTCGCTGCGCATCCAGAAAGAGCGCCTCGCCGGCCGCCAGATCTCGCTCGACGACTACATCGCCCGCTTCCAGGTCACGCCCGCGCGCATGAAGCTGGCCAAGCCCGACGCCATCGTCATGCATCCCGGCCCCATCGTCCGCGGACTCGAGCTGGCCAACGAAGTCGCCGACGGCCCGCAATCCTGCATGCACGAGCAAGTCGCCAACGGCGTCAAGACCCGCATGGCCATCCTCGCAACCGTACTCAAGGCGGCCCAATGAAAACCAACGCCCTGTTAGAAAAGTGGGTGCCCCATCCTTTCCCGTCTTTTGGGAAAGGGTGGGGTGAATTAACGTTGCGGGTGCCCCATCCTGTCCCTTCTTTTGGGACAGGGTGGGATCAAAGCGTTTTGAAAGGCCGCTGCTTTACATATTGCGAAGAAATTCATTTGCGCGACAGCTTCGTATCAGGGCACGACTCTAGTCGTGCCGAAATGTGCTCGAATCTGTCCTGGGCTTTAGCCCTGTGATTTTGTGCAACTCTTGCAGTGATCTTTTCCGCAGCCTGTTTACTCGCGTCGGCCGAAGTTGCGTTTTGAAGGGGCACGGCTTTAGCCGTGCCGTAAACAGCCTTTATTTTTGTTTTCGCGCGGACTTTAGTCCGCGCGCACAGGAGCGCTTGAATGCCTGAAAAGAACACGCTCCTCATCACCTCCGGCCGCGTCGTCGATCCCTCCAGCGGCATCGACCGCCTCATGGACGTCCTCTCCGCGACGGCCGCGTCGCCGAACTCGCTGCGCCCGGCGTCCTCAGCCTCGCCCAAGAGACTCTCAACGCCAAGGGCTGCATCGTCGCCCCCGGCTTCATCGACCTCCACGTCCATCTCCGCGAGCCCGGCCAGCCGCACAAAGAGACCATCGCCACCGGAACCGCCTGCGCCGCTGCTGGCGGATTCACGTCGGTATGTGCGATGCCGAATACCAATCCGGTCAACGACTCCGTCGAAATCACCCGCTGGATGCAGTCGCCCGAACGCGGCGCTGTCGTTCGCCTGTTTCCCATCGCCGCCGCAACCGTCGGCAGCCAGGGCGAGAAGGTCACCAACTACGCCGCCCTGAAGAAGGCCGGAGCCGTCGCCGTCAGCGACGACGGACGTCCCATTCTCGGCGACCGCATCATGCGCGACTGCCTCAAGCTCGGCGCGCGCCTCAACCTTCCCGTCGTGCAGCACGCCGAAGACTCACAGCCGCACCGCCGGATGCTGCATGAACGACGGCCCCACGTCCTTCCGTCTCGGCCTGCGCGGCATGACCAACGCCGCCGAGTCTGACATTGTGGTACGCGACATCGCGCTGGCGAAAGAGACCAGGGCGCACATCCACGTCGCCCACATCTCCACCACCGAAGCCATGGAAGCCGTGCGCCGCGCCAAGAAGGCGGGCATTCGCGCGACCGCCGAAATCACGCCGCACCACTTCACCCTGCTCGACGAGAACATCGGCGACTTCGACACCCACTACAAGATGAACCCGCCGCTGCGCTCCCTCGCCGATCGCCAGGCCATGATCTCCGGCATCGCCGACGGCACCATCGACGCCATCGCCACCGACCACGCGCCCCACGCCTTCCACGAGAAGCAGGTCGAGTTCGAGCGCGCCTCCATGGGCATCATCGGCCTCGAAACCGCGCTGCCCATCGCGCTCACCGTGCTCTATCACCACTTCCACTTGCCGCTGTGGCGCATCGTCGAGCTGCTGTCGTCCGGCCCCGCGCGCGTCTTCTCGCTCGAAGGCCTGGGCACGCTCGCGCCCGGCGCGCACGCCGACGTCACCATCTTCGATCCCGAAAAGAAGTGGACCTACGACGCGTCCCAGTCGCGCTCCAAATCCCGCAACACGCCCTACGACGGCTGGAGCTTCACCGGCAAAGTCATCGCCACCATCGTCGCGGGAAACGTCGTTTACGAGGACTAACGCTCGCCGCAAGAGACTGCTCGTCTGCGCCGCATCGAGTAGAATCGTCGCCATGCCCTCGGAGCAGGAAGCCGCGTTGCTCGCTGTCTTGAAACGTGTACCCATCTTCTCGAGCCTGTCCGAGACGGAGTTTGCCTTCCTGATCTCCCGCCTCCTGTTGCGCAAATATGGCCCCGGCGAAATCGTCTTTGGCGAAGGCGACTCCTGCTCTGGCCTCTACGTCGTTCAGACCGGGAACGTGCGTATCTTCAAGAGTTCAGTCGGAGGACGTGAGCAAGTCCTTTCGATCGACGGACCGGGCAGTTCGATTGCTGAGGTGCCCGTCTTCGATGGCGGAAATTATCCCGCTTCCGCACAGGCGGTCACCGAAAGCACGCTCATTTATTTCAGCCGCCAGGATTTCCACGCACTCTGTGCGCAGCATCCCGAGGTCGCTCTCAAAGTTCTGCGAGTGGTTGGCGGACGCCTTCGCCGGCTCGTCGGCATCATCGAAGAGCTTTCGTTCACCACCGTTCGGCATCGACTGATCGCCTTGTTGGTGCGACTCGCCAAGGCGGAAGGCGCGCGCAACGGCGATGCAGTCACTGTGACCCTGCCGATGAACAACAGCGAACTCGCGGCGCAGATTGGCACCGTACGTGAACTTGTGTCGCGCAACCTCAGCCGCCTGCAGGCTGAAGGATTGATTGAGGCTGATAATCGCGACCTGATGATTCCATCTTTGAAGCGCCTCCAAGAGGAACTGCAAGCCTCCGGCGGCTAGAGCAGTTTCAGGGTCGCTGTATCCTTCGGCCTGGTCGGGTAGAGCGGCGCTTCAGCGCCGCGTCCAGCATGGCCTTCTGAAGAGAGCCGGGTTTTAACCCGGCGGCACCTCGGCTCCCCTACCGGTTACAGCAACTCAGGAATTGCTGTAGCCGGCGGCACCCTCCCGCCGACACGGGTGCACCATTTTCTCAATTGCTCTAAGTCGGGCGCCGCAATCCTTTCTGTTCGAATTCGTGGCAATTGGACGATTTCATCCTGCCGTGACAGAAGTCATAGTGGCCGCCCGCGTCGGCGACTAGTCTGACGTCGAAGGCGGGCACCGGCGCTTCGCTCCGATACCCGCGGGAGGAAATCGAAATGACACTGACAGCCACCAAAACCGTAGGTGAGATTGCCGCCGAGGCGCCCAGCGCCACGCGCGAATTTGAAAAGCTCGGCATTGACTACTGCTGCGGGGGAAACCGCACCTTGGGCGAGGCCTGTGCCGCCGCCAACATCCCGATCGACGAAGCCCTGGCACGGCTGGAAAAAAGCCTGACAACCGCCCAGCCCGGCGCCAGCCAGGATTGGCAGAACCAGCCGCTCTCCGACCTCATCGCTCACATCACCAGCACCCACCACGTTTTTGTGCGCGAAGAGAGCCCACGCATCGCAGCCCTCGCCGCGAAAGTGGTTGGGGTTCACGGCAAGAATCATCCCGAACTTCTCCAGGTTCAGGCAATCTTCTCTGCGCTCGCAGAAGAGTTGCGAGTTCACCTGATGAAGGAAGAGCAGATCCTCTTTCCCTACGTGCTCCTCATGGAAGAGAGCACACTCGCCGGAGAACCTGCTCCGCCCGCCATGTTCGGAACCGTCTTGAACCCCGTGCGCATGATGATGCAGGAGCACGACGGCGCCGGCGAAGCCCTTCGCTCGCTGCGTTCTGTGACCAAGGATTACAACCTCCCCGGCGATGCTTGCATCAGCTATCGCACGCTGTACCATGTGCTGCAGGGCTTTGAATCCGACCTGCATCAGCACATTCACCTGGAAAACAACATCCTCTTCCCGCGCGCTGTTGCGATGGAAGACAAGCGTTAACTTCCCCTGGGCGTCCCACTGCACAACTCTTCATTTGGAGGCGGATTTTTCATGCAATACAAGAAGCTATGGATCGCCCTCGGGCTGGTCATGTTCATTTCCTTCACGGTGCTGGCCGTCGTGGGCTACAAAGGCATCGCCAACGGCCCGCCCACTCCCGCGAGAGTCGTCACGGCAGACGGACGCGTGCTCTTCACCGGTGAAACCATCCGCAACGGGCAGAACGTGTGGCAGTCCACCGGCGGTCAGGAGATCGGTACCATCTGGGGCCACGGCGCCTATGTCGCCCCCGACTGGAGCGCCGACTATCTGCATCGGCAATCGGTAATCGTTCTCGACCGCTGGGCCAGGCAACAGGGATTCGCCAACTATGCCGCGATGCCCGCGGAATCGCGAGCGGCTTTGCAGGGCCGCCTCACGGAGGTGACGCGTCACAACACGTATGATGCAGCCACCGACACCATCGTTCTCGACGACGACCGAGCCGCCGCCTTCGACCAACTGGCCGCTTACTACGCCGACATCTACGGCAACGGACGCAACGCCTACGCTATTCCCCCGGGCGCGTTGACCGACCCCGCCAAGCAACGCGAGATGGCCACTTTCTTCTGGTGGACGGCTTGGGCCGCGAGCACCAATCGCCCCGGCCAGGATGTCTCCTACACGCAGAACTGGCCGCATGAAGAGCTCATCGGCAATCGTCCCACCGGCGGCACCGTCGTCTGGAGCGTCGTAAGCTTCGTGCTTCTTCTCGCCGCCGTAGGCGGCATGGTCTGGTACTTCGCATCGCAAGACCACGCTCCTTCCAGCGGCGTCGTGCCCCATCGCGACCCGCTGCTCGGCTTGCATCCCACGCCCTCGCAGAAGGCCACGGTCAAGTACTTCTTCGTGGTGGCTGCGCTGTGGGTCGTACAGGTGGCTCTTGGCGCAATCGTCGCGCACTACGGTGTCGAAGGCAACGGCTTCTACGGAATCCCTCTGGCGAAGTTCTTGCCGTATTCCATCGCCCGCACCTGGCACTTGCAAATTGGCATCTTCTGGATTGCCACGTCATGGCTTGCGACCGGTCTCTACATCGTGCCCGCCGTCAGCGGCGCCGAACCCAAAGGCCAGCGGCTGGGAGTGAACGTTCTGTTCGTCGCCGTCGTCGCGGTTGTCGTCGGATCGCTCGCCGGCGAATGGATGGGCATCCAGCAAAAGCTCGGGAACATGTGGTTCTGGCTGGGATCGCAGGGCTACGAATACGTGGACCTGGGACGCCTGTGGCAAATCCTCTTGTTCGTCGGACTCACCTTCTGGCTGTGGCTGATGTGGCGCGGCATCAGGCCCGCACTGGCCCGGCACGACGAAAACCACTCGCTGTTGATGCTGTTCCTGATCTCCAGCATCGCCATCCCTCTGTTCTACGCAGCCGGGCTGATGTACGGCCAGCGCAGCCCGCTGATCCAGGCCGAATACTGGCGCTGGTGGGTAGTGCACCTGTGGGTCGAAGGCTTCTTTGAAGTATTCGCCACCGTGGTCATCGCTTTTCTGCTCACGCGGCTCAAGCTGTTGTCGGTTCCCACCGCCACGCGCTCGGTGTTGTTCTCCACTGTGATCTACCTCTCCGGAGGAATCATCGGCACCTTCCATCACCTCTACTTCACCGGCATGCCCAATTCCGTGTTGGCCTTGGGAGCGGTGTTCAGCGCGTTGGAAGTTGTGCCGCTTGTACTGATTGGCTTCGAGGCATGGGAGAACATCCGCCTCACGCGCGGCACCGCCGACAGTCCCTGGATCAGCGCCTACAAGTGGCCGATCTACTTCTTCATCGCCGTGGCGTTCTGGAATTTCGTGGGCGCCGGCCTGTTCGGCTTCATGATCAACCCGCCGATCGCGCTGTACTACGTGCAGGGGCTAAACCTCACTCCAGTTCACGGGCACACGGCGCTGTTCGGTGTGTACGGAATGTTGGGCCTTGGCCTGATGCTGTTCTGCCTGCGCGCGCTTCGCCCCGGACTGATGTGGAAAGACCGTCCGCTGGCCATCGCGTTCTGGTCGATCAACATCGGTTTGGCCGCCATGGTCCTGTTGAGCATGTTGCCCATCGGCTTGTTCCAGGCTTGGGCCTCGGTCGAGTACGGCACCTGGTACGCCCGCTCGTCTGAGTTCATGCAGACGCCCATGCTGATCCGCCTGCGATGGATGCGCATGTTCGGCGACACGCTCTTCGCCTTCGGAGCGCTTGTGCTCGGCTGGTTTGTCCTGGGCCTTGTGACCGGACACTCCTTCGATCACACCGCGACTCTCGACGAAGGAGAATACTCGCCGCGACCGCTTGAAACCGTGGGCTCGGGCCGCTAGAGCAGTTTCAGGGTCGCTGTATCCTTCGGGCTGGTCGGGTAGAGCGGCGCTTCAGTACCGCGTCCAGCATGGCCTTCTGAAGAGAGCCGGGTTTTAACCCGGCGGCACCTCGGCTCCCCTATCGATTACAGCAACTCAGGAATTGCTGGAGATATTTGCGGATCGAATCAGGTGGGTCGCCAGCGGCTAACCGCCGGTATTCGACCGTCTCAGCGCGACCCGGTGCGCGGCACGTTTCTTCTTCTTCTTGGCGAGTAGCGCTTCGGCGCGTTTATCGACGGCGCGGCTGGATGTCGTGCTCTTCTTTGCCGGCGGCTTTGCGACCTCAACTCCCGCTGGTGTTTCGGGAACTTCTACGTCTGAGTCGGCCATGGTTTCTCCTTGTGAGGCACGTGCGCCCTCTTCCCCAGAATAGGGATGCGCAAAGACCCTGACTGTATCGTTTTGACCACTTTCAGCCAGAGACGGCTACCCGCGCCCCCGCCCGATTCTGCGCGCCCACGCCCTTCGCCTCTCCCACAAAACTCGGCGCGTATGAACCCGCCTACTGACCCGCGGGCAGCGTCACCGGAAAGACCTTATTGAACCGGTCCTGGTAAATCAGCTTCATGTCCGAACTCAGCGACTGGAACAGTGCGCTCGCCTCTTTCTGCGTCGCCGGATCGGCCGCCTTCGGACGCAGCGATTCCAGCCGCTTCACCGTCTCCATGTCGTTGTAGCTGGCCCCGTACGACGACACCTGGTTCAAGATGTCCGCCAGGTTCCCTCCGCGGTTGGTCATCTCCAGCAGGGCCGCTGCCCCCTGGTAATAGTCGAACTTCTCATACGGCTTGCGTTCCACGGCATCCACGGCAATCACGAAGTACGATCCCGCAAACTCTTTCCCGTCCGTTTTTGTCACCAGCATGCTTTCCGGCGTCAGCCGGTAATGCCCCAGCAGCGTGTCGTCCGTCACCACATTGTTTTCATCGATGTCCGGCACGCATGCGAACCTCCCGCTCTGCAGAATGCGCGCGTCGGGTTGTGCGAAGTGCAGATCGCACGAGATGCTCGCGTACACGTCATCGTGGTGAAAAATGTTGACCAGAGCCGCAAACACATTCACTCCCGCCTTCGCCAGCGTCAGATACGGCAGGAACTGCGCGAACATCGGCAATCCTCCAATCACGCCCACCGACGCGTTCAGCGCCTTCACCACGTTGTTGTCCACCTTGTGCAGTTCCGACGGATACACCGTCAGTCGCAGCGTCTCTCCCGCAAACGCCCGCGTGTAATAACACAGCGGATGCCCGTAGTCCTTTCCTCCGAAATCGACCAGCTCGAACCGCCCGTCATTCGAGAACACCGCCGACGGCGAAAAATAGCTGACCGCTTCCGCCGACGAATTCTTCTCCTCTTGCGCCTTGAAATAGGTGCTCACCATCAGTCGCCGCTGCGGCTTGCCGGAGTTCTTCAGAGATATCCGCCGGTACTCCACCACAACCGGTTGGCCAAGCGCCACCGCCGCGTACGGAGATGCGTGCGCATCTCCATCCGGTACCGGTGCAAACGCACTACGAAGCTCGCCATTCACGCTGATCACTATGCTGGGCATGGTCGAGAAGTGTACTCTAACCGCCTTTGCAGTCAAGTGAATTTTCCACATGGACGACACTCACCCGTCCCGTCGTCCGCCTCGTCCCACCGTCCCGCCGATGGCCCTCCACTTCCCACCCCGCCACCGTCCCCTTGCCCATTTCCCCGCCAGCGGACATAATGTCCAGCACTGTCGATACAAGGAGCCGAAACGTGGCGGTCCTCAGCTCGCGGCGTAGTACCACGGTGAAGCCATCATCCGCTCGTCAACCGCGCCCCGTTCGCACTTCCGCCGGCAACGGGATTTTCTATTTCGACCAATTCCTCTCTCCCTCCGAGTGCGACCTCATCCTCGACGAACTCGCCTCCGCCTACTGGCAGCCCAGCCTCACCTACCAGCGCCAGCCCGACGGCGAGTACCTCAACATCCTCACCGATCGTCGCATCAGTACCACCGCTCACCAGGAGTGGTTCAGCGACGAACTCACCGCCATCCTGCGCAAGATCGAGTCCCGCATCCAAAAACGATTCGGCGTCGCCTCCTCTCATCTCGAACACTGGCAGGCCACCGACTACTGTCGCAACGGCATGTTCGACTACCACCTCGATGCCGGATACTGGGGCCAGCATTACGCCGGCGAACGCCTTCTTACCTTTCTCCTTTACTTGAACACTCCTCAAAAGGGTGGTGGCACCCACTTCCGCGCCGTTGACACTTACATCGACGCCCGCGCTGGCCGCCTTCTCGTCTGGAACAACCTCTTTCCCGACGGCGAATGTGATTGCAGAATGATTCACTCCGCCACTCCCCTGCTCAAAGGCAACAAGACAACCCTGGTGACCTGGCAAAGGCAGAAGATCTTCCGCATCTCTTAGAACTGGTTTCACAAATGCGATTTGAAAGGGCACGGCTTCAGCCGTGCCGCTCCGAACGGCGAAAATATTGGGCTTTAGCCCCAGAGGAAATTCGAATTCACTTTGGTACGGTGTCGATGAAACAAGCTCTAGTCTCCATTCCAACCATCAAACAACGAGGTGAATCCCATGGCATTACCGAAACGTCAGTCGGACTTGGTCAACGAAATCGCCAAGAAGTACGGCAGCATGATCGATTTGAAAAAGTCGCCCGGAGTGCTAGTCGAGATCCTGCGCAATTACGGCCGCGTGCTTGATCCCGATCCCAATGGCGGCACTGGTGGCGTCGCACCCACCTCTATCGCCGTGGCCGGCCCGCCGCCCGCGCCACCGCCAACCGTCAAGCCCGGGGAAGGCGTCGGTGATGTGCTGCTGGCAGACGTAATGCGCGCCGTCCTCAACCTCCAGCGCGACGTCAACACCATCAACAAAACACTCAGCCAGAAGGCGGCCCAGGCAGTCAAAACCATCAAGTCAGCCAGGTAGCCCACCATTGTCGGATGGCGCGTGGCGCAGACAACCATTTCGTCAAACCGATGAATCTATATGTTGGGTGCCCCATTCAAGCGGCCCGCTGTTGGCCGCTTGAGTGGGGATTTTCGTTTGTCACGCGCCGGGTGGCCCATCCCGCCTTCTTTTGGCGGGGTGGGGCTTTTGACTTCCACTCATGCGGGATAGCGGGTGCGACGGCGTATCGAGCAATAATATCCTTGCGGGATCAAGCCGCAAGAGACGGAGTCCCTCGGCGGGGGTGCTGCAATGAAGGACACCCCTGTACTCTTACCCCCAAGGGGGACCAACATGCAGCGCGTTACTGAGTTTGTGTTCTACGAACTGGCCAGCAAGATACACCCGCTTACTGAGGCTCAAGATGACATCAAATTCAGTCAGATTTGGTCGTCATGGTGGGATGCCAGAGCAGCCCTGGAGGACATCTATCGCCAGCTGGGTGCCCCAGGTTCGCGGCCCGCGTTTGGCCGCTAACCTGGGCCGCCGCCACCTCTCTAGGCCGCTTTCCGAGCCTTGATCTTCTTCAGCGGGGCGGTGGTGGCTGCGATTCGCAAATCGTAGTCCGTCTGAAGGTTCATCCAGAACTGCGGCGTCATACCAAAGTACTTTCCCAACCGAAGTGCGACATCAGCGCTGATGGCCCGCTGCCCGCGCACAATCTCGTAGATGCCGGGAAGGTGAATCGCCTTGGCCAATTGATACGCGCTGATTCCCATGGGCTCCATGAACTCAGTGCGCAGAATCTCGCCGGGATGCGCCGCAATCGTTTCTTGTTTCCGCCGGGGCATATGCCGTCTCCTTAGTGATAATCCGTGATCTCGACTTCGAATGCGTTGCTCTCCCGCCACTCAAAACAAACGCGGTACTGGTCGTTGATGCGGATGCTGTATTGGCCTTCGCGGTCGCCATGCAATCGCTCGAGTCGGTTGCCGGGCGGAACCCGCAGGTCCGTCACGGACGTGGCCGCGTTCAGCATCTGCAATTTCTTGAGGCCGGGTTTGCGGAGGTCTGCCGGGATGCGACGGGTACGCTCTTCTTTCCATCAGCGCTCCGTATCCGCGTCTCGAAAATTCTTGATCACGCCATGCGATACTAATGCTACGCGTTAGTAACGTCAAGCGGGTCGGTGGCCCACATATCCCGGTGGCCTACATATCCCTGATTTTGGGAGACGTTGGGTTTTTTGTCCCGAATCCCGAAGCGTTCTCGGCCTCGGCAATTGGAAGTTCACCGACAACCCGC
>CAVVTL010000003.1:0-158611 GCA_963751155.1 uncultured Acidobacteriaceae bacterium | reverse complement strand
CGACAAGTCGTCGGCAAAATCGTCGCGCGCGATCTTGGCGGCGCGGCGCAGTTTCTCCACGGTGTTCTTCGGCACGATTCCTTTACTGGCGACGGCAAGGAGCACGCTGTCTTTGGCCTTGCGAATTCCCGCCGCAGTCACGCCTGTCGTTGCCTGCAGTTCGGCGAAAGCTTCTGCGCGTTTCGCATCATTGGCGAGGTACGCCACGTTCTCCCACAAAATCATCGCAAAGGGCTCGGTCACCGCGGGTGACGGAGGCTCGCCATAGTGCTGGGCGAGGCGATCGATCAGCGTCGTGAACCGTGGCAGTCCAGGAGACATCGCAGAGCATTATCCAACAATACCCGGCAAGTTGAGTCTTGCCGCGCCAGCGGTTAAGCTGCTGGAAGCCTTTTCACACCTGTCCGATCGGGGAGCCGAATGTTCAACCGCCGTCTGCTTTTAAGTCTGCTGTTGCTGGTGAGCGCTTGCTTTGCCGCCGATTCGACTTCCGCCGCGCGCCTGAAGCCCGCCTATCGCTTCGAGCGCAGCAAGTGGATTTACGTCCACCTGGAAGGCTCGCCCGCCGACATTGGCTACCAGCATGGCTACCTGCTTTCGGCCGAAATCGCCGACGGCTTCAACGCCGTCAAGTTCATGGACACGCACCGCACCCAGCGTGATTGGGAGTTCTTCCGCCAGACCGCGAAGACGGTTATCTGGCCGGGCGTGGACCCGGAGTATCAGGAAGAGCTACAGGGCATCGCCGACGGACTGAAGGCCAAGGGCGTGAAGATGGACCTTTGGGATGTCGTGGCGCTCAACGCGATGGAAGAGGTTCCCGACTATTACGTGCCGTGGCTCAACCGGCAGCAGAAGGCCGAGAACGCGCCGAAGCTGGTGCCTCCGGGCAACTGCAGCGCGTTTGTCGCGACCGGTTCGATGACGAAAGACCACAAGCCGGTGATAGCGCACAGCAACTGGACGAACTTTCCCGTGGGCAGCCGCTGGACCATTGTCTTCGACATCGTGCCCACGCACGGCTATCACATCATTCAAGACGGCTTCCCCGGCATCATTGTCAGCGACGACGATTTCGGCATCAACTTCTCGGGCCTGATGGTGACCGAAACCACGATTACCGGTTTCTCGCTGTTCGATCCCAAGGGCAAGCCGGAGTTTTCGCGCGCGCGCAAGGCGCTGCAATATGCCAGCTCCATCGACGAGTACGTGAAGATCATGCTCGACGGCAACAACGGCGGCTACGCCAACGATTGGCTGCTGGCCGACAACAAGACAGGCGAAGTGGCGCGCTTCGAACTGGGCCTGAAGATGCACAAAGTGTGGCGGACGAAAGACGGCTTCTTCGTGGGCGCGAATTTTCCCAGCGATCCCGAGCTGATCAAGAAGGAGACCGACTTCAACCCGAACAACATGGGCAGCTCGATGAACGCCCGCCACGTACGCTGGGACCAGTTGATGGATCAGTACAAAGGGCAGATCGATATCGCGATGGCGCAGAAGTTCCTCGCCGACCACTACGACACCTTCGAGAAGAAGGAAGGGCCCAACGAGCGCTCGCTGTGCGGACACATCGCGGTCTCGCCGCGCGGCGTACCCGAGTGGGACGATCCGCCGTACAACCCCGGCGGCGCGGTGACCTCGCAGGCCGCCGACAGCAGCATGGCGAAGAACATGAGCTTTGACGTGCGCGCGGGATATCCCTGCGGCGAGAGCTTTGAGGCGGAACCGTTCTTAAAGGAGCATGCGGAATTTGTTTGGGAGAAGCCCGTGCTGCAGGACATGAAGGGCAACCCCTGGGCCGAGTTCAAGGCGGGAGAGAAGCAGTAGGGTTCGTCAACCTCCCATCGTCACGAGAGGAGCATTACGGTGAGCAGAGCAGTCGTATTCCTAATCTTCACGGTCGGCGGCCTCGCGCTGATTGGTTCAGCGCAAGACAACTCCAAGACTCAACCCGGCAACGCCAACAAGCTGCCTCCCGTCATTGTGCAAGCCGATGGAACGGTCGAGCTTCCGGCCGAGTCGGTCCCAATGTCGAAATTCCTGACGCCCGAAGGAAAAGCGTACTTGAACCAGCACCTGCATGACATGCAGGACCCACCGAAGTTGGAGCAGGTGAACGGTGTTCCTCGCTTCATGATGGGGTATCTGGAGCGGCAAAAGACACTCTATGCGCTGAAGATGGGCGACACGAAGATCGCCGGCGTCCATGCGTATGTGTACACGCCGAGCGCGGGCGTCGCCGCCAAGAATAAGGACCGCGTGCTCATCAACCTGCATGGCGGCGGCTTCTCGGGATGCTGGCCGGGCTGCGCGGAATTGGAGTCGCGGCCCATCGCCGGCGTGGGGCAAATCAAGGTCATCAGCGTGGATTATCGCGAGGGCCCTGACCACAAGTTTCCCGCCGCGAGCGAGGATGTTGCTGCTGTCTACACGGAACTGCTGAAGACCTACAAGCCGGAGAACATCGGAATCTACGGTTGCTCCGCGGGCGGGATGCTGACCGCGCAATCGATGGCATGGTTCCAGAAGCACGGTTTGCCGCGGCCCGGCGCGATCGGAATCTTCTGCGCGTCGGCCGGAGGCTTCGGGGGAGATGCGGAGTACACATCGACGCCACTGGGCGAAGCCCGCTTCATGCCACACATGGATGAGGGAGCCATCATGCGGCTGGGCTATTTCACCGGCGCCAATCCAAAAGACCCGCAGGTATCGCCGATCAACTCGCCGGAGGTGCTGGCGAAATTTCCTCCCACGTTGCTCATCACGGGAACGCGCGGCTTCGAGATGAGCTCCGCGCTCTATACCCACTCGCAGTTGGTCAAGCTCGGCGTGGATGCGGATTTGCATGTCTGGGATGGCATGTTCCATGGGTTCTTCTACAACGCCGACGTTCCTGAGTCGCAAGACGCTTTCAACGTGATTGTTAAGTTTTTCGACAAACACCTGGGAACTAAATAGAAGCCTGCAGCTCGTCGCTGGCGTGTGATGCGCGTCATAGTCCATGCGGGCGCGCCCCCGGCCCTCCCGGCGAGAGTTCGCTGACCTCGCCGTTCTTGAGGAATCATTCCGAATTCGATTGAGAAAAGCCCGTGCTGCAGGACATTAAGGACAACCCCTGGGCCGAGTTCAAGGCGGGAGAGAAGCCTTAGGGTTTGGGCCGCTCCGTGGTTAAAGGCAAAAGCCACCTCGGAACCGCACGGATGAGGCGAAACGGGCAGACCTTGTGCTACGGCCTGTTATCGACAGCTGTCTACTTGAACACAAGAATCGTGCACAATTTGACGTCAAGCCAAGTGACGCTCAAGGATTTAGTTCTGTCACTGGACAGAAGAAAGCCCGGGACGATTGCCCCGGCGTATTAGACGAAACACAAACGAACTAAAACTTGACCTTGTGACGAAGGACTCTGACCATGCCGGGCAGACCGCCGCCGAGCAATACAAGAGTACCTGGCTCAGGGGTAGCGTAAATCATGATGTTGTCAAAAGCCCATGCGGGTGCCGCGTCATAGTTAAACCACATGTCCGCCCTATTGAACGGAATCGTACTCTGGATGCCCGCGAAGCCGCCTGTGAAATTCGGATCCGAGTTCCCATCGAAGGAAAGAGATCCCAAGATGTTAAATCCATCGTAAAGGATAATCGCGGTGGCATTCGTTACGGGGCCGAAAGTGTCGAGCGCGAAGCCGTATCCGAACATGGTTGCCGGAGCTGGGAGAAATAAGGACATTGCCACTCCGACGTTGTCTCCGTACGTCACCGCATTTGGGGGCGTGATGTGGTTTGTTACACCCGGCCCGCCGTCGATCATCACTCCGCCCAACCCAACCGGAAGCGTGTATTCGAACAGAACTCCGTTTACGATCAGGCCGCCAACTTCAGTACCATCGGGTATACCCTCAAACGTAATTGTTATCGTGCCGGGCGGAAAATCGCCGGGGCCAACGGCAACTACGTCCGCCATTGCATTTGTCCCGAGTAGGCAGATTCCGAGGAAAAAGGCACGTCCCAAGAACAACAAATTTAAGAATAGCTTCATGATTCCTCCTGACTGGAATTTCCTTGTTGAATTTCTTGTTACTAATGTGCAGATACCTGTTTGCGCTCTTTCGCCATTCGGACGCCCCAAGTCTAGCGCCCGCGAAGTGCCGTGCCGCATGAATCAGGCAAGAATGACAGAGCCTTCCCGATATGAGACGAAAGGGATTCGAGACCCGACTGTTCTTTTTGGCCGAGGAGCAGTTATCGATCGGTCTAAGTCTCTGTTGCTGAGTCACTTGCCGGGGCGACTGTGATCTGCCTGAGTGATCGGCCCTCTGTATTACGGCCGGGCCAACTCGACACGCACTTCTGTCTGCATATGGCGGTTGCGAAATCGCCTGGTTACCAGTAATCCTGGGCACCACTGTGACGCCCGTCATAGCGTGAGGCAGCGCAGATTGCTACCGTTGAAGATGCGGCGACCTAATGCTTCTGGCCCGCAGGCTTCCTCATGAAACGATCTGCCATCCTTTTCGCACTTTCTCTAACCTCCTTCAGTTTCCTCGCCTACACGCAGACCAACGGCGCCCCACATCCCGGACACCAGATGCTCTCCTCGCCCGACGCCTTCGCCGATGGGCATCTGGCTGCGCTCGATAAGCAGGTAACGCTCACCGCCGAGCAGAAACCCAAGGTTCGCGCAGTGTTCCTCGAGGAAGCGAATGAGTTATTCGCCGTCTTCGGCGACAAGACCCTGACGCAGGAGCAGAAGCAAGCGCGCATCCAGCAACTGCACGTTGTCACGCAAAGCAAAGTCTGGAGCCTGCTCACTCACGAGCAGCGCAAGGCCATGACCGATGCCCCCGCACTGCGGCCCGTGGCCTAGGTCGAAAGAGTCCGCCCTTATTCTGGTTCCGAATCTGGCTGCCCTATCCTTTCCCGTTTCATGGGAAAGGACGGGAAACAGGGCCTCCAGCCTCAGCTGAGCCTCTTGAAGCGCCTGCCTGGCCTGTCATTTTTTTGCAACGTGTGTGTTATAACAAGCATCTGTAGAATCCGAGAGGAGCGATTTATGTTTCGCAGACTGATCTCGACATCCGACGACTACGCAGTGACACTGGCTCGCCTGATTCTGGGTGTGGTGTTCTTCGCGCACGGGGCGCAAAAGATGCTGGGCTGGTTCGGCGGCTACGGCTTCACCGGCACCATGGGCTTCTTCACCCAGACGATGCACATCCCGGCGCCGTTGGCGTTTCTTGCGATTTGCGCTGAGTTCTTCGGCGGACTGGGATTGATCGTCGGTCTGCTGGGTCGCGTGGCGGCATTCGGCATCACGATGAACATGCTGGTGGCGATCTTCACCGTTCACATTCACAACGGTTTCTTCGCCAACTGGTCAGGCCAGCAAAAGGGTGAGGGAATCGAGTATCACCTGCTGGCGATTGCGCTGGCCCTCGTGGTCATGATCAAGGGTTCAGGAGCTCTGTCGGTGGACCGCGCGCTGAGCAAGTAGGGCCTGGGCTAGGTGTGTAAGTTGCCGGCTGCGCAGGCACGGCACCTTTGCCGCTGCGGTACGATAAAGGAGCGGCGGTAGTCGCCGCCCGTGCGCCATGTCAGCAGCCAGCGTTGAGGCGGTAGCCTCGCCAACCCGGATCGTCGCCCCGTCGTCGCGCCTCTACTCGCTCGACGTGTTTCGCGGCGCGACCATCGCGGCCATGATCCTGGTCAACAACCCGGGCAACGACTTTGCCTACGCGCCGCTGAACCATGCGCATTGGAATGGCTGGACGCCGACCGACCTCATCTTTCCCTTCTTTCTCTTTATCGTGGGCGTGTCGCTGACGCTGTCGTTTCGCGCCCGGGTCGAGCGTGGGGAATCAAAGCGCAATCTGCTGCTGCACACCCTCCGTCGCAGCGCCACCATCTTTCTGATCGGCCTGTTCCTGAACGGGTTTCCGCTGTTTCATCTCGCGAGCTGGCGGGTGGCTGGAGTGCTGCAGCGCATCGCGGTGGCGTATCTGGCGGCGGCGATCATCACGCTGTATTCGGGCTGGCGCGGCATCGCGTTGTGGACCGGAGCCCTGCTGCTCGGCTACTGGGTAGCGATGCGGTTCATCCCGGTGCCGGGGCTCGGCCTGCCCGGCAGCGACATGCCCATCAACGATCCGGACGCCAACCTGAACTGGTACATCGACAAGCTCTTCCTGCCGGGAGCGATGTACGAAAAGACGCGCGATCCCGAAGGAATCCTCAGCACCTTTCCGGCGGTTGCGACGGCGCTGATTGGGGTGCTGACTGGTGAATGGATGAATTCAAATTCCCAGGTTAGCGCCCAAAAGAAGGGCGCGAACCTGGGGCACCCGATGACAAAGGTCTATGGCATGCTGGCCTTCGGCGTGGGGGGAATCATTGCAGGACAGGTCTGGCACCTGTGGTTTCCCATTAACAAAAAGCTGTGGACCAGTTCGTTCGTGCTGTTCACCGCCGGGTGTGCGCTGATCGCGCTGGCCGCCTGCTACTGGGTGTGCGACGTGAAGTTACGCCGCGGAACATGGACCAAGCCATTCGTCGTCTTCGGCACCAACGCGATTGCCGCATACGTGATGGGCGATCTGGTGTCGAGCCTGCTCTATGCAGTCCATTTACAGCATGGCCGCCGGATGATCACCCTGCAGGACGGCCTTTACCGCGCTCTTTTCGGCGGAATCCATTCCCGGCCTGTCGGCTCGCTGCTTTACTCCATACTGTTTGTAGCCGCCTGCTGGCTGCCGATTTACGCCATGTATCGCAAGCGAATCTTCCTAAAGGTTTGAGCATTCCCGGCTCGAACCGTCTTTCTATCTTGGTCCCGGTGCAGTAAGCTAAGTCACCTGATGGCGAGCTATGGCAATCAACTTGCTGTAGTTATTCGGCTGGGCGAGTCGAGGCCCTGCATCGAGCTGCTATGTCGGAGCGTTCATTCAGTCCCGGAGACCAGCTTGGCCACCACCGGCTCATCGAAAAGATAGGCGCGGGTGGACAGGGAGAGGTGTGGCGCGCCCGCGATTTGCGCTTTGAGCGCGACGTCGCCATTAAGATCCTTCCGGAAAAGGGCCTGGCTGATCCCGGTGCGCGCGCCCGCTTTCGTCGCGAAGCCCGTGCCGTGGGCAAGCTGAACCACCCGAACATCGCAACCGCCCACGACTTCGGCGATGAACCGGTGGAATACCTGGTCACGGAATACATCGCCGGCAGCGGACTCGACGACAAGCTGTCCGGTGGTGCATTGCCGGAAGAGACGGTCCTCGCCCTGGGCGTGCAATTGGCGGCCGGCTTGGAGGCAGCCCACCGCGAGGGCATCATCCATCGCGATCTCAAGCCCGGGAATCTGCGCATCACGCAAAACGGCACGCTGAAGATCCTGGATTTCGGGCTGGCCGAGATGTTCGACCCCACGAAAGACGCCGCCTCGCTTGAGACCGTCACCATCAACATGACACTGACGGGCACGCTGCCCTACATGGCGCCGGAACAGTTTTCCGGCATTTCCGATCAGCGCAGTGACCTGTGGTCGGCCGGAGCCGTGCTGTACGAGATGGCGACGGGCCAGCTTCTGTTTCCCGAGGCCCAGATCCACGAGGTGCGCGACGCCATCCTTAATAGCCGGCCCAGAAATCCGCGTGAGGTGAATCCGGCGGTGTCTCCCGGTTTGGAGCAGGTCATCCTGCACTGCCTGCAGAAGAAACCGGCGGACCGCTACCAGTCGGCAACCGAGCTGCGCGAAGACCTGCAACGGTTGCTGGAAGGGCGCAAAACCAGGGACGCCGAGAAGCAGCAGGGTAAGCGATTTGCCCTCGCGGCGCTGGCGATCATCTTGATCGCGTCCGTCGTGGCGGGAATCCACTACTGGCCGCAAATTCGACCCAAGGTGTTACCGGGCACGCAGGAGACGACCAGCCAATTCCGCCTTCTTGCCATTTTGCCGGTTGATACTGGCGGCGAGGATCCGTCAGATAATGCCATGCTTCGCGGCATGGCCGAAACCGTCAGCGCAAATATTGCGCGGGCCACTCTCGGGCAACAACTGCAATTGATTCCGCCCAGCGAACTGATAGCCCGGGGAGCCAATACGACCGACGCGGCCCGACGCGAGTTCGGTGTGGAGCGCGTGCTCGAGGTCACCGTGCAGCGCTCAGGCGACAAGGTTCGCGTCACCTGCAGCCTGATCGACTCCAAAACTCATCGGGTCTTGAATGCCTGTACCGTCACCGGAAACGACGCTGACCTGTTCGCGCTGCAGGATACACTGGCCGGTGAAGTCATCGCCATGCTGCCCGCCGGCAGCCGGTCACCTTATCCTGAGCCAACGGAAGTGCAAGCTGCCGTTCCCGCGGGATACGAGTTCTATTTGAAAGGGCGTGGCTACCTGCTCGACTACCAGAAGCCGGAAAACATCGACGCCGCGATCAAGGAATTCGAACATGCGCTCCGGGTGAGCCCAAATTACGCTCCGGCTTATGCGGGCTTGGGCGACGCGTACTGGCAACGTTTCAAGTTTGACCATAAACAGCAATGGCTGGATGAGGCGACAACCCATTGCGAGCAGGCCCTCACCTCCGATCAGAAATCCGCTGACGGCCACCTCTGTCTCGGTAACGTGTACCGAAGCCGCGGCGAGTATGCCAAGGCTCTGGCTGAGATCAAGCTTGCGGTGGCTGCGGATCCAGGCAATGTGCTGGCCGTGATGGCGCTGGGCGATACGTACGACAAACTCGATGACGCGTCGCAAGCAGAGGCTGCGTTGAAGCGGGCCATTAGCATGAACCCAAACTACTGGGCGGCTTATAACTGGGCCGGATATTTCTATTACGGTCGGGCCAGGTACGCCGATGCCGAAGCGATGTTCCGCAAAGCCAGTGAATTGGCACCGGGCAATCAGCTAGTACTCGAAAACATCGGAGATATGTATCTTTTTGATGGGCGGTATGAGGATGCGATCGATGCGTTGCAGCGCTCCATCAGTTTACGGCCGATGATGCCGGCTTACAGCGACTTGGGGGAGACCTACTACTATCTTCACCGCTACCCAGAAGCGATTGCCGCCCTCGAAAAGGCGCGCAAATTGAAAGAGGACGACTACCTCAACTGGGGAAATCTTGGCGATGCGCTGTACTGGTCACCGGACCGCCGCAGTGAAGCGTCTGGAGCGTACAAGAGGGCTCTTCAGCTGGCAACCGAGCACGTTCGCACGAACCCGAAGGACCAAATTGCTCAGATCTATATAGCCGAGTACAGTGCGATGATCGGCGACAGACACACCGCCACATCCGCCATGCAAAAAGCGTTGTCGATTGCCCCTCACGACCCGGAGGTGCTGTTTCGCGCAGCGCTGGTCTGCAAGCAGCTCGGCGATGACCGGCAGGCACTCAACTGGCTGAGGAAGGCCGCCGACGCTGGCTACTCTCGAACGATTATTCGAGACACGCCGGACTTCGCGACTCTTGCGGCGGATGCGGACTTCCAGCAACTGATATCGGCCAAGTAATATTTCCTGCCATGTCCTGGGCCGGAAGATCTTTGACCCTACTGCTGCACGTGGACTCCGAAACTGGTTACGCCGGTCGGCTTGATGTTGTTGCAGAAGTGAGGTTGTTTCTGATCATCGAAGAGCACAACATACGCATAACGAAAATCCACCGCCCCTCCCCCTGTCGATGTATCTTTCGGAGTCAGGGCTGAGGCGGTCGCATCATCGACGAAATAGACAGGACTCCCGCTGTCCCCTACAAACGGCGTTCCCACCAGTCCCGCCGCCGGTGTAATCGCGACAAACTGGATTTCGAAACCGTTGGCAGCTTTCGGGCCAGTTCCGTCATTGAAGGCCGCATTCCAGGCAATCGAATCGTGTTTTGACATCTGTAGCACTACAAACGGCTGCACAGTGCCATTTGCCAGTGTTTGCGTGCAGTTTCCATTACTTGGGGTGTTGCTCGTGTCATACGTGATGGTTGCTTGGACGGTTGCAGCCGCGAGTTTAGGTCCCCGAGGAGTTGACGTTGTTGAAGTAGCTGATGTCGTTGAACCTCTCTCATTGCTGCAAGCGCACATCGTTAGTAGCGTGCAGACCACAAGAAACTTCACTATCGGTTTGGTTCTCATTTCTAAATTCCTTTTCGAGATTGCGAAGTTGGTAGCGGGAACGCCGCTTTGTGCCCCGGGGTCGATTGAGCCTGACAGTAGCACGGCCTCGCAATTAGTCAAGCAAATAACGTGCCATTTCTGTCAGTGTCCGCACAGTGTCGGCCGCCTCCGCTTTGCGCGGGACCACCGCATGAGCAATAGCCAGGAAGACTCTGAATAAAACTTGTCCCCGAAGGGGAGGGGCTTCAGGCCGGCGGTAAATGCCGCTGAATGACCCCGGCCTCAGCCGCGGAGGCCCACAATGCCGCTTAATCAGAGTTTCCCGGGATCCAATTCGCCATTAAACCTCCCCGACCAAGACCATTTCCTCAGGACCCGAGCTGATATTGTGTGGGAAGCGCCGCCGACTTGGCCCCCACACGGCGTTGGCTAACTGTTTCGTTTGTCCAATCTATCCATTCGGATAGCTCCACGCCTGCGCGGTTTCCTCGAGCTTTGCCCGGTCCCCGCAAATCACCCATATTTCAATGGCCTGCGTTCTGTGCAGCCACCAGCAGCAGTTTGGCACGCAGCTTGCTCTATCTCCTGGCGTAAGCCGCAAGCTGAAAGGCAAATCGAGCAAGCGCTCAAGGCTAAGCGGTCAAACATTAACAGCTTGGGTTCCGCTATAGGGGCCCCATAAGGAGGAGTTATGAAACGCAACCTGTTTGGGGCCCTGATGACTCTCGTCGCGGCCTTCGCTATCGCAGTTCCCGTGGTCCATGCACAAACCATCATGACCGGCAACATACCCTTTGACTTTAGCGTCGGGCAGAAACAGCTCCCTGCGGGCGCCTATGAGGTTCGCGAAGTCGGCGACCGTGCAACCGTAATCGCTTCAAGGGACGGCGACGCAAAGGTCCTGGGCATCTATGCCTACGCCGGCCAATCTAAGGCCGATCAAACCAAGCTGGTGTTCGACAAGGTTGGCGACCACTACTTCCTGCGCGAGATCTGGACCAGCGCTCGCGGCCAGGGTCTGTCGGTCCCCGAGGGCAAGCTGGAGAAGGAACTCATGGCCTCCAGCCGCGACTCCAGCAGCGGCGGCGGAGCCGAGACTGTGATCGTCGCTTTGCGCTAACCTGACCCAACAATCGCAAAGCACCCGGAGCCCCACCGGCTCCGGGTTTTCATTTTGGATTCATCCTGCGCAGTTTCCTTCCCTTTCCAGTACAATTCTCTGCCGGCGCGGTTAGAATGCAGAGTTCGCCACTTTGCGCTGTCGGTGGAGGCTCCTTCATGCTGGTCGGTGTTCCCCGCGAGATCTTTCCGGGGGAGCGGCGGGTCGCGCTTGTACCCGCAGTCATTCCCAATCTTAAAAAAGCTGGACTGAACGTAATCCTCGAAGCCGGGGCTGGTGTCGAAGCCGGCTATCCCGATGCCGAATACACGGCCAAGGGGGCAGCGCTTGCAGTTGATCGCGCAGAGGTGTTCGCCAAGGCCGACATTATTCTGCAAGTGTTGTCGTACGGCTCCAACGACCGCACCGGCCAGCAAGATCTGCCGCTGCTGCGGCGCGGCCAGGTGCTGATCGGCTTCCTGCGTCCGCTGGGCGACGTCCACACGGTTCAGGACATTGCCGCCACCGGAGCAACCTCGTTCTCCGTCGAGCTGATGCCCCGCACCACCCGCGCCCAGAGCATGGACGCGCTCTCCTCGATGGGCACCATCTGCGGCTACAAGGCGGTGATCCTCGCCGCCGACACCCTGCCGCGCATCTTTCCCATGCTCACCACCGCCGCCGGAACCATCACGCCCGCGCGCGTGCTGATCATGGGCGTCGGCGTCGCCGGACTTGCAGGCCATCGCCACCGCCCGCCGCCTCGGCGCTGTGGTTTCCGCCTACGATCTGCGTCCCGCGGTGAAAGAGCAGGTACACAGTCTCGGCGGACGCTTCGTCGAGCTGGCCATCGAGGCCAAAGACGCGCAGGACGCCGGCGGCTACGCCAAGGCGCAGGACGAATCGTTCTACCAGCGCCAGCGAGAGCTTCTCGGACAGGTCGTCGCCCAGCACGATGTAGTCATCACCGCTGCAGTGATTCCCGGCAAGAAATCGCCCATCCTCGTCACCAAAGAGATGGTCGAGGCGATGGCGCCTGGCTCGGTCATCGTCGATCTGGCGGCCGAACGCGGCGGCAACTGCGAGCTCACCCACATGGGCGAGACCGCCGTCGAGCATGGCGTCACCATCATCGGCTGCATCAACCTGGCCAGCACCGTGCCGTATCACGCCAGCCAGATGTACTCCAAGAACCTCACCAACTTCCTGCTCAACATGGTGAAAGACGGGAAGCTCAACCTGAACATGGATGACGAAATCGTGCGCAGCACGCTCGTCACTCAGGGCGGCGAGATCGTGAACCCGCGCATCCGCGAATTTTTCTCGCTGCCGGCGCTAGTAGCGCAAACGTAGATGATCATGAACCACAGAGACACTGAGACACAGAGAAAACTTAGAAAGAAAAGTCCCGTGTTTTCCGTAATTAATTCGCAGTTTGCACCGCAGAAGTACTGGCACAGAGCGGAAGAGATATTCGAAATGAATTCCTCTGTGCCTCAGTGTCTCTGTGGTGGATTTTGGAGGTTTTGACTTGCACACAGACCTGATTACCAGTCTGTACGTCTTCATGCTCGCCGCGTTCATCGGATTCGAGGTGATCCGGCGGGTCTCACCGCTGCTGCACACGCCGCTGATGTCGCTCACCAACGCGCTCGACGCCATCGCCGTCGTGGGCGCCATCATCCTGGCGGGTGAAGGCAAGAGCCGGCTGGCCACGATACTCGGCACCATCGCCATCGTCGCCGCCACCAGCAACATCGTCGGCGGATTCATCATCACCGACCGCATGCTCAAGATGTTCAAAGTGAGTAAAGCGCCGAAGCCATGAACAACCTCCCGGGTAGCGACATCATCATCGAAGTCCTCTACATGGTGGCGGCAGCGCTGTTCATCCTGTCGCTCAAGTGGCTGAGCTCGCCGGCCACCGCGCGCCGCGGCATCTTCGCCGGCGAAGCGGGCATGCTGCTGGCCATCGTCGGCACGCTCTTCCACCACGGCATCGTCGATTTCAAGTGGATCGCCATCGCCCTGGTGCTGGGCACCATCATCGGCGTGCCCCTCGGCAATGTGGCCATGACCGCCGTGCCGCAGCGGACCGCGCTCAGCCACGCCTTCGGCGCGCTCTGCGTCACGCTGGTCGGCACCGCCGAGTTCTACCTGCGCGCGCCCAACATCTCGAAGTTCATGATGAGCGTCCTGTCGCTCGAGGTCATTCTCGGCTCGCTCACCATCACCGGCAGCCTGATGGCCGCGGGCAAGCTGCAGGAGATCCTGCCGCAGCGCCCCATCACCTATAAAGGACAGAACCTCGTCAACCTCGGCTTCCTCGGCATCGCCATTGCGATCGCCGTGGTGCTGGTGCTGCATCCCGACCGCATGTACCTGTACCCGGCGATGGTCGTCATCCCGCTGATCTTCGGCGTGCTGATGATCATCCCCATCGGCGGCGCCGACATGCCGACCGTCATCTCGCTGTTGAACTCCTACGCCGGACTCTCGGCGGCAGCCATGGGCTTCGTGCTCGACAGCAAGCTGCTCATCGTGGCCGGCGCGCTCGACGGCGCTTCCGGCTTCATTCTCTCCGTCAACATGTCGAAGGCCATGAACCGCTCGTTCACCAACGTGCTCTTCGGCGCCTTCGGCCAGGAGCAGGCCGCGGCCGCAGGCGCGCAGGAAGCGCGTCCGGTGCGCAGCGCCACGCCCGAAGAAGCGGCGGCGATTCTCGCGGCTGCCAACAAGGTCGTCATCGTTCCCGGATACGGCATGGCCGTCGCCCAGGCGCAGCACAAGGTCCGCGAACTCTACGACGCCCTCAGCAAGCGCGGCGTTGACGTGACCTTCGGCATCCATCCCGTCGCCGGCCGCATGCCCGGACACATGAACGTCCTGCTGGCCGAGGCCGACATCCCCTACGACAAGCTGCTCGACATGGACCAGGTCAACGGCGACATGCCGCAGACCGACGTGGCGCTGGTCATCGGCGCCAACGACGTCACCAACCCCGCGGCGCGCACCGACACCGTCGAGCCCGATCTACGGCATGCCCATCCTCGACGTGGACAAGGCGCACACCGTGATGGTCATCAAGCGCAGCATGAACCCGGGCTTCGCCGGCATCGACAACCCGCTCTACTACCTCGACAACACCCTGATGCTCTTCGGCGACGCGAAGGCGTTTGTCGGCAACATCGTGAAGGAGCTGTCGGGCAATAGCGGGGGGCACTAGCGTCGCGCCCAGGTTAGCGTCCAACAGCAGGACGCGAACCTGGGGCACCTTCAGAGAACCGAGGAGGTGGGTACCCCCCTCCCCCCATGTTTTTGCAAATTCCTCATTCCATTGGGGATAGGCGCATCTATCCTCGCAAAATACTCTGCGCGTAGGACTTACGGGCAAATTCCTCTTAACAAAGGAGTTAGGCTGGGTCGCAGAAGGACGGACGGGTGTGTGGCAGGGGTGGTGGGTGGTCGATCGATGAAAAGTACAACAAACCACAGGGCGTAACCGCCTAGTCTGTCCGACGATAGAGGATGGTGTCTGAGTGTCGTCTTTTGGAGACGACAACTCCCCTCATCGTTCTGCGCAGCGAGTTTAGGTGGATGGGAGTTCGGAGAGGCTAGGACGTGGGTCACGTTGAGTGTGATAAGAAAGCTGCCAGTCGCCAGTAAAAAGGCAAAAGTGACCACGGATGAACACGCAATAAGAGGGCAGGCCAATCCGGGCAGAACCAGCCGGGATAATGCATTCGCAAGCCGGAAAGCCTCACATTGCCGGGTCGGCCAAGGAATGGGTGAAGCCCCACATATCCCAAAACAAGGGCTATGCGGGCCACGCCCCCTGGAACTGGCTCGAAAGCCGGTTTCCGGTATTATCGTTGGATTGCAATACTCCTTCGAACAGGCAGTCTTTCGGATTTGGGAGGATTTCCATTGGCCCGTCTTGTTCGCACACTGCTGTGCGCCGCGTTGCTGCTGGCGTCGCCTTTTTCGCTTGCGCAAGATTTGACCAAGCAATTTCTGCCGGAGATTGACGTGTATCACCGGTTCGATGACTCCTGGGGCTTCCTGTTCCAGGCAAAGAATACGAAAGAATCGGGAGAATCCACGCAGGCCGAATTCGGTCCGAGCTTGACCTATGACGTCAAGCGCTGGCGCACGGTAAACACCAAGGCACCCTTTGTGAGCATGTCGCTCGGATATCGCTACTTGCCGTCTCCGGAACAGCCTCCGACCAACCGGATGGAGCCAGTGGTGACCTTTAATTATGAAGCGAAGGAGCGGTGGTTGATATGGGACCGTAACCGGGGAGATCTGGATTGGCAGGAAGGAGGCTTTACCTGGCGCTACCGGAACCGCCTGAATCTTGCCTACAAATCTCATATTCATGGATACGAACTGACCCCGTACGGAGCAGTTGAGGTCTTCTACGAAAGTAAGTACAGCAAGTGGAGCGATACCGCCCTCTATGCCGGCTGTTTGTTCCCCATCGGCAAACATTACGTGCTGGACCCCTATTACGAGCACCAGAACTCTACCGGAAACAAAAAACACAATGAGAGCTATGACCAGGTTGGACTCGTGCTGAGGATGTATTTCTAATGTCCGATTACCGCGGGTGGCCCACCCCGTCAACCTATTGATAAATAAAAACTTACACGAGAGGGTGGCCCATCCCGCCGTCTTTTTGGCGGGGTGCGACTTTTCGTCCCTTCGTCTCATCCGCGATCGGAATCAAGACGGCCGTCATCCTCGACAACCTTCATAAACTGTCATAATATGAAGCCATGCCGATGACATCCCTAAACATTTCGTTACCCGAAGCCCTCAAGGCCTACGTTGAGGGCCAGGTCGCCTCCGGAGACTGGGGCACTCCGAGCGAATACGTCCGCGAACTCATTCGCCAGGACAAGGAACGCCGCCTGGCTCACCTGGAGCAGGAGTTGCTCGCCGGGGCAAAAGGCCGGAAGATCGAAGTCCGCCTCAACGACATTCGCAAGAAGGGTCTGGTCAGCGTCCTCCGTGAGCGAGTAGCGCGCAAGTGAAGCGCGGCACTTGTAAACGACGCTCAGCGCGACTGCCACCGCTTCGGGTCGCGTTTGGCATGGAAGCAGGCGATCACCACGATTCGGTCCGCTTGCATTTCGAAGAAAATCCCATACGGAAACCGTCGTACTCCCGCTCGTCGTCGTCCCCGATGAACAACCGAAAATTGCAAGGGCCGTTGTGCGATGGCCTCCACCGTGGTCTCAACTGCCACGGCAAAACGCTCCCCAAGGTCCGGGCGAACGTTGTCGTACCAAGCCCGCGCCTGCTGCAGTTCCGCAGCGGCCACAGGCATCCAAACGATGGGTAGCTTCACGGTCTCTTAAACAGGTCCGACTCTGACTTGTTCCCAGGGAATTACATCGGAAGGATTCTTTTCCAGTCGTTCGATGCGGGAGTCCAACTCAGCGCATTGCGCGTCGGTCAGTCTGAGCGCGTCAACCTCCAGGCTCTCCCACACTTCGTCCAGCAATTCAGCTTTCTCGGAAGCCGTGAGATTGGCGATCTGTTCTCGTAGAGCGCTCATTGCCTATAACCCTACCGGGGTTTCGAGGCTCCCGCAAGCCCTTCCGGGGGTTGGTCCACATTTAATGGTTGGCGCGAGTGCCCAGCTAACCCCTCCCATTGACCAAGAATCTTCAGGTCGGGTGCCCCATTCAAGCGGCCCGTCTTTGGCCGCTGGAGTGGGGGTTTTCGTCCCACCAACAAAAAGACCCACACAAGCAAAGGACGCTTGTGTGGGGCACCCGCTTTTCGTGCAGCTACTTAACTTCGGTAACAGCCGGCGGCTTCCAGGTGCCATCGATGATCGAAGGCGGCGTCTCCTTCGGCCAGTACAGACGCAGCATCGGAATGAACTGTGCCTTCGGTGCGGGCAGCCAGTTGGCTTCCTTGGCCTTTCCCGGCGAGTCGGCTTGCAGATACAGGTCAACCGAGCCATCGGGATTCATGTTGAACTTGTTGCGCGCGCTCAACGTGTACCGGTTCAGCGGATTCGGCACGAAGAAGTAGTCCTTGTCGTACATGGTGATCGACCAGAAGCCGTTGACCGGAGGCATCTGCCCCTTGTCGATGTGGATCACGTACTTCTTTGAAGCGCCGTCGTACTCGTGGCCGTCCGCATCTTTTTGCGACGTGGGGTAGATTGCATCCTGCGGACGGTTGGCACCCAAGCCAATCGCCGTCACCAATGCGCGCTGAATGTAATTTGTGCCGTATACGCCAATGTCCTTGGTCAAGTACATCCAGCCGTTGACAGGCTCAGCGGCCTTCTTGAAGTACTCCATGATCTTGACCTGCGCCAGCTTGGGAACGCCCTTGATGAGTTCCTTGTCGAAAGCGCCCAGCTTGCTGGGATCGAAATCCTTGCCGGGCTCGATCCCGATCGCCTTCATCTTTGCGACCATCGGAGCGTCGTCGGCCGCCGGCGGGTTGGTCTTCATCAGCTTCGCGAGGTAGTTGAAGTATTCCTCCACGCTCAGCGCATCCACCTGGTCGCGTATCCCCTTCTTCATATCGAAGTTGGGATCGACCGTTCCGGCCGGAGGAGTGTAGGGCTTGCCGTAGGAGCTGAGCGGGACCAGCGTGAACTTGTCCTGCAAAGCATGGACTTTGGCGTAGTCATCCGGAGTACCGGTGCAATAAATGCGCCCGAGCAACCACACCATTCCGGTGGGCGACTTGTATTCCGTTACACCCGGAGGCAGCGTTCCGCTCCAGCCAGGACCGGTGATAGCGTAGGTCGCAGCCTTGCCGCCGGTGGTGCGCTTACCGGGAACCTGGAACACATCGGTCCATCCGCTGAGCATCGGCAACAGGAAATACCGGTCGCCCATGTCAGGAACACTCAACACCCACGGCTCCTGCGACACATCCATCCAAGCCATCGTGTACAGCGTGTCGGCATTCGGGGCCGTAACCGCATGATTGTCAACCGGTGGATAGGTTCGCAGTTTCAGCAACTGCCCCATCGGTGCATGGGCGGGGTCCAGGGTGGCAACGTTGGTGAATTGGCGGCGCGTCATGTCCATGGTCACCAGCGGATAGCCGTAGACATAGACATCAACGGCATCTGCGAGCGCCTGCTCGGTGCCCGGAGCCTTCTGGCCGTCGGCGGCCGGTTTGCTGTCACAACCCATCTGGGTCAGCAACAGCAGTGAAAAAGCGAATAGGACGAGAACTGCAACGATTACCCTGGATTTCATAACCTCTCCTCGAAAGTTACCTGCAATCACACTGTCAGCGTGGGCACAAGGCTACCGCCGCGCCCAGCCGGACGTAACTCGCAAAAGTGCTGGTGGGATTTCCCGAAAATGATAGTGCAGCTATGTATCCGAGACAAGTGAAAGTGCGGGATGCCCGGCCCGCGTTCACCGTCGCGAGAGGGTCAGCCCGGAGGCACGGCAGATCTTCTAGAGAGTGAGTGGCGGCGGGTGTCCCACATTTGCCCGCGGGTTTGGCAAATGGGGGGCTTTTTGAATTTTTCGACAACCTTTATAGTCTGTCACAACATGACGGCAGCGAGCTTGTTGGGGAGAGCTGCGGTGCGCCACGTGCCAGGTTCCTCCGTTGGAGCTATCCTGGGCGCAGCCCCTCACTTCCCCTCAAACAGCGGTCTTGCCATCTCCTCTTCGTTCGCCAACTGCGGATGCTCCGCTTTCCACCGCATCGCTGCGGTGATGCGCGTCCGTCCGCTGGGATGATCGTAAAAAACGAACTCCTCAATGGGGCCGGGATCGAGCTTGCGATACTCGCCCAGCAGCATATCCACATTCGCTTCGCCGTCGGGCTGTTGGGCCGCGTTCAGTCCATATATGTCAGCCTCATATTCCATGTTGCGCGAGATCGTATTGGTCACAGGCGTCATCAGAAACATGTAAACCGAGAACACGACCACGGCCAGCGGCAGCACCGCGACATCGGTGATTCCTCGCACGCTCCACTTCTCGCCCCAACGTGCAAGACCGTACTTGATGCCCCAGTTTACGAAGGCGAACCCAATGACGATCACGACGCCGAGCATGACCAGGCCCTTGTATGCGTGGTTCAAGACGTAGTGGCCCATCTCATGTCCCATAGTGGTTTCGATCTCGGGCAGCGTGCAGCGTTTCAGCAGATTGTCGTTCAGCGAAATTCGCAGCGTGCCGGCGAACCCGCTGACGTTGGCGCTCACCCGGTTCGATTGTCGCGACGCGTCGAACTCATACACGTCTTTTGCGGGAATTCCGTTCGCGCGCGCCATGCTGAGAATCGGGTCCTTGATTCGCGCGTCCGTCAGTGTCGTGTACTTATTGAAGAGCGGAGCGATGTAAACCGGTTCGATCAGCAGCACGAAGCCGAAAAACGCGATCACCAGGACTGCGCCCCACACCCACCAGTTCTTTCCCAGTCGCCTCACCAGCCCAAACAACGGAACCATCAGGATGGCTCCCAGCACCACCAGGACGCCGGTCGCAACCAGTTGATCCCCAATCCACGGGCCGAAGCTCTGGTTTAACAGGCCATACCTGTGTTCACGGAAGTAACCTTCGTACACGCTCAAAGGGAAGGTGAGCACCGAAACGATGACGATGAATTGCGCCCAGTAGATCGACGTCTGCAGCGGACGGAATCTGGTAATCCGTTCGGCCAGGTCGCGCATTCGCGCCGACCACCGGAAATGCAGCAGCAACCACATCACGAACACCGTGGAAAGAAAGTCCCATAGCTGTAGCCAATAACCGCCTTCGAAGTAAGCATCGGAACGGGCACGTTGCGCAGGCGGCATCTTGGCCAGGTAGGTATCGACGGCGGCATTGACGTCGAACGCCGGGCCCGTCTGGTGAGCGGCCGACGCGGTCGATGGAGCACTGGGCGCGCTCGTCTGCCCAGACACTAAAACGCTACACAGCAGAATCGTCACAACGACAAGTTGCCCTGCCCGAACCATCGCGCCTCCTTCGAATTTCCGCACGAGTATACGCCGTCGACTGGGCCTCGTTACCTGACTTAATCGCGACCCGGAAGTGCTTAAGCGCCTTTTCGTGCAGCCTGGGTCGCGGATGGTCAAGGAGCCACTCAATTCGTGCGCCGGGACGTCCGCCCGCATGTCATTATATGTCTTGACAAGTATATGCGTGGTAGAGTATATAAAGAGCGTGCAATCCACCTTCGAAATCATTGCCGAGCCGAACCGCCGCGCGATCCTGGGCCTGCTGGTCTCGTCAGAACAATCTGTTGGCGAGATCGAGCGCCGGCTTCGTCTGTCGCAGCCGACCGTGTCCAAGCACCTACGCGTGCTGCGCGACGCCGGTTTCGTGGAATCCACGGTGGACGCACAGCGCCGTCTCTACCGGCTGAAACCTGAACCACTGCAGGAGGTGGATATGTGGCTGGCTCAGTTCCGTCAGCTCTGGTCCGCGCACCTGGATGCCCTCGAACGCCACCTCGACCGCATGGATGCATCAACACCGGCGAAGAAGAAGACAACGAGGAGACAACGCGGCCCAAACCGCAAACGTAACAAAGGAGAAACGAAATGAAAATCAAACTGACCAGTGTGTACGTCGACGACCAGGAGAAGGCCCTGCGCTTCTATACCGAAGTGCTGGGGTTCGTGAAAAAGGCGGATTTCAGCAATGGCCCATACCGCTGGCTGACCGTTGCCTCGTCCGAGGACCCGGAAGGCACCGAGTTGCAGCTTGCGCTGAACAACAACCCCGCGGCCCAGGCGTATCAGCAGGCGATGTTTCAACAGAGCCAGCCCGCGGCCATGTTCTTCACCGACGACGTGCAGGCCGATTTCGAGCGTATGAAAGCGCGCGGCGCCGAGTTCACCATGCCACCAACCGACGTGACGGCCTCCAAAATCGCCATGGTGAACGACACCTGCGGTAACCTGATTCAGCTCACGGAACTGAAGCGCTGGTAGGGCAAAAGTTCAGGAGAAGAAGATGACCGATCCCGAGCAGTACACGCCGGGTGCGGCCAGCGGCGCGCGGATACAAAAGGACCGCGGGCCAAAGGGTGAAGAGAAGTGGACGCTCGTTCTCGTCCGGGAGCTGCGCCACCCGCCGGAAAAAGTCTGGCAGGCGCTGACCGACCCGGCGCATCTACGCGAGTGGGCTCCTTTTGAAGCCGACGGGAGCCTGGCTGCGGTTGGAACCAGCGTGAAGCTCACCACCGTAGGAGCGCCCGCGCCGCGCATTACCGAAACCATCGTGACGCGGGCCGACGCTCCCGAGGCGCTTGAGTACAACTGGGGTGGCTTCAATATGCGCTGGGAACTCGAAGCCTTGGGTGGCGGCACGCGCCTGACGCTGTGGACCAACATCGGTCACCGCTTCATCTCCATGGGTGCTGCCGGTTGGCACATTTGTTTCGATGTGATGGATCGGCTTCTGAGCGGAACTCCCATTGGCCGCATCGCCGGTCCCGAGGCCATGAAGTTCGCTGGCTGGCAGCGGCTGAATGCGGAGTACGCCAAGCAGTTCGGTATCGAAGCGCCTAACTGGCCGCCTAAGCCGGATTAGGAATTGATGGGTTCAATGCGCCGGTGGCAATGCCGAGTTTTTGGTAAAGCTGAGCCAAAAACAGGCTGGTTGGGACACCCGGCGATGCGACCCAAAGACGCCGTTCCAGCCCACTCGAAGATATGGATATCGGCCAAAGCGAGGAGGAACTATGTCGCGCGGCGAAGGTAATACGACAGGACGATATGTAACCTTGCACATGGTTTCCAGTCTGGATGGTTTCATCGCGAAGCCGGACAACAGTGTCTCCTGGATGGATAGTCCGGCAAGCGTCTACGAAGCCGGGGTCTCCATTTCGGAGGAGGAAGTTGCGACCTTCCTCAAATCGGTCGACTGTTATGTGATGGGTTCCCGCACCTATGAACACGCGCTCGAACTGGGCTGGCCCTACGGCGATACTCCGGTCGTCGTGGTGACCGGCAGAGAATGGCCACCGGCGAGGAACAGCGTCGAGTTTTATTCGGGCGATCTCAAGACACTGGTTGACGTGAAACTCGCGGCTCGATATCGAAATATCTGGCTTGTGGGCGGGGCCATGCTGTGCCAGCGTTTTCTCGAACTCGGCCTGGTGGACGAAATCAGGTTGACCGTAGCGCCTGTCCTGTTGGGCGAAGGGCTCCGGCTGTTCGATGGTTCCTTGACGGAGGAGAGGTGGAAATTGAAGAACGTGGTCGCTTACAAGAACGGCTTTGTCGAGCTATCGTATTCCTCCCGTACCGAATAAACGTCCAGTGCGCCTGAGCCCGCTGTAGCGGGGATTCGCGTCCCTCTGCTGGACGCAAACCTGAGCGGAGTCGCGGAAGCAATTTTCCCACTCCGGGAGCAATTGGTTACTAAAGTTTTCTCCCTCGCACTTTTCCCCGTGACTCCCCCTCTCGGCTGGTTTATGAGTGAGGCTGAGGACGTTTTGCCCCCAACAATGGGGGGCGCCGGCCGAATCAGTGCGACCAGTCTACTAAGTTCTTTGAAATCTATGATTTGCTTCTAACTCATGTGAGGACAGCATCTTACGTCGGAGCTGATGCGTAACTTCTTGATTCCACAGTGGGGCAGGGGGATGTGCCTTTCGCCATGTCTTCGCTTTTTGGACGCCAGCGCAGGTGACTGAGCGGACGAGAAGCTGGCAACCGCGCCTGAAAGCAAAACCCGGAGCACGCGGCTCCGGGTCTGAGTTCTTGCGTCGAGGTTGCCTTACCGCATCGCGATAATTACTTCCTGCGGTCCGCTCCCATCCTTCAAGGCGGCGCGCGTTTCCTGCTCTGCCTTGCTGGACGGAAGTTCCATTCCCGAAGCGCCGGCTTGGCCTGTGGCATTCCAGACTTCCGTCAGGAAGTAGTGGTCGCCGTACTTGTGGAACACCAGTCGCGTGGCCTGTGGCTTCGCGCTCTCTTCGCGCTGCGCGATGAACTCCACCGTTTCATTGGTCGAGTCGTTGCGAAGCTCCAGCACCCGGTCGGTCACGATAATGCTGTAGGATCCGGGTCCCATCGACTTCTGTGCGACGCTGAACGAGAAGGGAACGTTGGCCTTGCACTTCGACTGCGACTGCGCGAAGGCAACATTGGCGGTCAGAGCCAGAACGAGTGCCGCCAGGCTCACATACAGGTTGCGTTTCATAACTCCTCCTTGATGTGGCGCCTCAGGTTGAGCCTGAGCCGCTTGGCCTTCGCAGCCTCGGCGTTTCGTCCGCTACTGGATGGCTTACGCCGTGAGATAGAGCAAGCAGGATGCCAACCCACGGGTCTGATTGGAAGGCGGAGACATTTGTGCCGTCAGCCTGTGTTTTCAGAGGGATGCAAATCCGGCGGAAGACCGGGGAAACACATTATTCACTCGGCAACTATCCAATCGGATAGTTGCAACTATCCGGCAGATTAGACTCGCGGCTTCGCAGGAGCCAATAGTAGGAAGACCACCCCAATCGCCAGCATAGGCGTCGCGGCTTGCAGTAGATCGCTGTGCGGAAGTGCGCCTTGGATGGCTTGAACTCCCATCACCGCTCCGTGAACGACGCTCGACCAAGCCGTGAATGCGATCAGGCTGCGATGTGCTGGAGGATTGAATGCTGCGATGATGAGGAAGACTCCCAGCGTGACATAGACGCTGGCTAGCATCTGCTCCCAGGCTTTTGCGGGATTGTTGAAATGCAGGAGCCCCAAAACGCCGGACACGAACATCAGCCCGACCAGAACCAGTACGACCCGGAGCGCGCGGTCTCGGAACATCATGCTCTCCTCTAGGGAACGGAATCGCGGAATCGTAGCAGGCGGGGCGGGCTCTTTGCCAGTTATTGGCGATATGTTGCAGCCAGGGCGAAACCGACGATGGAACTACCATCCCAAACTAGCCGTATCATTGAATAGGGGGATTTATGTTCACGTTCCTCATGTGGTTGGTCCTGCTGTTCTTCTGCTGGCCGCTGGCGATTGTGGCGATCGTCCTATATCCCATCGTGTGGCTGTTTCTGTTGCCGTTCCGGATCCTGGGAATCGCCGTCGAAGGCGTGCTCGAACTGGTGAAGGCCATCATTTTTCTGCCGGCGCGCGTTCTGCGCGGGCCCGAGTCGGGCGTACTAGCGGTTATCTCGCGTCGTGACTCCGCAACATACGAGTGCCGTGCTGGTCTTCGCTCACTCCATCTGCGTGTTCCACATCACCGAGGCGATCCACCAGCGCGTGCCGTCGTAGAAAAGCTGAATGCTGTTGACGCCGCGAGTGAACGGTTCGCCATGTTCCTCGCGGCGCGATTCGTAGAAGCTGAGTACGTGGGCGATGTTGCCAAAGGTCTCGGACTTGCGATCTGTTTCGATTTCCCAGAAGTCATTCGTCTGAAAATACGGATCGGTTCGGCGGATGTAGCCTTCGACATCCAGCACCCTTGCTCGGGGAGTCTCGCTGGGCTTGGCGACAGCGAGAATCGAATGCGCATCGGGCAGGAACAGCGAGCGGTACAGCGCCCAGTCGCGCGGTTGTCCGGCTGGCCCCGAAATCACGGCATACAGAGCGTGCAGCGTTTCGTCGATGGTTTCGCAGTGGTTCATATTGTTAGCACCGCCGCTATTCTACTGTCACTCCGTCCAGATCCAGCGCACGCTCCCGCTGTTTGCCCATCACACGGGCGCGCGACGATGTTCATTTAGAATCAGTCGCGAAATGATTAATAAGGTTGCATGTGCTTTTTTCCTTCTTCTCTCTCTCTTGATTTTGTCGGGTTGCGGCGGATCCGCAGGCGGCAGTGGCGGCGGCACACCGCAGGCTGGAAGTCTTATCGATCTCGCTTTCCAATAATTCGCCGCTGGTGTTCCCCTCGCAGGCGAACGCCAGCGTTAACGTCACGCTCACCCGCACCGGCAACACCGGCAACGTAACCCTTGCGGTCACCGGACTTCCGTCGTCGGCCGTTGTCACCGTGCAGTCGCCGGGCGCGACCAACACAGGAACCATCACCGTCGGCGCCGGCACGGCTCCGGCGGGAACCTACCTCGCGAACGGTCACCGCCAGCGACGGCGCTGCCCTCGGCTACGGCTCCGATGACCCTGACCGTCGGCGCCACTACGCAGGTCAGCAACACGGTGACCGGCCGGCTGCAACTTGCCATGTCCACGTCGTTCCAGCCCGCCGAGTGGGACTACCAGTTCTTCACCAACCATCCCACGGCGGTGACGCCGCTGGGCAACCTGCAGCCGCAGAACATCCGCCTGCAGGCCGTCTCCCAGGGCATTCCGCAGACGACTCCCACAACGTGGGACTTCACCATCAGTCGACGCCATCATTCAGCCGGTGCTCACCGTGGGCGATCACAGCCCGGAGTACCAGATCGCCTCTCGGCCCGTCGTTCATGTACGACTCGTCGCACAACTTCCTCGATCCCACCTACGGCCAGTTCGCCACCTACGCGCAGAACCTGGTGCAGTACTACAACACCGGCGGATTCACCGACGCCGGCGGCACATTCCACAAGTCGCCGAGTCCGTATCCGATCACCTGGTGGGGCATCTACAACGAGCCCAACTACAACAACGTGTCGCCAGCTCAGTACGTGCAGCTCTACAACGCCACCGTGCCGGTCGATGCAGGCCGCCGATCCGACGCTGAAGTTCGTTGCCATCGAGCTGGGTGGCGGCAGCGGCATCGAGCAGCAGTACCTGCCGCCGTTCGTGAATGGCGTAACCGCTCAGGTGGACGTGGTGGCCACGCACTACTACTCCACTTGCAACCAGAAAGACACCGACGCGCAAGCTCTTCGCGACGATTCCCGGATTTGCCAGCCAGGTGAAATACATCCGCTCGCAACTGGCCACCAAACCAGCGCTGGCCAACGTGCCGGTGTGGATCACCGAGAACAACGTCAACGCCGACTTTCAAGGCGCGAACGGCATGAGCACCTGCAATCCCGCGCAGCAGTTCGTGGACGACACGCGCGGCTCCAGCGCGTTCTTCGCGGCGTGGCGTCCGTTCATGTTCTCGCAAGTCGGCAAGGCGGGCGCCGAGGCGCTTTATCACTGGGACTTCGCCGCCGACGCGCAGTATGGCGAACTCGACGACCAGACCGGCAACCCGCGCCTCAGCTATTGGGTGGACTACTGGCTCGCCCACATGTTCCCAGCGAACCCCGGAGCGAACCTGCTGCAGTTCACCGCCTCCGACACCACCGACCTAGAGACGCTGGCCGTGCGCAATCCCGACAACAGTGTGGTCGTGATGATCGCCAACTACGCTGTCGCGGCCTCGACCGATAACAACGGTCCCGGCCTGTCGCGCGTGGTTTCGCTCGACGTCAGCAGTCTAGGCGCGTTCACCAATGGCAGCGTGTTGAAGATCGACTCGACGACCGATGTCGACCAACGGCCCGACGCCCACGACGATCGCGCCGGCGTCGCCGATTCAGGTCACGTTGAACGGATATGGCGTGGCGTTTGTGAAACTGCAATAGACAGGCACGCAGTCCCCATTCGCCAAACACAGTAAAATAGATGTTTTGGCGGCTGGCGCTTGCTTCGTCCTGCTGGGCCCGCCCGATCTGAGGAAACCGAGACATCATGGAAAGCACCAACCCTGCGACGGAGACGCCTGCCAAGTCTCCCTCCGACACGCCCAAAGCTTCGAATTTCATTCGCGACATCATCGTTGCCGACCTCGAGTCCAACAAGTTCGCCGGACGTGTGCAGACCCGCTTTCCTCCCGAGCCCAACGGCTACCTGCACCTCGGCCACGCCAAGTCCACCTACCTGAACTTCGGCCTGGCGGCGGAATTCGGCGGCAAGACCAACCTGCGCTTCGACGACACCAATCCCGAGAAAGAAGAGCAGGAGTACGTCGATTCCATCATCCGCGACGTGCACTGGCTCGGGCTACGAGTGGGACGGCCTGTACTACGCCTCCGATTACTTCGACCAGCTTTACGAGTGGGCCATCCAGCTGATCAAGCGGGCAAGGCCTACGTCTGCGACCTGAGTGCCGAAGAAGTGCGCGCAGTATCGCGGAACGCTGACCGAGCCCGGCAAAGAAAGCCCGTATCGCAATCGCAGCGTCGAAGAGAACCTCGACCTCTTCCAGCGCATGCGCGCGGGTGAGTTTCCCGACGGTGCGCGCACGCTGCGCGCCAAGATCGACATGGCGTCGCCGAACCTGAACCTGCGCGATCCGCTGATGTACCGCATCCTGCGCGCCACGCATCATCGCACCGGCGACAAGTGGTGCATCTATCCGATGTACGACTACGCGCACGGGCAGTCGGACTCCATCGAGCGCATCACCCACTCCATCTGCACGCTGGAGTTCGAAGACCATCGCCCGCTCTACAACTGGTTCATCGAGCAGTTGGGAATCTTTCCGTCGCAGCAAATCGAGTTCGACCGGCTCAACGTGACCTACACGCTGCTCAGCAAGCGCAAGCTGCTGCAACTGGTGCAGGAAGGCCACGTCAGCGGCTGGGACGATCCGCGCATGCCGACCATCTCGGGCATTCGCCGCCGCGGCTACACGCCGGAAGCGCTGCGCAACTTCTGCGCCGCCATCGGCGCGTCGAAGACCAACGGCATCATCGAGCTCGCCATGCTGGAGCACTACGTCCGCGAAGACCTCAACCGCCGCGCGCCATCGCGCGATGGCGGTGCTGCGTCCGCTGAAGGTCGTCATCGACAACTATCCCGAAGACCAGGTCGAGCAGCTCGAGGTCGTCAACAATCCCGAAGATCCCAGCGCCGGAACCCGCGACGTGCCTTTCTCACGCGAGCTCTACATCGAGCAAGACGACTTCCGCGAAGATCCGCCCAAGAAGTTCTTCCGCCTCTCGCCGGGACGCGAAGTGCGCCTGCGCGGCGGCTACTTCATCAAGTGCGCGCACGTGGTGAAGGACGCGACTGGCGCGATCGCCGAAGTGCACTGCACCTACGATCCCGAAACCCGCAGCGGCAATGCGCCGGACGGACGCAAGGTGAAGGCGACGATTCACTGGGTCTCGGCCGTTCACGCGGTCGATGCCGAAGTGCGGCTCTACGAGAACCTGTTCCTCAAGGAAGACCCGAACGCGGTCGAGGAGGGCAAGACGTTTCTCGACAACCTCAATCCCAATTCGCTGGAAGTGCTGCCGATCTGCAAGCTGGAGCCGTCGCTGGCGAAGGCCGAAGCGGGCGACCGCTTCCAGTTCGAGCGGCTGGGCTATTTCTGCGTCGATCCCGACACGACCGCAGAACTGCTGGTGTTCAATCGCACCGTGCAGTTGCGCGACACGTGGGCGCGCATTGAAAATCGGGACAGGTCTTCCGCGCCGTAGCTCCTCAGGTCATGCGTTGAAAGCGAGAGAGCCGCCCATCAGGGCAGCTTTTCATGCGTGGAAAGCCTACGTCAGTGCGTGGTTGTCGGTCCCGCTGCCGGTTTCACTTTGATCTGCGCCGCCAGGCCTTGTCGGGCGGTATCTCCTTGCCTTCCGCATCGACGTAGTGAATATCGAAAGCGCCGTCCGGCATGTCGTACATGTACACCGCCGACTTCGCCGATGAAGCGATGAATGCCCTTGGCCGGCAAGTACAGATAGTCTCCGGCCTTCATGGCCAGCGGCTGCCCGTCTTTCATCTGCGCGCTGCCGGTTCCGCTCACCATCACCAGCGTCTCGTTCGCGGTGTGCCAGTGCCACGGCACCGAGCAGCCCGGCGCGAACTTCAGCAGGATAACCGACGCGCCCTTCGTTGGGTCGCCGTGCAACACCGAGAGCGTCATGCACGTCGGCAGGCCAGCCATGTTGCCGAACTTGCTGGTCGACGGCGAAACCACGCCCATGTGGCCCATGTCCTGCGCCGCGACCAGGGATGTGAGCCCGACCAGCAATACCAACACTCTGAGAAATCGCTTGTCCAAAACTCACCCCCTGAAAATGGATTTTTAGAACGCGCGACAGCATACCTCAGAAACGTCGTCGAGGGCACACGTAATTTGTTTCGCTAGCTTTCAGTTGTGCTTCAGAAACTCCGCGTTCTTATTGTTGGTCAGCGAGTTGTACAGCGTGTCGATGAACAGGTCGGGAGTGATGAAGCCCTTGCCGTACTTCGCATCCCACGTCGCGAGAATCTTCTCTTTCTTCATCTGATCGGGCGTCTTCCCCAGGTTGATCGCGGCCTGCACCGCCGAGCTGGTTTCCTTCAGCATCACCGAGTAGTCACGCACGTCGCCGAGGTTCGCAAGGTCGCCGTGGCCGGGGATGACCTTCACGTCGTCGGGCAGCAGATTGGCCACCTTGTCGCACGCGGCGATCATGCCCTGCACGCTGCCGCCCGAATTGACGTCGATGAACGGATAGCCGTAGCGCACGAAGTCGTCGCCCATGTGTACGACGTTGTTCTTGGGGAAGAACACAATCGCGTCGCCGTCGGTGTGTCCGCCGGGGAAATGCAGCGCGCGAATGTCTTCGCCGTTGAGGTGAACCGTCACGTCGTGATCGAACGTGATGATGGGCAGCGCGCCTTTGGCGGCGGCTGGCTGGTCCATGCTCATGGCGGTGCCGATACCGGCCTTGCCGCCGGTTTGCAGGCGCTTGCGCACGTTGTCCTGCGCGATGACGGTCGAGCCGTTCGTGGCAAACGGCAGGTTTCCGCCCGTGTGGTCGCCGTGGTAGTGCGTGTTGATGACGAAGCGTACCGGCTTGTCGGTCGCGCCGATGCCCTTCAGCGCAGCGGCGATCTTGTCGGCCAGCGGAGCGTACTGGTCATCGACGATAACGATGCCGTCTTCGCCGACCGACGCGGCGATGTTGCCGCCCGCTCCCTGCAGCATGTAGATGTTGCCGGAGACCTTGGTGACCTTGATCTGAACTTTGCTGAAATCCTGCTGCTGGGCAACAGCGAACGCAGCGAAGCTGAGCAGTACGGCGAAGGCTAGTTTACGCACGGTTGAGTCCTCCGGTTGCGTGCGGAGTATAGCATCCAGTCGCCAGTTGCCAGTCGACGGTTGGGTTCGTGGCAAGATAGTGCGGCACCCTGAATCCCCCCATGGTGCAGCATCGGCTGAGCCCCTCCCCCCTCTGCTTTTGCAAAGTCTTCATTACAAAGGGCTTGCGGAGGACATGGCGGGCAAAATCTTGAGCCCATTGGAGTTAGAGGCAAAGTCCTCTTAATAAAGGAGTTAGACGGGGCTGCGGAAGGACGGACGGATGCGGGGAAGGCGCGGGGGGTGATCCAACAATGAAAACTACAACAAAGCACAGGGCGTAACCGCCTAGTTTGGTCGACGATAGAGGATGGTGTCTGAGTGCCGTCTTCTGGAGACGACAACTCCCCTCATGGTTCTGACGGCGAGTTTAGGCCGATGGGAGCAGGTGTTCTAGGACGTAGGTCACGTCGATGCGTGATAAGGAAGTGGATAGTGATTAGTGGATAGTGGATAGAAGAGCGACGGGACGGGACTTGGGGGCCTGATTGCTGCGAGTGAGCTAGGGTTGTGTAGCCTGCCCTTCAACTCGCGCTCGCCCGACCCGCAAAAGAGGCGGGTCGAAAAACATTGGCGAGCGCTCGGCGAAGGGGTAAAACAAGGGAGGCTGGAAATTGAAACGTCGGGGTATCGCGCGCCCGTGGGCACCGTTGGATTCCGGGGCAAAAGTGGTTGCCGAAAAAATCAACTCGTAACGTGCAAACAACCGCAGCGGCTAAAGCCCCGACGTATTTTCAGCGTCTTACGGCACGACTGAAGTCATGCCCTGACACGAAACCGCCGCTGAAGGGAGTCTTTCAGCAACCTCTAACGGCCCCACCCGGAGTCGTTGTCAGATGAGTCGTCTTGGGTCACCGGGAACCGGGCTCCGCGCCCACAAGTGAGTAGATCCAGAACTCCTGCGATGACGAATGATGCTGGAAAGCGGGATGCAATTCCGCACACATCGGCTACTATGTCCTATCCGTAGACTTCCTGCGCCCGGAGATCGGCTTGGCAACAGAGCCACAGACAGCTTTTTTCAGCTACAGCCGTGACGATTCCGAATTCGCCCTTCGGCTGGCCGAAGACTTGAAGGCAGCCGGTGCGAACGTGTGGCTCGATCAACTGGACATCGCGCCGGGTCAGCGCTGGGCGCGCGCTGTCCAGGATGCCTTGAACAACTGTCAGCGCCTGCTGGTGATTCTGTCTCCCTCTTCTGTCAGCTCCACCAACGTCGAGGACGAAGTCGCCTTTGCCCTTGAGGAACACAAGACCGTCATTCCGGTTTTCTATCGTGATTGCAAGGTTCCTTTTCAACTGCGTCCCTTTCACTATGTCGATTTGAGGACCGACTACGACCGCGAGCTGAAGACACTGCTCAGGGCGTTGGGTGTAGAGCGGCAAGCCGTCGCCGATGGTGCCGCAATTTCCGCCGTCCCGAAAGATACCGCAGCCACTGTATCGGATGCGGACGAGCGTGAACGTGCGGCGGAGCAGCAGCGGCTGAAGCAGAAAGAAAAGCAGACGGCGGAACAACCGCGACAAGGGAAGAAGGAGCGCGAGCGCAAAGCGGCTGACAGGCCACAGAAGACCGGCGTGAAATCCGCTGTTCCTGAAGAGGTCTATCTCGACCCTGAAACGAGGCTGATGTGGACGATACAAGATAACGGTAAAGACATCGACTGGCATCAGGCAAACAAATACGCCGAACAATTGAGGCTGGGCGGTTTCTCCGATTGGCGCCTGCCCACGATCGACGAACTGGAAAAGCTCTACGATCCCCAAAACTCAAGCTTACACAAAATCCGGAAACCGTTCCGGCTGACCGCCTATTGGGTGTGGAGTTCGACCAAGGAAGGCTCGGGTTCCGCTTGGTACTTCTACTTCAACCTCGGTATTCGGAACCACAACCCCTTGGATGCCTCCATCGACTACCGCGCCTTGTGTGTGCGTCGTTCCGGAAAATGATGTGAGTGACTCGGAAGAAGTTGTGAGTCGCTAGTAGCCAGTCGCCGCGTGGGCGGCGATGCCGCCGGCGGATGCACCGGATGGATGCTGTCGGCCTACATTTGCCAGGACCGGGCAAATGTCGGCCACCCGCCACTCCTTCCACGAGGGGGGCCCATCTCGAGGGATAGCGGGGCAAGCGATGGGCGACTAGACTAGGCGCATGGACAGTCCACAATCCAAAGCCTTCTGGCTCGGTCGCAACCTGAACATCATCGCCTATATGAAGGGCGCAGGCCATGCTGATCCCCAAGAGCCGAGTTTTCTGAAGATCCAACGTATTGTCGAGTTGCTCGCCAAGACCTTGAATGTGCGGGCGGGTGAAGCATCCGCGAGCAAGCTAGAAGACGCGCTTGGCAGTTTGCGTGAAGATACGAAGCTGGAATTGGCCCTGGTCCATTCGGAGTTTGTGGCCAAGTGCTTCGCCTTCGGTTTCGATTTCAGCTCGTGGTTGAATTTCCGCGGCGGCTACGACGAGCAGGGGCAAGCCCGGTCAGACGTGGACTTGCAGAAAGTGGAGGACACGCTGCGAAAGGAAGCCGCAGAGATCGGCCTCGTCCCGCAGTGGGAAGCGTCGCTCGCGGCAGCAAGGGACGGAACTCTTTCCGACGAGAAGTTCAAGGAGTTAGTCGGGGTGGACATCCTGACGCAAATGGGAGAGATACTCGACAGCACCACCGCGCCGGTGATAAAGACTCAAGCCGCCGCCGGCCCGAAGCGCCTGTTTGTGGTGATGCCGATGGTCGAAACCGATCCGGCGCTGGTGGACGTACTGGATGCAATCCAGGAGACCGCCAAGGCGTTGCAGCTGGAGGGCAACCGCGTTGACCAGTTGGCCATTCCGGGGAAGATCACCGATTCAATCGTTGACGGCCTGAAAACCGCCAGCTATGTGGTGGTGGACCTGACTCATGCGCGTCCCAATGTGTACTGGGAGGCAGGCTTTACGCACGGGCTGGGAAAGGTCCCGATTTACATCGCGCGCAAAGGCACCCATCCAGAGTTCGACGTGAAGGACTATCCCGTCATCTACTTCGCCAGCATGAAAGAGCTGCGCGAGAAGCTGGAAGCGAGACTGAAGCTGATGGCCGAGTCGGGATTCTAGAGCCAGTCTCATAAGTGCTCGCGATGAGGGGACTGATTTGCCTCAGGGGCAAAATCCCGCATTTTCTCTGTGTTCTTGCGGCACGGCTGAAGCCGTGCCCTTTCCAATCGGATTCGTGAGATCGGTTCAGTCGTACTGCGCGACGGCGAGGGTGTTGCCGTCAGTGCTACACATCCAGAGTTTGCCGGCGACTTTTTCGCCGCATGTTGGCGCGACGCCGAGGGCGGAGGACTTGCCGCTGGCGAGGTCCCAGACGACGGCGTGGGGCGGCTTGTGTCCGGCGTCGTCGACGTAGACGGTGGCGGCGCTGTGCTGGTCGGCCATCATGGCGAGTCCCACAATGTAAGACCCTTGGTCTGGAGGAAGCTGGCGCACTTGTTTGGCGGTGGCCGCGTCGAGCACAGTGATGCGCGCGTCGGCTCCGCCGACGAGGACCTGTTTGCCATCGGGGGTGAACTCGAGGGCGAAGGTCTCCAGCAGAAAGTCACGGTTTTCGTGGGTCTTCTGCCAGGTGGCGGTGTCGTAGAAGCGCACCGCCGTATCGCCGCCGGCGATGACGAGCAGCTTGCCGTCGGGGCTGACTGCGGCTGCGCTGGCTCCGCCGAACTCGAACGGCAGAGTCGCGAGCAGTTTCGGTGTTGCGGACAGGCTCCAGACGCGCGCGGGCTCGTCGGAGGGGCCGACTACCAGCGTTCTGCCATCGGGCAGGAAGCTGAGGAGGTCAATGCGGCGCGGGCCGGCCTGCCAGCGTGTCGCTGGTGCGGAACCCGTGGTAGAAGTCACCTCGACAGCGCCGTCATGGTAGCCGATGGCCAGCCACTTGCCGTCCAGAGAGTAGGCGGAGGCGCTCGGCTTCTGTTCGGCGGGGATGGTACGAAGAGTCTTACCATCGGGCACGCTCAGGACAACCATGGAAGAATCATGGCACGCGACCACGAGCTGGGTGCCGTCGGGGGAGAGGGTTTGAAAATCGGCCGGGCAGGGAAGTTGCATCTTCGCGATGGGCTTGGAAGCGGCCACGGCAGAGAGGGCGCAGGAGAGGAGCAGGGCGATCACGACCAGTCTGCGCATTAGTCCCTCTCCATGACAAGGTCGAAGGTGACGGCGGCTACCATCTGGTTGCCTTCGCTCTTGATCACTACCGGGCGGACGAGGTCAATGCTGCCGCAGAGCGGATCGCGAGTGTAGTTTTTGGCGGGATCGCCATCAAAGACCGGGTCGGTGGCGAAGTACATCTGGGTGATGAGCGGCTTGTGGCCGGGCGCGGTGACCAGATAGTGCACGTGCTGGCAGACGCGGCTGGGATAGTGGCCGGGGACGACGGAATCAATGGCGTAGGCGGCTTTTGGACCGGGCGTGAGCTGGGTGCGGAAGCGGTAGCCGTCGATGTCGTAGAAGCCGGCGTTGTCGGTGTGCCAGATGTCGATTTTGGCGTCGGGCACGATGTCGCCGCGAGTGTCGTAGACGATGCCGGAGAGGGCCATGGGCATGCCGGCGTCGCCGGACTTGCGGAGCATGGTGTCGTGCGGGGCTTCGCGCTTGAAGAAAGGGCCGAGCTCGGAGTGTGGAGTGATCTTCTTGCGTTCGGCTTCGTCCCATGCCGCGGCCAGAGTGGGCAGCGAGACGGTCGAAGCCAGCGTTACTGCGCCGAAAACGGCGCAGCGTTCCAGCAGTTCACGTCGATTGAGTTTCATGCCATCTCCAAGTGATGGGATGGAATATAACCCGACTTGCCGTTTTCGCCAAAATAAAAACGATATTCCGACTAACGTGCGACGGCAGCTACGACTTTTGAGCCTCGGCGAAGCTTGGCGGCCTTCACCGTGTTGCTCATCAGCATGGCGATGGTGAGCGGGCCGACGCCGCCGGGTACGGGCGTGATAGATCCCGCTACCTCGGCGACCTTGGGATGCACGTCGCCGATGAGCGTCGAGCCGTTCTTGGCGAAGGCGGCTTCGCGCTTGGCGTTGCCGGCGAAGAACTGCGCGAACTCTGCAGGATCGGTGATCTTGTTCATGCCTACGTCGATGACAGACGCGCCCGGCTTCACGTAATCAGGGGTGATCATGCCGGTGCGCCCGATGGCGGCCACAAGGATGTCAGCGCGGCGGCAGACGCCGGGCAAGTCACGCGTCTTGGAATGGCAGATCGTCACGGTTGCGTTGCCGTTGGTGAGAAGCATGGCGACTGGCTTGCCGACGATGTCGCTGCGACCGACGACGACGGCGTCCGCGCCGGCAATCGGAATGTTGCTGCGTTTCAAGATCTCGATCACGCCTGCGGGGGTACACGGCACCAACCCCGGCCGCTGGGTCGAGAGATACCCGACGTTCATGGGATGAAAGCCGTCAACATCCTTTTCCGGCGAGACGGCTAGCAGCACCTTCTTGGAATCGACTTGGGACGGGAGCGGCAGTTGCACCAGGATGCCGTCGATGTCGTTGCGGCGGTTCAACTCGTCGACGAGCGCGAGCAGTTCCTCGGTCGAGGCCGACTCCGGCGGAGTGTGGGATTCGCTCAGGATGCCGAGCTCTTCGCACGCCTTCACCTTGCTGCGAACGTAAATCTCCGACGCCGGATTGTGCCCTACCAGCACCACTGCCAGTCCGGGGCGCAGTCCAGCGGCGGTGAGCTGTTTGACTTCTTCACCGACCTCGGCGCGAATCTGGGCAGCGATCTTGGTTCCGTCGAGTATGAGTGCGGGCATGGGGCCTCCGGAACGAATCGAGATGAACCTCTAGTTTAGCGGGAAAGGATCGCTGTTGGCTCTTCGCTGAAGACAACGAACCCGAAGACCGTGGGGTAATCAGCGAAAAGCGAAAGGCGAATAGCGAGGAGCGTTTCTTGATACAATCCTCCCGTCATGATTTCGCCTGAACTTCTGGAAATTCTGGTCTGTCCGGTATGCCGCAAGCCGCTGGTGGTGCGCGGCGAGGAAAGCTTGAAGTGCAATGAATGCAAGCGGGTTTACCCAATTCGGAACGGGATTCCCATTTTGCTCGAGCACGAAGCTACCATCGAGACAATCTGAATCCCGCTCGCGCCTCCCGGCGTGCAGCGTCGCGCGAATCGTGCGCCGAACGCTGTATTTCTCCAGCTTTCAGCAAGCCCATTGTTTTGTGCACGGTGACGCGCCAGTCGTCCGTGCGCAGGCGGACGTTGTTGGTTCTGTGATTTCGCGTCAGCAACTCTGGCGGGTCGTTGGGGTTGAAGATCTACACCACAAATCGCGCAAGTTGCGATCGCACCAGGTTCGGCAAAAGGATTGCTGCAACTTTTTTGTTAGCTGGTCCGTCTAACAGACAACACCCGCAAGGGTCGGAGGTGAGCTCGATGGCAGAAAAGTTTTCCGCACCAGAATTGGCGGCGCTGAGGAGCGAACTACTGCTGGGGTTTGACTCCAAAGATGCCGCCGAGTTGGTCCAACTCTTTCTCGCCGGACACGGGTACGGTGTTTCGGCCGAGGCCGCACGTCACGCAGTCAGCCGGGTGGGGATGATGGGCAGTACGCTGGAGGTTTTCCAGCGAGAACTGGAACGCATTGCACTGGCGATGTAACCACCCGCAACGTAAGGTGACAGAGATTTGAAATAGGCCCGGGCACACCGCCCGGGCTTGTTCTTTGTTGCGTGGTTGCTCTAACGCGCTTTCTCTGATTCGGACAGGAATTCGCCGAGTCGATCGAGGCGTTGCTCCCAAGGTGAGCGGCATTCGCGGATCCAGTCGGCAAGTGCTTCAAAACCATCGGGATGCAGGCTGGCGGTGCGCACCCGTCCGAGTTTTTCGGTGCGAACCAGTCCGGCGGCCTCCAGCAGTTGCAGGTGTTGCATCACGGCAGTCAGGGTCACGCCCAGCGGACTGGCCAGACGCGAAACGGAGTGGGGCCGGGCAATGAGCATTTCCACGATGGCGCGTCGCGTGGGATCGCCAAGAGCGTGTAAGACCTTGTCAACACTGACCTTATGCCTGGGCATGGTAGACCTAGCGGTTAACGCGAAAGCTCGGTTGCCAACTGCTCAAACAACTTGCGCCATCCGTCTTTCCGCATCTGCGGGCCGTCGGCGCCCTCGAAGAACGCTCCTTGGTGAGTGCAGATGAGGTCAGTGCCTTCGTCCGTCGGCAACAACTCTATTGTTACCAATGATGTAGAAATACGCTTGCCGCCGATGGCCATATCGGCGGCCTCGACGATCCGGTGGTTTGCCACGATGTCCAAGTAATAACGGTTGCTGTTGAGCGCAACTCCGGGGAAGGGCGTGCCTTCCTTAAAGCGATACTGAAAGCGCTCGTTGCCACCGACGCGGAAGTCCATCGTAAACTCTTCTACATCATGACTATGGCCCTCACCGAACCAGCGCCGTTTCTGGGCTGGGTCGGCGAATGCGGCGAAAACCTTCTCTGGCGAGTGGGGGTAGCTGCGCTCGATGACGAAAGTGTTGTGAATTACGGATTGTTCCGGCATGTTTCTCTCCTCAAACAGTGAAGTAGATACTTAAGTGTCACGAGTATGCCCTTGAGCGGCACAATAGTCAAGTGAAAACTTCAGTAATGTTTGGTGGGCACGCGGAGGGGCAGAGTTATAACTTTTGTAATAATGTTTTGCCCCTATGTAAGTGCCTTTGTTTGCAACAACTATTTTTGGAATTTCATTTCGACGGTAATTTGCACGGGGACGGGCTTACCGTCTTTTTTCGCCGGGGAGAATTTCCAGGTCTTGACCGTCGCGACAGCGCTGTCCTGAAAGGCGTCGTTGGAGGCGCGCAGCACATGGACGAGCTCGACCCGGCCCGTGGGGTTGATGCCGACGAGCATCACAACTACGCCATTGGGCTCGGCGTCGGCAGGGACCTGGGGGTAGTCGGGGTCGGGCGATTTGGTGGCCTTGGGCGGCTTCATGCCTTTAGTGACGCGCAGGTACCTGTTGAAGGTTTCGTCGTCGGCGTTGGCGGCGGGCGTGGTGTCGGAAATCTTCGACGAGGACTCACGGTTCGTAGATTGGGCGAATGCAGACGCCAGGGTGAGGGTGACAACGGCGAGAAAGATGAGCGTCAGTGTTCGCATTTGCGTATCGGGGAAAGGGCTATCTTAACCGTCCCGGCAGAATTGAGAAAGTGGCGGCTGGTTCACTGGCTTAACCCGGGCCGCGGAAGAACCGCCGCTTATCGATTTTCAAAGCTTTGATCTTCGAATCGAGGGTCGAGGGCGGGATGCCCAGCTTCACCGCTGCGCCGGAAGCACCTGAGATTCGCCCGTCGCTCGCTGCGAGGACATCCTCAATGGCCTGCTTCTCGCGCTGTCCGATGTCATCCGGCAGGGAACGGGTACGCTGAGACTGGTAGGTGAGCCAACTCTCGTCCACCGAGAAGTTCTGTCCTTCACAGAGAATGACGGAGCGCTCGATTACATTCTGCAGCTCGCGGATATTGCCGGGCCACGGATAGGCCTGCAGGCGGTCGAGGCAGCATTTGTCGATCTTGCGGAAGGTCTTTCCTGCCTTGCTGGAATAGCGGGAAATGAAGTACTCGATGAGTAGGCGAACGTCTTCTTTGCGTTCGCGAAGTGGCGGCACTTCGATGGGAAAAACGTTGATGCGGTAGTAAAGGTCGCTGCGGAAGGAGCCTGCTTCGATAGCCGCCGGCAAATCACGATGGGTGGCCGCGATTACGCGCACATCGGCGCGAAGCGATTGATTACTTCCCACGCGCTGGAATTCCCGCTCCTGAAGCACACGCAGCAGCGCGATCTGGGTTTCCGGAGGCAGTTCGCCAATCTCGTCCAGAAAAATGGTTCCGCCTTCTGCCAGTTCAAAGCGGCCGAGGCGGCGCTGTAGCGCGCCCGTGAATGCGCCTTTCTCGTGGCCGAAAAGTTCGGAGGCGACCAGATCTCGGGGAATGGCCGCGCAGTTCACGCTGACGAAGGCGCGGCTGGAGCGCGGTGAACGCCTATGGATGGCGCGTGCAATGAGCTCCTTTCCGGTTCCCGTCTCACCCGTGATGAGCACGGTTGAATCGCTTTCGGCCACCTTCGCCACACGGGCCAGAACAGCGCGGAGACGCGGGGACGTCCCGACGATCTCCTCAAACATCGAGGCTTTGTCGATCTCGTCGCGCAGGGCAACGTTTTCGAGCTCGGCTCTTTCCTGTGACCGCTTCAGGTCATCAATGTCAATTCGAGTGCCGCACCAGCGGATGATCCTGCCTTCTTCGTTCAGCAAGGGAAAGAGTTGGTGCAGGAACCAGCGGTATTGCCCATCACCTCGGGTCATGCGGCCTTCGGCCTGCACGGCGGTACCTGTTTGCCGGCCGCGTTGAAACACCGACCAGAGGTGCTCGAAGTCATCAGGATGCGAATACTGGAGCGCGAAGTCCCTCGGCTTCATGGGCCCCAAGAGTGGAAAGAAATCCTTGGATGCCCAGTTGCGATAATCCACTGTGCCATCGGACTGCATGATGTACATGTGATGGGGAACGACGTCCATCACCTGCTTGAGCTGGGACTCACGCTCGCGCAGTTCTGCTTGCGCACAGACAAGCTCTTCGAACGCTCGCGCATTTTCGATGGCCACCGCCGCCTGGCCGGCGAACATCTTAAGCCACGCGAAGTCATCGCCAGAGAGCAGCTCGCGGCTGAAAACACCAAGCACGCCAAGAACCTCTCCGCGATGAATCAGGGCGTGTCCGGCAAATCCGCGAATTTCCTCGCGGAGGGCCCAATCGCGATTCACGAACCATTCGCTCTCCGTCGCAAATTCAGCGATGAGGACCGACTTACTGGTGCTGGCGATGTGCCCGACCTTGCGGTAATTGAGCGGTATGCGCCGGGAACGGCCTTGGAGAAAAGACCAGTCCTCGTCCCCGGAGTGGAGTGGTGTGCCGGCACTCGCGGCGAGATGCAGACATTGCTCCTGATTGGCGCAGTCGCTGCGGAGAAAGCAGGAATCGCAAATATCGCCGGGCGCGAGCAGCCAGATCCGTGCGAGAGCGACTCCGGGTTGAGCCGCCAGACCACGAACAATCGCGGTCAGGACGTCTTCCGTGCGGTGCTCACCCGCGACGGTTGCGGCAAGCGAGAGTAGAGGTTCAGCATGCACGGAGAGATTCCGGTGCGACCCATTCTACAGCCTTCACGAACTTTCGTGAATTCACGAGTCGCCGGGAAGACCGATGTTTGCGCAAGCGACTGCCGTTCAATGGTTTACGCTTTGGCCGATAGATTGCATTCTTCCACGGCAGCGGGCAAGACAGTCCGCAATCTTAGGAGGATGGCATGAAAACGAGGGGAGTGATTCTTAGACTGGCCGGCTTGGTTCTGTTGTGGCTGCTGCCTGTGACCACCACAGTGGCCCAGCCCACGCCGGACAACGTACAGGGTACCTGGACGATTTACTCGACGAGCGTCAGTAACGGCGAAACTGTGGTGAAGCATGTGCAGATTCAGCAATACGGAAACAAACTGACGGGATATTTCGAAGGGCCCGATCAGTCTGGCCCGATTCAAGGCGAGATCAGGGGGAACTACATCCGCTTCAGCACGGTGACGAAGAACGTTCTGAATTTCGGCGGCCACGTGTATGGGGATGAGATGTCAGGTTCGTACGGGCTGCACGGCAAACACGCGGCGTGGCAGGCGGTGCGACAAACCCCCGCGGCGATGTCCGTACCACCGCCGACTGGAGCGGTATCTGAGTCGCAGCCGGTGCTGATACCTGTAGAGGCAACGGCGACTCCAGTGACAGCCGCGCCGGGCGAGAGCGCCGAGCAAGGCAGCGCGGCGCCTGCGCCTCTTTCGTCAGATCAACTGGATGCGCTGGTCGCGCCGATTGCGCTCTACCCGGACTCACTGGTGGCGCAGGTGCTGGCGGGAGCGGCTTTTCCGGATCAGCTTACGGACGCGGAAGGTTGGTTGAGCGCGAATTCGAACCTCACGGGAGCAAGCCTGGCCCAAGCGGTGAACGAGCAATCGTGGGATCCGAGCGTGAAAGCTCTGACGCAGTTTCCGTCGGTGCTGCAGATGATGTCGAAAAACCTGACCTGGACCGAGAGTCTGGGCCAGGCCTCTGTCTACCAGGAGCCGGAAGTGATGGAGGCAGTTCAGGACATGCGCGCTAAGGCAAGAGCCGCGGGAGCGCTGCAGTCCAACTCGCAGATTACGGTGGTGCAGCAGTCCCCGAGCACGATCGTGATCCAGCCGGCGAACCCGCAGGTCGTCTACGTTCCGCAATACAACCCCGCTCTGGTGTATGGCGCGCCGATTGTCGTGCCCTATTACACGCCGCCGGTGAGCTTTGCGAGTGCGGCAGTGACGTTCGGTTCGGGCGTTTCCATCGGAGCGTTCTTTGGAAGCGGAGCGGTGGTGGCTGGGCCGGTTTATCCGTGGGGCTTTCGCGCGTGGAACATGAACTGGGGCGGCGGCGGTTCCACGATCATCTACAACAACAATACGTACATCAACAATCGCACCTGGGTGAACAACGGAGGATATCGTCCTGGCGCCGATACACAGTATGGCCCGAACGGCGCCTACCACCCGAACGGATATTACGGTCCCAATGGCGCGTGGCATTCGGACGGTCCCGTCAACCATGCAGGCGGCGCGACTGGATCGGAAAACCATGGATCCTATGCGGCAAACGGGTCGTATCACCCTGATGCCGGCTACCAGCCCGGCGCGGATACGCATTATGGCCCGAATGGCGCCTACCACCCGAACGAATATTACGGCCCGCATGGCGCATTACATCCGGACGCTCCCGGCACTGGCCCGGACAACCATCCCAACGGTGGAGACAACGGAAATCACGGCCTAATCGGTGGCAACGGAAGCGAGCAGCAACACACAGCGTCATTGGGTTCTGAACAGGAACGGGCACGCGCGGAGACGGGCAAAGAGCAAGACCCGCGCGCCAACGGCTCGCATGAGCGCGCCAGTGAGCGTCCGGCGGAGCGAGCAGGCGCTGAACATGCGCAGGGACACGAACCGGCTCCCCGGGAACACGAATCTGCACCGCGTGAAGGCGAGGGCGAGCGCAGGCGCTAGGACAGATTTGAGACTCACGTGGACAGCAGACACAGGTGCAATCTGACACGCGGGAAATGAGGGTGGAGCACTCAACGGACGCGGCGCTCCACCCAATCCAAAATCATTTCGCGGCGAAATGCGAGAATAGTCCTACGGGCCCAGGTCAGACAGGAACCCGTAGGAGTGATTTTGAGCAAAAGCTTACGCAATATCGCCATCATCGCGCACGTTGATCACGGCAAGACCACGCTGGTGGACGCCATGCTGAACCAGAGCGGCACGTGGCGCTCCAACGAGGCCCACGCCGAGCGCGTGATGGATTCGAACGAACTGGAACGCGAGCGCGGTATTACCATCCTGGCGAAGAACACCGCGATCTTCTATCACGACATTAAGATCAACATCGTCGATACCCCGGGCCACAGCGATTTCGGCGGGGAAGTGGAGCGCGCGCTGAAAATGGTCGATGGCGTGATGCTGCTGGTGGATGCCTCGGAAGGGCCACTGCCGCAGACGCGCTACGTGCTGAGCAAGGCTCTGGAAGCCAAGCTGCCGGTGATCCTGGTGGTGAACAAGATCGACCGGCCCGACGCGCGTTCGCAGGAAGTACTGAACGAGGTCTATGACCTGTTCATCGACCTCGAAGCCGACGACGATCAGATCGACTTTCCGGTGCTGTACACCAACGCGAAGTCGGGGACGGCGACCACAGATATCGACAAGCCGGGCGAGAATTTGCAGCCGCTGTTCGAGGCGATCGTGAAGTCGATTCCGCATCCTACGGGCGACGCCAATGGGCCGTTACAGGTGTTGGTGGCGAACCTCGATTACAGCGATTATCTGGGACGCCTGGCCATCGCGCGGGTGTTTAATGGCACGCTGCGCGCGGGCGAAGATGTCGTGATTGCCAAGCGCGACGGCTCGATGCAACCCACGAAGATCACCAAGATGTTTACCTTCGCCGGACTGAAGCGCACCGACATCAGCGCCACGGAACTGGGCGACATCGTGGCGGTGGCGGGCGTGGAGGGCATCAACATTGGCGAGACGATTACTGATGTAGAAAACCCGGCGCCGCTGGCGGTAATCACGATTGACGAGCCGACTATCGCGATCCAGTTCATGGTGAATACTTCGCCGTTCGCGGGACGCGAAGGGCAGTACGTGACCTCGCGCAATTTGCGCGACCGCCTGGCGAAAGAGCTGCTGACCAACGTCTCGCTACGGGTGGAAGAGACCGAAGCGACCGACTCGTTCAAGGTGATGGGACGCGGCGAACTGCAACTGGCCATCTTGATCGAGATGATGCGGCGCGAAGGCTTCGAGCTGGCGGTGGGCAAGCCGGAGATCGTCACCAAGCACATCGACGGCAAGCTGATGGAGCCGGTCGAACGTCTGACCATCGACGTGCCCGAAGGCTTTGTGGGCGTGGTGATCGAGAAGCTGGGCGTGCGCAAGGCGCAGATGCAGAAGATGCATAACCACGGCTACGGGCGGGTACGCATGGAGTTCACGGTGCCGAGCCGCGGCCTGATCGGACTGCGGAGCGAGATGCTGACCGACACGCGCGGCACGGTGGTGATGAACTCGCTGTTCGACGGGTACACCGAATGGCTGGGGGAGATTCCGCATCGCGTGACCGGAGCGCTGGTGTCAGACCGCAACGGTTCGACCACGGCCTACGCGCTGTGGGGACTGCAGGAGCGCGGCGAGCTGTTCGTCGGGCCGGGCGAGGAAGTGTACGAAGGCATGGTGGTGGGCGAGAATGCGCGCGACAACGATCTCGACGTGAACATCGTGCGCGAGAAGAAGCTGACCAACATGCGGTCGTCAACGGCGGACGAGGCCATCCGGCTGGTGCCGTTCAAGAACCTGAACCTGGAGCAGGCCATCGAGTTCATCGCCGACGATGAGCTGGTGGAGGTGACGCCGAAGACGCTGCGGCTGCGGAAGAAGATTCTGCAGCAGAATCGGCGGCCGAAGCGGAATCAGCAGCCGGCTGGAGTTGAGGCGGAGTAGGCCTGAGCCGGGGAAGTCGGTGAACGTCAAGAACGACTTCCACCACAGAGACACTGAGACACAGAGGAAGCTAGAGTAAAACCCAAAAGCAACCGCGGATTTCGGGGATGAGCGCAGACTGGAATTAGAAGATAGCGTGTGAGTATCTGGAGTCCCAGTGTGACGGAAGTCAAAAGACCCACCCGGGCAAAGGCGGCCCGGATGGGGCACCCAGTTACTGTTGTTTTACCGGATACTGCTTAAACATCTTTTCGACCATGGTATTGACCTGGTCGAGCAGCTTGTCCCGTTGATCGCTCAGCTTTTCCTTCCCGATGGCACGCCAGATGAGCTTCTTCTGCTTGGCGTCGATGATGTCCAACACCATCTCGCCTTTGTGGACCACGACGGTGGTGGTCGTTCCCGGAATGCCGTACCACATGTTGATGTTGTAGGTTAGCGGCGGAATGCCGCTCCCGTAGATGGGATCGAAGTAACTGAAAGAGGCGTCGCTGTCGATGGCGCCATACATCTGTACGTAGAGGTCGGGATTGGCGTCGACCTTGGTCAATCCGCGCTTGGTGAGGTCATCTTGCACGGCGGCCTGGATGGCCAGCCGCAGCATGGGCTTCGCGGCGTTCTCCTTCGGGTCGATAGCGTAGGTCTTGAAATTGGAGAAATCAAGGGACTTGTCGTATTCGACCTTGATTTTCTGCGCCTGTGCGGTGATACCTGCAAGCACGACAAGGGGCGCCAGGAACGCAAGGCGAGCAGAACGTTTGAGCAAAAATTGCATGAATTCCCCCGGATGAGCCGAAAATCTGCGGTAAAGAAGAATTAGAACACAGTGAATCATTTTGGCCGTGGAATGCGTATCATCTTTAGCGACGCCGGGCTGTGCGGTGTGGTGTGAATGGCCAGTGGTCAGCAGTAGGCTGCGCCTTGTTCCGCCGCCTGGCTGTTAGACTGAAGGGCTAGAAAGACTCTCGAACCAAGCGCTGATGAGTATTTCCGAGGCAATCCGGATCGCCCTGCTATCGCTGTGGGCCAACAAGCTCAGGTCAGTCCTGACGCTGCTGGGCGTGGTCATCGGCGTGTCGGCGGTGATCGCCGTGGTGACCTTCGTCAACGGGATCAACGGCTATGTGGCGGAAAAGGTGTTCAACCTGGGCGCTGACGTGTTCATCATTAGCAAGATGCCCAACGTGATTACCGACGCTGACCAGTTCATCGAAGGCAACAAGCGCAAAGACATCACGATGGAGAACTACCAGGCCATCGTGGATGGCTGCTCGGCCTGCAAGATCGTGGGAGCGGCGGTACGCAATTTCACCGGCAAGGTAGTGTACGGGACGGAAAACAGCACGGACACCGTGGTCCGCGGGTGGACTCCGACCATGGAGCCGATTTACGACCTGGACGTGGTGATGGGCCGGCCGCTGAACGATGCGGACGAAAACAATGGGTCGCCCGTGGTGGTGATCGGCCAGGACATTCGTGAGAACCTGATGGCCGGCACCGATCCGATTGGCAAGCAACTCAAGGTTGACGGTCACGAGTACACGGTGATTGGCGTCGGCAAGAAAGAAGGCAAGACGCTGGGACAGAGCCGCGACAACTACGTGATCATGCCGATCAGTGCGTGGTTCAAGGCCTACGGCTCGCACAACAGCGTCAACATCTGGGCGAAGGGCTTTGACGTAGGGACGGCGATGGAGCAGGCGATGGACCAGTCGCGAGTGATTCTGCGGGCGCGGCGGCATGACGTGCTGGGCGAAAAAGACAGCTTCACGATCGAAACCAACGACAGCTTCCTGTCGCTGTGGTCGGACCTGAGCGGTACGTTCTTCATCGTGATGATTGTGATTGCGTCGATCTCACTGATCGTCGGCGGCATCGTCATCATGAACATCATGCTGGTGTCGGTGACGGAGCGGACGCGGGAGATCGGCATCCGCAAGGCACTGGGAGCACGGCCGCGCGACGTGATGCGGCAGTTCCTGATCGAGTCGAGCACCATGGCCATGATCGGCGGGTTGGTGGGCGTGCTGTTGGGCATCGGGATTGCGAAGGGCGTGACGGCTGCGATCGGGATGCCGTCGGCCATTAAGCTGTGGGCCATCGGCGCGGGACTGCTGGTGTCGGCGAGCGTGGGGATTTTCTTCGGCGTCTATCCGGCAAAGAAGGCGGCGAAACTCGATCCCATCGTGGCGCTGAGGTTTGAATTATGAGCATGCGCGGCGGCGATTACAAAGAAATCCTGCGCATGGCGCTGGAGACCATCGCCAAGAACAAGATGCGCTCGGGCCTGACCGTGCTCGGCATCGTAATCGGCGTGATGATGGTCATCCTGATCTCGTCGGTGGTGCGCGGGCTCAATAGCAACGTGGAGAACATGGTGAAAGACATGGGGTCTGACATCATCTTTGCGTTCCACATCGACGTGTTTCAGTTCGGGCGGCCTACCACCGAGATGCTGACGCGCAAGGAACTGACGATGGAAGACGCCATCGCCATGCGCGACCTGCCGCACGTCAAGGCCGTCACTGACGGCGTGCGCTTGCAGTTGCCGCAGTTCGGGACCGGATCGTATTCGGTGAAGTATGAGGGCCGCAAAACCAAGAACACCATTCTTGACGGCGACCTGCCCGACACGATGAACGTGTTTGACCTGAAGCTCGACAAGGGGCGCTGGTTTACGGAGAGTGACAACGAACGGCGCGCGCCGGTCATCGTGCTGGGGAATGACACCGCCGAGAAGCTGTTTGAGAACGAAGAGCCGCTGGGCAAAGAGATCAACATCGAGGGCGAGCTGTTTACGGTGATCGGAGTGCTTGCCAAGCGCAAGGCAGCATTCGGCAATGGCTCCAATCCGGAAGATAACCTGGTGTATTTCCCGATTGCCACGTTGCATAAGCTGCATCCGGAGCTGAAGCAGCACTGGATCAGTGTGAAGGCGACGTCGCACGCCGACATGCCGTTGGCGATGGACGAGATGCGCGCGCTGCTGCGCCGCCGGAGGCACCTGGCACCCAACCAGCCGGATAATTTTGCGGTCTTCAGCCAGGAAGCCCTGAGCGATACCTGGAACCAGCTTACGGGCGGCATTTTCGTGTTCATGTTTGCGGTGTCGAGCGTGGCGCTGATCGTGGGCGGCGTGGGCGTGATGAACATCATGCTGGTATCGGTGACGGAGCGAACGCGCGAAATCGGGGTGCGCAAGGCCATAGGTGCGCGCAAAAGCGACGTGCTGCTGCAGTTCACGCTTGAGGCGATTACGCTGACCGGGCTCGGCGGAATCATTGGCATTCTTCTCGGCGGGTTTCTGACGATGATGGTGCCGCTGGCGTTTCCCTCGTTGCCGGCGAGCATGTCGTTGTCGTGGGTGCTGACGGCGACCATGGTTTCGGTGGCGATCGGGCTGGTGTTCGGCATCTATCCGGCATGGAAGGCGGCGAACCTCGATCCCATCGAGGCGCTGCGCTACGAGTAGCGCGGTCGCGGGTCTGCTAATCTGATCAGCTTGTGATGCACCTGCTCCTCACAGTAGTTGCGGCGGTGTGTGCGCTGCTGGCGCTGGCCGGCGCGGCGTACTTCGGGCTGTGCGTGTGGGCGGCGGGACGCTTTCGTCAGCGCAGACGGCAGGACGCGGTGCAGGCGGATTTTGAGCCTCCGGTCAGCATTCTGAAGTCGCTGAAGGGGCTCGATCCGCACATGTACGCAGCCTTTCGCAGCCACTGCGTGTTCGACTACGAGGAGTACGAGCTGCTGTTCGGGGCGAGCGATCCGAACGAGCCGGCGCTGGCGCTCGTAGAGCGACTGCAGCAGGAATTTCCGCAGCGAACGATTCGCGTGGTGCACTGCCCGCTGAGCCTGGGGCTCAACGGCAAGGTAAGCACGCTGGCGCAGATGCTGCCTGAGGTGACTTACGAGCACATCCTGATCAACGACAGCGACATCGTTGCGCCGCCGGACTACCTGCGTCGAGTGATGCGCTGGTTCGCGGATGAACGGGTAGGCATGGTGACGTCACTGTATCGCGGATTGGCCGGAAAGACCGTGCCGTCGCGCATGGAAGCGCTGGGGCTGAGCACCGACTTCATGGGCGGCGTGCTGGTGGCGCGCGAGATGGAGGGCGGCGTGCGCTTCGCGCTGGGCGCGACCATTGCAATGAGGAAAGGCGTCCTGCGGGAGATTGGCGGGCTCGAAGCGCTGGTCGATCACTTGGGCGACGACTATGAACTGGGAGCGCGCACGGCAGCGGCAGGATACACAGTTGCATTGGCCGATGCGGTGGTCGAGACGGCGCTGCCGGACTATGGATTCGCCGACTTCTGGCGGCACCAAATGCGCTGGGCACGCAATGTGAAGGACCGGCGTCCGAGCCAGTATTTCGGGCTGATCGTGACGTTTGGGCTGGCGTGGGGAATGCTGGCGGTACTGGCTGCGCCGCAGGCGTGGTGGACATGGACAGCCTTGGCCATCGTCGCATTGATGCGGCTGGCGGCAGCGGTGACTGTCGGGCGCGGCGTGCTCGACGATCCGTGCGTGTTGCGTGACCTGTGGCTGGTTCCCCTGCGCGACTTCACGGCGTTGGCCGTGTGGTTGGCAAGCTTTGCTGGCGATGAGGTGGAGTGGCGGGGGATGAAGTTCCGAGTGCGAGACGGAAAACTGGAGAAGCTGGAGAAGCCGTAAATGAGGTAGCCGCGCCGCGGCTCGACAGACGCTCAAGACGACCTCCGCGAGGTTACGCGGCATTCATGAGACGCTGCCGTGCCTTCGGTTTCTGTGTCGTAGCTGCCGCCGCTCCGCGGCTTGGGAGCAACGGAACCCTCTTCGCGGGCTCACGCCCGCGGCTAAAACAAATACCGCCCTGCGGCTTAAGCTCCGGCAGTTCGAACTTCTCGAAGGTGAAGCCAAGAACCGGTTACTACTTCTTGCCCTGCACCGCGTCGAGGCAGCGGCCGTAGAGTTCGAGCAAGTGATTGGCGTACTCGTCGGCGGCGTTAGGCGAGACGCTGCCCTGGAAACCCAGCCCGGGCGCTCCTGCTTTGCCGTAGCCGGTAGTGGCGGCGATGAACTTCATGAGGTCGAGGGCGATGTCTTCGTTGCGGCGCGAACCCAAACCATTGGGGACCGGAACTTCCATGAGTGCTGACTCCTTCAGGTCGAATCGAGTAACGGGCGCGTGACGGAATCATAGCAAAGCTCCGCCGAGCGCTGCACCGATCGGCTGCAACGGCGAGGTCCGGGGAAGCCCTGCCTGAAACGGTCGTCAGGCTTCCATGGCGATGTGGCACACGCGCCCGACAAGGTAGCTCGCGAACCCCCGTCCCATTGCAATCTCCACCAACTCGACCGGCCACTGCTCGTTGTATGGCCGCAGGATGATGCGTCCCGAGGCCACAGCAACGTTGCGAATGACGCACTGGTCCCCCACGCGAACGGCGTAGAGGTTCTGCAAGCCGCGGTGGTAGTGGCGCAGTGAGTTGTAGTGGCGGTCGAGCAGCAGGACCGCACCGGGAGCAAGCCGCGGCGACATTGCGCGGGCGCTGTCCGGGTCGGTCTTGACCGCGACGAAGCGCAGCCAGGAACTGCGATCGCCGATGGTGTCGGGCTTGAGACGGTGGAGAAAGCGCTTGCGGAACTTGAGGGAGTCCAGCACCTGCCGGGGCGGAACGCCGGGAGCGAAGGCCGCGTCGTGCAGCGAGACCAAGGGCACGCTGTCGAACGACGATGCGCGCTCGGGACGCTGCAAGGCGCGGAGCCGAAGCTCCTCGGGGTCGGCAAGGTCGAGCACATCGACTTGTAGAACATCCAGAAGCCGGTCCATGGCTTCGGGGCTGAGGCCGCGACGGGCGTTGAGGAAGTTCGACATGTGGGCTTGCTGAAAACCGGCGTCGCGCGAGAGTCCGGAACCAGTCAAGTCTCCACGGTGGATGCGGGCCCAGATGTGGGCACGAAGGTTGTCTTGCAGGTCAGAGATTCGCATAGTATTGCTTAAAGCTATACAAGTACTTTCGTAATATGCCTATAGCCATAAAGTCATTGACGGGTGGTTACCCCGATGCCATAGTGGGATTGTTTCCAGAACAGGAATCTGGCCGAGGGAAACGATGAAAAGCGGAGACGAGGAAGACCGGGCGTTTCAGGAGTTGCGCCGCCGGGTGAGGGAAGCCAAGCTGCTGAGCCCGCCGGTGGAGGCGCTGCTGGAAAGCCTGAAATTCACTGGACGATTGAGCGTCGTAGTGCAGAACGGAAAGATCCTGAAGTCGGGCTACGAGGAGGGGTACTTCACCCGCAGGCAGGACGACCGCCTGGTGAGGTGATGCGAAGAGTGCGGTGAAAACCGCATCAAGACAACTAATTAAAAGCAGGTCATCGTAACCGAAACGAGCCCTGTGCGCCGTTCCCCGACAGAGTAGGGGGACGGGTCACAGGGTTTCGCTATTTGGAAAGACAATTGAAGCGCCGAGGGTGGTGACATGGAAGACATCAGATACGAACTAAAATATTGCGAAGGATGCGGGACGTTGCAATTGCGTCCTGTGGGGGCGGGCGCTAAGCCCTGCCGAGTGTGCGAACAGATGTTGCTGCGGTTCCGCTTTCCGCGGAAGATGCTGGCCAATTGGCGGGCGCAGCTTCCCCAGATTGCTGACCGGAAGCTGGTAGCCGGGAGCGGGCCTGCATCCGGCCCAGCAGCACGGAGGGTGCAATGAGCGCGACTGCGGTTGCAAGGGGCAAGTTGCCGCTGCGAGCGATGACAGCAGCCAGAGCGCGACGCGAGGCCGAGTATTTAGAGGACACGCGGGCCGACGCGCTGTTCTACCGCGGGCAGACCCTGGCGATCGTGCGGCATTTTTTCGAGATCGCGAGCCAGATTGGAAGAATGCCGTCGATCATGGGCAGGGAATTCTTCCGCGCCAAAGTGTCGCATCACCGCATCCCGAGCTTTGAGGAGCAGGCGGTGTTTGTCCACGATGTGGAGCGAGCTCTGGCGCGGCTCAACGAGGCCGACGCCGAGGTGATTGCGTTGGTCGGGTTGTTTCACTATTCGCTGGGCAACGTCGCGGTGATGCTGGGCCGCAGCCGCAGCGGCGTGGCTCGGCGCTATGCCGGCTCGATTGACCGGCTGGCGGAGATGTTCCTGGAGGCGGGCCTGCTGCGGGAGAGCCGTCCCGACCGGCGGGTACGGTATTTTGCTGCTGAGGATGCTCCGAGTGATCTGCCACCGAAAAAACCCGTGAGTTCGGCGGTCATTGAGGAGTACCACATTGTGGGACAGGCGAGCTCTGGCAGGCGGTGGGGCGGACGAAGGTTCGACGCATAACGGCGAAGGCGCGGCAGCGTTGCCATAGTTGCGGTCACGTGTGCGGCGCTAATAGCCGGTTGGGGCCGTGGCCGTGTCGGCGATTGCGGGCAGGCCCAGCCGTTGGCGACATTCGTTCAGCATATCGGCGGTGCGGGTGGCGCCGACGCGGCTGACGCCTAACGTCCGCACCTCGAGCAGCGCGTCGAGGGTGCGAATGCCACCCGCCGCCTTCACCCCTACCGATGGCGGCGAGTGGCGGCGCATGAGGGCGAGGTCGGCGTGGGTGGCTCCGCTGGAAGCGTATCCGGTGGAGGTCTTCACCCAATCCACGCCAATTTCGCCGCAGAGGTAGCAGAGCCGTATTTTGGCCGGGTCGTCGAAGTAGGCGTTCTCGAAGATGACCTTGATCTTCGCGCCGCCCTTGTGCGTGGTTTCCGTGAGCACGCGAATCTCGCTGGCAATGTAGTCCCAGTTTCCGCTCCGGGCCTGGCTGATGTTGATGACCATGTCGAGTTCGGTGGCGCCATCGTGGAGCGCCTGCCTTACTTCTTCGAGCTTGACCGCAATGGTGTGTCCGCCGTGCGGGAAGCCGATGGTCGTACTCGCGTGTACCGCGCTACCGGCGAGAATCTGCGCGCAGCGCGCGGCGTAGTACGGCAGGATGCAAACGCTGGCGACGTCATACAGCAGGGCGAGCTCGCATCCGGCCTCGAGCTCGGGCACGGTCAGCGCCGGGTTGAGCAGCGAGTGGTCAATCATCTTGGCGATGTCGGGGTAGGAATACATTTGGGACATGGCGGCTCCGCTTCGAACAGACGGTCGATGATACTGGACGAAAAACTCGACTCAGGTATCACAATCAGTCTAATGGTCTGGACAAGCACGTGGGGCAGCAAGCGATGGCGGTCTGCGTTGTGATCGAGTTACCTCAGGGCGAGATCCTGGCCGACAGCAAGCGCGCGCCGGCACTGGTCGGAGGGCGGTCCTCTCGACCGCCAATGCAGGCAGACGGTGGCATCCTGAATTCCAATGCGTGACTTTGGGCGAAAGGTTCGATACCTTTAGGTTCTTGCCGAGGGCGCGTTGCTTTCGGCGGCGGGTGTCGATTGCGGCTAGGTTACCGCGAGGGGTTGCGGAGAGCCGGTCGCGCGCTAATGGACCTGAGTACGAGTTGCCAAACTATCATCCAGCCTGGGCTATGACGGGCTGCGGAGGCTTCATGCGTCGAGTTCTGATCGTCGTTTCGCTGGTTTTCTGCTCGTGGGCGGCTTCGGCCCAACAATCCACCGAGAATGCTGCTGCGGGCTCGAGTCCTGGGGCCGCGCAGGCCACCGTCAGTACTCCCGGAACCTCGGCGCAGGCGGCTGCGCAACCGGCAGCACAGGAGAAGCCGACCTTCTGGGTACCCGCGCCGCAGGAACGGTGGTTCCTTCCCCAAGGCAATTGGATCTACGGCTATGGTGAGTTCGACTTCGCTCCTCCGCACAATGAGCCTGACCCGAACTTCTGCGCCGCCGACGCTGGCAATTACGGGGGCGCGAATTCGCAGTGCAACCTGTTTGCGCGCTATCTGCTGAGCGGGCAGGTGTGGGTGCGACCGTTCGGCAAGACCGCGCTGCGGCGGGTCAAGATTTTCTGGGACCCGACACTGGCCTTCGGCAAAAATGTGCCGCAGTATTTGTACACCTATTCGTGGCAGGGCATCGGCATGGAAAACCAGTGGGGCGCCGACGTGTATCTGGGGCGTCGCTTCGATTTCCGGGTGACGCAGCAGTTCCTTTTTGAACGATTCGGTTCCCGTGCGCTGGGTCCGGCGTACTTGGGGCCGAATGGTCCGTGGGGACGCTTCTTCACCATCGGCGTACGCAAATACTTCGGCAACCCGAAAGTCTTCGATGAGGGAGCAAAGTAGCGAGTTGCCGAGGCCGCATTCGCTGGATCGTGCCGTAGCCTGGTGGTCACGCAACTCGCGCCTTTTCTCGCGCGGCTGGGGAGACGAGGCAATGCTGGCGGAGTTCTCCGGGCGCGACCGCTATCTGGCTGCGCCGAGTCCCATCACGATGGAATTGGCGCGAGAGCGTGTGATTCTCGATCGTATCTTGCGCGATGCGACATTTCGGTCGCCGCTGGCGGAGTTGCCGGAACCTGCGGCTACGGCGCACGTGCGGGCGTGGTTGCGCGCGGGCAATGGAACGGCGTGCGTGGTGCTGGCGGCGTCGCGGGATGAGGGCTACGGCGTCAGGGAGCGGGTGTTCGGAGCGCTAACGGAGCGCGGCATCGATCTCTATCTCTTGGAAAACCCTTACTACGGCCTGCGGCGAAATGGGTGCGGGCCTTCCGACATTACCGTCGCCGACCACTGTCTGATGGCGTTGGGGTCGGTGCTGGAGGCGCGGGCGCTGTTGCACTGGCTGGAGCCGCGGTACGCCAAGCTGGCGGTGGCAGGTTACAGCATGGGAGGGCACATGGCCGCACTCACGGCTGCAGGGTCTCCTCAGCCGATCGCGTGTGCGGCCCTGGCGACGGGCGCATCGGCCAGCGCCATTTATACCCGGGGACTGCTGTCGCAGAGTGTGGACTTCGAGGCGCTCGGAGGCGACGCGGCGCAGGAGCGGTTGCGGACGGTCTTCGATTCCGCGGACCTCACGGGCTTTCGGCCGCCGATCCGCCCGGATGCGGCGGTGGTGTCGGGTAGCACTCGCGACGGGTACGTCCTGTCGAGTGAGACGGAGCGGCTGCATCGTCACTGGAAGGGCAGCAGGTTGCAGTGGGTCGACGGAGGTCACTTTTCGGCGCTGCTCACCCAGCGTCGGGCGTTGCAGGCATGCGTGGAGGAGGCAGTGGAGAGGCTGTAGCCGGACAAGGTCAGACTACGATCTGTTCTGCGGCGTGTCGGCGAGGAGCGTGTCGGCGGTTCCGGCGGCGATATGTGTGGGTTTCCACAGGTACTTGGCCGGCACGAAGAAAACCAGCACTGACAGCAACGAAGCGGCATTCATGACCACGAAACTGCGGGCGGGCGACGAAATGCGGCGCAGGAAAAGCTTCTTTGGCAGCAGTGGGTCAACGGCCGCCAGGACCAGCACCGCTGCGGCCACTCCCAGCAGTGTTGTGCGAAGTGCGGATGCGGGCAGGGCAAGGGCGGCCCCGAGGCCGAGAAGAATCAGCCACGGTAGCAGGAGCCGGCCGAACTTGTGCGCCAAGAAATGCATACGCATGCGGTTGGCCGAGGTGAAAAGTTGCGGCATTCGCACCCAAGCCTGCCAGACACCTCCCAGGGTGCGCAGCTTGCGACGGAACTCTCCGCCCGTGATTACGCCGTAGTCGAAAGCCAGGGCCGCGGTGTCGATCACCACGCGATATCCGCGGAAGAAAGGACGCAAGGGAATCACGGCATCATCCACCAGCGTATCGGACGGGATCGGTTCAGCCAAGCTGCGGCGCAGGGCGTAAATGCACCCCGTGGTGCTGAAGATGGAGTCGATGAGCGAGTGGCGCTCGCGGGCCCAAATCTCATACCGCCAGTAGACGTCAATATCGGCGGCTTCGCCGACACTCTCCGAGTGTACGTAGCGCAGCTCGCCGGTTACGCCGCCGACGCTGGGATCGGCAAAGTTCGCTACCAGATGGCGCAGGGCTTGCGAATCGAACATCTGGCGCACATCGGCGAACAGCAGCAACTCGCCCGTTGCGTGCTGCATGGCCTCGCTGAGCGCGGCAGCCTTGCCGCCATGGGGCACCCGCAGCAAGCGTACTTTGCGATCAGCGTAAGACTCGACGATGCGGTCGGTGCCGTCGGTGGAGCCGTCCGAGATAACCAGGATGTCGAGCAGCCCCGTGGGGTAGTCGAGGCTCAGCAGGTTGTCGAGCTTGCGGGCGATGAAGGCCTCGCCGTTGTACACCGCGAGTAATACGGTCACAGTTGTCTGATAGCTGGTGTCCTTGTGGATGGGCGGGCCGAACGTCTGCCAGCGGGAAAGCAGCAGCGGGTATCCCACCAGGATGTACAAGCTGACTGCGGCGGCGGAAATCAGGATGAGCGCGGCGAACATGGCGAATTCCCGGCGGGTACGTGCGCAGTCAGAATAGCACGCCGAGGATTACGAAGTAGTAAACATCGCGTCCCGATGATTCCGACCGAGCTGCCGGTTGCGTTTGCAGAACGAACCTAGAGTTTCAGCGAGTGCAGGTATTGCCGGAAGTCGTCTCCGAGGTCGTCGCGCTTCAATGCGAATTCAACGGTGCACTTGAGGAAACCGAGCTTGTCGCCGGCGTCATGGCGCTTGCCCTCAAACCTGTAGCCGTAGATTTTTTCGTGCTTCAGCAAGGCGCGTAAGCCGTCTGTCAGTTGTAACTCTCCACCGCTGCCGGGCGTGACGGATTCCAGCATCTCAAAGATTGCGGGCGTAAGAATATAGCGCCCAACGATTGCCAGGTTCGACGGCGCGTTGGCGAATTCCGGCTTCTCTACCAGGCTGCGTACTTCGAAGAGCCGGCCGCTATACTGGCCGGGAACGGCGGCGGCGTCCAGCACTCCGTACGCCGAGATCGCTGGCCCTTCGATCACCTGGGTTGCCAGTACCGAGCAGCCGGTTTCGTTGTAGATGTCGATCATTTGCTTGAGGCACGGAACGGGCGCGTCGATGACGTCGTCGGGCAGGATGACGGCGAAGGGTTCGTCGCCAACCAGTTCCTTTGCCATCAGGACGGCATGGCCGAGGCCCAGCGCCTCTTTCTGGCGAACATAGGCGAGATGGATCATGTCGGAGATGTCCCGAACAATTTTCAGCAGATCGAACTTCCCGCGCTCCTCCAGCGTCTTTTCCAGTTCGTAACTGGCGTCGAAGTGGTCTTCAATAGCGCTCTTGCCGCGGCCGGTCACCATGATGATCTGGTCGCAGCCGGACTGCATGGCCTCCTCGACGCCGTACTGGATGATGGGCTTGTCGATGAGCGGAAGCATCTCCTTGGGCTGTGCTTTGGTGGCAGGGAGGAAGCGTGTGCCGAGTCCAGCCGCGGGAAAAACTGCTTTGCGAACTTTTTGTGCCATGAGTGCCCTCGAACCTATGCTTTACAGCGCTGGGCTGTTATTCCCCAGCATAATCCGCCGCACGATGGGAATCGGCGCCATACCCTGCTTCATGAACTCGTCGTGGAACTGCTGAAGGCTAAAGCTGGCTCCCATTTTTTGTTTGTAGTCGGCGCGGAGCTTCATGATCTGCAACTTGCCCAGCGTATAGACGAGGTACGTCGGGTCGGAGGTGCCGCGCTGCGCCTCACGCTCGGCAACGGCTGGGGTCTGGTGTCCCTGCTTCACGAAGAAGTCGGTGGCTTGGGCCAGCGTCATCTTGCCGGTGTGCATCTCGATGCCCGCGATGTAGCGCGCATCGCGGAGAAGCGCGTCCTGCAACTGGCCGATGCGCAGCTTGGGATCGCCGCCGCCGTAGCCCTCGTCGAGCATCATCTGCTCGGTGTAGTGGGCCCAGCCCTCAATGTAGGTGCCGCAGCCGAGGAGCTTGCGCGTCTTCGACGGATACTTCGGCACCCACAGGAACTGCTCGTAGTGGCCGGGGTAGGCTTCGTGGACGGCGGTGCTGATAATGGTGCCGCGGTTGAAGCCTTCCATCCACGATCTTGTTTTCTCCGCCGACCACGTTGGTTCCGGCAGCGTCACGTTGAAGAACGCCTCTGCCGCTTTTGTCTCGAATGGGCCGGGAGTTTCCATTGATGCCGACGATAAGGCTCGCGCGAACGGCGGCGTCTCCTGCACAATCGGCCGGATATCAGACGGGATCGTGATGATCTTCTTCTCCTGAATAAACGCGATCAGGCTGTTGAAGGTATCGCGAAAGCTCTGCAACAGCTGGTCGGGCTTGGGATGGTCCTGCTCCAACGTCGCCAACACCTGTTCCGGCGTCTTCGTGGGATCGATCAGCGCCGCGACGCGTTTCAGCTCCGCCTGGTTCTTGTGCAGATCGTCATAGCCGATTTGCAGCAGCCGGTCGAGCGGAATCTCGACCATGTCGTCATACAGGAGCTTCTTACGGTAAAGCTCCGGGCCGAGGCGGTAGTCGCCCTTGGAGACGGGCAACAGGTCGTTCTTCAGAAAGGTCTGGTAGCGCTGCAGTTCGGCGATGACCTTGTCATTCGACGCCTTGAATTGCGCCAGCAGTTGCGCGTCGGTGACGCTCTTGAACGCCTCGGGGACGTCGGCCTGGAAGAAGGCGATGATGCCCGGTACCTGTTCGAGGGCGACCTCGGTGTAGACGTGCGGCGGATTCGTGAGGTTCAACCTCGCATCGGCCAAGTTGCCGGGTATCTGCTGCTCGCGCGCGATGACTGATTTCAGTCGCTCGGCCGCAGGCGCAAAGTTGCGGCTCATAAGCAAGTAGATGCTGGAGGTTCCGCTGCTGGAGTAGATGTCGGGGTTCTTCTGCCACATGCGGATTTCCTGGAGCTCCAGGATCCGCGCATTGATGGAGTCGGAAATCAGCTTGAGGTCGATGCGCTGCTCTTCGTTCAGAAACTCGGTGTGCGCGTAGCCGGCCCCCTGCTTGGCTTCCAGCAGAAACGAAAGTTCGGCGTCGCGCGACTTCTGCGAGAAGTTCTCCAGTTGAGCGTCGTATTGATGGAAACCGGCATAGGTCGCCTCGGTGGGATGAAAGCGGAAGTACCCGTCGAAATACTGGTCCACCATTCCGTTGAATTCGGCGGTGGCCGCAGCCTGGGGCGTCGGTGCGCCGGGTGCCGGATTCTGGGCATTTAGGTTGCTCATCAGCGCCATCCCCAACAACAGCATATGTGCGGCATGCTTCATCGGAATTACCCTTCTCGCAAACGATTCATGGTAACCCATGGCGGTGGCCCGCTGTCGCCAAGACGCCTATCGCGGAGGTCTTTTCGTTCGCTTATTTGGCGTGAGGGAGGGCGTCCGCCGCGACTTGGGAACTTTGCCGATGCGGGGATCGCCGGCGAGAACCAACTCGCAAGCGTGCATGGCTGCTGCCTCGAAGTCCGGGGCGTCGGCAGGAAGTACCTGCCAACCAGTCACCTTCTTCCCCAGCACCTCGATGGAGCGCATGGTAGGAAACTCGCCGCGCAGAGAGTCGTGGTGGTCAACGGTGGTCGCCAGCCAGACTCCGTTATCGGGCGATGGGCCGGGTTTGCCGCGCAGGACAAGGACAATCTTGTCTTCGACATACACAGCGGTACAGCCAAACATGGGACGCGTCCACGGGGAGAGTTCAGCCAGGGCGTCGAGGACGAACTCGTAGGGAATTCGCTTCCGCGGCTGGCCGGGGAGGAGTTGGTCAATCGGGTTCAGCTTCGGCCGCGATGGGCGGAGCTTGGGCATGGCGCAATTGTAGGTCGTTAGGACAAGCTTCTGCTGCTCCCGACCTTATATCGGCGGCATTCCCACTGCGCGCCGTACCAACTCGACCTCCTGTGGCGACAGGTTGCCGTAGCGGCTCAGTTGTTGCGCGCGAGCATACGGAGGCATGGCGCGCAAGGCCCGAACGGCGTTCTGGGCTTCGGGTGGTAACTGCGGAAGAGACTCAGTTGTGTAGCTCACCTGCCGATAGTTGACGGTGGCTTGAGTTGCCGGAACCGGTTGTCGCGATGGCGCGTAAGGCGAGTATCTCGCAGTTGGCGGGTTCGCATACGGAACGCCACGCGGCACAGGGGCACTGACTGGCGCGGGTGGAAGGTTGTCCTGAACGTTGGAGTTCGGGTCGTTCGCAGTTGGAGGATCCGACGTCACATAGCCGGCGGGAGCCGCGTTGTAGTAATAGGGGTACGGGTAGTAAGGATAGGGTGCCGCCCAACCTGGAGCGTAAGCGTAAGAATAGGAAGGCCAATATCCTCCCCACCCGAAGCTGACGCCAAAGCCCCATCCGCCGCCCCAGCCCCATCCGTCGCCCGCCGTATCCGCCGCCCCAGCCGTATCCGGGATAGCCCCAGTAGCCGCCGCGGTACCCGCCGTAGTAGCCACCGTGGTATCCGCCGCCATAACCGCCGTGATATCCACCGCCATTACCGCCGTGATATCCACCGCCATAACCGCCGCCATGGTAGCCCCCGTAGCCGTAGGAGCGGCCCGCCGAGACACCGTGATACCCGCCACCGTAACCGCCGCCGCCGTGGTAGGCACCACCGCCGCCACCGTGGAATCCGGCGCCGCCTCCACCGTGAAATCCGCCGCCGCCACCGCCGTGGCCACCGCCTCGCTGTGCGAGAGCGGGATTCGGCGCCCATCCGAACACGATGAGCAATACAGACAGGCCGACAACTTTCAGTAGGATGGACCGGTTCATCTTCCACCTCCGATGCGGATTGGGTTGAGGGCAACAGTCCTCAAGCCGCTGCTAGTATAAACCTGACGCAACCCCCGTAGTTGCGTTTCGTGGCGGCCATCATCCTGTCAGGTAGCCGGGCCGGCTGAGCGTTTGACCCCTGCTCATCTCCTTGTTAAACTTAGACTTTCCCGCCTTGTGGCAGACCAATTAAGGAACAATCGTGCGCAGTGCTACTCGACGTCAACTGAAACAAAACTCGTTCGCTGAAACCACAGTCGATACAATCTCCTGGGCAAGGGAGCATGAAAAGCCGCTGACGGCCGCAGCCATCGTGGTGGCGATTGTGCTGGCTGTGGGAATCGGCGCCTACGCCTACGTGAACTACCGCAACCAGCAGGCCAGCCAGGAGCTGTCCGCCGCTGTGCTGAAGTACAACGCACCCATCCGTCCAGCGGGTGAGCCGGCCAGCCCGGTGCAGCTCAGCTACGCTTCGGGAGAGGAGCGTGCCAAGGCGGCCAATGCTGACTTCGCGCGCATTGCCGAGAAGTATTCCTTCACCCGCAACGGCCGTATCGCACGCTACTTCGCGGGCATCACCCTGCATGACATGGGCAACGACGCGGGCGCGGAGAAGCAGTTGCAGGAAGTCGCCGGCAGTTGGGACAAGGAGACCGCCAGCCTGGCGAAGCTGGCGTTGGCATCCATCTACCAGGACACTGGCAAGACGCAGCAGGCCATTGACCTGTACAAGGCGCTGATGGAAAAGCCGACCACCACCGTGGGAAAGACGACCTCGGAGTTCGAACTGGCCAACCTCTACGAGACCAATCACCAGCCGTTGGAAGCCATGAAGATCTACGAGCAGATGCAGAAGGATTATCCGACGAGCCCCATTGGACAGATGGCGGCGCAGAAGCTGCAGACGTTGCGTCCGCCGACTTCGATGCAGCAGCAGATTCCGACACAGGCGCCGCAGAAGTAGGCGAGTGCCGCATCGAGTCTCAAAACCGGCCTGCGCGGCCGGTTTTGTTTTGCCGTGCAGCCATGCCGCCGCTGCCAAGCTGCAGATCAGTCCACCTTCGCCCACGTTTTGTCGGGATTGTAATCAGACATGCCGGCAGCGATTTTTTCCGTGTCCTGGCCGAGGTCCTTTTCGTACACCACGCCGTCCTGGTTGACCACAAAGGTCATTACGCCGGAGTTGCGATACTCGGCGGGATAGGCCACGAAGGCGAAGCCCCGAACCAACTCGCCATTCACCAGATAGCTGTGCGCGCCGCCCTTGGCCGCGGCTCCTTGTGCTGTGAGCATGCGGTAGTAGTAGCCATGAAACGGCGTCTGCTTGCCCTGTTGGATGTCGTAGCCCTGGCCAGCGGCATCTACGAGCAGCGGCCCGATCGGGCTCGGAGGCTCGTTTTCGCTGGTCTTCCAGTACAGTCCGTTGTGCTTGCCTTCATCGCTGACGAACTTGCTGGCGTAGTGTTTAGCCTTGTCGCCATCCTGCACGACAGACCCATACTCGAGTTGAGCGGCAGCCAGGGTGTGTAGCACATCGATGGCGTCATTTTCGTTGGTGCCAACCCGCCGGAAAAGAACCTCTTTCATTCCGGCTTCGGTGTTGAAGTACCATGCGCCGCTGCTGTTCTTGACGATGGGGATCGGCATCGGCCAATTCTCCGCGCCCACGTACAGAGTGGCCGTCTGGTCGGGCTCGACAACAACCCGATGCATCTGGTCGTATCGCCGAACGAAGTCAGTCGCCATTTTCTTGTCGGCAACTTCATCGCCGGTATGCAGGACCTGGCCAGCGTTCGAGCCGAGGATGGCGTTCAGGGCCGGCTGGTCACCGGACTTCACCGCGTTGTACATAGCCAGCACCGCGTCGCCGGGAGAGCCGAAGGTCTTTTCGTTGCCCTGCTGGGCGCACGAACTCGGAACCAACAGCGCGAGCGACAGCGCGAATGCGGCAGCGATCAGCGAAATAAAAGAAATGTGGCGAAAATCAACCAGCTTGTAAGACTGCGACGTAGATTTCATAAACCGTCTGCTCCTGCCTTTGGTCGGAATTCAACAACGATGGGGCTTGGACGGGCGCGAGTTACCGTCGACGCCCGCCGCCACCTGCGTCGCGACGCTCGTCACCCCCTCCGCCGCGATTCTGCATGCCGCCACCGCCGCCGCGGTTGCCTTCGAGACTCTGTTGTCCGCGGGCGCTATTGGTGCGGGTATTGCCGCCCGAGCCGTAGTTGCTGAAGGCGCTCTTGCCCGAATTCGGAGCCGGCTGTTGTCCATAGCCGCGTTCCGCCTGTCGTTGGTTCTGGTTGAAATTGCCACCACGCGCCTGGGCCTGATTGGTTCCGGCACGGTTCTGCTGGTTGAAGTTGGGCTGATTCCCGCTAGCGCGCTGCTGCCCGAGATTACCCTGACCTGTTCGTTCCTGTCCCACAGCTGCTTGTGCGCCTGGGTTTCGATACTTGGCCTGATCTAGGTTCTGATTGAAATGCGGGGTTGAGCCATTGAAATTGTTGGCGCGGTTGTCGGCGTTGAGGTTGTTTCGATTGACGTTGTTCGCGTTCACGTTGTTGCGGTTGATATTGTTCGTATTGATGTTGTTCCGGTTCACGTTATTCACGTTCACGTTGTTCACGTTCCGGCCGTAGTAATTGTTGCGATTCACGAACGTGTTGGACGTGGAGATGTACGTGTTGTGGTTGTAAACCACGGTGTTGTTGTGCCAGCCGCATCCCCACGAGTTGTAGCCCCATCCACAGCATCCACCGCCGCTGATGGCAGCGCCGACTGCGATGCCGACTCCAAAGGACAATAGGCTGGTGGCCACCATGGCACCGGTTGAGTATCCGGGATAGACGGGCACGGGCGCGCCGTAAACGACTGTCGGGTTGTACGTGGGCACATACACAATTTCGGGCTGCGCTGGCTGGATGATGATGGTCTGAGGCGGAGCTTGGACGACCGTCGTCTGCGGCTCTTCTCCCTCTGCGGCCGCTGGAGGCGGCGCAGCGCCGGGAGCCTGGTTCTGCACGGTGACATTCTGTTGCTGGTTGCTCTTGAGATTCCCTGCCGCGTAAGCACGCTGGCGCATGACCTGAACCGCGTTCATCACGCTCTGGGGAATGTTGAAGTACGCGTCGCCCAGTGCGGAGGTCCATGAGAGGTTGGTCGCCATCTGGCTCAATACATCAGAAAATGCCGTGAGACCTTTCACGCTCGCGTCCCAAGGCTGTTGATTGGCGGCCTCGGCGAGCTGCTGGCCTTTGAGGCTGGCGTTCTGTTGCAGCCATTGGTAGGCAGCGCTGACCTGGTCGGGATAGGTGGAAGCGGCCAGCACCATCGCGACCAGATTGTCGGGGAAGAGCGCGATGGGAGCAACCAGCTGATAGAGCTGGTCAGGCGTAGGTGCCGCGTAGGTCGTGGCCGGCGCCTGTTCCTGGGACGCTTGCTGGGTTGCGGCAGTCTGCGCGGTCTTCCGGCTTTTTGCTGCAGCCGTCGAGTCCCAGGACGCTGATCATCACACTCATGCTCAGGAAGACAGAGAGAGCTTGCTTGAAAATTGGCATAACGAGGCCTCGTGGATCGGGTGATGCAAGCCTACGGCTCACGCAAATCGTACACGCAGAGGGCAAGCTCTGCATCCTTGAAGTTCTATCACCGATATTGCCGCCTAAGGATACTATCGTGGCGCAACTTCACTCCAGGGCGGGATCGGCGGTGGGGCGCTAGAATCGAAGCAGTGCTGCTCCGAACTCGCTCAACGCGCCGAACGGCGGCCGCCCAGGAGACGTCTTCATGCAAATCGTTGAGAACTGGCAACCCAAGGGCATTACCGTTTATATGGACGGCAAGCGCTACCTGAACTGCATCTTCACCGAGTGCAAGATCGTGTACGGTGGCGGCGACGTGATGTGGGAGAACAGCCAGTTCGTCAACTGCCAACTGGTGTTTGACGCGGCGGCCCAGCGGACGGTCGCGTATCTGACGAACCTCGGGCTGCTCAAGCCTCCCGCGGGGATGATGCCGGTTCCCGCGCCTCCCATGAATTCAGAGCCCAACTAGACGGCGGCTTTCGACCCTCGACGAGGGGTGCTAGTTCTGGTCTCCTCCGCCGTGGCGCTGCCGGCATAGCTTGCAGTTGGTCGGCGGCTGCGAGTTGTCCACGTGGTGCTGGATAGGCTTCACCGTCCGCAAGTAGGCGAACATCGCCTTCAGGTCGCTGTCGCTGAGATTCTTGTAGATCATCGTCGGCATGATGGCGCTCAGAGCTTGGCCGTTGACCGCTCCGGTTCGAATGACCTGCACGAAAGAGTCGTCGGTGTAACCGGCATATTCCGGTAGCTGTCCGGCGTGATGTTGGCGCTGGCCACCATCGGCCAAGGGCCGGGGAAGGGCTGTCCGCCGGCAAAATCCATGCCCGCCTCGGTCTGGCCTTGAATCGCTGGAGTGTGGCAGTCGCCGCATCCCGCCATGCTTACGAGATGATCTCCATACTTCACGGGGCCTGCGTCTGCCGTGACATCGGGCACCGGAGAACTAACCGGCTCGGGAACGCTGCGGATCAGGTACTTCACCGGGAAGATGATTTCGGTGGCCGGTAGCTCGTGGTGCACGGGCGGCAGCGATCGCAGGTAGACGACCACCGAAGCCAGGTCCTCGTCCGACATCTCCCGGAAATGGGTGTAGGGCATTTCCGGGAAGAGCGCGCGGCCATCGTGTCCGATGCCTTCGCGGATGGCGCGCGCCAACATATCGTCGGTCCAAGTAGCCGGCGCCGGTCTCCTTGTCGGGAGTGAGGTTCGGCGCGACGATTCTGCCGGGCAGGTCGGCGTACGGCTGAACGTCGCCAGATCCGACCATGCCGGCGGTGATCGGTGTGTCGGGAGCTTTCCAGTCGTGTGGTGAGTGGCAATATACGCATCCCGAAAGCGCGGTCGCAATGTACTTGCCGCGTTCGAGACGCTGCGGCGTGGACTCGAACTTGCGATCCGTGAGCGGGCGGGCCTTTGGGCCGATGAACGGACGCCAGCCGATGGTAAACGTGATGCCGCAGGCGACTAACACCAGCAGCGCAAGCAATCCGATGGAGAGTCCTTTGCCCAGTCGAGTCATCGTCAATCCCCCAAAGTCATGTCCGTCAGACAATATACATTCATCCATTCCGGCGGAATGCTTTTGTCGCGGTTGAGTTTAGTGTGAGGGAGGGCGCCGGCAGTTCCAAGTCGCATCTTGACACTGCATTTCCAACACTTTATGCTTGTATTTTGCCCTAGCGTGACTCCCGCCTGTCTGTACCTGCCAGAGTGATCCGAGAGGAGCTTGGCCTGCCAGACCCGGCTCCAGCCGGAGCAGGTGGGCTGCTGGGAAGTGATTGCAAGCTAGGAAGTTAGGCAGGTACCGCCATGCTGATTCGGGTCGCGGATTTACATCTCCGCAAGCTGGAGTTCAAGCAAGACTTCCAGCCCGGAACGATTGAGTTCGGCTTGGACTTTCGCCAACTGGGCCCGCTGCACGCCGAGGGGCGGGCGGAAGTGATCGTAGAGCATCGCGGTCACAAAGAAAACATCGACGACATCCGTGTGGTTGCCAAGCTGGATGTGACGATGGAAGTCGGGTGTGCCCGCTGCCTGGAACCGGTGGAGTATACGGTCAACCGGGCGTTTGATTTGCTGTACCGGCCCCTGGGTGTGGATAAGCGCGCGGAGGAGGTTGCCATCTCCGAGGCCGACACCGAGATCGGCTATTATGAGGGTGACGGTCTTCTTCTGGAAGACGTTTTGCGCGAGCAGGTTCTGCTGGCGGCGCCCGTGAAACTGGTTTGTCGCGAGGATTGCAAGGGTCTGTGTCCGCAGTGCGGGACCAACCTGAACACCGCGAAGTGCAACTGCCCGCAGCCCAGCGATCCGCGCTGGGCAGCGCTGAGCGAGTTAAAGAACAAGCTGCAAAGCTAGAACAGTGATCGCCGCCCGAAGGCGCGATCCGATGAGAGGTTTTTCATGCCTAATCCAAAACGGCGGCACTCGCAGGCCAGAACGTCGAAACGCCGCTCGCACGATCATTTGACCGCCCAGTCCCTGTCGGACTGCCCCAATTGTCACGAGCGCAAGCTGCCGCATCGCGCCTGCCCCAAGTGCGGATATTACAAGGGACGCGAAGTCATCGAACAGAAGGAAGCGGCCAGCTAAGCCTCCGGTGGGCCACCCCCCGGCGTACAATCTCGTAACGATACCCAAGCATGCCGACCACGATTGCCGTTGACGCGATGGGCGCTGATCGCGCGCCCAAACCCGAAGTCGATGGTGCGATCCTCGCCGCCCGTCACTATGACGTGGAGGTGTTGCTGGTCGGCCAGGAAGATGTCATTCGGAAGGAGCTAAGGCTTCATCCGCTCTGGCAGCGACTTCCGATCGAAATCGTTCACGCCAGCGAAGTGATTGGCATGCAGGAAAAGGCCGCCAAGGCCGTGCGCGCCAAGCGCGATTCGTCCATGCGGGTTGGCTTGCGCCTCGTACGCGAGGGCCGGGCCGCGGGTTTCGTCAGTGCCGGCAACACTGGCGCATGCATGGCCACTGCGAAGATGGTGCTGGGCGCGCTGCCTGGCGTGGACCGTCCGGCGCTGGCGGCGGTGTTTCCCACGGCGCAGGGCACGGCGACCATCCTGATCGACGTCGGCGCCAACGTCGATTCCAAGCCGGAAAATCTGCAGCAGTTCGCCATCATGGGCGACGTGTACTTCCGCACGATCTTTGCCGGCCAGTTCTGAAACCGCCGAGAGCCCGCGCGTGGGCGTCCTCTCCGTTGGGGAAGAAGAGTCCAAGGGCAACGAACTGACGAGGGAAGCCTTCAAGCTCATCAAGGAACTGCCGCTGAATTTCGTGGGCAACGTGGAAGGCCGCGACCTGTTCAACGGCAAGGCTGACGTGTTAGTGTGCGACGGATTCGTCGGCAACGTGGCACTTAAGATATCTGAAGGCATGGCCGAGACCGTGCGGTTTCTGCTGCGGCAGTCGCTGCAGGCGACCATCACCCGGCAGGTTGGTTTCATGCTTTCTCGCCAGGCGTTCGTGGATTTCAAGAAGCGACTCGACTACTCCGAGTACGGCGGTGCGCCGCTGCTGGGCATCAAGGGCGTATGCATCATCAGCCATGGCTCGTCGAACGGCAACGCCATCAAGAACGCCATTCGCGTGGCCGCCGAGTTTGCCAACAGCAAAATGAACCACACGATCGAGCAGCAGATCGGCGAATCCAGCCGGCATCTGGACCGAAGCAATGGCAGGATCGCTGTAGCGACTGACGCCAGCCGCCGCGGCGAAGGGCTCGACTAGCCGCGCGGCCGCTTTGCGACGGGCTTCCTCAGGTCGTTATTTACTCCGTTTCCCAGGTTGATAGCATGAGCCACCAGAAATCCCCGATTGTTTTCATGTTTCCCGGACAAGGTTCGCAGCAAGTGGGTATGGGCCGCGAGCTGGCCGCCATGTATCCCGTTGCGCAAGAAACCTTCGATGAAGCCGACGAGGCGCTCGGGTACAAATTGTCGCAGCTTTGCTTCGAGGGGCCTGAAGATCAGCTAAGGCTGACCGAGATTACGCAGCCCGCCATCCTGACCGCATCAGTTGCGGCGTGGCGTGTGCTGCAGTCGCTGGGGATCACGCCCTCCTACGTTGTGGGACACAGCCTCGGCGAATATTCCGCCAACGTGGCCGCTGGAACGCTTTCGTTTGCCGATGCCGTCCGCACCGTTCGCAACCGCGGAAAGTATATGCAGGGCGCCGTGCCGGTCGGCGTGGGCGCCATGGCCGCAGTGATTGCTCTGCCTGCCGAAGAAGTCGAGAAGGTTTGTGCTGAATCCGCGCAGGGAGAAGTCAGTCAGGCAGCGAACCTCAATTCGCCCGACCAGATCGTAATTTCCGGCAGCAAGGCTGCGATCGAGCGCGCAGCCGCACTGGCCAAGGAGCGCGGCGCGAAGCGCGCCTTGATCCTGCCGGTCAGCGCCCCCTTCCATTGCGCCCTCATGCAGCCGGCGCAAGACCGTCTGGCTGCCGACCTCCACGCGCTCAGCTTCCATAACCCGGAGGTTCCTATCATGTGCAACGTGGATGCAGCGCTGGTGACGACCGGTGACCAGAGCCGCGACGCTTTAATTCGTCAAGTGACGGGTGCGGTGCAGTGGGTAAAATCGATGCAAGGGCTGATCGCGCTGGGCGTGGAGAACTTTGTCGAAGTTGGTCCTGGCAAAGTGCTGTGCGGCCTGATGAAGCAGATCGATAAATCCCGCGTTTGCTCGAACGTGCACGACGAAGAGTCGCTGCAGAAGACGCTGAACCACTTCAGCGCGGCATCGCCGCGCGCGGAGTAGAAATAGGCCTAACGCTCCAGGCGTCTGCGTCGATAGCCGAGAGCGCCCAGCAATCCTGAACCCAGCAACAGCAGGCAGCCTGGCTCGGGGACGGGATTCCCCAGTCCGTAGCCAAAGTAAACCGTGCCGATGGCGTCGTTGTTGTCTCCCTGTCCATCCACCACGCTGAAAGACAGCTGAAACACGCCGGACGGGTCAGAGATCCCGATGTAGATGGCGCTGCCGTCCCCATTGCCGTTAGACACGCCGTTTTCGCTGAAGCAGACGCAGTCTTGCTCGCATACCGTAGCGACAAATGGTCCACGACGTCGCACGCCTGGCATGTTTTTCTTGATGTACGAATCACTAACGGTGCGCTCCAGCTTTGAAACCGTTGCTCTCTCCGCAGCAGCCCTAGCGCGGATTGATTCGACCTGATTGTTGTGTTGGTCCTTCATGTCTTTGGCCCCGCCTGACGTTAGATAGTGCCCGCTGCAATCGCCTTCTTCAGGCTTTCCAATTCTTCTTGGGAAAGTTTCCACACATGGCCACATACGCTGCCTATTACGCTTATCTCTTCGCCAGATTCCAGCATCCGTTTCAGCTTGTCGCGCGGCACCTCGCCTAACGATGTTCGGAAACTGCGGTCAGTGAAGCACAGTTCGTCATGTTGTATGCTAGCCCCTGTCGGTTACCTGGTTCGTGTCGTGCTCCTCCGCGGTAACGCGGGTATAGAGGCCCACTGGCACCGAAGGGGCTATGTTCCTGTGATTCCCATGACGTCCTTGTAATACCGGAGTACGCCGTTAGGAGTGCGGTCCGAGTCGAGCAGTCCTACTTGCACTCGCTGGAGAATCGCGCTGGCTATGGGTTCGCGCTTCTTTGCTGCGCCAGTCAAGAGGGCCGCCTCGATGTCATCCACCAGCCTGATTGTGGAATAGTTGTAGGCAACCACTGAATCGTGAACAACGAAAGGATGGTCGCCTGCGCGCAGTACAACCAAGGTTTCCGATCGTTTTCTTTTCGTGGTCACGCAGACGGTAACGACCTCGCCCTCAATGGGTGGAGTGATGACGATCCAGAGGTGGAAATCTTCGTTGTCAGTGTCGCCGGCGAGAACAGTGTCGCCACACTCAAGCATTGACGCGAGCGAAGCTGTCTTCTGCGGTGGCGATGGCGTGCAGTACTCGATACTGCCCAATCTTCTTCATCTTCGCCTCCGGCCTTCAGGATATCTCGAATCGAAATCGGGAGCGACGATCCTTGCGGGTCTTTCCACTCAGGAAGGGTATGAAGATAATCGACGATGGCCCATCGATTTTGATGTCCGAACTTCTCGTGTATTTCGTCCATCAACTTCTCTTCGGCTCCGGACTGGCGGTCTGAAACGCGGGCTTGCGCAGTTCGACTTCATAATCGCCCAGTGGAGCAGAGATGTATTCTGACCAACTAGGCTTCGGCTTATCTTCCGTGATCAAGCTGTAAATCTTGCTGACTATGGGGCCGTGATCCATGGAAACGTGACGGTCGGTCGTGATCGTGGTACCCCACCGCAACAAGGCCTCACGATCCGCCAAATCAACAGCTTGATGTGCTTCAGGTTTCATACGCCGCCGCTCGCGCCAGAACGTAGCTGCTTGCGTAGCTTTAACCTCATCGAATCGTAATCTCATGGCTCGACTCGGGTATCGTAACACGCATGCGGAGGACTGCACGTACTCGAGTCGGTTGTCGGCCCGCCAGGAAAGCAGAAGGCAATTGTGCCGTTCAGTACGGCGAGAAGCCCAGCGTCTTGTCGGACTTCTCCACCCAGATGTGGGCTTTCTTGGCGACGCGCTCGTTGACCGTTACCACCACGACAATTCCGCTGGGTGTCACGTCGAACGTCGTTCCATTACCGCCCTTGGGTACAGCAGAGCCGTCCACGTGGTAGCTCTTGATGGGCCCCCACTCACCGCCCGGTCCCCAGTCTTTCATGAAGTCGGAGAAGGGGTAGTTCGCGTATTTCTCGGGATGCTGCTTCCACTCGGGGTCGTGGTTCCAGATGCTGAAGGCCTGCTCGTAGTCCTGGTGCTGCAAGGCCGCGAAGAACGTATCGACAATGTGCTCCTGGGGATAGTGACGGAAATTCCACGCCAGAATGAGGCACAGGAGGACGATGGCGGAAATCGAGATAATCCGGATGCGCCGCTTGCGCGCCTGCACAGGATCGTAAGGTTGGGCCTCGAACAGGGTCATGACGAGTACAGTTTACTCCCGCCTCCGCGTTGCGTTACACCAGCGGGCTGAAACTCGCGATTACAGCTTGCCCACGTGGATGCTGCCGTCGCCCGTCGAAATCTCCAGCAGTTCGCCACCGCCGTTGAGCTTGCCGCGCATGCGTCCGCGATCCAGCGAGCCGCTGACGGTGACGGGAAAGTCCATGGTAATGCGACCATCGCCAGTATGAGCGTAGAGTTCGGCGGAAAAGTCGCTCGGCAGCCTTGCCTCGACCCGGCCATCGCCGGTGTGGATAAGCCAGCCGCGGTCCATCTTCGAGCCTGGCTGCGCGGTGAAGTTGATGTGGCCGTCGCCGCTGTGCAGGTACACCTCATGGAAGACGCCATCGGCCGTGATGTGGCCGTCGCTGGTGCGGGCGCGGAGGCTGCCGCTGAAGTTGTGCACCTCGATGGCGCCATCGCTGGTATCGATGCGCGCGCCGCCGGTGGTTCCGTCAACGCTGATGTGGCCGTCGCTGGAATGCAGATCGAGCGCCGTCTCGGCAGGTACCTGGACCTCGACCCGTACTCGCTGGTCATGCCAGTTCAGGTGGAATCCCGCCTGGTTAGGAATGTGCACGTTCAGCTCGACCTTGTCGCCATCCTGGTGCTCGGTGACGCGCACTCCGTTCGAACCGATGGGGTATCCGTTGGTTGTTACCCGGGTCGCAATGGCGCTGCCGCTGCCGCGCGTGATCTCAATGGCGGCATCGTTGGTGTCTACGCGCAGAGCCGGAGTGGCCCCCACGGTAAACGACTTTGACCACTCTTCGGCGATCGCCGAAAGCGCCAGCAACGGGAGACAGAAAGTTAGAACCAGGATGAGTTTGCGCACGGGCTCCTCCACGACAGTGTACGTAGGGGAGCCCGTCCCAGTTCCCTGCGAAAGGAGAGTGCAGTTGGCGATGTTTCGGGGGCGTGGCTTCCTTGAGGAGGAACACCCACCACGCCCCGTCATTGCCTCGCTTCCCGCACAGCATTAGACGGACGATGCCGCGCTCGGATAGCGAAAAGTCACATCTTCGCTTGCCACAGCGCAAACACTGCACCCGTCGGGTCCGTAAGGATGCTGAACCAGCCGAAGTTGGGCACCTCGTGATTTTCCTGGAGCGCGGTTGCGCCCAGAGACTTCGCTTTTTCCGTTGCGGCCTTGATGTTGTCGACGCCAACGTAGGCCATCCACATTGACGGCGCCCCGGGTATGGGATGCTGCATCATGCCGCCGCCCGGCCCCTCGCCCGGCTTTATCATGGTGTACGGCATTGGACCGGGCATGTCTTCCAGCTTCCAGTCGAACAGCTTGCTGTAGAACTCCTTTGCTTTGCCCAAGTCTTGTGTACTCAGCTCAAGGTGCACAAAAGCATTTGCCATCGTGATTCTCCTCGTCCCCAATGTCTTTATTGGGGGATATGGCGTTGACGCGCCAACTGCGAATTTGTATCACGTTAACGTTGGAAACACGTGAAAATCGACTGCTGCCGCCGATATATCTGAGGCCCGGCCAATCGAACGAACCGCTCACCCGCCGGTGTAAAATACTCGGTTTGCCGGAAAATGCTTGGTGCCCGCGTGCCGCGGTGAGTCTTCGCCCGGCGTAGGACATCAAATTTAGGTACGCACGTTCCCTGGCACTTATCCTGACCACCTGAAAGGACATACTTATGACAACCTTGACCCATCCTGCCCGCGAGACCAATCGCGCAGAGAATCGCGTCGTGGTAACCCCGCTCGAGAAGTTCGTGAACGAGCCTATGATCGACTGGACTGACCCGGAAAACCAGCGCCGCATGCAGGCTGCCATCGACAAGGTGCGCGGCGAGCTGGGCCGCGAGTACGACTTGGTGATTGGCGGGCGTCGCGTGAAGACCGGCGACATTGCGCCCTCACTTAACCCGGCGAAGCCGTCCGAGGTCGTCGGCCTGCATCACCAGGCAGGACCGGCGGAAGTCGAACCTGCCATGCAGGCAGCGCTCAAAGCCTATGAGACGTGGAGCCGCACCACGCTGGAAGAGCGCACCCAATTCCTGTTCCGTGTCGGCCAGATCCTGCAGCAGCGCAAATTTGAGTTAGAGGCTTGGCTGGTGTTCGAGGTCGGTAAGAATTTCGCGGAAGCCGACGGCGATGTTGCCGAGCTCATCGACTTCTGCCACATGTACGCAGTCGAGGCGTTGCGCCTTGGCCAGGCCAAGACCGTCGTGCAGTTGCCCGGCGAACACGACCAGTTCCGCTACGTTTCCCTTGGCGTGGGCGCGGTGATCTCGCCTTGGAACTTTCCCGCGGCGATCATGGGCGGCATGACGCTAGCGTCAGTCGTGAGTGGCAACACGGTTGTTCTGAAGCCCTCGGGCGACTCACCCACCATCGCCGCCAAGTTCATGGAGATCCTCGAAGAGGCCGGCCTGCCCGACGGCGTCGTCAATTTCTGCCCGGGCCACGGCAGCAGCTTCGGCAACGCGATCGTGGCGCATCCCAAGACGCGCTACATAGCGTTCACCGGCTCAAAAGAAGTCGGCCTACACATCAACCTGACCGCGGCCACGCAGCAGTCTGGCCAGCTCTGGATCAAGCGCACCATCCTCGAGATGGGCGGCAAAGATTCCATGGTGGTCGACGCCGACGCCGACTTCGATGCTGCCGTTGAAGGCACCGCACAGGCGGCCTTTGGGTTCAGCGGGCAGAAGTGCTCTGCCTGCTCCCGCGTCATCGTCGATGAGCGGATCTACGACCGATTCCTGCAGACGTTAAAGGCGCGCGTGGAGAAGATCACGGTTGGCGATCCCACCACCAATCCCGGCATGGGGCCGGTCATCAGCGAGAAGTCGATGAAGTCCATCCTTGGCTACATTCAGAAGGGAATTGCTGAGGGTGGCCGGGTTATTACCGGCGGCGGCCCAGCGAAAGAAGCAGGCGACGGCTACTTCGTACAGCCCACTGTTATCGCGGACGTGGCTCCCACTGCGACCATCGCTCAGGAGGAAATCTTCGGGCCTGTGCTGGCGGTCATCAAGTGCGGCAGCTTTGAAGAGGGCATCGCGATCGCCAACAACACCGAGTTCGGGCTCACTGGCGCAGCCTATACCTCGTCGCCTGACAAGATCGAGTACGCCAAGCGCGAGTTCCACGTGGGCAACCTGTACATCAACCGCAAGTGCACAGGCGCCATCGTAGGCGCGCATCCCTTCGGCGGATTCAACATGTCAGGCACCGACTCCAAGGCCGGCGGCCAGGACTACCTACTGCTCTTCACTCAGGGCAAGTCGATCGGCGAGAAGGTCATTAGGTAGTCGCGCAACATCGGAGGGTCGCAACTCACTCACCCTGTCCGCCAGTGACAGGGTGAGTTTTTCACATATGTGCGTTTTGTGCCTCCCCGGCGGCATCCCGGCGCACCGCCGCAATGTTTACATCTCACAGATTCCGTCTTCGCACGGGAGTAGAATCTAGCTGCTACCTGGGGCAGATGCCCGAGTGGCAGGTCATCATTTTTGTGGAGGCCGTCATGCGTAAACTCTGTACGCTTGTAGTTGTGCTCGCTTTCGTCTTCTCCGCAGGTGCGCTATTGGCCCAGACTACGTCGTCCGACTCCTGCTCCAACCCCGCGGAATCGAAGAACATGGTTAATCCCGTGAAGCCCACGGCCGAGTCCCTCGCGCTGGGCAAGAAATACTATGGCTACGATTGCGCCATGTGCCACGGCGAGACCGGGAACGGCAAGGGCGACGTCGATACCGGCCAAAAGCTGCCCGACTTCACCAGCGCCGCGGCGATGAAGGAATTCTCCGACGGTGAGATGTTCTGCGCGCTGAAGACCGGTCACGGCCACATGCCGAAAGAGAACATTCGCCAGACCCCAAACGAGTTGTGGAACCTAATCAATTACGTTCACTCGCTAGCGAAATAGGTCGGTGTGAGCTTGCGGAACCGCCCTCGCGAGGGCCGTCCCGCACGTTCTCTTTTGGCGAATCGCTTCGCTCCGCGATAGTCTCGTATTCGTGCATCTGTCTGCTTCCGTAGCCCGATCCTGTTCGATCGTTTTTCTGGTGGCCTGCTCCCTGGCGGTTTTTGCAGCCGAGCCAGCTCCTGTCTCGTCGATTTCCGTCCAGCCCCAGCTTCTGGTCAACGGCTCGGTGTGCCTGTTTACGGTAGAGGTGAAGGGAAAACCCGAAAAGGTCAGCGCCAAGTGGCTAGACCGAGACCTTGTGTTTACACCCGGACTAGGTAACGCTTGGTACTCGCTCGCCGGCGTCGCCTACGAAACCAAACCCGGTTCCTACGACCTCGAACTTGAGGCCCTAATGCGCGACGGACGAATCGTACGCGCCGTGCATCCGATCACCGTGCACGCCGCCAACTACAAGACCTCGCGCCTCACTGTTCCGCAGAAGTACGTTACCCCCGATCCCGAAACCCTCAAACGCATTGAGGCCGAACAAGAAATCAAGCACGCTGCCTTTGCCCATGTGATCCCCTCGCCGGAATGGGCAGGCAACTTCGTCGCGCCGGTACCCATGGAGGTGTCGGAGAACTACGGTACAAGCCGCACCTTCAACGGCAAGCTGGCCAGTGTGCATCGCGGCACCGACTACCGCGCTCCTGCGGGCACGCCCGTGCATGCGTCGAACGCCGGGGAAGTCGTCCTGGCTCGCGAGCTTTACTACGAGGGCAACTGTGTGGTCATCGACCACGGCCTCGGCTTCATGACCCTCTACATGCATTTGTCGAAGTTCGACGTGAAGGAAGGCGACAAGGTCGAGAAGGGACAGGTCATCGCCCTTAGCGGAGGCACTGGCCGCGTCACCGGTCCGCACTTGCACCTGTCGGTGCGCTGGAACGGGGAATATCTCGACCCCGCAAAGTTGCTGGCGCTCAAGCTGCCTGCGCAACCGTGATCAGATTCTATCCAGTTGAAGCGAGCGCTACTACGCCACAACCGCGTAATATCGTCGCTGAAAATAGAACGCTACGTTCACCAGCGCGATCATCACCGGCACTTCCACCAGTGGGCCGATCACCGCTGCAAACGCTGCCCCTGAGTTGATGCCGAACACCGACACCGCCACGGCAATTGCCAGTTCAAAGTTGTTCGAGGCCGCGGTAAACGCCAGCGTCGTGGTCTTCGAGTAGTCCGCGCCCAGCTTGTGTCCCATGTAGAACGACACCAGGAACATCACCACGAAGTAAATCAACAGCGGCACGGCGATGCGCAGCACGTCCAGCGGCAGCCGCACAATGTACTCGCCCTTGAGCGAAAACATCACCACGATGGTGAACAGCAGAGCGATCAGAGTCAGCGGGCTGACCCGCGGCACGAAGTGATGCTCGTACCACTCGCGGCCTTTCGCGTGCGTCAGCACCGTTCGCGTCAGGAACCCCGCCAGAAATGGAATCCCGAGATAAATGAATACGCTCTTCGCGATCTCGCCGATGGAAACATGCACCACCGCGCCACTCAGCCCGAGTTTAGCCGGCAGAACGGTGATGAACACCCATGCGTATAGCGAATAGAAAAAAACCTGGAACAGCGAATTGAATGCGACCAGTCCGGCGGCATACTCGGTATCGCCCTTGGCCAGTTCGTTCCACACGATCACCATGGCGATGCAGCGCGCCAGTCCGATCATGATCAGGCCCGCCATGTACTCGGGATAGCCGCGCAGAAACACGATGGCCAGCACAAACATCAGTACCGGCCCCACGATCCAGTTCTGCACAAGCGAGAGGCCGAGTATGCGCCTGTTGCGGAAAACCTCGGGCAATTCCTCGTAGCGCACTTTGGTGAACGGTGGATACATCATCACGATCAACCCAATCGCGATGGGGATCGAAGTGGTGCCCACGCTGAAGCGGTCCAGGAAGGGAACTACCCCCGGTACCAGCCATCCAAGCAGCACTCCCAGCGCCATCGCGCCGAAGATCCACGCCGTCAGGTAGCGGTCGAGAAAGCTGAGGCGACGGCTGGTCTTCGTTGCAGCCGGAGGAAGCGCCGTTTGCCCTGCGTTACTGTTTGCCGATGCCATCGATCTCCCTCTGGATCGCCAGCCGGTCCAGCGATTGCAGCGGCAAGCTGAGAAACAACCCGATCCGTCGGTCGAGCGCCACAAACGCCTCGCGAAACGCGCGCTGTACTTCGTCCGGCGAGCCCGTAGCCGCCGCCGGATCGGCGATCCCCCAATGCGCCGTCATCGGCTGTCCCGGCCAAATCGGGCAGACTTCATTGGCGGCGTTGTCGCACACCGTGAACACGAAGTCCATCGCTGGCGCGCCCGGTTGCGCGAACTCGTCCCAGCTCTTGCTGCGCGCACTGTCCGTCGGCAGGTGTGCAGCCTCCAACTCCTGCAGGGCCTCAGGCCGCACCTTGCCTGATGGATGGCTACCCGCGCTGTAGGCCTTGAAGCGCGGCTTGCCGCGATAATTCAGGATCGCCTCCGCCATGATCGACCGCGCCGAGTTGCCGGTGCATAGAAACAACACGTTGTAGCAGTCCTTCATCCCCTCGCTCCTTATTTCCGCCCGTGTAGCTTGATCGATGCCACCGCCGCCGCTGCCGCGCGAACTAACGCATCTGGGTTCTTCAGCGATGCGATCGACACCGTCGATCCGCAGCACGAACTACCTTTCTCCGTGGCGAATCCTTCCGGCGCCAGCACCTTCACAAGATCAGGCCCGTGAGCGATCTTCGGGATCGACAGTTCGCGCAATCCTGCCGCCAGTGCCGTGCTCAGGTAATCCGTAAGCAGGCTCGCACCGGAGATGCAGCCAACATACGCGCTGATGTCGCGCACCAGCGCGTCGGGGAGTGCTTTCAGCAGCACGATATCGCTCACAGCAAAATGGCCGCCCGGCTTCAGCACGCGCGCGATCTCGCTGAATACCGCCTGCTTGTCGGCCGAGAGGTTGATGACGCAGTTGCTGATGACGTAATCCACTGTCTCGCTCGCCACCGGCAGCTCTTCAATATGCCCCTTGCGAAATTCCACATTGCTCGCGCGGCGCTTGGCTGCGTTCTCGCGCGCCAGAGCCAGCATGTCGTCGGTCATGTCGACGCCGATCACGTGTCCCGTCAGCCCCACGCGGTGCGACGCGAGGAAGGCATCGAATCCTGCTCCCGATCCCAGGTCGAGTACCGTCATCCCCGGCTTGATCTCGGTCAGGGCCAGCGGATTGCCGCATCCGAGGCCTAGGTTTGCGTCGCCTGCCAGAGCCAGTTCTTCGTCGCTGTAGCCGATTGAGCGCGCCACGTCTTCGACCGGCGCGCCACAGGCCGACGCCTCGCCTCGTGCCACCGCTGCATAATGTTCTTCCACTGCCGTTGTAATCGCTTCGTTCTTCATTTCTTCTCCTTAATCTGTGTCAATGTCGGTACCGGCGCATTCAGCGCACAACAACCCGACCGCTCGATGGCCGCGTTCAAGAGTTCCAGCGCTTGTAATACATCGGCACGCTGCTGTTTCGGAATGGCTTGCACGATGGTCTGGGTCCGGCTGCGCATCAGTTCATCCAGAAGTTTGCGGGTGCGCCGGCCGGCGGCGGTGATGCGCACCATCGCCGCACGTCCATCCTCATGCGCGCCCCGGATGCGTTCAACAAGTCCACGCGCCTCAAGTTTCTCCAGCACGCGGGTCATCGTGCTCGGCGTGATGCCGGAAAGCGACGCGAGGTCCATGAGTCGCGCGCCTTCGCTCGTGACCAACACCCGAAGTATGGCCGTCTGCCTCTGGCTCAGACCGTCGCAGCAAACCTCGTCGGGTCCAATCTGCCCCAGGATGCGCGAAAGCCGCTCTAGTTCGTTCCACCATTTCTGTACCGAATCCTCGTTCGTAGGCTTCTTCACGGGGACAGTCTATCGCTATTTACTTGCTTGTGGCAAGCAAATAGTTTCTCCGTCGCTCTGCGTCCTACACTGTTTTGGCGCGCGCGAGCTTACCCCGTTTGACATCTGCGCCGCTGTCCGAAACAATGACCTTCAAGTTACGATTGCGCGTCATCAGGATGGTCATCGATGGCGGCAAATTGAATGGCGCCTTCTTGCGCCCAGGGTACTGCTGTTTATGGCCAGAATCCTCTGCGTAGACGACGAACTACACGCTGCCAGGTTGAAGTGCATCATCCTGGAAACGGCGGGTCACGTCGCTACTGCTGCCACTTCAGTCCCCGAGGCCCTGTCGCTGCTGCAGGCCAATACGTTCGATTTGGTAGTGACGGACTGGCGTCTCGGCAGTGCCAGCGGGCGCGACGTGGTTGTCGCAGCGCGTCGGCGCCCTGACACTCCCGTGGTGGTGATCTCGGGATATGTGAACGAAGCCTTCCAGGCTCCCGACCCTCTCGCCGACTACTACCTCGAAAAGCCGGTAAACCCCGAGGAGTTGATCAGCATCGTCAATGAATTGGTCAAGGCCGGGTCGGCAAAAGGCTAATCCGGTTCGCCCGCGCACCGATTTCGAACCCAACTATGCTCGCGTGTGTTTGGCACGTCGGGGGCGTGGGTGGCGTTTGACTCGTGGAGGATCAGGGTCCAGTCTCACAGATGCCGTGGCATGCGCCAGCATGCGATGATGCAGTACGAACAACGCCAGTTCCAGTCGGTCCGACACGCCGATCTTGTCGAAGATCGACCGCAGGCAGTTCTTGACCACCTGTTCGGTAGTCGTCATCCGTGCTGCGATCTCGCGGTTCTTGTAACCGCGAACTACGGCTGCAATAATGCGGAGTTCTTTCTCCGACAGGCGGTCGCGCACGCGGACACCTACCACGTCTTCACTGATCTCATTGACCGCGGCGTTGGGGGTATGAATGTAGGCTTCGCCGCGCGCCACCCGCCGCACCGCCTCCACGATGGCCGGGCCGTTCACAGAACGGTAAACTACGCCGTGCACCCCGAGCGCGACAAACGCGGCGGCCTCGTCGAAGTGTTCGGCTAGAACGAGGATTCTTGTCTGGTTGCGGGCGGTCAACTCGCGGATCTCGTCGAACACCGGCAGGAAGCCGGCGGAAATCAGTAACACGTGGGCGCGCAGGTGTTCCAGCGCATTGAGCGTCTGTTCGCGCGAATGCGGCTGACCGACGATGCGGAGGTCATCTTCCACCGCCAGCACTTTGGCTACTCCAGCGCGGAAGATGGCCTGGTGGTCTGCGATGATCACATTAATCATGCTGTCAACTCGCGAGCAGCACACCGACTGCATCCCAGTGCGCCGTTCAATGGATAAGCTGGGACGCGTGGGAGCCCAAACCACGTGCCCGCCACGCTTCACTGGGCGCCTTCCACGGTGTCGTAATCCACATAAGTGTAGCGGTCCATCGCTCTTCCGTGCTGTTATATCACGCCACGTTTGGTGACAGGCTGATTTCGCCAGTAACCCTGACGGTAATGCCACCAAAGTTGCATGGTGGCCCGATTTGCAGGCTGAAATGCAACGACGAGCCGTTTGGCCGTTCAACTTACTCCGCATTCAGTCTCCGATAGAACCGCGCAAAATCCGATTTATGGTGTTGACTTCGAGTGCCAAGCATCCTTGCCATTGCGACTCGCCAATCGACGCAATGCGTCAAAGCGGGTAGCTCTATCGCAAACTGCTGACATTGCCACCTCCGCCAAGCGTGTGGAATCTTGTTATCATTTTGCCTTGCCGTTCCCTTTAACATCGGCTCGCGTCTTGACCCGGCCCAATTGGGCTGAAGTTTCGTTGCCTGCATTGCGCCACAACTTCCGAACCCTGCGGCGCCACGTCGGCCCCGCCGTCACCATCTGCGCGGTGGTCAAATGCGACGCGTATGGCCACGGCTCGGAAGCCTGCACTCTGGCTCTTGAGCGCGAGGGGGCCTGCTGGTTCGGGGTCACCTCCACCGACGAAGGGGTTGCGCTCCGCGACGCCGGCGTGCGCAGTCGCATTCTCGTGATGGTCGGCGTTTTTCCCGGCGAAGAAGAAGATGCGCTTCGTTACGATCTCACCCCGACGGTCCATCGTTTCCAGGACGTAGAGGCGCTGGCTCGCGCCGCCACGCGTCTGGGGCTGCGCTCGCCCGTCGCTGTGCACCTCAAACTCGACACCGGCATGGCCCGGCTCGGCTTGTCTCTCGCCGCACTCGAAGAGTTCATCGCCCGCCTTAAAGCCATTCCACAAGTCAAACTCGAAGGCGTCTTCAGCCATCTCGCCTCTGCCGAAGTTCTCGATGCGGTTGACGCCCAGCAGCAGCACCTCCGGTTTGAACAATCGCTGCAGGTCTTGCACAACCACGGCATCCAACCTCCATTGCGGCATCTTGCCAACAGCAGCGCCACCCTGGGACGCCCCGATTGCTGGTACAACTTTGTTCGCCCCGGCATGGCCATTTATGGCTACGAACTCCCTCTGGTGCACCGAAGTGGCGAACTTGACCGCGACTACAAGTCCCTCGGACTCATTCCTGCCTTGTCATGGAAGACCCGTGTGCTCTCGTTGCGCGACGTACCTGCTGGCCAGGCGCTCGGCTACAGCGGCGCCCACGTCACGTCCGCGCCGGCTCGAATCGCCGTCATCGCTGCCGGATACGGCGACGGGCTCTACCGCCGCCTGTCTCCCGGTGGATACGTGTTGCTGCGCGGGCAGCGTGCTCCTATGCTCGGCCGCATTTCCATGGACCTTACGATCATCGATGTCAGTTCCATTTCCGGCGTCGAGATTGGCGACGAAGTCGTGCTCATCGGCCGATGTGACCACGAGGAAATTACCGCCGTCGATCACGCCCGCTGGTCCGGCACCATCGCGTACGAGATTCTCTGCAATCTCTCTGAGCGCGTTGTCCGCCGTCATGTGGAGTAGCCCGCTGCTTCATGCTACGATGCAAATTCGGTTGAGACAGAAAGCCACGGATAACCCTATGTATCGCATTACCCTCCTCACTCTCTTTTTTTCGACGTTTGCGCTTGCGCAGGCCCCGATGCAGAGTGCCGCGCCCGGAGTAACCCCTCACCACCAGGCCATGAGCTTCTTTCTCGGCGACTGGACGGCCTCTGGTACTTCAAAAATCAGTCCGAAATCGCCGGCCGCGCCCTTCACACTGAAAGAGCATGGCGAATGGGTCACCGACGGCTACTTCCTCGAGACCAAGACCTCCATGAAGTCTGAACTGGGCACGGTCAACAGCCAGCGCGTAATGTGCTACAACGTACAGGACAAGACTTACACCTATAACGTGTACAACAGCCTCGGCGAGCACCAGGTAGCGCTCGGCCATCTTAACGGCGACACCTGAACCTGGAACTCGGAAGAAAAACTCAACGGCCTCGTTATCACGGGCCGGTACACCATCGTCGAAACCTCTCCCGACTCGTTCACTTTCAAATCCGAAGTTGCCGATCCCAAGGGTGGATGGGCGACGGTCATGGAAGGCACAGCACGGCGCGTGCCCCCACCCAGCAACTAATGCTCGCCGGCATGCGCTCGGCTTGTACCAGTTGTCTCTCGGCGCGGGAAATTAACTGGTCCGTGAAGCGCAATTCTGTTTACTGCCTTGCGAGCGAAGGCTTGAGCCGCGAAAGTTTCACGATCATCCCTGAAACCACGACGATCGGGCTGCGATGGCTGGCCAGCGCCTGATTGTCGAAGATACGATAGTTCTCATGGCGACGGACTACGCCCAACTCACCGCAAACCTGTGCGGCTTCTACGATTTCACGGACAAAATCGTGCTCTTTGTTGGCGCTGCCGGCCGGCAACTCCTCGATCCCAGTGCTCAAACGAAAAAGCTCATCGCCATCGACAGAGACGTTGCAGCCATCAGTGAACTTCAGACTGCCATCGCAGCCAAGGGCCTGCAGAATTCCATGCAGGCCATCGCTGCCGACTTCGCTGATGTGACCCTCTCCGGCGAAACCGTTTATTTCGAGTTTTGCCTGCATGAAATGCACGACCCCGGGAGCACCCTCCGCCATGCGAAAAGTCTCGCGCCCGACATCGTCGTCTACGACCATTCTCCCGGCTCCGAGTGGATCTACTATGGAGCCGAAGAGGACGAGGTAGCTCGCAGTGCGGCCGAGATGGAGCACTTCGGCATCCGGCGCCACCAATCCTTTTTTGCGGAACAGAAATTTGCTACATTCGCGGATCTATTGGCCAAGGTTTCGCCCCAGGGACCGCTAGCCGTTGAGCGAGTGCAACGCTTCGCCGGGTCCTCCAATATCGTCATTCCGATGAGCTACGAATTAAACCTGCTGTAGCGCGTTGACTTCCGGCACCCCGCTCGACGCGTAGCGCCGGCCCAACTCGAACTGTGGACCCCATCTCAATCGATCGGCAACAGCGAACAGTCAGTTACGAGTCACGAGTTGCGAATCGCCCGTCACATGGTACAGGCTCAGTCCGGCATCTCCCTGTACGATCTGCCGATACCGCGCCAACGCCCCATACTTCTGGCCCGGGTCATACCTCTTCTCGTGCTCGGCAACCACGATCGTCGACGGCACCACCATTCGCGACTCGCCCAGGAACTCCAGCGTCCGCTCGTAAGCTCCCCGCATCTGGTACGGGGGATCCAGAAAGCAGAAATCGCAATGCATGGCCGACGTCTCCAACCCACGCAAAGCCGAGGCCACATCGCTCTCGTATACTTCGAATCCCTCGCCAATCCTCAGCGCCTGCAAGTTCTCGCGAATCAGACGAGCATGCTTTCGCTCCGATTCCACAAAAGACACCTGCTTGGCCCCCCGGCTTAGAGCTTCGATTCCGACTGCGCCCGTCCCGGCAAACAAGTCCAGCCACACGCTGCCTTCTAGTGTGCCAGCTGCCCCCAGCACGTTAAATAGCGTCTCCCGCAACTTGTCGCTGGTGGGACGCAGTTCCATCCCCGGCAGCGATTTCAGCGGACGGCTACGGTATTTTCCTGCAATCACGCGCATCGATTCTCCCCGCCCATCAAGGCCTCGCTAAAGTTAATCCTCGCCGATGTGAGTGTATAGAATAAAGAAGGAGGTTTACGCACTTCATGCGCGGTTGGTCATTCCCTGCAGGACGGTTATTCGGCGTGGACATTCGCATCCATGTCACCTTTCTGTTCCTGCTCGGCTTCGTCTGGTTTTCCGAATCGCTGAATATGGGCGTGACCGGCCCCGGTCGCGGCCTCGCGCTCGTCATCATCATCTTCGGATGCGTCGTACTGCATGAACTCGCCCACGCTGTGGTCGCTAAGCGCAGCGGTATTACGGTGCGCTCCATCATTCTGCTGCCCATTGGCGGCGTCACACTCATGGAGGACCCTGGCTCCAGCCGCCCTGACCCCGCGCGCGACATTCGCATCGCCGTCGCCGGACCACTGACCAACCTAGCGATCGCCGCTGTCACCGGAGCAGCTATCCTCGCCTTCGCGCCGCAGGTCAAGCTCTGGTCGCAGCCTCTGATGCACGCCACCAACCTGCCGCGCAGCCTGTTCTGGGGCAACGTTTTTCTCGGCCTCTTCAACCTGCTGCCTGCCTATCCCATGGACGGCGGCCGCATCTTGCGCGCGTTGCTCGCTGAGCGCATGGACTTCACCCATGCTACCCGCCGCGCCGTCACCATCGGCCAGATCTTCGCCATGGCGCTCATCCTCGCCGGCGTTGTCTGGGATCCATGGCTGGTGCTCATCGGCTTCTTCCTGTTTATCGGCGCGCAACTTGAAGACCGTTCCGCTGTCTTCCAATCGGTCATCGAGACCGTTCGCATGGAAGACGTGATGCTGACCCACTTCTCCATTCTCTCGCCCGCCGACACGTTGCAAGATGCCCTCAGCAAGGCCGTACATACACTGCAGGACGACTTTCCCGTGGTTCGTGGCATGGAACTCGTCGGTGTCATCAACAAGGCGCGCATCGTCGACGCCCTCCGCCGCGATGGCAACGGCTATGTTCAGCCCGAGATGATACGCGGTTTCGAGGTTGCGAAGCGTACCGACTCACTTGCTGAAGCCTTCCGCAAGCTCCATGGCCGCGGCCTCAGCATGATCCCAGTGGTCGACGCCGGACGCCTCGTCGGCATCGTCACGCTGCAGAACCTGACCCACTCCATGGCCCTGCTCGCCGAGTCCCGCCGACTCCGACGCGCCGAGGAAGCCGACGAGTAGCTGATGTCTTTTCACTAGGTACTGTCCACTGCCTTAGAACATGCTCTCGTGGCACTGCTCACACACCCCACAGGTTGCGCACAGTCTCATGTCCTTGGGAGCCCCCGCCGTTAGCAGGTTCTTGTAGGGCGACGCATGCGCCTTGTGGCAGGACAGGCAACTCACCGGCGGCAGATTCGAGTTCCGGTTCGGCCCCGTCACCGGATGGCCCTCGACCGGGTGGTTCGCCGTCAGGGTTCTATTCAGATTGAGGTACTGCCAGCCCTTCATTTCTTCCAGTGTCAGGGTCTTCCCCCAGGGAGTCGTAACGGTTTTCGTCTTCTGGTCAACCTTCAGCCGCGCCTCCGCGTGGCAGCCCAGGCATGTATCCTGCTCCGACGCCCACAGGTGCGCCGGGAAATTGCTGCTGTGCGGCGAATGGCATGTGACACACAGTCCCTCGCGGTACGGCCCATGCAGCACCTTGTCGGTGGAAAGCTTATGGCACGTTTCGCAAAGCTGGTTAGCCTGCGACACCAGCGTTACGTGCGTTACCCCGTCCTTCGTCTCAATGCTGTGGCACGTAGTGCATCCCATCGACATTGCCGAATGGACGTACTTGCCCTGCTGCACACCGCTGTGGCACTTCAGGCACGCGGCCGCCGGAGTGTTTGCCGCCAACGCCACCGGATGCTCCGGCAACGTGGCTTGCGCGGCGGGAGGCGACTTTTTGGGGGAAGCGGTTTGCGCGGCGTAACTAATCCCCGCCATGATCAATAGGAAGGAGAGCGTAATCGTAATCAAACGGGCAGGTCGAGTCATGCGGGCCGGGCTCACTCGTCCACCTCTGACACTGGGCTGCTCAGCCTGCGGGCGACCAGCGTCTGTGACGGAAACTGGTCATTCTATGCCTGCGCGAATGCCCATACAACTATTGCCGCATCGCGAGTCCAAACCACACTGTAACCTGGGTGCCAGTTCCACCGCCTTCTTTCGGAGATAGGGCGGGGCTTCTCGGATAACAAAATGCCCCACCCGCCTCTCTCAAGCGGGTGGGGCGACCGTGCTGCGTATTCCAGCAGCTACGCAGCCCGATGGAGCTGGGTCTGGTTCAAAATCTCCGTCTCCGCTTGAATCCAGTGTTCCATGTCGTGTCCATGCGCACATCCGCCAGCTTCGAATAGCTGGTAGGCGCGTTTCTGGATTCGATCCCGCATCTCTTCGTTCATACCATCGCCGTTGGCGTTTCGGTTTGCGTTGCTCGTTGCGCGCATCTCGTTTTCTTTCGACATAGCGACTCCTTTAATTTGGGCCGTCCCGCCCGTTAGGCCAAACAGGCCGGCGCGACCTCCCGGAAGATTGGCGAGTGGGTCCTGCGAACGCGTCCGCAATGACTCCGCGTACCGCGCCCGCAGGCGCCACTCGTGGTTGGGTTGGTAGCCGGTGATACGACGCTGCAATTACGGACGAGGCGGCGGTCGAATGCGGAATTCTCGCTCGAAACCGCCCACTGGCACAGCGGAATTCGACGCCAAAATGATTAGTGATGGCGTGGCTGCAATTGGCCTCATGCCGCTCACCCTGGCCGTCCACCACAGGAGCAGGAGCATAACCAGCGGTGTTCCTAACCGTGTTTCTTCGCCGTCGAAGTAAGCCCTTCTGTTCGACGAACTCGTGCTGTGGTGGAGCGCGTTGTAGCTGCTCAAGCGAGTGCTTGCGCAAAACAGAACTACCAGCGCTGCGAGAAGCCACGCAGCATACTGTTGGGTCGTTACCCCACGGCGGGTGTCAGGCTTCGCGGGATGGGCTTGGAGGAACATCCGAGGTACTTCCGTCGCCTTGTGGAAACCCCGGTGTCCAGGAAGAGTTCTGCGCTCAGGGGCAGAATTTTCGCTCTCAACAGGACAAACAGCTCAGGGACCTCGGCTACACGAGCTGCAACCGAGAGTCTTCCTACTTCTGGTCGCCCCACACCGATTTCAACGGCCACACCGTTAGAGAGACAACCTGCCCCCCGGTTCCCGTCGTGTAGATCTCAATTCCCGTGCTCCCCTGCGGAGGATAAATCCGATCCGTCATCACTCTTTCGCCATCGTTGGCAAAGACTTCCAAGCTTGACCGGTCCACGAAAACGTGCAGCTTCACTCGCTTCGTGTCGCTCAGCCTCGTCGAGAACCGACCGGGAAAATCCTTGCTGAACGAAACGTTCCCCGAACTGGTGCGATCAACGAATAGCGTATTCGTTGCTGTCTCCACGCCCACAATCGTCTCGGCTGCGTTGCCTTTGCGGAGCCGGAACCCAAACTCGCTTGCGCCGCCTGTCTCCACTTCCACCTCGATCTCGCACGTCTCACATCTCACGGTCTCCAACTTTTGGTTCGCTGCCGCAACGCTGGCGCTCTTCACGAAAAATGCCTTGCCCCGCAGGCTCTGCAACTCCCGCACCGGCATTTGCACCATCAGCAACTCCTCGTTTCCCGAAGATCTGGGTGCCGCATTTGTTCCTTCCTTCGGATCAAAGGAAGAACCGGGTGCCCCATCCTGTCCCTTCTTTTGGGACAGGGTGGGATCGGGGACTGGCCCACGTATGCCTTCTTTTGGCGTAAATGGGGTCGAGACCCACCGGAGCGAGAGTGCCCGCGGAACCGACTGCGCCCCCCGCCACAGGACCGTGGGCTCATCTTTGGCGTACAGCCAATTACTCGTCCATCCCATCCAGACGCGCCGTCCGTCGCTCTTGGGCATGTCGTTGAATGAATTAGTGGCGTAGAAGTCTTTCCCGTAATCCGCCCACAACGTCTTGCCCGCGCTTTCCTTCTCGATGAATTGCGTGCCGTCGAAATTCCCAATCAGATAACGCACGCCCGTGCCGCCCGCAGGCGCTCCTGGATTGCGGTTGATGACCAGCACCCAGCGGCGGTCGCTCGTGCCTTCGATTGGAAGTTCAAGCAGGTCTGGACACTCCCACTGCCCACTGTCGTCGCCTGCCGGCCCGAACTCGCTCAGCTTGGTCCAGTGCTTCAAATCCGTCGACGAAAAGAACAGCGCATTTCGCCGATCGGCCAGTACCGCCACCAGAACCCACTTCTTCTGCGGCTCGTACCAGAACACCTTGGGATCGCGAAAGTCCTCCGCGTCCATATCAATTACTGGATTGCCCTTGTAATTCGTCCAGGTTCGCCCGCGATCGTCGCTATAGGCGATGTGCGTCTTCTCCCGTTTCTGGTGGTAGTCCGCCGCGTAAATCGCGATCAGGCACGAGTGGTCTGCCGGGTCGGGGTTCTTGCACAGTCCGCTGGAGTTGTTCCAGTCCACCACCGCGCTGCCCGAATAAATCATATAGTTCGGGTCTTCCGGGATCGCCAGCGGCAGGTGCTTCCAGTGCACCATGTCGGAGCTTACCGCGTGTCCCCAGCTCATGTGTCCCCACACCTGACCTTCCGGGTTGTACTGGTAGAACAGGTGATACTCGCCCTTATAGAACACCATGCCATTGGGGTCGTTCATGAAGTTTTTCGCGGGCGTGAAGTGGTACTGAGGCCGCCACGGCTGGTTGTATGAATCCTGAGCAGTCGCAAGTGAGCCAATGGCAAACAGGAACAGTATTGTCGCAAGAGCCGCAGCCCGACGATCCCTAAGGAGTCCCCTGAAGTTATTTGTCACGAGCTACCGGCCCCCTAAAAATTTTGTGTCATACGTAACTAGCGCACAACATCACATATATTAAGTAACTTATATTTAAGCATTTGCCACAATCGTTCCCAGTATTTCTTGCTATTCTATATGACTACTTAACTACATTAAAACAACACTTCCCTATGTCTCAGCTATTCTCCAATCGTCACCTGTGCCGCCTTTCCGCTGGTCGAATCGGGCGCGACCCACACTGTCAATTGTGCCGGTTCCACCACGTCCTTCATGTCGAGGTTCCAGAATTTCAACTCGTCACGACCGAGAGAGAACTCGACTTTCTGGGATGTACCCGGGGCAAGCGTGATACGCCGGAAGCCCTTCAGCTCGCGCACTGGGCGCACGATGCTGGTGCCGGTCTGGCGAATGTATAACTGAACCACCTCATCCACAGCGCGGCCACCGGTGTTCTTTACTTCGGCCGTTACGGTCAGCTTCGCCGCTCCGGAGTTCAGTTGTTTCGCGCTCGCGGAGACCGCGTTCACCGTGGTCGGCGAATATGAGACAGTGCTGTACGTGAGCCCGTAGCCGAAGGGATAAAGCGCCGAGTTCGGTACATCCACGTAGCGCGACAAGTACTTTTCCGTGTTATCTTTCGGCGGGCGCGAGAGGTCCGCCCCATCTGCCGGCCGCCCGGTACTGAAGTGGTTGTAGTACAGAGGCTCCTGCCCGACGGCACGCGGGAAACTCGTCGTCAGTCTGCCGCTGGGTGAGCTCGCTCCGAGCAGCACGTTGGCGATGGCCGGTCCCGCCTGAACACCGGGGAACCAGACCTCCATGATGGCCGGGACATGCTGCGCCGCCCAGTTCAAGATCAACGGACGACCGCTGAACACCAGCAGTACCACCGGTTTGCCGGTGGCGGCCACCGCTTCCAGCAATTGCTGCTGGTTGCCCGGCAGATCCAGGCTGGCCCGCGAGCCCGCTTCGCCGGTCATCCAGTAAGCATCCTCGCCCAACGCAAGCACAACAATGTCAGATTTCTTCGCTGCTGCCACAGCGTCAGAGAACCCTTTGTCTGACATTGTCAGAATGTCGGTACCCTTGACGTAAGTTACATGTCCCTGATCGGCTTCCAGCTGTGTTGTCAATGCGGAGCGAAGCGTGACGACGTCTCTGGCCTCGCCCTTGGCGCTCCACGATCCCAACATCTGTCCGGCATCGTCGGCCAGGGGGCCAATCAGGGCAATGCTCTTGCCGGCCGCCTTGAGCGGTAGTAGCCCGCCTTCGTTCCTCAACAGGACGAACGACTCTTCCGCAACCTTGCGCGCCAGTTCCGCATCCTCCGGGGCGATTGCGCCCGATCCCTTGCCGTCGGCATAAGGATGCTCGAACAGGCCCAGCGCGAACTTCACGCGGAGCACACGCCGAACCGACTCGTTCAGCGCTGGCTCGGGCACCACGCCAGTCTTCACCAGCTCGGCGAGGTGGGGGCCGTAGGCGTTGCTTTCCATGTCCATATCAACGCCGGCGGTAAATGCCTTGGCGGCGGCGACCGCATGGTTGGCGGCTATACCCTGAGGGACCAACTCGCCGATGGAGTTCCAATCGCTGACCACAAATCCTCGGAAGTCCCACTCTTTGCGCAGCACTTGCGTCAAAGTCATGGCATTGGCACTCGCCGGAACTTCATTGAGCGACTCGAAGGCGCTCATGAAGGTGGCTCCGCCCGCGTCCACGGTCGCCTTGAACGGCGGCAAATACACCTGGCGAAGGAGACGCACGGGAATCTCGGCTGTGTTGTAGTCGCGTCCACCCTCGGCCGCACCGTAACCGACAAAGTGCTTGCTGCACGAGGCAATCGACTCGGGGCCACCCAGCATCACACCCTGGTAGCCGCGCACGTAGGCTGCCGCCATGGCCGAGCCGAGATATGGGTCTTCTCCTGCGCCCTCGACGATGCGTCCCCAGCGCGCGTCGCGCGCGATGTCGACCATCGGGGAATAAGTCCAGCGAACACCTGCGTGACTGGCTTCCTTGGCGGCGATGTGGGCTGCATGCTCAACCAGCGCCGGGTCCCAAGTGGCCGACATTGCCAGCGGAACGGGGAACTCGGTGCGGAAGCCGTGAATGATATCAAGCCCAAACAGCAGAGGAATTTTCAGGCGGGACTTCTCCACGGCGATTTTCTGCATGGCGTTGGTCTGGTCCGCGCCGGTGAGGTTGAAGAGGGATCCGAGCTTGCCTTGGGCCACCATTTCCTTGTAATCACTGCGGCCGGTGCCGGGGCCTGTGGCTGCACCCTGCGAATAGGTGACGAGTTGTCCGACTTTTTCGTCGATCGTCATCTGCTTGAGCAAGGCGTCGATCTTGGCCTCGACCTGCGGGTCATTGGTCCACGCCGTGGGACTATCGCTCTGCGCAGCCGTCACGCCTGCCAGAACGACACAACACATCAACACTCGAAGAATACGCATGAAAAGGTGCCTCAAAGAATCGATTCACCTGCCGTTGAGCATTCTAACTCTCTACAAAGGCGAAAAAACCACGCGGATAATGGTGGGCGGTGGAATGAGCTGTAAGTCGACGCGGCCGCAGATTGACAGCGCCAAGCTGCGAATCTAAGATTAACAGTGGGCTGGGCGCAGTCACGTCCGGCCTTTTGTATGGCCGCAGTTTCACAGAGTGGCCGCATGTCCCACCCTTGGACGACGCACGTGTCGTTTCGACCGTTTGGCGGTGTAGCTCAGGTGGTTAGAGCGACGGTCTCATAATCCGTAGGTCGTAGGTTCGAGTCCTACCGCCGCCACCAGAATTTCCACACAAAGAACAGTCAGGAAAGTTCCTTCGACTAGCCTGGCGAGATCGCTCCGGATCTCGCAATGATGTAGGCCCTGCGCCTGTTCAGCGCAGGACCGAACTCGCGGTTCGACGCGCGAAAATTGCAGGCCGCCGGATTAGCGGGGTGCGTCAATCTTGACCAGCAAAACATCGTGCGAGGCGATTTCGAGAGGCATGCCCTCGGTCAACTGTATCTCCTTCCCAGTCCATAGATTGGTCGCCTTTTGCGGGCCGTGCAAGCCGAGCTTTGACAGGTAGAGCTGGTAGGGGTGCGTGGAGTAACGCGCGTCGCCGATGTTGAGGACGGCCACGGCCAGAGCGCCGCCGGAGAGCGGGCTTGGTCCAGACTTCGACCTGGCCTTCGACGTCGAGGCGTCTGCGCCTGCTTGCCCAACTTGTCCTGATCGATCGCGATGACTTCGGGCTTGGTGAGAATGTCGCGAATCTCGGGCTTCATTTTAGAGAGGTCATTGCCGGCGAGCAGCGGTGCCGCAAGCATGGCCCACATGGAGAAGTGAGCGCGGTTCTCGGCCAGCGTCAGCTTGCCGTTGCCGACTTCGAGCATGTCGGGATCGTTCCAGTGGCCGGGGCCGGCGTAGCTTGCCAGACCGGCTTGCAGGCTCATGTTGGCGTAAATGCTGTGCCAGGTGGCCTCGATGTCGCCGGTGGAACGCCAGAGATTGCCGCCGAGCGCGGGCGCCCACTCCCAGACCGCATCCCAACCGTACTGGCATAGCGAGAAAACGATGGGACGGCCCGTGGCCTTCAGCGCCTTGCCCATCTTGTCGTAGGCGGCGTGCATCAGGCGCATCTGCGCGGCAGGATCTTTAGGCGCCTGCTTCTCCATCACTTCGGGAATGAAGCTGCAGAGGTCGTACTTGAGATAGTCGATGCCCCAGTCGGCATACATCTGCGCATCTTGCGCTTCGTGGCCGTAGGAGCCCTCGAAGCCGGCGCAGGTCTTGGGGCCGGGCGACGAATAGATGCCGATCTTCAGTCCCTTGGAGTGGACGTAGTCGGCAAGGGCCTTCATCTCAGGGAACTTGGAGTTGGTGTGGAGGACGCCACTGGCGTCACGCTGACCTTCCCAGGTGTCGTCGATGTTGACGTAGATGTAACCGGCGTCTTTCATGCCGCTGGCCACGATGGCGTCGGCGGCGGCGCGGACGTCGGCGTCGGTGACCTTCTCGGCGAAGAAGTTCCAACTGTTCCATCCCATGGGCGGCGTGAGCGCGACCTGCTGGGCGGCGGCAGAGAGCGATAGAAACGTGAGAATGAGTGCGGCAATGACGACGGCGTGCACTACAAATCGGGGGCCACGCATGGAATTATCTCCTGAAGAATCGGTGATGAGCATCGGGTTGGGCGATTCGCCGTAATCGTGAGCGGAAGGCCCGGTCCGGGATGTGGTGCCGTAATTCGCAAACCGAGCCGTTGGGATTCCACCAGCCAGTATTCGCGAAAGGATTGTATCAGTGCTGTAGGTTGCTCGCTGGGAGACGGCTCCCGGTTGCACACCGGAGCTTTCAGTTGTTGGATTACGAGAGTTCATGACTTATTCAGCAGGCTTAAGTTGTGCAGAAGCCGACGATAATGGCTGACGCGCGGCACCGGTCACGCTCTGACGTGAGGAGGCGCACATCATCGGTCTTCGCTGGTCGTGCAAGATAAACTTATGAGCACTACGAGCCGTTGAAGGTGCGGAATGCAACCGTTTGCAGGCAAACCAACGCCGCCATTGGAAGATCGCCGCTCGAAACTGTCGGACGCTGCGATCCTGAGCAAGGACGTGCGCGAGGAAGTCTGGAGCCGCTAAATGCCTGAGGTGCTCATCATCGGTTACGGCAATCGCATGCGAACGGATGATGCGGTTGGAGCCGAAGCTGCGGATCGCCTGGCAGAAGTCTACCGCGACGATCCGCGGGTGCGTGTGATGTCATCGCACCAGTTGATGCCAGAGATGGCGCGCGACATGGCTGAGGCGGAATTCCTGCTGCTGCTGGATGCCAATGCCAGTGGCGTTTCCGGAGCGATCACGAAGTCGGTGGTCACTGCCCGAGCGGATGAGAGTTCGTTTACCCACGACTGCACCCCGGCCGCATTACTGTTCGCTGCCTCGAGCCTATACGGACGTACTCCCGAAGCAGTGAGCCTGACTCTCGCGGCGGACTCCTTCGAACTGGGAACGGGACTGTCACCAACGGCACGCCGCAGCCTGCCGGATTTTCTGGAGGCGGCACGGCAAGTCGTATCGGCTTGGCAGTCTGGCATCGCAGCAGCGGGCGGCCATCAAGAAACTACCGGCAAGAAATAGGCGACCGGACGGCCGCAAGGAGAAATGGCCGCCCGGTCGCTGTCGTGCGCGCAGATTGACTTCAGTCGGTCACATCATGCCTGTGCCGAGAGTCCACCGTTCGACATCCAGCGTTGCATTCCCTTGGGGACCGCGGGCTCCTTGGGAAGGATGTCGAGATAAATGACCGCATAGCGGAAGGCGATAACCGCAGCGGCCACTACCAGCAGGCTCGATGAAAGCTCCGTCCACTTGGGGACATAGTGAGTGCCCATCGCAGTCTGCAGTGCGTTGATGGACACGTTCAAGCGGTTGACGATGAAGCCCGCTACAACAAGGGCACAGGTCCCGTAAAGATAGTCGGGCGTATTGCGGACCTTTTCGTAGCTCAGCAGCCAGATCGGCGCGATGAGGAACATCGCCATCTCCAGCCAGAAGTATCCGGCTTCGGGCGTCCACTGGAAGGCGTAGTGCAGAGCATGGTTGGCTGCGAGGTCGAGAAACTTGAAGAAGGCAAAGACGATCAGCAGGAGCTGAATCATGCCGCCGCAGTCGCTCAGGATGGAGAAGTCCACCCGCACCTTCAGCGACCTTATGGACAGGTACACCGCCATCACGGTCAGCGCCAGCCCGGCCGGTATGGCCGACATGTAGAACATCGCGTGCATGTAGGGCGAATACCACAGCGGATGCATCTTGCCGTCGGTGATGAGGTAAAGGCCGCCGAGGAACGACTGGTGCATTGACGACAGAAGCACGCCCGCCAGCACCACGCCGGTGAGGATCCGGTGGTGGTGTCTGAGAATGGTTTCGCGCAGGCCACGCCACGGAAGCCTTTCGATGAGCGCGGGCGCGAACTCAAAGGTAAGCACGGTGAAATAGGTCATGATGCAGACGCACACGTCGAACAGAACTGAGCGGTCATTCCACATAACGATGGGATGCCAGAAGCGCCACGGCAGCCCGATCTCGTAGAGGTAGCCCACCATCACGGTGCAGTAGCCAAGGAACGAAATCAGGATGGACGCGCGCAGGATGGGGCGGTAGCGCTCCATACCGAGAAGATAGACAGCGGCGCTGATGCCGAAGCCGGCGGCGGAGAGTCCGATACCGCACAGCGTGCCGAGGCCGACCCACAGCCCCCAGGGCATCTGGTCGCTGAGGTTGGTGCTGGCGCGGAAGCCCTCAAAAAATCGCACGTAGGTTGCGTACATTCCGGTGATGAAGATGACAGCGACGATGGCGCGCCAGAGAGTAATGCGTGATGTAATTCGCGCGAGCATGACTAGTTCCTTTCTCCGTTCGACTGCTTGACTCCGGTTTTTTCGCCAGATTCGGCCAGGGCCACATCGCGGCGACGCTGCGTGATCCAGTAGAGCGACGACAAGATGGCTCCTCCCATGATGACCACCTTGGGTGAGTCGCCGAGCGCGGCGGCTGTGAGCGTCGGCATGGGCTGGTTGCCGGTAGGCAGCGGCTTGAAGCCCAGCTTTTCGAACTCCACGTCAGAAACGAACAGCACGGAGCCGCCACCGGCTTCCTGCAGGCCGTAGATTCGCGGGACGTAGCTGGAATCGCTGCGAATGCGCTCCCATGCGTCAGCGATTAGCTGGTCCCGGTCGCCAAAGACACTTGCCTGGACCGGGCAGGCCTCGGTGCACGCAGGTTGTCCGCCGGCCTTGACGCGCTCGGAGCATAGGTCGCATTTCTTTACGAAGGGAGCGAGCTTTGACCACTGATAGCGCGGGACCTGGTAAGGGCAGGCCAACATGCAGTATCTGCACCCGATGCACTTGCCGGCGTCGTATACCACAGGGCCGAGCGCCGTCTTCTTGATGGCGCCGACCGGGCAGACCGACGCACAAGCCGGATCGTTGCAGTGCATACAGACCTTGCGGACAAACTTGTCGCCCCGCGGCTCAATCACGGTAAAGGCGGTGTCTGACAATGTGGGTTCCGGGTCAGGGTTGAATCCGTGCAACTGCTTGCAGGCGGTCTCGCAACTTCCGCAGCCGATGCAGCGCTTGATATCGATTAACATGGCTTTTTGCTTAGGCATGGCGATCTCCTTGTTCTCCTTCGGCGCTCAGGGCTAGGTCAGAAAGAATTCTTTGGCAAGTTTGCGCTGCACGCTGGAATCGACCTGAAAAAACAGGCCCTTCACTGGGAGTCCGCCATCCTGCGCGAGGGCGGGATTGGCTTCCTGCATCATTCCGCCGAGCCGCGCGAAGCTGTTTTGCATCCATGCGGGCACGATCGGGCCTTGCAGCAAGTTCTTCAGATTGATGGATAACTCAGGCGCCTTCACCACACCCAACCAGCCATTCTTGTACGGATCGTCGGTGATCAGGCTGGGGTTCTTCAGGACTTCGTGATTCACGGAGACGAGCACGCCTTCCACCGGCGAGAGCAGTTCCACGCTCTGGTCGCCTTTTTTGAGGGTGCAGAGTTTTTGTCCCTGGCGCACCCAGCGGTTGAGGTCGGCCATTTCGATGCTGTCGACCTGACCGAACAGGTTGCCGGCAAAGCCGTCGATGCCGATGCGCGCATTCTGCTGGCCTTCATCGCGCACCCAGGTGTGTCCGGCATGAAAGCCGTAGCCTTCGGGAACTTCGAAGCCGGCAGCCTTCACCATGCGGGGTGCGGTCATCTTCTGGAAGGGCGCGGGCTGCAGCGCCACCGCCGGAACTTCGTTACGACGGAAGTAGGAATAGGAAAGAATCAAAAGGAAAGTAAGTAGTACGAATAGGATTGACATAACGCCTCCTCGTGAGTGGCTCAACTGCGATCGCTGCGATACATGCGATTGGCCGAAGCGCGCGTGATTTGTGTGCTGCCATTCTTTTGAAGCAAGCCGGGATGAAATGCGCGGTCGACATGGCATCGTGCTCACTATTGACCGTGCACGTTGAGTGCAATTCCAAAAAACTGATGAATTGTTGATGAGAAAGGTCTTAGGAGGAGCTTGGCGTGTGTCAGTTCGGGAAAGTACTGCAAGACGCAGTGGTGGTCGTGCATTTTGCAGTAGTGCAGGATGCAGCTAGCTGTCGCTCTCGATCTTCTTGAGGCGGCGCATCAGCGAGGTGGGATGGATGCCCAGCAGCCTCGCGGCGTGGGTCTTGTTCTGACCGGTGGCGTGCAAGACGTCCTGGATGTAGCGATCCTCGAGCTCGGCGAGGGTGACGAACTGATCGCCGGTGGGCGAGACGTCCCACGGCGAGGATGGTTCAGTGTTGGCAAGCGCAGGGCTGTGATCGCGGACTTCCTCGGGCAAGTCGCCGGCGTCAATCTCGGATTCCTTGCACAGGATCATAGTGCGCTCCACGACATTGCGCAGTTCGCGGATGTTGCCGGGCCAGGGATAATCCTTCAACAGGTCGGCAGCCGCCGGGGTAAAGCCGATGAAGCTCTTGCGCAGCTCGGTGTTGAAGTGGGCCATGATGTCGACCGCCAGGGGAACGATATCCTCCTTGCGATCGCGCAGCGGAGGAATGATGAGCGGCAAGACGTTCAGGCGGTAATAGAGGTCCTCGCGAAATTCGTTTTGGGCCACCGCTTCTTTCAGGAGGCGGTTGGTGGCGGCGATGATGCGCACATTCGCCTGGATGACCTTAGTACCGCCGAGACGCATGAACGTTCCCTCCTCCAACACGCGTAGCAACTTGGCCTGCAGGCTGGGAGAGGTGTTGCCGATCTCGTCGAGGAACAGGGTTCCGCCGCTCGCTTTCTCGATGAGGCCTTCCTTGCGACGGCGGGCATCGGTGAAGGCGCCCGGTTCGTAGCCGAACAGTTCGCTCTCCAGCAGGGTATCGGGCAGGGCGGCGCAGTTCAGGCTGATGAGCGGCATGGCAGCGCGCGGGCTGTTGTAGTGAATGGCCTTGGCCAGGACCTCCTTGCCGGTTCCGCTCTCACCCTGGACGAGGATGGTGGTGCGTTCGCTTTCGGCGCCGCGCCGGGCCATCTGCAACACCTCGGTCATAGCCGGGCTCATGGTGACGATACGGCCGAAATCGTAAATCCCCTTGGCACTCTGGACGGTATCGTGAACGCGCACCCGCAGGGCGAGCATCTCGGCTGCTCGATTGAGGGAGCTGACCATATCGGAGATGTGGAAAGGCTTGGTGAGGTAGTCGTAAGCCCCGAGTTTCATGGCTTCCACGGCGCGGTCGATCATGTGGTACGCGCTCATCATCACGAAGACGGTGGAAGGGGAGAGCGCCTTGGCCTGCCGCAGGACTTCGATGCCGTTGATTCCGGGCAAAACCACGTCGAGCAGCGCAAAGTCAGGCTGCTGGTCTGCGATGGTCTTTAGGGCCTCCTCGCCGCTGGAAGCAAGAAGCACTTCAAAGCCTTCACCGTCGAGGGCGCGGCCGATGGTGCGCAACGTGAGCGCTTCGTCGTCCACGATAAGGATGGAATACGACATTCTAGGTGATGACCTCCGTGCCGAGCGCTTTTCGCTGGCCTGCCTGGTGAATGGGTAGGGTGACGCGCACGGCCGTGCCGTGTCCGGGAAAGCTGTCCAGATGGATCTCGCCGCCGTGGCGGCGGACGTAATTGCGCGTAATGCTCAGACCCAGCCCGGTGCCTTTGCCACGCTTGGTCGTGAAGAAGGGCTCGAAGACGTGGGGCTGGATGTCTTCGGCGATTCCGGTTCCGGTATCACGCACGCACAACTCGATCGCCTCGGAGAAACGCGGTTTCTCGGCCAGCACAGTGATGGAACCACCGGTGGGCGTGGCCTGCGCAGCGTTGAGCAGCAGGTTCATGAGGATTTGCGATACCTGGTTGGCATCAGCGGTGAGGATGGGCAAGTCGGCAGGCACACAGTTCTGCAGCTCCAGTCCACGGAACAGCGGTTGGTGCTCGACAAAGCGCAGGGCTTCGCCGACCAATTGCTTCAGGTCCACCTGGCTAAGCGTGAGTGGGCCGGGGCGGGCGTAGTCCAGCAGGCCATGCACGGCGGACGAGATACGCCGCGCGCCTTCGATGCACTGCTCAATCTCCGCCCGGCGCTCGCCGGTGGCGTCTTTCCAGTCCAATTCAAGGTGGGACAGGATGCCCAGCAGTGGATTGTTGATTTCATGGGCGGCGCCCAGCGCCAATTGCGCCAGCGAGGCGTATTTTTCGAACTCGGTCAGTTGCGATTCGAACTGCATCTTCTCCTTGCTCAGCTCGCGTTCCTGCTCAAGTTTGGTGACCAGCGCCTGCTGGGCGAGATCGCGTTCGTTCTCGAGGTGGGCGGCCAGCTCGCGGGCCTTGGCTGCTTCGCGGAGGGTGGCACGGACGCGGAACCACGCCAGCAAGGTCGCAGCGGCCGCGATGCCCAGTCCAGCGGCGCTGCCGAGCCATATCCCAGCGGTTGGAGCAGAGGGAGCAACTAGGACTCCAAACCCAGCGGCCATACACGCATTCGCCGGGTGGGGAACCAGGGGCGCAGCCCCAACAGAATCCAGTGTCACAAGGAGCATGCAGCTCTCCTCTATGACACTGGCGCAGTCGGCTGGATGGGGCAGTGACCGGAGTCACGTAGAGGGGTGATGCAGCGGCGCCGTATCGCCCGTGGAGGACCGCTGCGGGCGTTTTGGTGGACGTGCGGAGGAAGCACTCTTGGTTTGGCGCCTTCTGCCGTGGGCTAGAGGACGTTGCGGGCAAAACGAAGCCGCGGCCGAAGCCGCGGCTTGCAAGTGAATTCAGGTGAGGGTTAGCGACCGAGCTTGCGGCGCAGCAGGCCCGCCAGTCCGATAGCGCCCGATCCGAACAACATCAAGCTCCCCGGCTCCGGAACTGCGTTCGAATACGACAGGCCGGTAATTCCACCGTCGGCCCATGCTGCCGAACCACCGCCGCCAGGCACGGTGTTCTGGAGCACGAGTGAAACCTGATAGCCGCCGGCAACCGGTGCGATCGCAGCAAAGTTAACCGTGCCCGTCACGGTCAAATAATCGCCGTTGTAGTTGTCGTCCGGCAAAATCGCTTGCGCCACCGCGGTACCGTTAACATAGACATACCAGGTTTCGGTGTTGCCCCCCCCTAGGAAGTCCTGGAATATCCAGTTGGCCGTCAGGTCCGTGACTGCCGTCGTGGGAAGCGTGAAAACCGCGGAAGTGACAAAGTCGCCAGCCGTCCACTGGAAGGCCGTCTGGCCGCCCGCGGGGATGTTGCCGCAGCCGTTAGTGGCGCTGCAGTAGGCATCGCCAGCCGTCGGGAACGGCTCGTTGACGGTGATGTCGTTAATTGCCGGCGGTTTGGTCTGTCCCACCGGCTTTAGAGTTGACATGTTGTTGGCACTCGCCAGACCGACAGCGAGTAAGCAGAGAGTGGCCACGAGAGCGACACTCCGCAAAGACATATTTTTCATACTGAAATCCTCCCCAAAAGCCGCGCCATGCGTGGCTTTGTTCTGAAGCGGTGGTACTCCCACCGTCGAAGCCGGGAGCCACCAGTTAGATTGGTGCAACGTCCTGATTCTAGCGAACTTTTGCCAAGACCGCATTAGAATTGCGGCGCCGCACGAGGCGGCGCCGCAGAATGCAACCTAGTGAAGTACGGTTGGCGTGCAGTTGTTGAACTTCAGCGAAGCCACTCGGGTGCTCCAGTCGAACCGCGTCGTGACCGTATAGTACTCCTGCGTGTACCAGAGGGTGCACCCGTCGAGGTCGAGGGTCATGCTGGAGTAATCGCCCCAGCGATGGCTGGTATCAGGCTGGGAGCCGGTTGCGACTGTCTGGTTAACGATGGGTTTTTCACCTTCCATCGTTCCCAAAGCGTCGGTGGGCACGCGTCCGGTGAAGTAAATGTCCGGATGCTGGGTTGCGCTGGAACGGCTATAGCCCATCATGATGTCGCCATTCTTGTCCATGGCGAGCGAGCCCATGAAGCGATAGATTGCATCCGGGGCGTAGGTGCCGCCCTGGTATGCCGCAAGTGCCGTAGGGTTGGTCGCCGGTGCGCGGAATTCGTACCAGCGCATTGCGCCCGTGCTTCCGTTAACAATCGAGTGGCTGACCATATACGAAGTCACGGGAACATTGGCTGCGTTAATGCCGCGATGCAGCGCCAAACGGTACATCAGGCGATCGCCCAGAGAATCCAAGCCGCCAGAGCCCGTGACGACCCCTAACTGCGGTATGCAGCCCGAGGAACCGAAGTTGCACAGTCCCACGAAGGCCGGCAAGCCCGTCGCGATGGGACTGGATCCATTGACTCCGGTGAGCACGGCAGTCCCAGCCGCGAAGTTCGGCTTGTAGGTGTACTCGTAAATGTTGGTTTCCGAGGCATGGTTGTCGATGCTGCCGACGAACACTTCCGGCGTGCCCGCGGGCAGCGGCAGCTGGGGAGTGTCCAAGTCCGCTGGCAGCATGCTGTCGTCAAACAGGGTTCCGTTGGAGTCGTCGAGCGTGCAAACCTGCTCGGCGGTCGCATCACCCGTCAACATCTTGACCAGGTTATAGGCGCAGGGCTGGGCTCCGAGGTACGCCGTGCCGGCCGCGTTGAAGATGTTCTGCGACTGGTAAATGGCGTCAGGCTGGATGCCAAGCTTGGGATAATCCGGGAAGCCGGCATTCTGGGGGAACGAGTAACGGTAATAGGTACCCAGAGCGTCTGGTGTGGTAGAGACGGCGAAGCAGCTCGCAAACGGCTGACTGAAAACCGGCTGGAAGAGGATCCAGCGATGATGCGTCTTGTCAAACTGCACGACGATGTCGCCGCTATTATTGGTCTGGCAGCTGTCCACCGAAACCGGACCACAGAGCGTTGCCGAGAATCGGGCCGGCGAGATAAGCGCCGTCGCTCTTTCTGAAGACAGCGTACGACACGTTTACCCACTGCACGACCTGGGCATTGGCCTGATTGCCGGGCCAGTCGCCGGAGGCGGCGTTGACGTCAGGCGGCGCGTCAGGAACGGTGTATCCGTGGAAGCCGAGTCCCACGCCAAGCACGTTCACGCCGACAGTGGCGTTTACGGGAGCCAACTGCTGCACCGGAGCATCGCTCTGAGCGGCGGAGCTGGTCTCACGCCACGCTGAGCGGCGAACTGCAACTGCTTCTGCAATTTCGGATTCAGGTGCGGGCTTGCCAAGTGATAGCCGAAGGGCGTAACCGGCTGCGAATCGATGAGATCTCTGAGTGGCGGCGATACGTCGGAATGAATCGCGCGGTTGAATTCAGCTTTCGTTAGCACGCCGCTCTGGACCGCATTCGGTCTGCGCTGACATCGAGACGCAGAACAACAACGATAGGCACAGAACGCAGACGCACAACGAGAGGGTATTCTTAAGTTTCATTGAGCCTCTCCTGAGGAACTGTTGAAGTTCCTGGTTACTGCAGTTTTTCGGTGAACTGTTTTGCCGGTCGACACGTAACCCGGCCACTACGACAAAGGTAGGAGCCTTTTTACCACGCGGGGGTCATCGATGCAACTACTTTCCTAGTATTCTTAAATTTACATTCTCTCGGGCACCTACGCCCCTTTCTCAAGGAATCTGGACATCGGTTCTACGGACCCCGACCAACCGCGGCTACACCACGTTCATGACTGCTCTATATCATTGATAAATAATACTGTTACTCGACTTTTCTCGACTCGTTAACGCCGAAATAATGGCCCATTTGAGGCCATCTCATATATGAACCAAAGGGCGACCGCGGGATTACGTGTGGAATGGTAAACTCGACTGTTTTACCGCATTCGGGTTATTGGCGTAGCCGCCACGGAGCAACTCAATGCACGGCTGTGTTAAGCATTATTCTGCAGTATGGTCAGAGAGGTAATATCCACTTGCGCACTCGTCTTCTGAGAAGGTCGATATGTATTTTTGCGGTTGCCTTGGGTTTCTTCGAGGCGATACCGGCACTAGTGAATGCTCAAAACACGACGACCACCGAGAACGGGCCCAACGGCAAACAGGAGATGGATCATGACGCACGCGGACGCGTCGTCGAGATTCGCACCATTGGCCCCGACGGCAAACTCCTGGTCAAGATTGACCACACCTACAGCCCAAATTACGAAGTCATAACCACCTCGACCAGCGTGTCATTCTGGCCTGATGGAAGGTCGGTACAGAAGAAGGCGCAGACCAGCTACGACGAAAATAACAACTTCATAAGCGAAATCATCGAAGATTACAACCTGGCGGGCAAGCATGTTTCCGGCCACAAGCTGTTTCACGAACCCCTGACCGGCATTTACCGCTGCTTCGACTGGAACGCGCCGCAACAGAAGTATCTGGCCATCGACTGTCCGGAATCGGAAGAATCGCATGCCGGCCCGAAGGGAACACCCAAAATCTCGCGCGAGGAAGTGATGCAGCACCTCGTGCAGGCGCGGCAGGCTGCCCAAGCCGAGGAGAAATCCCGGCGCATGAAGATCAAATCCCCAGTTCAGGGGTCCGCCACGACCAGTAACAAGAATGTCGGCATTGTGTTGCCCGCGAGCCTCCGTCCGGGGCAGCACGTTTCCGGCATCGTGGTGGACGATCCAGATCGGTTCGCCAGCCAACCTGAACTTACGGTTACTCGCGTGACGCTGCCGATGCAGTCGGGAGGCGACGCCGCCCATTTGAGCGGGTGGACGTTCGAGTTGAAAGGCGTCGAACCACAGCCGGCCGATGGGCCCATCAGCTTCGTGGTTCCGGCTGGCGTTCCCGCAGTCGAGTTTGCATTGCGCCAGACCGGAGATCCCACCATCGCCGTTTCCGGTAACTTGTCGATCCGCAAAACGACAACCGGCAAGTCGAGCATTCCTGCACACTTCCAGTCGGCCGCCCTTTGCTTCAAGAGGGATATGTGCGTTGTAACAGGAGCGCTGAGCGGGGACAGTCGCAAGACATTCGCGGCGTTCGACAGCGTTCCCGCCACCATCGTTGCAGAAACCGAAACCACCGCGATTCTCGAGGTGCCCCTCTATATGAACCTGGGCCCGGCTGCGCTCATCGTAGCGGAGGGATCCAAGGCCGAAGCCATGATGACCGTCGTCGCTGAGATTGCGCTCATGGAGAACAATGAACCGATACAAGCGAAGCAGGAAATGATCACGATTCTGCAGGTCGATGGCGTGCAGGAGTTAAGTGACGACCAATGGCATTACGGTATTTTTCCAGCGAGTAATCTTCTGAGAGCGCGCGCCCTGGTGCCCGGATTCAATCCTGCGAAGACCGTTGAGCAGGAACGGGAGCGTCGCGAGAAGCAGGAAAAACAGGACGGCATGAAGAAGAAGGAAGACAAGAAAGAAGAGTCCGCCGGCATGGTCATGGTGGTGGTCAGCAACTCCACGCCCGATATCGCCACCATGCGCGGCGCGAAGCAACAAAGCTTCGTCTTTCACCTCACTCCTGAATCGTTTGCCATGGGTCAATTCAAGTTCGACATCGTCCTCGAATCATCGAGGCCGGGAACCTTTGCGCTGAATGCCACAGCCATTCCATTCCTGGCCCCGGTGAAGGCGGAAGTGTTACAGGACGTGCCAGACGAGCGGAAATGAACAGCGTTAATGGCCACTAAAGTGCCATAATAAAATAGCACAACAGTAACAATAATGATAGGTTGTTGCATGTATCTTGTGACACACTAGAGACGATCCGGTCGCTCTGTGTGACTTGCAATTTCCACTTGGATTCGTCTCAAGTGCAAGTCGGTCATAGCAGGAAGTGGTTGGTGTAATTCGTTTCTCGGATTTAGCACTGGTGCAGCACGAAATGTGCTGCGATTGCGATTCACTTCCTTCCTGAACGAACCGCGGCGCGGTTGCCGCGGGCCGTGCCACAGGCACGCGGGCGCCGGGACTCTGGCCATATGTCGTCCTCAGGTGCATCATCCTCGAAATCGTCTGGTACTGCCGGCGAACCAATTCCCGCTCATGCAGGGCTGGAGTTGGATCGCTCGCGGCAACTCTTGGAAGCTTTTGCTGAACACGCGCCGGTGGGAATTGCGATGTTTAACCGGGAAATGCGTTACGTCCGCAGCAGCCGCCGCTGGCAGGAAGTGTTCCTGGCTACGGAGCAGTCGCTGACAGGACGCCGGCATTACGACGACCCGGTTGAGATGAACCAGCAATGGGTCGATGCTCACCGGCGCGGTCTTGCGGGAGAGACCGTCAAGGGAGAGGACGAGTGGGTGCGACCCGATGGGAAACAAGTTCGCCACCGCTGGGAGGTACACCCCTGGGGTGACGCGGGAGTGGATACGGGCGGCATCATCATCTTGTTTGAGGACGTAACCGAAGCCCGCGCCATGGAGTCCGAACTTCGCCATGCGCACAAGATGGAAGCTCTGGGCCAGCTGGCGGGCGGTGTCGCTCACGACTTTAACAACCTGCTTCAAATCATCTACGGGTACACCGAGATAGTGCAGAGCCAGTTGGCCGACGATGCCAGGGCTTCGCAATACACCGGTGAGGTGCTGCGGGCGACGCGCCGGGCTTCGAGCCTGACACGGCAACTGCTGGCGTTCAGCCGCCGGCAAGTGTTCACGCCCACTGTGGTGAATATGAATGCCGTCATTACCAGCACGTCGAAAATGCTGAAGCGGCTGTTGGGCGAAGATATTGCTTTTGAGACGGCTCTGGACGAGCCACTGTGGCTCGTCGAAGCCGACGCTGACCAGCTTTCGCAGGTGCTGATCAACCTTTGTGTGAATGCCCGTGATGCCATGCCTCACGGAGGAAGACTCACCATCTCGACCCGCAACTGCCGGGTAGCGGAATCTGGACTGGAGGGGCGCATCCATGTCGTGCCCGGCGAATACGTCGTGATGACCGTGAGCGATACCGGTACAGGCATGGATGCAGGAGTGATGCAGCACATGTTCGAGCCTTTCTTCACTACTAAAGAAGTCGGTAGAGGAACAGGGCTGGGGCTCTCGACGGTATATGGAATCGTACGGCAGAGCGATGGTCACGTGTGGGCAGACTCGGCGCCGGGTGCGGGCACGCGCTTTACGGTATGCCTGCCGCGCACCAACAAGGTGGCAGTTGATGTTTCGTCAAAGAGCGCAGTACCCCAACCTGGGGACAACCAAACCCTCCTGGTGGTGGAAGACGACGAAGATGTGAGACGGGCGGTGGCGGCGTACCTGCCGTCGCTGGGATACGCGGTGTTGGCGGCGCACCCGGCGGACGCGATGCAGTTGGCGAGTCAGCACGCCGGCGTTCTCGATCTGCTGATCACGGACGTGGTCATGCCGGGCATCAGCGGACCAGACCTGGCTGCGAACGTTCGGTGCCTCAAGCCGGGGCTTCCCATTCTCTTCATGTCGGGAAATATTGATGACGCGGTGACGCGCCACGGAGTACTGGACGCTAAGGCGCCGTTTTTGCAAAAGCCCTTCACCCTGTCGGAGCTGGCGTCGGCCGTTCGCGACGCGCTGGTCCAGAGCTAGCTATTTCAGGTAGGCGCGGACGATGGCCAGCAGGTCCTCAGTAACTTCTTGCGAGGCGCGACCCCGGCCGATGTGCTCGCGGATATGGTCCTCCATCAGCTCGGCCATGAGGCTGTTGATGGCCCCGCGGGAGGCGGCCAGCAACTGCAGCGTGTCGGCGCAATCTTCCACCTCATTGGCCAGGGCGCGTTCCACTGCCTCGATCTGACCACGGATCCTGCGGGCCCTGGCCAATAGCTTCGCACGGTCTGCCTGAGTTTCTTTTCTCGTCATAAACGCTTGCCTATACCCTACCCCAGTATGCTATAAAAGAGCTGGCGATGCAATCGGGATCGCCATTGAACGAACATGAAAAACCCTCGAAGTACTTTGCTAGATATGAGCCGGTCCGGGCGGCGCCGTCAGCGAGAGGCCTAATGTTTCTCCCTCGCCGCGCCGCGGGACCACAACCGCGGCGCGAGCTAGAGTTCCCCTTTCACGGTCACTCCTGCCTCGTATTGCCATAGCGGAAAGGGGAAGGTCATGTCCAATATGGGCGAATTCAAGGGGAGCGGGCGCGAATTGCAGCGCACGTGGTATCTAACCAACGGCGGCAGGCCTGAACTGCGCTCGCGCTGGGTAGCGGAGGTGCCTTCGTCGCCGGGCGACAGCATTCTCCGCGCCATCGATCGTAATCAGCCTGTAACACAAAACTGTGACACTCACACATTGTGCATGTGCTGTTGAGCATCGATGGACTGAAGTGAGGAGAGCGGGAGCCGTCGGCGTGATGCAATTTCGCACAATACATGGGAACTCGAAGGCGTCGTCCCGGCTCAGTTGGCGGGGGCCGGGACGTAGCCTCGGTGTGGCATTGTGCGTCATCGCCCTTGCGCTGTCTGCGTGGGCACAAGATGCGCAGCCCGACGCCAGCACACCCGACGCTCCTACGCCGCGCGACACCCTCTTCGAGCACTCGGACACTGCGAAGTGGTGGGTATCAGGGCAGGCCAACTTTGTCTTTCAGGCGCATGGCGACTTCTACGCCGCCTATAGCGGCACAAACAGCCTGCACGACACTGCAGAACACGCGATCTCGCGCGTGCTGACACTGTTCACCGGATATGAGTTCACGCCCCGTTCCATTGTGTACCTGGATGTCGAAGAGGCGGGCTGGGGTGGCATCAGCGGCGCGCTGGGATTGGCTGGATTCACAAATCTTGACGTGGTGCGCAACCCTCAATTGGGCAGCGCGCCGTACATTGCGCGCTTGATCTTCCAGCAGACGATTCCGTTTTCCAAGGAAGAGATTGAAGTCCCGCGCGGCCCGCTTACCTTGGCGACGAAGGTTCCCGTGCGGCGGCTTGAGGTTCGTTTCGGAAAATTTTCGATGGCCGACTTCTTCGACAACAATGTTGGCGGCTCCGACAGCCACTATCAGTTCCTCAACTGGACGGCAGCCAACAATGGAGCATGGGATTACGCCGCCGATACTCGCGGCTACACCTTTGGGGCGATTCTCGATTATGAAGATCGCAACTGGGGGCTGCGGTTTGCAGAGGCGTTGATGCCCAAGGTTGCCAACGGGCCGAATCTGGATGCAGACATAGCCCGCGCCCGCGCCGAAAACATCGAGCTGGAACTGCGTTACAAGCTGTTGAAGAACAAAGACACGTCGATCCGTTTCTTGAATTTCGTCAACCACGCCAACATGGGGACCTATCGTGAGGCCATTGCTGACTACCTCGCGAACCCCACGCAGCCGCCCGACATAGTCGCCACTCGGAGGCAGGGCACGATTAAGTACGGGTTCGGCATCAATTTTCAACAGGAGTTCTCGAGTGATGTGTGGGCTTTCGGCCGCTGGGGATGGAACGAAGGACAGCATGAGTCGTTCGCCTACACCGAGGCCGACAGTACCCTGCAGTTGGGTGTCTATGCCAAGGGTACACGCTGGCATCGCAGCCTCGATCGACTGGGAGCGACCTTCATCTCGAACGGCATCGGCGCCTACCACCAGACCTATCTCGCTGACGGCGGGTTGGGGTTCATTCTCGGTGACGGAGGACTGAACTACGGCCGCGAAACCATTGAAGAAGCGTTTTACACCGTTCACGCGTGGCGCGGTGTGTTTTTCGCGGTCGACTACCAGCACATCAACAACCCAGGCTACAACCGCGACCGCGGGCCTGTGAGCGTGCCGGGGCTGCGCTTGCATTTGGAATTCTGAACGGCAACCTTCCCACTGTTAGAATGACTAGGTGATCCTCCCGTTCGTCCGCGAAATATTTGCGGACGTGGAAAAATCTCCAGCCTTCTTGCGTGCTCTGGCCCGGGTCAAGGGCGGCGCGGGGCGTTGCCGTGTGTCTGGACTGACATCGACCGGCAAGGCCCTCTTCTATTCGCTTCTGCAACGCGCAAGCTCGCGACCCTTGGTCGTGATACTGGCCAACAATCGCGCTGTGGACGAATTGCTTCCGGTCGCGCGTTCCCTGGCCGAATTGACCGGGGCGGTGCCCCCTGATGGAGTGATCGCCCTGCCTGCATACGATGTGCTGCCTTTCGAGCAGCAGTCTCCGCATCCGGAAATCCAGGAAGCCCGCGCCACCGCACTCTGGAAGATCGCGACCGGTGGGGCGCACATGGTTCTCACACCGTTTTCTGCGGCCGGCATGCGAGTGCGCGATGCTTCGTTTTACGCTGACTTGGCCCGCGTAGTGCGGCGCGGCGAGATGATCGATCCGGAGCGACTGGTCGAGCATCTGCGTCTTGCCGGTTACAACCAGGTCGATGTCGTCGAAATGCCGGGAGAGTTTGCTCATCGCGGCGGATTGATCGACGTCTATGCCCCCGAATCGGAACGGCCAGTGCGCATCGAGATGTTCGGCGACGAAGTGGAGTCGCTGCGGAAGTTCGACCCCGGGACCCAACGTTCGGCGGCTGCGGTCGAAGACGTCGCTTTGCTGCCGCTCACGGAAACTCCGGTAGAAGAGGACACGCTGGCGGCCATCAACGCGAGGCTTAGCGGGCATCGGCTGGCTGGAGACGACGGTGCGGTTGAGGAAGCCGTTCGCTATTCCGGCGTCAGCGTTTTTCCCGGGTGGGAGCTGTATGCTCCAGTCGCCGGAGCCGATCACACGCTTTTCGACCTTCTGCCCGGCGCCACCGTTGTGCTCGACGAGCCCGACTCGCTGAGAGAAGCGCAGGAGATGTGGTGGACCCGGCTCACGGAGGTGCACGAGCGCAGCCTCGTTGGGAATCTGGTTCGGCCAGAAGATCTGTACCTCAGCCCCGAGCAGTGGGCGGCGACCTTGGAACAGCTGCCGACTCTTGCGATTGAGCAACTCGGCATCGAAGACTCGGACGAAGCCGAGCACATCGTGATGCAGACGCAGCCGACTATGCGGTTCCATGGCTCTGTGGCCGCAATGACCGAGGAAGTGGGCAAGCTGACGCGCGAAGGCAAACGGGTAGTGTTTGCGGTCTCGAGCACCGGCGAGGTCGAGCGTCTGGCTGACGTGTTCAACGAGTACAACCTGTCGTTCCGCATCGGGAGCCGCACGCCCAAGCCTGGCATGGAAGTCTTCGTGGACGAGTCGACCTACTTCACCGATGACGTGGCCGCCACGACGATCGTCAAGGCCTACGTGCCGGAGGGAGTGGCACTGCCCGAGGCGAACCTCATCCTCTTCGGATCGCGTGATCTGTTCGACGATCCGGAAGTCTCGCTCGGACGTCCGCAACGGCAGAAGTCGAAGGTGTCGGCATTCCTGTCCGATTTCCGTGACCTTGCTGTCGGGGACTACGTGGTGCACGTCGAGCACGGAATCGGGCAGTACCAGGGACTCAAGGAGATTCCGCAGGAAGACGGAGCGGTCGCCGAGTTCATGGTGCTGGAGTACGCCGAGGGCGCACGGCTTTACGTGCCGCTTACGCGACTCGACCTGGTGCAGAAGTACCGCTCGTCGGAGGGCGCGAAGCCGGTTCTGAACCGGTTGGGCACAGCTCAATGGCAAAAGACCAAGGCGCGGGTGAAGAAGGCCATGAAGGACATGGCCGACGAACTGCTCAAGCTCTACGCGGTACGCAGGAGCGCTCAAGGACACCCCTTTGCCGCTGATAGCGAGTGGCAGCGCGAGTTCGAAGACGCCTTCGAGTTCAGCGAGACCGAAGACCAGATGAACGCCATCGTGGATGTGAAGCGCGACATGGAGGCTTCGACCCCGATGGACCGCCTGCTGTGCGGCGACGTTGGATACGGCAAGACCGAAGTCGCCATGCGCGCGGCGTTCAAGGCCCTGCAGGATGGCCGGCAGGTGGTTGTGCTTGCTCCGACAACGGTGCTGGCGTTCCAGCACTTCAACACGTTCCGGCGGCGCTTCGAGGCGTTTCCCCTGAAGATCGAGATGTTCAGCCGGTTCCGCACGGCCGAAACAGATCAAAGAGTCGCTGGTGAAGCTGGAAGCCGGAGAGCTCGACATCGCGATCGGCACGCATCGGTTGCTTTCGAAGGACGTGAAGTTCAGCAATCTCGGGCTCGTGGTCGTCGATGAAGAGCAGCGCTTCGGCGTGCGGCACAAGGAGCGGCTGAAGCAGCTTCGCAAAGAGGTGGACGTGCTGACGATGTCGGCCACGCCGATTCCGCGCACGCTGCACATGTCGCTTCTGGGACTGCGCGACATGAGCGTCATCGAGACACCACCCAAGGACCGCATGGCGATCCAGACCGTTGTGGCCGCGTGGGACAACACGCTCATTCGCTCGGCGATTGAGAAAGAACTGGAGCGCGGCGGGCAGGTGTACTTCGTACACAACCGCGTGGAGAGCATCTACGAGATCTCCGAGAAGATCCGCGAGATGGTGCCCAAGGCGCGCATCCTCGTTGGCCATGGCCAGATGGGCGAGAGCGAACTGGAGCGCGTGATGCTGGCCTTCATGCAGCATGAGGCCGACATCCTGATCGCGACCACCATCATCGAGAACGGGCTCGATATCCCACTCTGTAATACCATCCTCATCAATCGCGCCGACCGCCACGGACTTTCGGAGCTGTATCAGTTGCGCGGACGCGTGGGTCGCTCGGACCGCCGCGCGTATGCGTACCTGCTGATTCCTCCTGATCGCGACCTCACCGACCTGGCCCGAAGGCGGCTGGCTGCGCTGAAAGAGTTCAGCGACCTGGGGGCGGGCTTCAAGATCGCGGCACTCGACCTCGAGCTGCGCGGCGCAGGCAACCTGCTGGGCGGCGAGCAGAGCGGACACATCGAGGCCATCGGCTTCGAGATGTACACCTCGATGCTGGAGCGCACGGTGCGCGAACTCAAAGGCGAGGTCGAACCCGAGACGCCAGAGACCCAACTCAACCTCGGGCTCAACATCCGCATTCCCGCCGAATACATCGCCGAGGAGAACCAGCGCCTGCGGATGTATAAGCGCGTGGCCGGAGTGGAGACCGAAGCCCAGCTCACCGACGTGGCTGCCGAGTTGGGCGACCGTTATGGGGCGCCTCCTCCGCCGGTGCGGAACCTGCTGGAGTACGCCGAACTGAAGCTGCTCTCGCAGCGCATCGGGGTGGCGCAGATCGAGCGGCGTCGAGATGCCGTCAGCATCCGGTTCACCGAGAAGGCCACCGTCGATCCCGAGCGGCTGGCGCGGTTCGTGCAAGGCGAACCGGGCAGCCAGTTCACCCCTGCGGGAGTGCTGAAGTTCGCGCTCAAGGAGAAGCAGCCTGAGCTGGTGCTCACCAGATTGAAGGCCCTGCTGGGGCAGTTGGCCGGGGATGCTGTAGGGGTCGCTTAGAGCGGATCGCTCCAGAGCAGGGGCGAGCGTGTTGGTGTTCTATTTCGCAATAACACATAAAAATTTAATGCGGTGTCATTTAGAATCAATGACTTAGGTGGAAAATTGTTTGCATGTCATTGATAAATATGGACATTTAAACGTATCCATTTGACCCATAAGGAGTTAGGTTCGAATTGGAGGGTTTTTGGGGGCCCAAACTGTCATACAATACATACAAGTCATACGTTTATTTGCCATACATTACATACAAGTATGACAGATTTTTGCCATACATTGCATACAAGTATGACAAGTTTTGTCATACATTCCATACAAGTATGGCAAGGGTCCAACCGCCGCCGTGGGGCACACCGAGATTTCAAAGAGCCGTCTGCCTCCGCAACGTGAGGTGTGAAGGGGGCAAGGGACACAAATCCCCTGCCCTCACGATGGGTTTTATACAGGTCGGGCAAAGGCGGCAAAAGGACGTGGGACACACGGCATTGTGATAAGGGAAGACCGTTCAGGAAATGTGCGGTCAGGGCTACCCCAGGTTAGCCGAAGTGATGGGCGAACCCGGAGCCTAGGCTTTACGCTCGCTCTTGAGCGCCGTGCCAAATGCGCAGGACTTCGACGCTCTGTTCTGTGACCCGATAGACGGCGATATAGGGCAGGGGAGGGAAGGCAAGTTCGCGGGTTCCTTGCTCACGACCGGCGCGGCCACGATTTGGCCACTCTTTGAGCGATTGGATGGCCGCATAGATTTTACGAACAGTCAGCTCGCGGTATTGAGGATGATTGTCTTTGAGATAGTCGTTAATGTGCTGCAGGTCGGCGGCGGCGGCGGGCGTCCAGCGGATGTGCATTTTAGGAGCGGAGCATCTGCTCCAGGCGGGCGCTCATTTCTACTTCTTCGACGAACTCGCCCCGGTCGGCCTGGGCAATGCCCTCGCGGACGGCGGCGCGAAAGCGGGCGTCTTCCTCAAGCAGCCGCAAGGCGGCATCCTTTACCAGCCGTTCGGCGTCGGTGCCTTCCTGCGTGGCGATTTGCGTAAGCTGCGCCTCTTGCTCGGGTGTGAAATGGAGTTCCATGGGCTTCAGAGTACGGAAAAACGACGAGTGTGGCAAGGTGCGCGGTGGAGTGCGTTATTCGAGCTCGAACCCAGGTTAGCGGCCAAAAGACGGCCGCGAACCTGGGGCACCGGGCAGACAGTCAGTTTCCGATCATCACTTAGAAGCCCAATAGTAGAGGCTGAGGGAGCAGATTAGTCCTAGGATGGCCACAATCGCCGTCCAGGTGAGGTCGGATCCCAAAACAATGCGATGGACCATTTCGGTGGCAACGACTGCAATGATGAGACCGGCGATCAATCGTTTTACGTCTTGGAGCAGCTTGTGAGCCGCTTCGAACAGGGCGGGATTCTGCAGATTGGTCACCGCCCGAAACAGCTTCGTGATACTGAGGAATGCGAGAAACGGCAGCGGAGCTAGGAAGAACATTTCGAGGCCCGCAAGAGTGTTGTCGAGCAGCGCCGAACTGGTCTTGCCACCACTTACCACCAGTTCTCGTGAGACAAACCCGAAGCCTTTGCCGATGTCGATGAACCCGTACACAAAGCATCCGACCATGGCGAGGGCAGACAGTACCGCTCCAACGGTCTCAAGGAATTCGGACAGCCAATTAATGAATTTCATTGTCCGTGCCTTCCGAAGTGCGATACGGCATGAACTGAAGCCCGTCCGGCAAGATGCCGTTAAACACTGAGTCGCGGCTGACGAGCTCCAAGATGCCTTGTGAGCCTGCCGGCTTGCCCCCGGCATAGCGTTCGACGGTCAATTCCGTAGTTGGGAACTTATCCGGAAGACTGCTCACTTTGATTCTTCCGCCGGGCAGCAGAATGCCGTCCTGCAGGTTGCCATTCAGAATTTCCTCGAGTTTGGATTTCGGGAAGCTGATTTTACGCTTCACTCGAATGATGAGTTCGGCCATGGACAACAGATCTCGGAGGCTCTTGTCGATGCCCTCCGTATCGGCGCCGACAAAGACGCTGGTTACGCCAATTGCGGCGAGGATTTGGATAATGCCCGGAATAAAAACCTCTTCCTTGGCGCAGAGCGGGAAACGGGAAGCAATCTGGTCGAGGCTGTTGAATAGAAGAGTGATGGGGCATGAAGCTGTGCCCGCACGCATGCGATAGATACTGAGCAGCATGCGATGGAAGAATTCCTGAGGAGTAATGTATCCGGGAACGTAGTACAGGATTTCAAGGCTGCCGGAGCGCAGGAGCGCGCTGATCGACCTAGCTTCGTTCGGCCAGTGAGTGTTGAGGATTCCGGTGAGCGTATCCTCGGTCGTGGCCTCATCGTCACGAAGCGAGAGGATCAGCGACTTGCCGCCGGCGGCCAATACATTGTGCAAGGCCTGCAGATAGCCAAAGTGGCTCTTGTGCGAGCCTCGTCCGCCCAGGATTGCAGTGGATCTGCCGGCAGGAATTCCGCCGCCCAAGAGTTTGTTGAGAGCTTCGAGCGGAGTCTTGACGGCCTTAGCTTCGCCGTGTAGCCGCGCGGGCGAGATACGTTTGTACTGGGACAGGATGTAATGAATGGACGGGAAGATGAACAATCCGCCGTCACACCATGGGTGGGCCCGCAGTCGCCGCTCATGATGCTCATCGTGAGCGGCGGTTTCCGGTTCCAGTGACTCCGCTTTCGGGGCCTCATAAATCTTCAATTGGTGCTTGCCCCACGCATGAGACTGGTAACGAGCCTTCAGAATCTCGATGGTTCTGATCATGTAGCCGCCGCCGTAGTTTCGGTCGAGACGCAGGACGATATCGGCGGCAAACTCCCACGTCTCAGCAACCGGTTGATTGGGCGATGAGTCGAGGACGAAGATAATCAGCCGTGGTCCGCTTTGGACGAAGGTCTCGTACAGCTTTTCAAATTGCTCGGCCTTCTCGGTTCGTACGCTGTTGAGACTGTCGACAACCAGGAGCCCGACCTGTGAAGGCTCGGGAGATGACAGCGAGGGCCCGTCGGAAGTGAGCCCCAACGCCTTGCGAAGGGGGCCGAGAAAGCCGGATTCCATGCGCGCGATTTCGGGCAAGGTGTAGAGGATGATTGGCCTCGGTCCTTCGGCTGCCGTAGGGACCGCCCTAGTCTCGGATGCGAGCTTGAAGTAAGTCTGTGATTCCGATTCCTTCAGCCAGCCAAACGAGATGGCGTTTTTTATCATCCACGGGGGATAGGATTCGGACGCGACATAATAGGTGTCGCCGACCAGGACTTTCGAATTGGAACGAGCCAGGCGAAGACACAGTTCGAGCGCGAGGGTGCTTTTGCCGGTCCCGGGAGGGCCAGTGATGAGCAGAGTGATGGCCCGCCGATGAGCGTTCACCTCGGCCGGGAGTGTAATTCCGCCGTTGAACAACTCGTCGAACCAGTACATCTCCTTGGCATTCTTGTCGGACATGACCTCCGGGATCCGGGCTGCATCAACTGTGTACAGCCCCTCGTGCGGATCGCACCACCGCACTTTGGAAATGCGAGTGGCGAGCTTCACATCTTCTGGCATTGGACTACCCTCCGACAGCAGGTGCAACGCAGAGAATCATCGCCGAGGTAGCCTGGCGTGCTGTGCCGCTAGAGGTGGAGTGTGGCCAGACTTCGATTAGCGGTGAGAAACGAATCTAACACCAGATTGAGGTCAGCTGTCCACAACTTTTATTAGTGTGCGGGTAGATTTGTGGGCAGGGATCTTCTAATTCAGACCTGCTTTATCCTTAGTCTCGGGCATAATAGCGTTTCTGCCAGAAGGAGCCAGTGCCGGGTTGTTGGCTGCGCAGTCGGTTGGTGAACGACAACCTAAAATAATGGATTGCGTTGGCCAGCATACCGTACTCGGGCTCACTCAGCAGCAAGTGAACATGCCAGGGCATCGCTGGACGCCCGCGGGCCTGGAGCGAACTTATAACAATCGCGGTGGTGAGTGCAGTGATCCCAGGTTAGCGCCCAAAGAACGCGCGCGAACCTGGGGCACCGGCAGTTTTGCGCTGTGCGCTGACTGTTGGGGCGCGACGGGGCGCATCGGCCAATGTGGCATGACGGGTCCGGCGCATATCGAGTGCTGCAGGGTGGCAGGTGTCCCATGTTAGCGCGCAAAGAACGCGCGCGAACCTGGGGCAACGCACGGGCCGCGAGGGGCACCGGGCACTGCTCGAGGAGTAGGCCCGGGAAGAAGAAGCTCGGGCCAAGTAATTGGCGGCTCGCGGCACGAGGCATGCTAAATTGTGCCAGCCGGGTGGGAACTCCTTCGTCGATTCGAAGCCGAGTCGGCCCGCTCTCAGTAGCGCTACGCGCCACCGGAGATGAATCCGCCCTGCGCGGGCGTTTGCATTTCCCGCGGAGCAGGCCTACCATCCGCGGCGGGGGTGAGCGTGATGACGCCATGGGGCAGGGCTCAAAGAGATCTACTGCAATTGGCGTGCGTCTTTCTGCTTACTTCATCGTTCGCACAAGCCCCGCCCAAATACGATCCCAGCACAGAAACCACGGTTAAGGGTGTCGTGCAGGAGTTGAAATTTGTTCCTCCCACCGGTGCGAAGGCGTTCGCGTACCTGGTGTTGAAGAGCGGCGCAGACGCGGTTGAGGTCCTGCTTTGTCCCAAGAGCTTTCTCGATGACATGGGGGCAAGTTTCAAACAGGGCGACGAGGTGGAAGTGACCGGCTCGAAGGTCAAGCAGGACGGCGCCGACTTGATTCTGGCACGCGAGGTGGTAAAGGGCGACGACCGGCTGACGCTACGGTTCAAGGACGGAAAACCTGCCTGGTAGGGATGCCTTCACGCTCAGGTCAGCCCCACCTGCACGCGCACCGCTGCTGCCGGCGGAATCGTGACCACCACGCTCGACGGTGTCGTCTTTGCCTCGCCCGCTCGCGGCACCACGACGTTAGGTTCGGCGGAGGTGTTGTAGGCGTGGATGTCGGGAGCTGTGAGCACGGTCATCGTTTCTGGCGCGAGCTTCCCGCCGCTGCTACAGATGCGTTACTTTAACCCAGCGTTTTCGGCCGCGAGGCGGGCGAGGGAACTCCAGTCGAGGTCTTGCATGCCGCGGCCGATGGCGGCGAGGGCGTTGTCGTGGACGACGCTGAGGATCGGCATGGGGACATCGGCGCTGTCGGCGGCGGCCTGCATCAGGCGAACATCTTTGAATCCGAGACGCAACTTGAATCCGGCGGGTTCGTAGCGCTGGTCGGCGATGAGGCCGCCGTAGGTTTTGTACACCGGCGCGGAGAAGAGCGTGTTGGTAAGGAAGTCCACGAACGCGTGGGGATCGACATCGTACTTGCGGGTGAGGGCGATGGCTTCGCCGAGCGACTCGATGACCGAGCAGATGAGGAAGTTGCCGGCGAGCTTCACGACGTTGGCCATCTCGGGTTTGGGGCCGATGACGAAGGTGCGCTGGCCGACGGCGTCGAAGATGGGCTGGCAGCGTTCGAGGTCGGCGGCGTGACCGGCTGCGGCGACCACGAGCTTGGCAGCGGCGGCGGCTTCGGGACGTCCGAAGACGGGGGCGGAGACGTAGTGTTGGCCACGCTGGTGGTGTTCGGCGGCGAGTTGCTGCGAGAGCGCGACGCTGATTGTGCTCATGGAAATGTGGGTCGCGCCGTGGGCTAGGTTTTCGGCAACGCCCTCAGGACCGAAAACGGCCGAAGAAACGGCGGCATCGTCGGCCAACATGGTGATGACGATGTCGGCGCCGTGGGTGGCGTCGGCGACAGATTGCGCGGCGGCGATGCCGTCGGCCTGCAGGGCTTCGGCCTTGGCGAAAGTGCGGTTCCAGACGGTGACGGAGTGTCCGGCGCGGTGAAGGTTGCGGGCCATGTGCGAGCCCATGTTGCCGAGTCCGAGGAAGGCGATGTTCATGGTTGAGGTAGATGCGTGGGGCGGACTGCAAGTTTCACGTCCGCTGGTCGTTCGCGGCTAGTTTGCGGTTGTTCGCTCGGCGTGAAATTCGCCTTCCTTGCCCATGACGTGATAGTTGCCCGTCATGGTGTCGCCTTCGACCTGTCCGCGAAAGGTCAAGGGATGCTTGGTCTTGGTGCGGAAGACGATGTGATGGCCGTTCACGCTGCCCTCGAGACCGCCGGACTGATCGGGGCCCTTGAAGTGGCCGGTGATCTGCGTTGCCATTCTGCTGCAGGTCAACAGTCTTGGTGTCGAGGTCGCCATTCCAGTTCTTCGCCGAGATGATCCAGTGTCCGATGACGTTAACGGGTTGCTGGTTGGGCAACGGCTCCTGCGCGACAGCGAGCGCCGCGAAAGCCAATACGATAAACAGCGCGGAGAGCAGACGAAGTGTTCGTTGATAGCCAGTCATCGTGTCTCTATCACTTCGTGCGTAGCTTAGCTGTTCCAGCCGGGGACTTTGTTGACCATGTCCCAGACCATGTTGATCGATGGCGGTGTCGATCTTGTCGGACGGTTGGGTGCGGGTATTGGTGAGCGCGCCCCAGCACATGCCGCTTGGCGGTGCGTACCATAATGCTGGTGGTGCCGGGCAGACTGCCGCCGTGCCACCAGTTGCCTTTGCCGTTGTCGCGCACCATCCAGCCGCGTGCGTATTTTGCCGGGAAGATGCCGGATAGGCGGGAGCGGGAGTCGTCATGGTCTGGATGGTTTCGGGCTTCAGGATGCTGGGGATGCCGGGCATTCCGCCGACATGAGAGCAGAAGCGCGCCAGGTCGGAGGGATTGGCGATCCAGCCTCCGTGCGAGTCCATGCGGGTGACGTTCATGTTGTAGGGGTTCTCGCCGAACTGGCCGACGTACATTGCCTCATTGGGTTGGCGCTGTTTCAAGGTGTTGCCGGCAATCGCCATGTCGGTGATGCCGCATGGCGCGAGCACGGCCTGCTGCACATAGTCTTTGTAGGGCTGGCCCGTGACCTTTTCAATTACGCGTCCGAGAACGCAGTAGCCAAAGTTGGAGTAGGCCCAGTGCTGTCCCGGAGGATAGGTAAGAGGGAGGTTCTCCAGCGTCCAGGTGATGAGCTTGGCCTGGTCCCATGACTTGAAGCGAAACATGGGGTCGGTGGAGTCGTTGGGCCATCCGCCGGAGGTGTGGGTCAGCAGGTCATCGACGGTAACGTCGGTGACGTATTGCTTGTAGGGCGGCTTTCCGTAGGTGTTGCCGAGCACGCCGCTGGGGCCGAAGACTTTGTCGGTGAGGTTCAGCTTGCCCTGTTCGATCAGGGTGAAGATAGCCACCGAAGTGATGGGCTTGGTAGCGCTGGCAATGCGGAACAGGGTGGTCGGCGAGGTTTGCAGCTGGACGTCTTTGTCGGCCATGCCGAAGGGACGTTCGAAGACGAAACGCCCATTGCGCACGATGGCGACGGAGAGAGCGGGGGCGAAAAACTGTTGCATGAATGCCTGGCCGACCTCGGCCATCTGCGCGGTGCTCGGGGCCAGTGGGCATCTCGCGTTGAGGCGGCGCGGGCGAGGCAAAAGCCGGAAGTCGAGGCACGATGGCCAGCGAAGCCGCGGCGCCGAGGATCTGCTTCAGTCGCGGTGCGGCGATTCGTGTGTGACATGGCTCCTCTCTCTGATGCGCGGGCACGCAAGGCGGCCGCAGAACGTGACGCAAGGATGTGAGTGTTTTGGATTTTAGCGTGCTTATTTTCGATTGTCACGACTGTCCGGCCAGTGCGGCCGCGGGCATGCCGGGCGCGCTCGATCACTCGCTCGAGCGTTCAGCCCTGCGATACGAGGACACCAGGCGCGCCACGACGACGGCGATATAGAAGATGCCGGCGACACCTTCAAATGCGGCCACCATCCTCACGTAGGGATTCAGAGGGGCGATGCCACCGTAGCCGACGCTGGTCAGTGTGACCAGGCTGAAGTACAACAACGTGCTGATCTCAAAGCTGGGGATGAACTGATTGAACGGCTTCTCCATAACCTGGTTGAGGATCCAATAGAGCTGGGCGAATGCGTCCCCATGATCAGATAGCCCATGAAGGCTTCGGCGATGGTGTTGCCGGTGGTCTGCGGGACGGAGCGCACGCGCTCGAAAATGGCCCACAGCACGGCGCACGATAGCGCCAGGCCGGCCGCGGGAGCCATGCGCGCATCGGCATGCTGGCGGTTTCCGAACGCTTCGAAAAGCCGTGCCACCAGCCATACGCCGGCGATGGGGAGTACAACGAGTTTCACGATCCTCCGGTTCGCCATATAGTTGGCGGCGGCCAGGACTGACAGCCCGGTTACGGCAGCCAAGAAAGCTCCGAGGCGTGGATGATAGTCCGCCGCAGGAGAGACGATCATCTCGATGATCAACAGGAAAATCAGCACTCCCGAGCGGTAGGCCTTCACGAACCGAAGCAATTTGGTTTCACTCTTCATGCAATTAGCACGTCTCTGTCCGGTAGTGCCACCCACGGGCGGTCACGTCGGCTGCAAGCGCCGCGAGACCGCAGTATCGGAATCTTAGCGTGAATTTGGGACTTAGGACACCCGCTGCACGCCGAAGCCTTGGAACGGCACACGAGAGCGGGGCGATCGCTGAGCCATGCCCGTGCGACAATGTCAGGTCGCAAGGCGACAGCGGATTTCATGCACGAATTGGGCATTGCATCGTCGATCCTGGAAGCTGTGCAGAAGGAAGCGCGCCGGCACGAGGGCGTGCGCATCTCTAAGGTCGGCGTGAAGATCGGCGAGCTGGCGGGTGTGGATGTAGATGCGTTGCAGTTCGGCTTTGAGTGCATCGTGAAAGACACGGAGTGGGACGGGCTGGTGCTGGAGGTGGAGTCGATTCCGCGAGTGCAGCGCTGCCCGAAGTGCGCCCACGAATTTCGCATGACCGACTTTGATCCGGAGTGCCCCCGGTGCGGCGAGTTTGCGACCAAGTGCATCAGCGGGGAAGAGTTGGACATTGCCTACATGGAAGTGGATGAATGAGCCGGGTTGAAGTCGAGAAGAAAGTCCTGAACGAGAACCAGATTCTGGCGGAGCAGTTGCGCGAGCGCTACCGGCAGCAGGGAATACTGTGCGTGAATTTGATCAGTGCGCCGGGCTCGGGCAAGACGCTACTGCTGGAGAAGACGCTGGAGCGGATGGACAAAAGCGCGCGGGTTGCGGTGTTGACGGGCGACCTGCAGACGGAAAATGACGCAAAACGGCTGGAGAAGTTCGGCTTTCCGGTGAAGCAGATCGTGACTGGAGGCACGTGTCACCTGGATGCGCGCATGGTGGAGAAGCATCTGGCCGATTGGAAGCTGGAAGAGCTGGACCTGCTGATCGTGGAGAACGTGGGTAACCTGGTGTGTCCGTCGAGCTACGACCTGGGGGAAGACGCGAAGATCGTGCTGCTGAGTACGACCGAGGGCGAAGACAAGCCGCTGAAGTATCCGTCGATCTTCTTTAAGTCGGAGCTGATGGTGCTGACCAAGATTGACTTGCTGCCGTATGTGCCGTTTTCGGCGGAGTCAGCGAAAGAGAATGCGCGGCGGGTGCATCCGGGGATGGAGATTCTCGAGGTGTCGAGTACGACGGGCGAGGGGCTGGATGGGTGGATGAGCTGGCTGGAAAAGCGGCGGAAGGTAAAGTCGTCCACGCAGTGAAGGCACCTCTGCCCCGCACACCAAAGTTCACGACCGCGCTAGCGAAACATCCACACGCCATCACGTTCCGAGTTGCTGGCGTTCGGGCGCGGAGGAACCGAGAGCGGCCACTTTGCGGGCATAAATGCCAATCCCCGGCATGGCACTGAGTCCGTGGAGGAAGATGCTCAGGACGACGGTCAACGTCACCGCACCTCGAATGGCGGGTTCACCCGGGAGATGCAGTTCCTGCTCCAGATACACCAAGCCCAGAACAATCGACGCCAGCCCACGCGGGCCAAACCAGCCCATAAACAGGACCGAGGGAAGGCTGAGGCGCGTGCCGATGAGGGCAATGGCGACGGGCAGCATCCGAACCACCGTCAGACTCAGGACAGCATAGACCCAACTGGCCGGCGTGAATTGCGACCAGTCGCGCACCACCAGCATGCCGAACATGAAGAACACCGCGAGATTGAAAATCTGGCCCCACTGCTCAGCGAACTCAACGCTGTGTTTACCCGCCTCTCTGAATGGACCCTGGATGGCGAGTCCGGCGACAAACGACGCGATGAACATGCTGGCATCGACCATGTCTGCAAGCAGCAGGCATAGCAGGGGCAAGGTAACGACGGCGATCTGTTGAAACGATTCGGCGAGCCAGCCTCTTCGAACGGCGGTGCGCAGCAACCAGCCCCCGATGAGGCCGACCGCAATTCCGACAACCACTCCTAAGCCCAATTGCTCACCCATGTACTGCAGTAAGCTGGCCGCGCCGCCTTCGATCTTGGCCGCGGCAATCGCCATGAAGAACAAAAGGAACGGTACGGACAATCCGTCGTTGAGCCCAGCTTCGACGTTAAGGCCCTCGCGAACACGCATGGGCACGCGCGGGCTGGTCACGACAACCTGGCCTAGCCCGGCGTCGGTTGGGGCAAGAATGGCGGACAGGATGCCTGCTTCCCAAATCGAGAGGCCGGGGAACACCAGTCGGGCGATCATGGCTCCCAGAAGTACGGTCAAGAGCATTCCGGTGCTCAGCAAGCGGCCGGGGAGCGTTCCGACTTTTCGCAACACGGAGAGATCGGTTCGACTGGCGTCGGTGAAAAGCAGCAGGACCAAACCGATCTCGGCCAGCCGGAGGAAGACATTGGGAGTAACGCCGGCCGCGGCAATACGCATCCAGTGGGAAGACAGCAGCATTCCCGCAGCTGTGAAAAAGATAGGGGCAGTGATCGGGGTCTGCGATGCCCTATCTGACAAGAGGGCATACCCAAAGAGAAGTAAGACGAAGATAGCAGCCGTATTCATTTCAGTTCTCGCTCGCGGCTCTAAGATTTTGTTTCTTCGGCGTCGGAAATGTGGGCAGCGATAAGGGGTCTCCATTGATGGATGCGGCTCACGACGACAAAGAAGTAGCCTGTGGACAAGCCGACCATAACGACGCCAACCAAGGCCTCAAGGGGTGTGAGCACCCGCCACGGCGGCGGTAGCACCACATCGCCGTAACCGAGGCTCGTATAGGTGACTCCAGAAAAGTAGAACGCAGCTTCGGCCGTGGGCAGGCAACCGCGCCACAGATAGAAGCATGCCCAGAGCGAAACCTCCGCCAGATGGAGCAGGAGCAGCCACCAGATAATGCGGAGCAGCCTGCGAATGACGGGCCAAACGTTGTTTGGCGGCAGGGCATACAGACTCGTCAAGTGACGGAGCAGTACCGCGATGCCCGCAGTGTGCACCACAACCGTGAGGGCCATTAGAATGCAGGCGCTGAGGATTATTGAGGTCATCGGCTATCAGCCTGGTTGGTGCGCTGAATCTTGAACTGGAATACGTCCCAGTTATCTCCGGAGTCTATGCCGCGCTGCTGAGTACTTCAATCCGAAGTCGAAGACGGAACACCATTGATAACAGGCCAACTCAGACCCTCAGCACGAGGTTGGATGTAGCTGTGTCTCTGTTGCTGTCAACGGCTCTGGAGAGCAGGAGAGGCTTGAGAACCTTGCCGCCATGGCCTACCATGGCCCGCAAGCCGTTATGATGACTCGTCCGCTCAATTGCCGGAGGCAATGCTCCGTGAAGCGTCCCAGCACGTCTTATCTGGCGCCACTCTTGAAGGTGGTTGCGCTCTTAATCATTCTGAACCTACTTTCCCTTCCGTCGTGGGCATGGCAGAACGACCAGGAGGGTGAGCCGGTTCAGGAAGTGCAAGGGTATCCGGTCATGGTGGACGGGTACGAGATGTTTCGGGTTCACCAGACCCTGGGTGCGGCTTCGCCGCAGATACGCGCGGAGCGCATCTCGGAGGCACTGGAGGAGCTGGCGAAGGCGCAGGACTTCAATCCCGCCGAGATCAAAGCGAACGAAGAAGGCGGCGTTGCAACGGTCCGCTACGGCGACCGGTTGATCGTCACGATCAATGACGCAGAGGCCAAGGTGTCAGGCCTGCCGCGGAACGCGCTCGCAATGCAGTACGCCGGACTGCTGCAGGAAAAGATCGCCAAGGTCCATTCGGAGCACACACCGCGGTTCCTTTGGTGGGCGGTGGGTAAGGCGGCGGCACTGGCGGCGATGTATTTCGTGGTGGTCTGGCTAATACTGCTGGTAAGCCGGGGCGTCATCAGGCTGCTGGAGACATCGGCGAAGACCCGGATGAAGGGTATCAAGATCCAGGAGTCGGAACTGCTGCGCGGTGAGCGACTGGCGGCACTGCTAGTGTCGATCGCGAAGAGTCTGCGCAACCTGGTGATCGCTGTCCTGACGTTCCTTATGCTGGCGAAGGGATTCAGTTTCTTCCCGTGGACCCGGGAGCATGGCGAACGGCTGCTAGGGTACTTCACCGGGCCGCTGGTCGCGATGGGCAACGCAGCTCTGGATTATCTGCCTAAGGCGTTTTACATCTTCGTCATCCTGCTGGTGATTCACTATGTTCAGCGTTTCGTCCGCATCATCGCGACGGAGATAGAACGTGGGCGCATCCGTATACCGAACTTTTACCCGGAATGGGCGCAGCCCACGTACAAGATTGTTCGCATATTGATTTATGCGTTTGCGGCCGTGCTGATCTATCCGTATCTGCCAGGAGAATCGTCGCCGGCATTCAAGGGGATCACCGTTTTTATCGGCGTGCTGTTCTCGTTAGGGTCCACGTCGGCTGTGGCCAACTTTGTGGCGGGCGTGATCCTGATTTATACACGGGGATTCCGCAAGGGGGACTGGGTGACGATCGGCGAGAACACCGGCGAGGTGGTGCAGACATCGATGCTGGCGACGCACTTGCGCACCATCCGCAACGAAGAGATTACGATTCCGAACTCGGTGGTGCTGGGGAGCTTTGTGACGAACTTCAGCCTGCAGGCCAAGGAGCAGGGCGTGGTGCTGCACACCTCGGTGACGATTGGTTACGACGCGCCGTGGCGCACGATTCACAAGCTGCTAATTGATGCGGCGCTGAGGACCACGCACATCCTGCATGAGCCGGCGCCATTTGTACTGCAAGCGGATTTGCAGGACTCCTATGTGAAATACGAGATCAATGCCTACACGGACCATCCGCTGCTGATGCCGTATATCTATTCGGATTTGCATGCCAACATCCAGGACAGTTTCTACGAGGCGGGGGTGGAGATCATGTCACCGGTCTTCCATGCGCTGCGGGATGGCAACCGGACGGCGATTCCGGATACGTATCTGCCAAAGGACTATCAGGCGAAAGCATTCCGCGTTAACGAGGTTGAAACAAAACCGGATGGCGGCGGGCCGCGTTCTTGACACTCAGAGGGTCGTTGACTAGCGTACGCTGTAGAGGAACGATTTTACCCAGTCGTACGTATACTCCCATAGTGCAATCCCTGCGCAAATCCGTACTGTTACTCTCACTGATCGCTGCTCTGGTGCCGCTGGCGCGGGCCGAAAAAGTCAACGAGATCAGTCCGCAGGGCTACGTCACCGACCTGGCAGGGGTGATCAATCCGGCGACGCGGCAGAAGATCGAGTTGCTGGCGACGGAAGTGGAGCAGAAGACCGGCGCGCAGATCGCGGTGGTGACGGTCAATTCGCTTGAGGGCCAGACGCGCGACGACTACGCGGTCGACCTGTACAAGCACCTCGGCATCGGCGCCAAGAAGAAAGACAACGGCGTGCTCATCCTGATCGCGCCGAAAGACCGGCAATACAAGATTGAGGTTGGTTACGGACTCGAGCCGGTCATCAACGATGCGCGCGCGGGCGATGTGGGGCGCGAAATGGTTCCCGACTTTCGCAAGGGTGATTTCAGCGCCGCGGCGCTGACGGGCGTGAGCGGCGTGGCGCAGTACATTGCGGCCGACGCTGGAGTGACGCTGACCGGATTGCCGCAACGCAGGCAGCGTCCGCCGACGCATGAAGCGCCGTGGTGGCTGCCGTTTGTGCTGTTCGGCGCGTTCTTTTTGCTGGTGCGGGCGCTGGCGCGCAGCGGGCGCAATCGGCGCGGGCCTCCGGGCTCAGGCGGAGGCATGGGCAGCGCACTGCCGTGGCTGCTGCTGGGCAACGCAATGGGACGCGGCGGCGGCGGCTGGGGCGGCGGGTTCGGTGGCAGCTCCGGCGGCTGGGGCGGAGGCGGTGGTGGCGGCTTCGGCGGGTTTGGCGGCGGCATGAGCGGTGGCGGTGGCGCGGGCGGGAGCTGGTAGTTGCGAGGAGTGAGCGATGGTCAACAAGCCTGACGACAAATTGAAGCAGTTGGTGGACCGCCTGCACTACGCCTGCGGAGACGATCTGGTGGCGGTGGTGCTCTACGGCTCGGCAGCGCGCGACGATTTCCATGAGCAGTATTCGGACGTGAACCTGCTGGTCGTGCTGCGGCACATGAAGCCGGAGATCTATCCCGGGCTGACGGCCGTGCTGAGCTGGTGGAGCCACGAAGAGAAGCTGCGTCCGCCCACGATCATGACGCTGGAGGAGCTGCGCGAGTCGGCGGACGTGTTCGCCATCGAGATGCTCGACATCAAGGGTACGCACAAGGTGTTGCACGGGGAAGATGTGGTGGCGGGAATTGAAGTGCCAATGAACCTGCACCGCGTTGAAGTGGAGCATGACTTGCGTACCACGCTGCTGCGGCTGCGGAACCACCTGCTGCTGACCAACGACGGCGACGAGGAGCTCAAGCTGGTGATGGCGAAATCGGTGACCAGCGTGGTGACGCTGTTCCGGCACGCGCTGATTGCGCTTGGCGAGAATCCGCCGCATGGCAAGACCCAGGTGCTGGAGCACGCGGCCGAGGTGTTTGGTTTCGACGGGAAGCCGTTGCGGTCGGTGCTGGAGTTGCGGAGTGGAGGCCATGTCGAGGACAGTGTTCACGGCCTGTATCACAACTACATGAGCGCTATCCTGGCGGTGGCGCATGGTCTGGATGTGAAGGCGCCGAAGCGGCAGTGGCACAAACATTGATTTTGCAGACAGGTTTGTAGCAATAAAATTCTGGACTACGGCTGGAGGAACATGAAAACCGGAGTGATCATTCTCATTGTCATCGTGCTGCTTGTGTTTTTTGTGGGCAGCGCATTTGTCAGCCGGCGCAACGAGATGGTAGTCAAGCGCGAGGCCGTGAACTCTGCATGGTCGCAGGTGGACGTCGTGCTGCAACGCCGCAGCGACCTCATTCCCAACCTGGTAGAGACGGTGAAAGGATTCGCCACTCACGAAGAGAAAGTTTTTGGCGACATCGCGGCGGCGCGCGCCGCAATGGCCGGGGCCAAGACCCCGTCGGAGAAGATCGCGGCCAACGGGCAACTCGACTCTGCGCTGAGTCGCCTGCTGGTGGTGGTGGAGAATTATCCGCAGTTGCGCTCGAACGAGAACTTCCTGCGGCTGCAGGACGAGCTGGCTGGCACGGAGAACCGGATTGCGGTCGAGCGTAAGCGGTATAACGACACGTTGCAGGACTACAACACCTACATCGGGTTATTCCCCAACAACATCGTGGCGAGCATGTCGGGTTTTGCACGCAACGATGCGTACTTCAAGGCCGAGGAAGGCTCGCGGCAGGCGCCCAAGGTGAACTTCGGGACACCCGCACCGCCGGCAGCGCCGGCGCCGGCGCAGTAGGGCTGCTTCCCCACCGTCGTGTAGATTTGGCGAACCCAGGTTAGCGCCGAAAAGCGCGGCGCGAACCTGGGGCACCCAGCGTTTTCTTGATTTGACCACCACATCGCATTCGAAACTGTGTCACTCGGACATGTGACAAGGGGCACAGATTTCGATTGCGGCGAGGCGCAGCCTAGTCTGGCGGCAAAATGACGTCTGCCTAGCAGACTTGGCCGCGAGGCACTGTACGGTTCGATCGGCGCTTTGCACGAGTTCGTCAAGTTTTATCCGAACGTCGCGGGACTTTTCCACTCCAAGCGATCGTCTTCGTAGTTCTTATTTCCTGTTCAAATTGAGCCGTTCATCGAGAACTTCGCTGGAGTCCGGCTGCTCACGGAGCGGCGGCGCGGCAGAGATTTTCACATTCATTTCTGGAGGATTTTATGCTTCATCTTGATACCGGCAACACCGGCTTCATGATTTTATGCACCAGCCTGGTCATGCTGATGACGCCCGGCCTGGCGTTTTTTTACGGCGGCCTGGTCGGGCGCAAGAACGTGCTCGCCATCATGATCCAGAGCTTCGTTTCGATGGGCTGGACCACGGTGATCTGGTACCTGTACGGCTATTCGCTGTGCTTCAGCGGCGACTGGCACGGGATCATCGGCAACCTCAACAACGTTTGCCTGCGGGGCATCAATCTGTCCACGCCTTCGGCACCGACGGACACGATTCCGGCGATGGTTTTCATCGCCTACCAGATGATGTTCGCCATCATCACCCCGGCGCTGATCTCGGGAGCGTTTACCAATCGCGTTACGTTCAAGGCCTACTGCATTTTCCTGACGGGGTGGCTGACGTTTGTTTACTTCCCGTTCGTGCACATGGTTTGGGGCGGGGGCATGCTGCAGCGCTGGGGAGTGGAAGACTTCGCCGGCGGCATCGTGGTGCACAACATCGCGGGCATGGCGGCGCTGGCGTCGATCCTTTATGTCGGACGGCGGCGCATTTTGGACCGCGGGCCGCACAGCATTCCGCTGGTGGCACTGGGAACCGGGCTGCTGTGGTTCGGCTGGTACGGATTCAACGCCGGCAGCGAAATGCGGGTGGATTCAGTGACGGCGACTGCTTTCCTCAATACCGATATCGCGGCGTCTTTTGCGGCGGTTGCGTGGCTGCTGGTGGCGTGGTTCCGTGAGCGCAAGCCGAAGTTCCTCGGTCTGCTGACGGGCGCGGTTGCCGGACTCGCAACCATCACGCCGGCCGCGGGATATGTATCGCCCACCACTGCGGTCATCATCGGCGTAACGGCGGGCGTGGTTTGCTACTTCGCGGTCGAGATGAAGAACAAACTGCACTGGGACGATGCGCTCGACGTGTGGGGCGTGCATGGCGTCGGCGGGTTCCTCGGCATCCTGATGCTGGGGCTATTCGCCAACAGCGCGTTCAATCCGGCCGGGACCAACGGACTGCTGTATGGCAATCCCAGCTTCTTCATGAAGCAAGTGGTCGCGGTGCTGTTCTCGTCGGTGTGGGCGTTTGGATTCACGTATGGGATGCTCCGGATCATTGATGTGTTCACGCCGGTGAAAGTTGACGAGATGAGCGAGGAGATCGGCCTCGACGAGTCGCTGCACGGCGAGCACGCGTACGAGACGTTGGAAGTGGAGGACGTGTTCAACCACGACCATCGTCATCAGCACATCACGATCGACCATGCTGAAGAAGAGGACGAGTTGGTCGGACCGAGAAGGTAATCGACCAGACAGCTAATCAGTGCAAGTGCAGCCCACTCATTCCGTAGTTCGGGTGAGTGGGCGCTCCAGTTCATGGCTCGGCGTTAGCGGCGAAACGTTCCCATGTGTCCGGCGGTTTCCAGAATGCGACCTTTCATGGCAGCGTCGAATTGCGGGCGAGACGCGCTGGGCTGAAGCGCCAGCCTGGTGTCGAGCGCATACCGCCGGAAGACGTAACGACGGGTCTTGCCCGGCGGAGGGCGCACAGGGACGAAGCGAGTCAGACCGAGCCCGAACCGAAAAGGCTGTAGAGCAGCACGGCCAGCACGATGAGGGTGAGCACGACGTAGAGGTAATCGCGTTCCATGGCAAAGCCAACGGCGGAGAAAATGACGCGGGCTACCGGGGTTGCGATGAGGAGAAGCAGACCGAACTGAATGATGCTCTTGCCCTGCAACCGCATGGTCCCGATTGCAATAGCGGGGAGCGAACGCAAGCCGGCGGCCTCTCCGCGAAATACCGAGAAGTTGGCGAGCTCGTGTCCGTGGCGACCAAGGTAGATCACCGCCCCCACCAATACCACGGAGGCGGCCAGCAGGACCCCAATGCGTAGCAGGTTGCCCAGCATCAGCTCGATGCGATGGTCGTCAATCAAAGGGCGGTTCACAGGCTTCCTCGCCAACCGTTGTAGATCATTTCCAGTCCTAAAAGCACAATCACAACACTGAACACGTAGCGCAACCAGCGAGTGCGGGACTTCATCAGGAGGTGCGCTCCCAACAGAGAACCGGCCAGAACGCCCAGTGTGACGGGCATGGTGATGCCGGGATCGATATAGCCGCGTCTGAGATAGATGCCGGCGCTGGCGGCCGCAGTGACTCCGATCATGAAGTTGCTGGTGGTGGTGGAGACCTTAAAGGGGATGCGCATGGCATGGTCCATGGCCAGAACCTTGAATGCGCCTGAGCCGATGCCGAGCAGCCCAGAGAGGGTCCCGGCGCCGAACATGAGTCCAACGCCCGCCGGCACGTGGTGAACGTTATACGAGATGGGACCGCTCGGGGAGGGATAGGAACCGTTCATCCTGAGCAGGGTCGCCAGTCGGTCGGGAGAAGCGTCGATGACGTCGAGCGGACGCGGACGGCTGGAGAAATAGGCAGAGAAGAGAAGCACCACGCCGAATACGATGGCGATGGCGGGACCCGGTACGCGGGTGGCAATCATGGCCCCAAAAACGGCTCCGGTGGTGGTCGCCACCTCGAGAAACATGCCGATGCGAATGTTGCTGTAGCCTTCGCGCACATAGGCGGCTGCAGCCCCGGACGAGGTGGCAATGACTGAGACCAGCGAAGCTCCGATGGCGTATTGGATGTCAACGCCAAAAACAATCGTGAGCATAGGCACGAGGACGACTCCTCCGCCGAGTCCGGTGAGCGCGCCGAGCACTCCCGCGAGGAACGAACCGAGTGCGATGAGAAGCGTGAAGACGAGGATGGTCATTGATGGTGGCGCGTCGCAGAGTGGAAGACGCGTGCCTTGCATTTTAGAACGGGGCCGGCAAGGACGGCAGGCGTTTTGAGCTTTTAAGAGAGAAGCGCCGCCCTTGCAGCCTGGCTTGACATTTCCGCGTCAGACTTTATACTCAACAACCAAGTATGATTCCCGCTTCCTACATTCGGACCCGCATCAGCACCATGGCCATGTGCATGTGTATGCGTGTGTCGGCGTGTGGGTAGCGCGTTGAAGCGGCCAGAAGACAAGTAGAAGCCGCCAAGTTCTCAAGCGACCCACAGCCATCACGCTGTGGGTCGTTGTGTTTTTGGCTTTCCCCACAATTGCCAAAAGAAGGCAATTGTGGGCCACCCACGTTGTGTTTTTGGGCCATCAAAGAAAACGATAGAGGAGCGATTTCAGTGAGCGACAAACCGCAGTATCACCTCAACACACTCGCCATTCACGGCGGACAGGAAAAAGACCCCACCACCAAATCGCGCGCGGTGCCGATTTACCAGACCACGTCGTACGTGTTCGACGACGCTGACCATGCGGCGCGGCTGTTCGCGCTGCAGGAGTTCGGCAACATTTACACCCGCATCATGAATCCGACGACCGACGTGCTGGAGAAGCGCATTGCGGCTTTGGAAGGCGGCGCGGCGGGACTGGCGCTGGCCTCGGGACAGGCGGCGGAGACGCTGACGATCACCACGCTGGCTTCGGCGGGAGACGATATCGTTTCGACGACATCGCTCTATGGCGGGACATACAACCTGTTCCACTACACGCTGCCCAAGCTGGGCATCACGGTGAAGTTCGTGGACGCCGACGATTTCGACGGGCTGCGCAAGGCGATCGGGCCGAAGACCAAGGCGCTGTACACCGAGACGCTGGGCAATCCCAAGCTCGATATCGCCGACATTGAAGAGCTGGCGAAGATCGCGCACGACGCGGGTGTGCCGCTGGTCATCGACAACACTTGCGCCTCGCCGTCGCTGTGCCGGCCGATCGAGTGGGGCGCCGACATCGTGATCAACTCGGCGACAAAGTTCATCGGCGGGCACGGCACGTCGATCGGCGGCGTGATCGTGGACGGCGGCAAGTTTGACTGGGAGAAGTCGGGACGGTTCAAGGATTTCGTCGAGCCCGATCCGTCGTATCACGGCGTGTCGTACACCAAGGCGTTCGGGCCGCTGGCGTTCATCCTGAAGGCGCGAGTGCAGGGATTGCGCGACACGGGCGCGGCGCTGTCGCCGTTCAACGCGTTTCTGCTGTTGCAGGGCGCGGAAACGTTGCACCTCAGAATGGAGCGGCACTCGGAGAACGCGCTGAAGGTGGCAGAATATCTTGCCGGACATCCGGATGTGGAGTGGGTGAACTATCCGGCGCTTCCGACCAGCAAGTACTACCAGCGGGCGAAGAAGTACCTGCCCACGGGGGCAAGTTCGCTGGTGACGTTCGGCATCAAGGGTGGCTTCGAGGCGGGCAAGAAGTTCATCAACTCGGTGCAGCTGTTCAGCCTGCTGGCCAATATCGGCGATGCCAAGTCGCTGGTGATCCATCCGGCGTCGACGACGCACCAGCAGCTCTCGGAGTCGGAGCAGCGCGAAACTGGCGTGACGCCGGAGTTGGTGCGGCTGTCGGTGGGCATCGAGGACGTGCGCGACATCATCGCCGACCTGGAGAACGCGCTGCAGGTGGCGACGGGGAAGAAGACCGCCACAACAACGGCGGGAGCAAAGTAATGGCCGAGACAGCACAACCTACCCGGGAGGGCGAGCTGACCTTTGCGCACGGCACGCCCTTCCGGCTCGACAACGGCGGGGCGCTGCAGCCGGTATCCGTACGTTATGCCGTGTACGGCGAGCTGAACGAGCGACGCGACAATGCCGTGCTGGTGTGTCACGCGTTGTCGGGATCGGCGCGCGCGGCCGACTGGTGGCCAGAGATGTTCGGCAAGGTGTTCGACGTGACGCGCGACTGCGTCATCTGCACCAATATTCTGGGCTCCTGCTACGGGTCGAGCGGGCCGACCTCCATCAATCCCGCTACCGGGAAACCGTTTGGTCCGGATTTCCCGCTGGTCACCATTCGCGACATCGTGCGTGCCCAGGCGCATGTGCTGGATGAGTTGGGAGTGAAGCGGGTGCGCACGGTGATCGGCGCGTCCATCGGTGGCATGCAGGCGCTGCAGTGGGCGGTGGATTTTCCCGAGCGCGTCGAACACTGCATTGCGATTGGCTGCGCGCCGCTGTCGGCGCTGGGATTGGCGCTCAATCATGTCCAGCGGAAGGCAATCCGGCTCGACCCTGACTTCAATGGCGGGCATTACGAGCCGAGCCAGCAGCCAGCGCGCGGACTCGGGCTGGCGAGCGGCATTGGCATGTGCTCGTACAAGTCGGCGGAGCTGTTCGACGAACGTTATGCGCGTAAGCCCAACCGCAACGGAGAAGATCCGCTGCGTGCGGTCGGTGAGCGCTACGACGTGGCCGGCTACCTGGATCACCAGGGCGAGAAGTTCGTGAAACGGTTCGACGCGAACTCGTACATCGTGATCACGAAGGCAATGGATACGTGGGAGCTGGGCCGCGGGTACGCTTCCGAGGCCGAGGCGCTGCGGCGCATCAGGGCGCACGTTTCGCTGGTGGGTATTTCGTCGGACTGGCTGTTCCCGGCGAAAGACGTGCGCGACCTGGCGAAGCGTATCGAGGCAGCAGGCGTCAAGTGCGATTACACGGAGTTCGAGACCGCGCACGGGCACGACGGATTTCTGGCCGAGATGGACGCGGTGGCGGCGGTGGTGAACGGCAGTTTCCACGCACGGCGGCTCGCGGTGGTGCATTCGAGCGCGGGACGGAAGGCGGGCGGGTAGGTGTGTGGTCCCGCCCGACGCCGCGCGGCGCGGAGAGCAGGAGGAACTGCGTTGTCCGGTTCGCTGAAGGTCGAGGGCCTCGGTGCTAGAGCACTTCCGTCCCGGCGGGGACGTGTTCGATGATTTCCAGCAGTCCCAGCGAGAAAGCCTCGTCGGAGTGCAGGCGAAGCAGGCGGCGGACTGCCTCGATACCCAAATCGTGAACGGCGCTTTGAAGTGCGTCGTCGTTGGCGCGGTAGCAGTGCCAGCGATTGCGACCGGCTTTTTTGGCGCGATACAAAGCGTGGTCGGCAAGCGCGAGACAGTGGTCCCAGTCGAGTAATTCGGGAAAGGCTTCGGAGAACGGGTAGCGCACCACGCCCAGAGACAGCGACAAGCCACGCCCGGTTTCTATCGTGACGGGCGAGCCGTCTTGAACCATCGACTGGCGTAGGCGCTCCGCCATTTGCAGTTCTTCGGAGGGACTGACGACGTGGTCGAGGACGAGGAATTCTTCGCCGCCCCAACGCGCGAGGATGGCAGTAGCGCGTACATTCTGCCGTAAGGTTTCGGCGGCCGCGCGTAAGACACGGTCGCCGGCTGCGTGTCCCAAATCATCGTTGACCAGCTTGAAGTGGTCGAGGTCGGCGAGGCACACGGCCAGCGAACGGTGCGGCTCACCCGGCGTGTTGCGAATACGGGCGCGCAGGAGGTCGGCGATCCAGGGCTGAACCGCGGCGTCAACGTGGCGACGGTTGCTGAGTCCGGTGAGCGGGTCGGTGACCGACGCCTGCTTCAGCCGCTCGACAACATCGCTCAACTCTCCCGTGCGTTGCTTCACCTGCTCCTGCAATTCGCGGGTGTAATGCAGTTGCCGCTCGTCCCGGGCACGCTTGACGAGGTTGACGCGGTCGGCAAGGGCAAAGGCCAGCAGGATGCATTCCAGCGCAGAACCGGCCTGGGCTGCGTTGTTGGTGACGAACGTCAGCGGCAGCACACGGAGGAACATCAAGATGAAGATGACGTTGCCCAACAGCAGCGCCGCCCAGGCGAGCAGGAAGAAACGGGCCGGCCGGAAGCCGCGTTGCAGTGCGATCAATCCTACGATTGCGTAAAGGATAGAAACGGAAAGACCGAGTATCGCCAGCGGGAGGGCCAATGCTTCGGCGCCGGTGACGAGGCCCGCAAGGGCAACAACGACCGTGACGACGACGATTCCCCGCAAGAGGAGATCGACCGCTGGCGTGCGTTTGGGGGTGGCGAGAAAATCGCGCACAAACAGCGCGCTGAAAGCGATGGCGGAAGCAGCCAGGTAGGGCAGATACGACTGGTCCCAGAGGAAATGCCGCGGCCAAAGATACTGAAAGAAGAAACCGGTGCGGGCAATCCAGACGGAGCCGAACGAAACTACATAGAGGACATAGTAGAGGTAAACGCGTTCCTCGATGGCAAGGAACAGAATTAGGTTGTAGAGCGCGAGGGCCAAGATGATTCCGGCATAAGTCCCCTGGCCAAGGGTGACGAGGCGCTGCTCCAATGCCCATCGGCTCAGACTGACGATGGCAGCATCGACCGCGCGTGACTCGCCGTAGCGGGTGGTATTCCCTACAAGGTGCAGGTAGAAGACCTGCGGCTGCCCAGCAGCGAGCGGCACAGGGAGCGCAAGGTGGCTGGAGGCGAGCGCACGGTCCTGCGGAGGCAAGGTAAGCCCAGTGTGTTCACTCACGATCACGCCGTCGCGCAAGAAATAGAGGTCGGCGTGAAGCCAGAGATGGGAGAGCTGCAGCACCCAACTTGCGTCAGGAACGCCGCTCGCACTGACGGAGAAGCGAACCCAATAGCCTGCGCAGTCGCTCGAAGTGGGCATGCTCTGCGTCAGTGCGGTATAGGAGAGGTTTTGCGCCGTGTCGAGCGACACGTCGCCCCGCCGATCGCAGGCTACTTCGGCGCCCGCGGCGAGTGAAACCCGCTCGTTGACTGGCGCCAGCGAAATCGGGGCGGTTTGCGGGGAATGCAAAGCGAAGACCGCCGTCGAGGTCAGCGTGATGATCACGAACAGCAGGGGAACAAATACCGCCTGTTTACAGGCAAAGCGCATTCTTTAGCAACCGCAGTCTTTCTTCCACCTGCAATTTCGCGGGGAAATACTATCGGCAAGCTACCGATTCGTCGATTTCTAAGTATGTCAAACTTTCGTGTTCCAGGGCAGGGCACAAGAGTGCCAGGTTTGACGGTGCTGGATTTTGCGATCAAGCGTTGGACGGCGATGTAGATCCGGTTCGCATCCGGCTTAGCCGATTAGAATAGAGAGAGTTGTGAGGACTTCATGTCTTTTGTGCGTTTTCTGATGTTGCTTGCGCTGGTGATTTGGGTCGGCGGGATTGCTTTCTTCGCGTTCGTGCTCGCGCCTACGGTGTTTCACCCTGGGATTTTGCCCAGCCGGCAATTGGCGGGACAGGTCGTTAGCCGGAGCCTCGGCATCCTGCACTGGATGGGGCTCGGCTGCGGCGTCGTCTTCCTGGTTACGTCGGTGGTCGAGGCGCAAGTCACCACGGGATTCGCCTCGGTCTTCAGCGGGCGGAACCTGCTGGTGTTCGCCATGATCGTGTTGACCCTGGTGAGCGTCTTCGCCATCTGCGCGGCCCATGCTGGCACTGCGCAACGACATGGTCGTCATCGACAATGTGCCCCACGACGACGCACGGCGGGTGGAGTTCAACCGGTTGCACGAGTGGTCCACCCGGCTGGAGAGCACCGTGCTCTTGCTGGGGCTGGCGGTGATTTTTCTGACCGCGCGGCGTTTATCATAGAAAGTTCGGAAACCCGAGCGGACGGCGCTGTGAGAGCGTCATCCTCGCCGGATCAATTTCGTATTCCGCCTCTCGACCAATGAGGGCGCGGAGCCAGAGGTCTTAATCCTTATGAAAACCGGAATCATTGGCTTGCCGCAGGTGGGCAAGACATCGCTGTTCGTAATGCTGACCAAGCTGTCGGTGGCGAATCGTTCGGGGAGTCCGCGCGAGGCCCATCTCGGCGTCAGCAAGGTGCCCGACGACCGCCTCGACCGGCTGGCGGCACTCTACAACCCCAAGAAACTAATCCACGCCAGCGTGGAGTACACCGACGTGGCCGCTCTGAGCCAGGAAGCGCTCAAAGAGACGGCCTTCGCCGCCAACCTGCGCAACGTCGATGCCCTGGCCCATGTGGTGCGGGCGTTCGAAGACCCGTCCATTGCGCACGTCGGGGCGGTCGATCCATTGCGCGACATCAAGAATATCGACCTCGACCTCATCATCAACGACCTCGGGCAGATTGAGAAGCGAATCGAGCGAGTCGAAAAAGACTTAAAGAAGATGAAGACTGCCGAGCTGGAGAAGGAACACGAGCTGCTGCTGCGCGCCAAGCAGCACGTGGAGAAGGAGCTGCCTCTGCGCGAGATGGAGATGACGGCCGACGACAAGAAACGTATTCGCGGATTCATGTTCCTGAGCGAGAAGCCCATCCTGTATGTGCTGAACATCGGCGAGAGCACCACGCTGGGCAAGGACCTGGAAGAAGCTGTGGCCAAGTACGGGCTGACCGAGATTGCGGCGCGTCCCAACACCGGCGCGACGGCCGTTTGTGCCAAGGTCGAGGCCGAGCTGGCGGAGATGAGCGACGAAGATGCAGCGGAGTTTCTCGTCGAGCTATGGGCTGCAGGAGAGTGGACTGGTGCGACTCATCCGCAAGACCTACGAGCTGCTGGGACTGATTTCATTTTTCACCGTGGGCGAAGACGAGTGCCGCGCGTGGACGGTAGAGCGCGGATCGAAAGCGGTGGAAGCGGCGGGCGCGATTCATACGGATCTGTCCAAGCACTTCATTCGCGCGGAGACGATTCACTGGGACCAATTGCTCGATGCGGGTTCCGAGGCTGAAGGCCGAGCCCGGGGCACGCTGCGGCTGGAAGGCAAGGAATACATCGTCAAGGACGGCGATGTGATGCACATACGGCACAGCGGATAGCAACGAGGGGAAGACGCGGACCGGCAGTAGCAGGCAAATCGTTGGCGCCTAAGGTGGGAACCCGATGGCTTCGGGGGGCCAACTGTGATGTAGTGGGCCAGAATGATTGGCCAGTTTCAGCTTATATCAGTGCGGCGAGCCATATTGGGTCGCGGTATCTCCTGTGGGCTCGCACTTACCTTGCTGTTGAGCGCAACTCCTAAAGCTGCCGGGTACTCGATGCTATCCCATGAGGAGATCGTTGATCTGGCATGGGCTAGATCATATTAAGCCGCTGCTGCTGCAACGGTTTCCGGGGGCAACCGCCGACGAGCTCAACGAGGCACACGCGTATGCGTACGGTGGCTGCATTATCCAGGATCTCGGCTACTATCCGTTCGGCAACAAGGAATTCAGCAACCTTCTGCATTATGTGCGCAGCGGAGACTTCGTGGTGGCCTTGCTGCGCGATGCCGACGACTTGAACGGATACGCGTTCGCCCTGGGGGCGCTCGCACACTATGCTTCCGACACCGAAGGACATCCGGCCGTTAACCAGTCGGTGGCACTCTCGTTTCCGAAGCTGCGCAAAAAGTACGGCAACCACGTTACCTATGAGGACGACCATTCAGCCCACATCCGAACGGAATTCGGGTTTGATGTGGTGCAGGTCGCCAAAGGCCGGTTCACTTCCGATAGCTACCACAACTTCATCGGGTTCCAGGTTTCGAGGCCGCTGCTGGACCAGGCTTTTCGCGAGACGTATGGGTTGGAGCTGACGGATGTGATCGAAAACCCCGACCTGGCGATTGGCACGTACCGTCGCTCGATCAGCCAAATCATTCCAGAAATGACCGAGGTGGCTCTGCTGACCAAGCACGCCGAGCTGGTGCGCGAGATTCCGGATTTCAACCAGCGGAAATTCGTGTATCGGTTGTCGCGGGCGCAGTACGAACAAGCAATGGGGTACGCAGTACCAGAGGCCGGGCTGGAGGACACGGTTTCTGGCTTTCGTGGTCCGCATCGTGCCGAAAATCGGGCCGTTGAGGAACGTTGATATTACGGTGCCGTCGGCCACAACCGAAGACATGTACATCAAGAGCGTGAATCAAACGGTGGACCGGTATCGCGCTGAATTGACGAAGCTACAGCAGGGCCCAGACAAATTCGAATTGGCGAATCTCGATTTCGACACCGGGCAGGCGACGAAGCCGAACGAGTACACGCTGGCCGATGCGACCTATGCGATGCTGGTCGGGAAGTTGGCCGGGAAACAGTTCGCGCTGTTGACTCCCGCGTTGCGCAATGACATTCTGCGCTTTTATGGAAGTACGCCGGCCTCGCAACCCAGCGACCTGGCGAGCCGTGAACGGAAGAAAGTAGAGTCGGCGCTGGCAGAGCTGCGCGAACTCACTCCAGCGCAGTAGGTCTGCAGCCGAGGCGCTCTGCTATTCTTCTGGCTGCCAATGAATCCCATACTCATCAGCATTCTGCTGGGCCTGACAGCGGCTGCGGCCAATGTCTTCGGTGGCGCGGTCATCGTTCAGCGCAACTGGGAGCGCCGCTACCTGCGCTACTTCGTGGCCCTGGGCGCGGGTTTCATGCTGGCCACCGCGATGGTGGAGATGGTTCCCGAGAGCCTGCAACTGGGTGGGCGAAAGGGAGCCCTGCTGGTGCTGCTGGGCTACCTGATCGTGCATCTCTTTGAGCACACCATCACGCCGCACTTCCACTACGGCGAAGAAACCCATGCCGACGAATTTGTGCACTCGCACAAGCGCATGTCAGTTCTGTTTGGTTTGATGATCCACTCGTTCTTCGATGGCATCGCTATTGCTTCAGGCTTTTTGATCTCTTCCTGGCTGGGCTGGATTATTTTCCTCGCCGTGTTCCTGCACAAAATTCCCGAAGGATTCACCGTGACCTCGGTGATGCTGGCCAGCGGGCTGAGCAAGGGGAAGTCGTGGTTTGCGTCGGTAATGCTTGGATTCGCGACTGTAGCGGGGGTGCTGACCATGGCCATCGGGCGGCACGCCGTGGGATACGGACTCCCGTTGGCAGCGGGCGTGACGATCTATGTCGCGGCGTCGGACTTAATACCTGAAGTCAACCGCGAACCCGGCGTCGCCATGGCGGTAGTCGTGTTTATTGGCGTGGGTCTGCTGTTCCTGCTCGACAGCCTGTTTCATCTGCACTAACGCAATTCCGCTGACTTGCGCTGCGAGTTGCGGTAAGATGTGCAGCCTATGACAAGCAAACGATTTGTCCTCCCGCTGTTATTCGTGGTCTGCCTGTCCCTTGCCGGAAGCGGCTTCGCCAAACACAAGAGCAGCCAGTCGTCGAATTCCAGCACGTAACCGCCGGCGCCTTCGACTACTTCCTGCTGACGCTGTGTTGGGCGCCGGAGTTTTGCGCCACCAATACCAACGGGACGCGGCTCGGCGGAGTGCGACCCCAACCACCACATGGGTCTGGTTGTGCACGGGCTGTGGCCGCAGTACAACAACGGCAAGTGGCCGCAGGACTGCTCCAGCACGCCGCCCGTCGCTTCGGCGACGTGAACCACATGATGCCGATCATGCCGGGCAAACAGTTGATCCAGCATGAGTGGGCAAAGCACGGCACCTGCAGCGGCACTGTCGGTTGACAGATTACTTCGCGGCCATCGAGAAGCTCTACACCGGTATGACCGTGCCCGACGAGTTCAAGACGCCGGCAGACGCCGCCCAGACCAGCCCAGCCGATATCGAGAAGGCTTTCGCGTCCGCCAATAGCGCGCCCAAGGGGCGTTTCGAGTGTCGTGTCCGCAGAACGAGTTCTCGGCGGTCGAAATCTGCCTGAGCAAGGACCTGCAATACAGGCGTGCCCGGCCACGATGAAGGAGTGCAAGGCCAAGAGGTGAAGGTCAGGCCGGTGCCGTAGTGGAATCTGTGGGGAGCAGATAGGAAAGCTGGTAGGGCCGGCTGGGATCGAACCAGCAACCCTCAGCTTAGAAGGCTGATGCTCTATCCAATTGAGCTACGGCCCCACGTGGCAAGGTGGCTCAATCTCCGCTTGCCAGCTTCATTATCGCAAATCATGCCCGCACAGCGGCGGTCAGGACGGGAGTGACGCGGCGGAGTCCTGCTGCCCACATCGCATGCGCGCCTCTGCCTGGTCACGGCCATAGCCGGAGACGTAGAGCGTCACGTAGAAGCCGGCGACGATTCTTCGTAGGCGACCGTTGCGAGCGCGTCGGACGCGCACCTCCGGCTTCCGGGTGATACCAACAGCGTCGCACGATGAAATCGCAGGCGATGGGATCGTCATCTTCGCTGTCGAGTTTGCGCGCCGCGGAATTCACCCACGCCTCATGACGCTCGAACGACCGACGCGTGGCCCCGTCGATTGCGATGAAATCGACGTAGCAGCAGAACTTCACGGTCGCATCGTAGACGGCTTCAGCCTCACCGAGGTCGTTGTCGAGCCAGACATCGCACTTCGCCGTCGCCCAAGGAGACGGCTGCGCATTCATCTCGCACAGAAATTCGCCGAGCGCGGGGTTGTCTGTTGCCTCGGGGATGGCCGCCAGCAACTCCGGCTTCTCACGGAGATCAATGTAACGTTGCGATCCGTCGGGCGACGACCAGGGAAACTCGAGCGCCGGATCGTCCGCGCCGAGCTCGACCGACCAGTCGGCGTCCATCAGCGAGATGCCCACGGCGGGAGCAGCTATCGACTCGCCGCGCTCGACGCGTTGCACGAAGGCGATGGCTTGGCGCTCGGCCCAGCGGCCGTCGTAGCCATTGGCATTCGCCAGGAAGGCGCAGTGTCCGCCGCTCGTGGTTTCGAGATAAGTGATGTACGGATTCAGCTCTATCCTGAGCCGCGTGTCAGCCAGTACGCGGATGAATGGGTCGTCCTGAGAGTGCAGGATGAGCGTGGGCACGGCGATGCGGTCGAGAAACTGCGACGATGCGGCGCGAGCGTAGTAGTCGTGGGCGTCGCGGAATCCGCAATAGCGCGCCGTGATCTGGTCGTCAAACTCGCGCAGGCTGCGCAAGCCTCGCAGGTAGCGCGTGTCGTAACGGTCGGGATACAACTCCGCCTTCCGCTTGATGCGTCGCCGCAAGCCGCGCAGAAACTTCCATTCATAGACGAGGTTGGCGCGATCATGCAGGGCGTCAGCCGAGGCCGCCAGGTCCATTGCGGGGGAGACGCCAACGCCGGCGACGATCTGCGGCGGCGCCTGCGCGCCCCATTCGCCCAGCTTCTTCAGCACCAGGTTGCCGCCCATGGAAAACCCGGCGAGCGCGATGCGTGGCAGGCCGTCCTGCTGGATGAGTGTCTCGGCCACCGCTCCCACGTCGCCCGACATGGACGAGTTGTAGAGCGTGGGGCCGAGCGTTTCCGTGCCGCCGCAGTTGCGCATGTTCATGCGGACCACGTTCATGCCCGCGCGCCACGCCTTGCTGCCGGTGCCGATGACGTACTGCGAATCGCTGGAGCCCTCGAGCCCGTGCACAATGATCAGCGTGGTCGCGGCAGTCCGCTCCGCTTGCCAGTGGCAGTGGCAGAGCACCTTCATCTCCGGTTCGACCTGGAACAGGCGCGCCTCGGCCGGAGGCAGCTCGTTGCGGCGCGGCAGGAAGTTGCCGGCGATCGTCTGGGCGTGTCCGCCGAGGAAAGGACGTCGCGGGGCGAACGGCTCGCCGAAAAAATCATGCGCATGGCTGGTTTCAGCCACGCGAAGGGGATGCCCGGCGGCTTGCAGTTCCTCGCGCATCGCGCGGTCGGCGGCTCGATTAGTTTCGCTGCGTTGCATCTATAATGAAATCTACCCCGTGTCTTACATTATGGCAGCAGCAACAGGCCGAAGGAACGGGATGCCGAGCGGGAGTCAACATGCCGATTTTTGAATATCTCTGCGCCGAGTGCGGCCACAAGTTCGAAGCCATTGTTTTGGGTGAACAAAAAGCCGAATGTCCCAAGTGTCATACCGCCAAACTGGAGCAGCAGTTGTCGCGGTTCTCGGCCCACGCTCACAGCAGCGCTCCGGCAGCGAGCCCTTGCGGACAGTCAGCCTGCTGCATGAACAACGGCGGCGGCTGCTCGATGAACTAGCACCGCCCGACGCGCGGTTCTCGCCGCGAGAATATGACGCGATCCAGCGCATGGCCGCTCGGGGCGCGGGTGAATGTTATAATCGAACGAGTGCGGTGGGTGTAGTTCAGTGGTAGAACTCCGGTCTGTGGCACCGGCTGTCAAGGGTTCGAATCCCTTCACCCACCCCAAATTTCCCTCCGGGTAGTACCCTCAGACCCATTTCAGTTTGCGACCGATGCGAGATCTATTCGCGATGCTGCTCGCCCAAGGGGATCTCGCCAGGTCCATCCAGCGCTCGCCTGTGCCTTTCACAAACGTGAGTTTGTCGATGCGAATGCGGCGGCTGTCTTCGCAACAGTCCCACCGCGGTCGGGCCAAGTCGATGACTTTGCGGGCTTCGGCTTCGGTGTCTAATTTGACGATGGTGAGATGCGGCATATAGGGCCATGGCTCGGCATAGAGCAGCGCGCCCTGGTTGAGGTGGTCGTGCAATTCGCGGATGCGGTATGCGCCATGCGCCACGCGAATGAAGACCGTCGGCGTGGCCGGAAGAAAAGTCTCCACGTCGCCCATGGTGACTTGGAAGGGATTCACGCTGCGGCAAGTCTCCCGCAGTTGCCGGATGGCTTCCGCTTCCGTACCGTGCAGCGGGCGGGGTGGAAGGACCGTGATATGCGCGTCGGCGTGGGTGTGCGCAGGGTGTAGATCGCGCCGCATTTCCTCAACGAACATCCCGGCGGGACTGCGGACGTAAGTCACCGCCGCGTACATTAGGCCCATCATTTAGTTTCATTATAGTGGCTGTCTGCGGGGCGAGGGCGGAAGGTTAGGTTGTCGGGTGTGCACTACGATAAAATAAGGACTCCATCAGTCGGGGCGTAGCGCAGCCTGGTAGCGCACCTGCCTTGGGCGCAGGGGGTCGGAGGTTCAAATCCTCTCGCCCCGACCAATCTTATCTCGTGTCGTAACCGGAAATGCAAGCCGCGGCCTTGCTGGCCGCGCATCGCCCATGTCGTTGACGCGTCCCGGAATAGCACGCAGGCGGCGCAGTTTCTGCCCGAAAAAATCCTCACCGAAAAAGCAGGCGAATCATCACGAAACGATGAACGCTTCGGCCCAACTTGCCGATATTTCTATTCCGGGTAGAGCCCGGGCCGAAGTAGATTTGCGGGCTTCGCGCAGGCCGAGGATTGACGAAAGCTTCACTTGACCAGCCGTTCCCACTAAGAGTAGAACGCCTTCAAAGAGCATGGAGTTCAGCCATCATGAAGCCAATCCGAACGTTTAGCGTTGTACCGTCGCTGCCCAAGCCGATCGAGGGTTTGCGCCGAATCGCCCGCAACCTCCATTGGGCCTGGAGCCACGAGTCAGTGGAGTTGTTCCGCCGGCTGGACCGCGATTTATGGGAGTCAACCGGGCACAACCCGGTGCTGTTGCTGGGAACCATCGAGCAGGCCAAGCTGGAAGAGGCGGCCCAAGACGATGCCTTCCTGGCGCACCTCTCCCGCGTCGAATCGAACTTGGTGTCATACCTGATGGCCAGCACCACCTGGTTTCGGCGCACTCATGGCGCAGGCGGCGATACCCCGCTGATCGCCTATTTTTGCGCGGAGTTCGGGCTGACCGAATGCCTATCGATTTTCGCCGGTGGATTGGGCATTCTGGCCGGCGACCACCTGAAATCGGCCAGCGATCTCGGCGTGCCGCTGGTGGGCGTCGGGTTGCTTTATCAGCAGGGCTACTTCCGCCAGTACCTCAACCAGTCGGGATGGCAACAGGAAGCCTACACCGGCAACGACTTTCACAATCTGCCGGTCGAGCTGGTTGAATTGCAGGACGGACAGCCGCTCGAGGTGAGCGTCGAACTCGCCGGACACCCGGTGTACGCCCAGGTGTGGAGGGTACTCGTGGGACGCGTGTCGCTCTACCTGCTCGACACCAATATCGCCGCGAACACCCGGCCCGAAGATCGGGATATCACGGACCAGTTGTATGGCGGCGACCGCGAGATGCGCATCCGGCAGGAAATTCTGCTCGGAATCGGCGGCTACCGCGCGCTGCAACAGCTCGGCCTGCGTCCCACGGTCTTTCACATGAACGAAGGCCACGCTGCCTTTGCCGCGCTCGAACATACCCGGCAACTCATGAAGACGCGCGGGCTGAGCTTTCCCGAAGCGAAAGAGCTTGCCACCGCCAGCCTGGTATTCACGACACACACTCCAGTCGAGGCCGGACATGACTATTTTCAACCTGAGCTGGTGAACCGCTATTTCAGCGACATGGCGCGGGAGCTGGGTCTGACACAGTGGGACTTCCTGGAGTTGGGGCGCTCGGCCAAGACCGGTGAGTTCTGCATGACCGTGCTCGCGCTGCGCATGGCCGCCCGCGCCAACGGTGTCAGCAAGCTGCACGGCGAGGTCAGCCGCAAGATGTGGCAATCGCTGTGGCCGGGCGTTCCGGTCGATGAGGTGCCGATCGGCCATGTCACCAACGGGGTGCACTTTCGCAGTTGGATCTCTGCCGAGATGAACCAGCTGTATGACCGCTATCTCGGTCCCAACTGGCGCGAAGAGCCCGCCAACAGCGACGTGTGGAGCCGGGTGCGGTCGATCCCGGCCGAAGAGTTGTGGCGCACGCACGAGCGCCGCCGGGAGCGTCTGGTGTCGTTTGCCCGCCGCCGGGTGACCGAGCAGCGCATTGGCCGCGCCGCCTCGCAGGCCGAGATTGAGGCCGCCTCGGAAGTGCTCAACCCAGACACGCTCACTATCGGGTTCGCTCGGCGCTTTGCCACCTACAAGCGGGCGACACTGATCCTGCACGACATGGATCGACTGCGAAAGATCCTCACGAATGCGGAGCGGCCGGTGCAGTTGATTTTCGCCGGCAAGGCACATCCGAAAGACGAGGCCGGCAAAGAACTCATTCGTAAGATTACCGAGGTGAGTCGCGATCCCGTCCTGGGTCGCCACGTGGTGTTCCTGGTGGACTATGACATGGCTGTGGCCCGTTCCTTGGTGCAGGGTGTGGATGTTTGGCTGAATACTCCGCTTCGGCCCAACGAGGCGTCCGGAACTAGCGGCATGAAGGCTGCGGCCAACGCCGTGCTCAACCTGAGCGTGCCCGACGGCTGGTGGGACGAGGTATGGAACGATCCCCACAACTCTCGCCTGATGGGATGGGCCATCGGCAAAGGTGAGGAGTATGCCGATCAGGCGACCCAGGACCAAGTCGAGGCCGAGGCGCTCTACGATCTGCTGGAGCGCGAGGTTGTCCCCACTTTTTACGACCGGGGCGCCGACCGGGTCCCGCGCCGCTGGGTGGAGCGCATGAAGGCCGATGTGGACTCGCTCTGTCACTTCGTGAACACACACCGCATGGTGCGCGATTACGTGGAGGGCTACTATGTGAAGGCAGACGCACAGTTCCGGGCACTGGATCAGGACAATGCTGCGCGAGCCCGCCAGCTTGCCGCTGACCTCGAACGCATCCGCGGGGTCTGGCAGGATGTGTGGGTCGCCAAGGTCGAGGACGGGCCCTCACGACAGGTTCCAGTGGCCTCGTCAGTGCAAGTGCGCGCCGTGGTGCATCTGGGTCAGCTGACCCCGCAGGACGTGGTGGTGGAGCTCTACGCCGGACGAGTGGATATGAACGGCGAACTGGTCGAGGGACATGCGATTGCGATGCAGCCTACCGGCCCGGCGTCGGATGGCATGGTGCCCTATGCCAGTTGAAACAGCGATGGTTAGCAGCGGCTTGCACGGCGTGACGGTGCGGGTGCGGCCCAGCCATCCGGATCTGCCGGTGTCGTTCCTGCCGGGCCTAATTTGCTGGGCCGATGAGGCGCGGATGCCGGAGATGGCTCCGGCATAACTGCATTGTTTTGAATGGATAAGCGCGGGGGATTGCGAAGCCTTACAATAGGCTTGCCGTGAGAATTGGGCTTGATTTCGGAACAACTCGCATTGTGGTTGCCGCGGTGGACCGGGGCAACTACCCTCTGGTCAATTTCGAAGCGCCCGGGGGACGCGTAAGTGATTGGTTTCCTTCGGTTTTAGCGGTTTCACCGGGCCAGCGGATGTACGGCTGGAAGGCGCTGGAGCACCAGGGAAAACCAGGGTGGACGCTGGTCCGCTCGCTGAAGCGGTTGCTGAAGAATGCCGGGCCGCACACCGAAGTTCAAATAGGGGGCGAGGCCCTCAACTTGACGCAGGTGCTAGCCGAGATGATGGCGGCGTTGCGTCAGGAACTCATTCATTCTTCGACACTTGGGGCTGGCAAGTCGGAGCGTCTGCAGGCCATGTTGGGGGTCCCGGCGAACGCCAACAGCAACCAGCGATTCCTGACGGAAGAGGCGGCGCGGGCCGGCGGTTTCGAGGTCCTCGGGCTGTCCAACGAGCCTTCGGCGGCAGCGGTGGAGTATGCCTACCGTACCAGCGAGGAGCGTAAGAGCTTGAGCCGAGGTGGTTTACTGGTTTATGACCTGGGCGGCGGGACGCTCGACGTGTCGCTGGTGGCGATGGGTGAAGACGAGCACGAGGTGCTGGCCACCGACGGCATGCCGGACTTTGGCGGTGACGAATTCGACGAAATCCTTGCGGAGCTTACACTTACGGCGGTCAAAGGTGTCGCAGTCGGAATCGCTGACCGCAGGCGGAGCGGTTCGCCCTGCTGGACGAGTGCCGGGAGAAGAAAGAGTCGCTTAACCCCAACAGCCGTAAGGTTTTAATCGACCTGGAGCGGGTGCGCGCGGGATGGAAAGAGATTTCCATTCCGGTGGACGAGTTCTACGAGCGGTGCCGGCCGCTGATCGAGCAGTCGCGCCATGTGGCGGAGAACCTGCTGGCGGCGTATCCCGAGCAACTCATTGATACGCTTTATCTTACGGGCGGCGGGTCGGAGCTGCCGCCGGTGGCGCGCATCCTGCGCGAGACGTTTGGGCGGCGGGTGCGGCGGTCGTCGTATATGCGCTCGGCCACGGCGATTGGGCTGGCGATTCGCGCGGGTAGCCACGCGGATCGTGTTCTGCGAGAACGATTTACGCAGAATTTCGGGGTGTGGCGCGAGGCGGATGGCGGCGCAAATATAAGGTTCGACGTGATTTTTCCGCGCGGAGTGCAGTTGCCGCGGCGGGGGGAAGAGCCGCTGCGGATTGTCCGTAAGTATAACCCAGCACACAACATAGGGCATTTCCGGTATCTGGAATGCTCGCACCTGGATGAGCACGGCCAGCCGCAGGGCGAAATCAGCAACTGGGACGAGATTCGGGTGGCGTATGACCCGCAACTCCGCGGAAAAGAAGACCTTACGGCGGTTGCGGTGGAGCGCGGGTGGCCGCGCGGCGACGTGCTGATCGAAGAAGAGTACACCTGCGACGCCAGCGGCGCAGTTAAGGTCCGTATTTCCGACAAGATGGCGGACTTTGCCCACGAATATCGGCTGGGGCGGTGGTCGAAAAACGGGAAACCGGGCCGGCCGTCGCAAGGGGAAGTTATAACATTTGTAATAATGTTTTCGCGATTTTTCAGGGCAGTGGAATCAACCACTTACGAGAGGCGAATTTCTGATTTTTCAAGCGTCGGAATTTATGCGATTGGGAAGGGGTTGGACGGCGCTGTCCTATCATGAGTGGGACGGCACGGCTGAAGCGGTCGCGGAACCAGCCTGAAAAGGGTACGCCTCGCGGACTAAAGTCCGCTCGGCGGATCATGACAAAAGGACGGAATGGCGCAGCTAAAGCTGCGCCCCTTCAAAACGCGACTGGGCGCGGATTTTTCAGCAGGCTGTGAAGCCGTGACCTGATACGAAGCGAAGACCCACCCTATCGCCAAAGGACGGCGATAAGGGTGGGGCACCCACAGTGTTTTTTTGTTGGTTCAGGATGCAGTGGGCAGGCCAAGTCCTGAGGCGGGGCAGTTCGCAGTCCAACTCGTAGCGGAAGGACGCAGCGCGCATGAACGTACTCGTACTCAACGCCGGCAGTTCCAGCCTGAAGTTTCAAGTTATTGCAACTGACATGGAGCGCATCCAGAGGCGCGCAGGACCAGCGGCTGTGCCGCGGCGAGGTGGAGCGCACCGGGGGCGAGGCGATCATCACCTTCCAGGCGGGCGAGGGCGCGAAGCGGAAGTTCACGGCTCCGCTGAAAGACATTGCCGCCGCGCTCGACTACCTGGTGCGCTACGTCGCATCGGACGAGTCGGGGGTGAACGAGATCAAGAGCACCGCCGACATTCACGCGGTGGGGCATCGCGTAGTACATGGCGGCGAGATGTTCGCGCAGTCGGCGCTGATTGATGACGCGGTGGTGCAGGGCATCGAGGATTGCATCGACCTGGCGCCGCTGCACAATCCCAACAACCTGAAGGGCATTCGCGCGGCGCGCGAGATTTTCGGCAAAGACACGCCGCAGGTGGCGGTGTTCGACACGTCGTTTCATCACACGCTGCCCGAGCAGGCCTACATGTATGCCGTGCCGTATCACCTGTACCGGCGGTATCGGGTGCGGCGGTACGGATTTCACGGGACGTCGCACCGCTACGTGGCGTTTCGCTATCGCGATCTGCGCGGGCTGACGCGGGAGCAGACCAACATCATCACGCTGCACCTGGGCAACGGGTGCTCGGCGGCGGCGATCAAGGCAGGGAATTCGGTCGACACCTCGATGGGCATGACTCCGCTGGAAGGGCTGGTGATGGGGACGCGCTCGGGCGATGTCGATCCGGCGATCGTGAACCTGATCAGCGCGAAAGAAGGGATGTCGCCGTCGGAGGTGGAGACGCTGCTGAACACGCAGTCGGGGCTGCTGGGGATTTCAGGGCTGACCAACGACATGCGCGAGCTGCAGGCGGAGTTGAAGGACCATGATGACCGGCGCGTGAGGCTGGCGATTGACGTCTTCTGTTATCGCGCGCGCAAGTACATTGGCTCGTACCTGGCGGCGATGGGCGGAGCGGACGCGGTGGTGTTCACCGGCGGGATTGGGGAGAACTCGCCCGAGGTGCGGGCGCGGATTTGCGAAGGCATGGAGTGGGCGGGGCTGACGATTGATGCCGCACGGAATCAGGAGACGGTTGGACGCGAGGGGGTGATCAGCACGGAGGATTCGCGATTGCTGGCGTATGCGATTCCGACGAATGAAGAGTTGCTGATTGCGCGGGATACGGTGCGGGTGATTTTGGGAGAGCCGCATCCGTCGTAAGGCAGTTGCCGGTCGTCAGTTGTCGGTTGTCAGTGAAAGGCAGAGCAGCGGCAGTGTTTGTGCCAGGAACGAAAACCCCCACACAAGCTCGCTCGCGCTCGCTTGAGTAGGGCACCCGGCCGCATCCGTCGTAACGGGCGATTGTCCAGAAGAGCGTCTTTCACCTGTCTTTTGGGGTTACCGGCCGAAGTTCTTTGACTCTTAACGATTGCATGCGACAATGGCAGCCTTTGAATTCCAGCTCTCGAGGAGCCTATGAGACCTGTCACTGTCATGTCCCTTGCGGCGGTTAGTATCGCATGCCTCGTCGCCCTGATTGGCTGCTCAAGCCAGCCCGCTCAACCCGCCGATGCGATTTACTTTGGCGGCGACATTGTGACCATGGATGACGCCCATCCCACGGCAGAGGCTGTGGCGGTGAAGGACGGGAAGATCCTGATGGTGGGTTCACGCGCCGACCTGGAGAAGTTCCACAAAGGCGACAAGACCCAGATGATCGACCTCGGCGGCAAGACGCTGCTGCCCGCCTTTCTGGACGCGCATAGCCACTATATCAACTCGCTCACCGTGGCCAACCAGGTGAAGGTGTATCCGCCGCCGGCGGGGCCGGGCAAGGACGTAGCCAGCATCATCGCGGCGCTGCAGCAGTTCCAGCAGGAGCACAACATTCCCGCGGGAGTGATGATCCAGGCCTATGGCTACGACGAGAACGTGATGCCGGCCGGTCATCAGCTCAACCGCGACGACCTCGACAAGGCGTTTCCCGACAACCCCGTCATCGTGGGACATGTCTCGATGCACGGCGGCGTGCTGAATTCGCTGGCGCTGAAGAAGTTTGGTTATTCGGCGGCGACCAAGACACCGGAAGGCGGCGTCATCGTTCGCAAGCCGGGCACGCAGGAGCCGTACGGCCTCATCATGGAGACCGCCTATCTGCCGGTGTTCGAGGGCCAGCCCAAGCCCACGGCCGAGCAGGAAATCGAGTGGTCAAAGGCGGGACAGATGCTGTATGCGCAGAACGGCATGACCACGGCACAGGAGGGTGCGACCCACGCTCCGGATCTCGCCCTCATCCAGCGTGCGGCTGCGGGTGGTGCGACGATCATCGATGTCGTGGCGTATCCCTTCATTCTCGACCTCGATAAAGTCCTGGCAAACAATCCGGTCGATACCTGGGGCCAGTACAAGAACCACGTCAAGATTGGCGGCGTAAAGATCACTTCCGACGGCTCGCCGCAGGGGCGCACCGCGTACTTCACCACGCCATATCTCAAGGGCGGGCCGGGCGGCGAGAAGAACTGGCGCGGCGAGCCGACCTTTCCGCAGGACATGCTCAACGGGATGTTCAAGAAGGTATACGGCTTGAATGTTCCGCTGCTGGTGCATGCCAACGGCGATGCGGCGATCGACTCGGTGTTTAAGGCGAATGATGCGGCCACCGGCGGCGACGCGGCCAAGCATCCGCCGGTTACGGTAATTCACGCGCAGTTCACGCGACCCGACCAGCTCGACAAGTACGTGCAGTACAAGTTCCGGCCGTCGTTCTATACGCTGCACACGTTCTATTTTGCTGACGCTCATATCGCTAACCGTGGACCGAAGCAGGCGGCGTACATCAGCCCCATGCGCGATGCCATCGACAAGGGGATTCATCCGACCAACCACACCGACTTTGTGGTGGCTCCGCTGGACCAGATGTTTATGTTGTGGTCGGCGGTGAACCGCATCTCGCGCAGCGGCGAGGTGCTGGGGCCGGACCAGCGCGTAACTCCGATGGAAGGTCTGAAGGCGATGACCGTGTGGGTAGCCGAGCAGTACGGCGAGCAGGATTCCAAAGGCTCGTTACAGGCGGGCAAGCTGGCTGACCTCGTCATCCTCTCGGAGAATCCGCTGAAGGTGGACAAGCTGAAGATCAAGGACATCAAGGTGGTCGAGACGATTAAGGAAGGGAAGTCGATTTACAAGGCGAAGTGAGCGACAGATTGTTCCCAGAGCTGGGTGGTTACACCGGGCTAAAGCCCGGCGCTTCCCGCGGAGCGCAGCTCGTCCCCTATTGTTGGCTACTCGGCGGTCGCTTCCTCGACGATGGCTCCGTGTTCGCGAACCACTACCTTGGTGACCTTCTGTCCATCTTTTACGAACTCAAAGGTGAGGTCGCGGTCGGTGGTGAAGAAGATGCTCTCGGACTCGGGGTGGAGGGCCATGCTCTTGCCGCCTGCGTTCATGATGAGCGTGTTGTTTTCGCGAGAGAAGGTGAGGGTGCCGGTTTTGGGTGCGGAGTACTTACGCGCGTACTGATCGAGCACTGCGGGCGGAAGCGTTACTTCTTTCCGGTGTTTTCGTAAGTCGGGCTCATGGTGGTCGTAGCTGACGACGCGCGCCATCTTCCAGGCGCCGTCTTTGAGCAGCCAGATGTGGAAGAAGTAGGCTTGGCCGTCGCGGAATTCCGGCTTGCCGCTGTCGTTGATGTAGAAGTAATGCTCGCCGGAGAGGACCGCACCGTAAGGCACACCGTTCTTTTGCAGAGGGAAGACGTGGATGGTGGAGGGGATGGCTTCGCGGCGCAGGCGGAAATTCGGGTTGCCGCAGAGGTTCTTCTTTAAGGTCTCGACGAGTGGACCCAAGCCGATGGTGGGGCCTCCCTTGTCGTGATAGAACTCGACGTCGGGCCAGAAGAATTGGGACATCTTGTCGACGTCGCAGCGGTTGTAGGCGTCCCAGAAGAGGGCGTCTTGCTGGAGGATGGTGGCGGACAGGGCGTCTGGCTGGTCTCGAGCAAAAATTGGAAGCGAGAGGACAAGCAAGAACGCCAGGGCCAGCCCGGCGAACAACGACAGTCTCATGAGTACCTCGAGTTTCAGGCTGAGATACGCAGGCGAGGGGGAAGTAGTTCAAGGAAGTTGCCGCCTTCCGGGTAGAAGGAGATCTCACGGGCACGGCGGAGGGATGGCAGTTGTGAAGGAACGACGCCGCTCCGCGGCCCGAGCCTATTTCCCACGTTACCCCGGGCTGACGCCCGGGTCTAACACCACGCCGCCGCTCCGCGGCTGAATCGAGCACTTCCAAGTGCAGTTTGTTCCAGCGTGGCTGCCGCAATCGGAGTTTCGTATCAGCCTCTGACGCTCACGCCGAGAAGCACGTCACCGCTCCGAGGTTGGGTTCAGTTCGGCTTCTGCGGAATTTGTTGGATGAGCTCGCGGGTTTTTTCGTCGGCCTTGAGCCAGTCCAAGAGCTGGCCGGTGACATCGACGGAATCGGCTTTGTTGATTGCGGAAGAGAATGGCACGACGGAGGAGACGTGGGCCGTGTTCTCAATCTCATCGAAGGCGGGTCTAAGGGCATCCATGACATTGTTGATGGGTGCTTTGCCGTCGAGTTGCCGATGGGCCAACTGTTGGGATTGTTCGCCCCAGGCTTGCAGGGCGTTGGCTTTGGTGGTGTCGCCGGCCTTCTGGGCTTCGGCAAATTCGGATTGCTTGGCCTTGATGGTGTCGGACCAGAGAGAAGAGCGGTAGTAGGCCACGACGATAGAAGTTTGATCGAAGGTGGCGATGCGGGATGATTGCGCGAGGGCCGGAATGGACGCGAAGAAGAGTGCGAGGGCGAGGAAGCAGAAACGTTTCACGGGGTCTCCTGAGGTTTGATTCTAGACCTGGGCGGTGAATAGCCGGAAGCCAGTTGTCAGTTGGCAGCGGTCGGTTGTCAGGAGAAACAAGAAGCCGGTCCCTTCGGCTCCGCCCAGGGTGACAATTCAAAAAAAGTGGGGCGGCTCGGCACGACTGAAGTCGTGCCCTGATACGAAGCGAGAATCCCACCCTTCGCCAAAGAACGGCGATAAGGATGGGGCACCCACATCGTTCAGTTAACTCTGCTTAATACGGCCAGACCCAGCCAGCGGCTTTGGGTTCGTCGATGCCGTGTTCGTGGGCGTAGTTGCGGCACTCGATTTGTTTGTTGAGGAAGCGCTCTTTGGCGTGGCCGCCGATTTTCTGCAGGCGGGGCACGCGGTCGATGGCGTCCATGGCGAGGCTGAAGCGGTCAATGTTGTTGTTGATGGCCAGCTCCAGCGGCGTGTTGATGTTGCCTTTCTCCTTGTAGCCGCGCACGTGCATGTTGTCGTGATTGTGGCGGCGATAGGCGAGGCGGTGGATGAGCCACGGGTATCCGTGGAAGTTGAAGATGACCGGCTTGTCGAGGGTGAAGAGCGAGTCGAAGTCCTTGTCGGGCAGGCCGTGCGGGTGCTCGGTGCTAGGGCTGCATCTTGAACAGGTCGATGACGTTGATGAAGCGGATCTTGATGTCAGGGAACTCTTCGCGCAGAAGGTTGGTGGCGGCCAGCGCTTCCTGGGTGGGGATGTCGCCGGCGGAGGCCATGACGAGATCGGGCTCGCCGCCTTCGTCGTTGCTGGCCCAGTCCCAGATGCCGATGCCCTTGGTGCAGTGGGTGATGGCGGCGTCCATGGTCATGTACTGCAGGTGCTTCTGCTTGTCGCAGACGATGACGTTGACGTAGTTCTGGCTGTTGAGGCAGTGGTCAGTCACGGACAAGAGCGAGTTCACGTCAGGCGGCAGATAGATGCGGGTGACGTTGGCGCTCTTGTTCACGACGACGTCGAGGAAGCCGGGGTCCTGGTGGGTGAAGCCGTTGTGGTCCTGCCGCCAGACGGTGGAGGTGATGAGCAGGTTGAGCGAGGCGATGGATTCGCGCCAGGACAGGTGGTTGCAGATTTCGAGCCACTTGGCGTGCTGGTTGAACATGGAATCGATGACGTGGACGAAGGACTCGTAGGTGGAGAAGAAGCCGTGGCGTCCGGTGAGGAGGTAGCCTTCGAGCATGCCTTCCATGGTGTGCTCGCTGAGCATCTCGATGACGCGGCCGTCGGCGGAGAGTTCGCCGCCGTCGAGGTCTTCCTTGAAATATTCCTCGATCCAGAACTTCTTGCTGACCTCGTAGATGGCGTCGAGCTTGTTGGAGGTGTTCTCGTCGGGGCCGAAGACGCGGAAGTTGTCCATGTTGGCCTTCATGACGTCGCGCAGATAAACGCCGAGGGGACGGGTGTTCTCGTGAGTCGTCGTGCCGGGCTTTTCGAACGGCACGCCGTAGGTGCGGAAATCGGGCAGGCGGAGGGCGCGCTTGATGCGGCCGCCGTTGGTGTGCGAGGTTGGCGCTCATGCGGCGGTTGCCGAGGGGCGCGAGTTCGCGGAACTCGGCGGTGAATTTGCCGTGGCCGTCGAAGAGTTCTTCGGGGCTGCTGCGAGCGCATCCAGCTTTCGAGGAGGCGTAGCTGCTCGGGATCTTTCTTGACGTTGGGCAGCGGCACCTGGTGGGCGCGCCAGAAGCCTTCGAGATAGTGGCCTTCGACTTCGCGCGGGGCGGTCCAGCCTTTGGGCGAGCGCAGCACGATCATGGGCCAGTGCGGGCGGGTGACGGACGAGCCTTCGCGGGCTTCCTTTTGAATGCGCTTGATCTCGAGGACGCAGTGCTCGACGGTGGCGGCCATGGCCTGGTGCATGGAGTCGTGGTCGGAGCCTTCGACGAAGTAGGGCGTCCAGCCGTAGCCGCGCAGCAGGCTCTCGAGCTCGTCGTGGGGGATGCGAGCGAGAAGGGTCGGGTTGTTGATCTTGTATCCGTTGAGATGAAAGATGGGCAGGACGGCGCCGTCGCGCGCGGGGTTGAGAAATTTGTTGACGTGCCAGGAGGTGGCGAGCGGGCCGGTTTCGGATTCGCCGTCACCGACGACGGCGGCAACGATGAGGTTCGGGGTTGTCGAAGGCTGCGCCGCAGGCGTGCGAGAGGACGTAGCCGAGCTCTCCGCCTTCGTGGATGGAGCCCGGGGTTTCGGGCGTGCAGTGGCTGCCGATGCCTCCGGGGAAAGAGAACTGCTTGAAGAACTCTTTGAGGCCGTGGAAGTCTTCGCTCTTTTCGGGATAGACCTCGGAGTAGGTGCCTTCGAGGTAGCCGGGGCCGAGGACGCCGGGTGCGCCGTGTCCGGGGCCGGCGAGGAAGATCATGTCCAGGTCGTACTTCTTGATAAGGCGATTCAGGTGCACATAGATGAAGGAGAGGCCGGGGCTCGATCCCCAGTGGCCGAGCAGGCGGTTCTTGATGTGCTCGGGGCGGAGGGGTTCGGTGAAGCAGGGGATTGTCGAGCAGGTAGATCATGCCGAGGCTGAGATAGTTGCAGGCGCGCCAGTAGGCGTCGGTTTTGCGGAGAGCGTCGGCGTCGAGCGGGGCTCCGGTGACGGTGGAGCGGGCGGGGCCGTAGGCGGTGATGGACTGGGTGTCGGGAATGATTTCGGGAGCGATGGAACTCATACTGGAACCTCCAAGGGCTCGGCTATGACCCGCTCGTGGATGCGGGGAAGGAAGCGGCGTCGCTACACGACAGCTATCTGGTATTGATGCAGCGTGGTCAACAAAAGTCCGCGTTGGTCACGAACTTTTAACGTGGATTGCGGCGGGAGTGGCAAACGATTCACACTTGCGGCAGCCCGCTGCTGGAATTCCGCTGCCCGGCTGGTTCGCGGCCCTGGGCCGTGGCTCAAGTATAATCGCCGCGCAGCCGCTGTTCTATTCGTCATCGAGTCGAGCGGGCGGGTTGCGAGCCAATTTGGGTGTCCTGCTGACCGTTCCCATGTCCGAAAAATTACAAGATAAGTCGCAATCGTCTGCATCTGAGCCGTCGACCGAGCCGGTGGTACAGCCTCCGGTGGCCAGGAAAGTTCACACCGAGAAGGCGATCCACGGGAAGACGCTGGTGGATGAGTATGCCTGGATGCGGGAGCGGTCGAATCCCGAGGTGAAGGCGTTTCTGGAGGCGGAGAACGCCTACGCCGAATCGGTGATGCAGCCGACCGAGGCGCGGCAGAAGAAGCTGTATGACGAGATCCTCAGCCATATCAAGGAAACCGACGACAGCGTGCCGTTTCTGCAAGACGGCTACTACTACTACAACCGCACGCTGCAGGGGAAACAGTACTTCGAGCTGTGCCGGAAGAAGGGCTCGCTGGATGCGCCGGAACAGGTGATCCTCGACCTGAACGAAATGGGCGAGGGCGAGAAGTTCATGGCGTTGGGCGCGTGGGCGGTGAGCGACGACGGCAACTGGATGGCCTACACCACCGACAACGTGGGATTCCGGCAGTACACGTTGCACATCCGCGATCTGCGGACGCTGCAGGACCTGGCGGACACGGCGGAGCGGGTGGTGTCGGTGGCGTGGGCGGCGGACAACAAGACGCTGTTCTACACGGTGGAAGACGAGGTGCAGAAGCGGAGCTTCCAGATGCTGCGGCACGTGGCGGGGAGCGATAGCAAGCAGGACGCGCTGGTGTTCGAGGAGAAGGACGAGCGCTTCAACATCGAGGTCAGCAAGACGCGGAGCGGCGCAGTATCTGCTGCTGACGGACGCCAGCCACATTTCGAGCGAAGTGCGGTTTCTGCGGGCCGACCAGCCTGTCGGCGACTGGCAGCTGATCGCGCCGCAGGTGGACAACGTGGAGTATTACGTCGATCAGCGGGGCGACCAGTTTTACATCCGGACGAATGACACGTCGCAGACGTTTCGGGTGGTGACGGCGCCGATCGCAAGTCCGGGCAAAGAGAACTGGAAGGAGTTTGTCGCCAGCCAGGCGGATGTGCCGCTGGAAAACATTGACGTGTTCGAAGATTTCTACGTGCTGGCGCAGAAGGTCGGTCGGGCTGCCGGTATTTCGCGTGGTGCAGTTCGGGGACGGCTCGGCGAAGACGATCGAGTTTCCGGAGCCGGCGTATTCCGCGACGGCGGCGAGCGAACGCGGAGTTCAAGACGAACAAGTTTCGCTACAACTATCAGTCGCTGGTGACGCCGCCGTCGGTGTTCGATTATGACGTCACGTCCGGCGGTTCGACGTTGCTGAAAGAGTACGAAGTACCCGGTGGATTTGATCGCAAGAATTACGTCTCGGAACGAGTGTTTGCCACGGCGATTGACGGGACGAAGATTCCGGTGTCGCTGTTCTACCGCAAGGACCTGGAGAACAAGGCCGACGCGCCGCTGTATTTGTATGGCTACGGCTCGTACGGTTATGCGCTGCCGGTGACGTTCAGCGCGGCGCGGCTGCCGCTGGTGGACCGTGGGCTGATTGTGGCGCTGGCGCACATTCGCGGCGGGGGCGAGTTGGGCAAGCCGTGGCACGATGCAGGCAAGATGATGACGAAGAAGAACCACGTTCACGGACTTCATCGCCTGCGCGGAATACCTGACGGAACACGGCTACGGGTCGCGGGCGAAGATCGCGATTGAGGGCGCGAGCGCCGGTGGATTGCTGATGGGCGCGGTGACGAACATGCGTCCGGACCTGTTCAAGGTGGTGCTGTGCGAGGTGCCGTTCGTGGACGTGATGAACACGATGCTGGACGCGTCGCTGCCGCTGACGGTGCCGGAGTATGAGGAGTGGGGCAATCCGAACACCGAGCCGGCGTTCGATTACATGCTGTCGTACTCGCCGTACGACAACCTGGACAAGAAGGACGTATCCCATCATGCTGGTGCGTACGTCGTTCGACGACAGCCAGGTGATGTACTGGGAGCCGGCGAAATACGTGGCGAAGCTGCGGACGCTGAAGACGGACAACAACCCGCTTATCTTCTATACGAACATGCATGGCGGGCATGGGGGCTCGAGCGGACGGTACGACCGGATTCACGAGGTGGCGTTCAACTGGGCGTTTTTGCTGACGCAGTTGGGAGTGGCGGATACGTAAGACAGTTGCCAGTCGTCAGTTCTCAGTTGTCAGTAAGAACCTGCGCTTCGGACGAGTAAAACATGGGGCGCTACAATGCAAGCATCCTCTGGAGGTTCGTCTTTCATGGCAGCAGCGCGTATTCGTATCGTCATCGCGGCATTATTTTTGTGCACTGCGGCTTTCGCCGTGGCGCAGGACAGTCCGTTCGGGCAAAACGGCCCTGCTCCGACGAGCAAGCAGCAGGTGGCGCCGCCCAAGCAACCGACGCACGTTCCCGACATGGTGTGCTTCGGCAATAATCCGCGGTGGAGTTTCCAGTTTGGCGACACGGCAGCGCGGACGCTGGGCATCCGCGAGGGCGACACGTGGTGGATCGGCAAGTTCATGTACGTGGATGGCCAGTGGTCGTGGCATGG
>CAVVTL010000002.1:0-102596 GCA_963751155.1 uncultured Acidobacteriaceae bacterium | reverse complement strand
TCCGGCCCGTGCCTTCTCAACGTTCTTTCCTGATTTCTTCATGCTGCTCCTTGCTCCCACCGCTGACTTTGTTGCCCATCAGCCGTGATATCTACTACCGGCGGCTTCTCGCCGCCATTTACGTTCCACATCGTGGGACAAACCTTTTACGCCACGACGTCAATGCCCATCGAACGCGCTGTGCCCTTCACGCTCTCGATCGCCGCTTCCACCGAAGCGGCGTTCAGGTCGGGCATCTTCTGCTCGGCGATTTCCATCACCTGCTTCTCGGTCACCGTGCCGACCTTGTCCTTGTTCGGCGTGCCCGATCCCTTGGCCACCGCAGCAGCGCGCTTCAACAGAATCGACGCTGGCGGAGTCTTGGTGATGAACGTGAACGTGCGATCGCTGTACACGCTGACCACCACCGGGATAATGAGTCCATCGAGTTCCTTCGCGCTGGTACGCGCGTTGAACTGTTTGCAGAACTCCATGATGTTGATCTGCGCCTGGCCCAACGCGGGGCCCACCGGCGGTGCCGGAGTCGCCTTGCCCGCTGCAATCTGCAACTTCACTGAACCTGTAACTTTCTTTGCCATTGTTTAAGTCCTAATCCGATTTCGCTGCACCGGCACCTGCTCCGGCCCTTCGCCATTCGCCTTTCGCCCTTCGCTAATCATTCACGCGAATAGCGAAAAGCGAAGAGCGGCTTCTATGTAAGAACCTTTTCCACTTGCCCGAACTCCAGCTCCACCGGAGTCGAGCGCCCGAAGATCGTCACCATGACCTTCAGCGTCTCGCGGTCCTCGTTCACCTCGTCCACCATGCCGGTAAAGCTGGCGAACGGGCCCTCGGTGATCCGCACCGACTCGTTCTTCCCGAACTTGACCTTGAGCTTCGGCTTTTCCTTGCTTCGGCCACCCGGTACACGATCTGATGCACTTCTTCTTCCGACAGCGGCGTGGGCTGCTGTCCCGTACCCACAAAGCCCGTCACGCGCGGCGTGGACTTCACCACGTGCCACACGTCGTCATTCATGTCCATCTCCACCAGCACGTAGCCGGGATAGAACATGCGCTCGCTGGTGTACTTCTTGCCGTTGCGAACCTCGGTGACGGATTCCGTCGGAATCAGCACTCGCCCGATCTTGCCGCCCAGCCGCTCATCGGCGCGCACCCGCGCTTCGATCGACTCTTTCACCTTGCGCTCGAATCCCGAATACGAGTGGATGATGTACCACTTCATGTTCGGGTTCGTCGAGGCGTCTCGTCCGGACCAGCAACCGCCACAGCGGCGCCGTCGGCGGCTGCTCGCCCCGCCGGTTCTGCGGGCTCCGGCGTTTCCGCTACCGGCTCGACAGTACTTTCTTCGGTTTTGATCTGTTCTTCTTCCATTAATTCCGCACTTAGCGGTGTGCCAACGCGTGCAACAACTTCTCGAGGGTCTTGCCGATGATCGTGTCGATCGACCCAGAAATACCCGGCCAAAAAGGAACACCGTAATGATCACGACCGTGGTCGTCGCCTGCACTTCCTTGCGCGACGGCGTGGTGACCTTCTTCATCTCCGTGCGCACGTCGTTGTAAAAACTCTTCGAGCGCTCCGGCCAGCCTTTGACCCGTCGCCAGCCTGTCTTCGTGCCCGGTCTTCGACGCTGCTGACTTTGCCATTGTTTCCCGCTTCCAGAGCGACTTGCGCCCTGTTGCCTCAATCACGCCAGCTTCTCACTCGCCACTATCTAGCCTCTGGAGAGGTACTGGCAGGGGCGGAGGGATTCGAACCCCCAAGTTCGGTTTTGGAGACCGACAGTTTAGCCGTTGAGCTTACGCCCCTGTGTCTCGCTCCGTCACGCCATTGCTTTTCGCTTCACCGCCGCCAGACCTGCAGGCCTAAATCGACGCGAAAAGCGACTAGCGGTCTCGCTACTTCGCTTCCTTGTGAGGAGTGTGCTTCCGGCACTTCCGGCAGAACTTATTGAACTCCAGCCGGCCCGTCGTGGTCTTACTGTTCTTCGTGGTGGAGTAGTTGCGGTCCTTGCACTCTCCACACTGCAACGTCACAATCTCGCGGGGCATGTTACCTTCCTTGTCGTTTACTTCGCAGTTTGGCCTGCGAAGCCTTGTCCGCGCCTTGCGCGGATATCAGCAAACCGTCCGGCTCGCCGAGAAAAACTAAAACTCGAAAACTCTGGGTGCCCCATCCTACGGCCTGCTTTTGGCCGTAGGGTGGGATACCAAAATCTACGTTCCGGATGCCCCATCCCGCCTTCTTTTGGCGGGGTAGGGTCTCTTGAAACTTGAAACCCGAAACTCTCTTCTACCTTCTACGCAATAATCTCGCTGATGGTTCCGGCGCCTACCGTGCGTCCGCCTTCGCGAATCGCAAACCGCAGGCCCTTTTCCATCGCCACCGGAGTGATCAGCTCGATCTCCAGCGTCACGTTGTCGCCCGGCATCACCATCTCCGTGCCCGCCGGCAACGTCGCCACTCCCGTCACGTCCGTCGTGCGGAAGTAGAACTGCGGACGATAGCCCTTGAAGAACGGCGTGTGCCGTCCGCCTTCTTCCTTCGACAGCACGTACACTTCGCCCTTGAACTTGGTGTGCGGCGTAATCGATCCCGGCTTCGCCAGCACCATGCCGCGCTCCACGTCTTCCTTCGCCGATGCCGCGCAGCAGCAATCCGGCGTTGTCCCCGGCCAGACCTTCGTCCAGCTGCTTCTTGAACATTTCCACGCCCGTTACCACCGTCTTGCGCGTCTCGCGGAAGCCCACGATCTCGACTTCCTCGCCTACCTTCACCTTGCCGCGCTCGATTCGGCCCGTCACCACCGTGCCGCGTCCCGGGATCGAGAAGATGTCTTCAATCGGCATCAGGAACGGCTTGTCGATGTCGCGCGCCGGCAGCGGTACGTTCTTGTCCACCGCCTCCATCAGCTCGTCGATCTTGGCTTCCCACTGCGCTTCGCCGTTCAACGCGCCCAGCGCCGAGCCGCGAATCACCGGCAGATCGTCGCCCGGGAACTGGTACTTGGTCAGCAGCTCGCGCACTTCCATCTCCACCAGGTCGATCAGCTCCGGGTCTTCCACCGCATCGCACTTGTTCAGGAACACCACCACGTACGGCACGCCGACCTGGCGCGCCAGCAGCACGTGCTCCTTGGTCTGCGGCATCGGACCGTCGGTCGCCGCCACCACCAGGATCGCGCCGTCCATCTGCGCCGCGCCGGTGATCATGTTCTTGATGTAGTCGGCGTGGCCCGGGCAATCCACGTGCGCGTAGTGACGGTTCGCCGTCTCGTACTCCACGTGCGCCGTCGCGATCGTGATGCCGCGTTCCCGCTCTTCCGGCGCGTTGTCGATCGAATCGAACGAGCGGAACTTGATGTTCGGGTTGTGCTTCCCCAACACCTTCGTGATCGCCGCCGTCAACGTCGTCTTGCCGTGATCAATGTGCCCGATCGTCCCAACGTTCACGTGCGGCTTGCTGCGGTCAAATTTTTCTTTCGCCATGACTCCGCCTAGTAGTACCGATAAAGTTGTTTGAACTGCTCGCGCAGGGGCAAATCCACCGCCTCCAGCGCCGTCAAGTAAAACTCCCGCACCTGCGCCTGATCGCCCACCGAAAGCGCGTCATACCACTGTTGCGCGCTCCGGCCGCTCTGGCTCAACGTCCGGTCTGCCTGCTCCAGCAACTGCTCTCGCAGCACCCGATCGAAGTCCCGAATCGGAACGCCCTTGCGCTGCAGCAGCCGCAGAAACTTCTCCACGCCCGCCGCGCCGAACACCCGCTCCAGCGCCGATTGCAGCTGCGCATACTCCGCCTGCTTCTCGATGCCGATTACCGGCTGCTGAAATGGCACCCGCGAATTCGGCTCAACCATTGCTGTGTTCACCAATCTGACTTCTCTCCACCGCAAACTCTGGAGCTGATGATCGGGATTGAACCGATGACCTCTCCCTTACCAAGGGAGTGCTCTACCAACTGAGCTACATCAGCCTCTGCACCACTTACCGCGAAACTGCTCACCGCAAACTCTGGAGCGGGAGACGGGAATCGAACCCGCGACCAACAGCTTGGAAGGCTGTGACTCTACCACTGAGTTACTCCCGCCATCCCTACTCGTCTTCGCTTCTCTGACGCTCTTCTTCGCTCTGCAACTTGCGGCTGTGGCTCCACGTCCTTACCGCGAACATCGCCAGTATCGCCAGCGCCGCCAGCCTGAACTTCTGATCGTCGATCGTGATCCACGTCAGAACCATCAGCACGGCGAACACGCTCAAGGCCAGCCAAAGCCGCTTCATTCCAGATCCTGGTGCACAGGGGAGGATTCGAACCTCCGTAGCCCGCTAGGAGCGGCAGATTTACAGTCTGCTGCCATTAACCACTCGGCCACCTGTGCACATGCCGAGCAACACTCCAGCCCGGTACTGCCAAATCCACTTTCAAAGAACTTCTTGCCAGTCGCCCGTCGCTCCAAAACTCCGCTCTCGCCGCATACCACGGCATTCGCACAAAATCGTTTTGGGAAGCTGCTGCGGGGGTCAGTTCTCTCGGAGAGTTCTGCGACCTGCCTGGCTTGCTTCTACTGCTGCGCCTCGTAGCTCACGCAAAGGCTACAAATCTGGAGCTGGCGAAGGGATTTGAACCCCCGACCCTCTGATTACAAATCAGATGCTCTACCAGCTGAGCTACGCCAGCGCGTTGCCCTCCTCGGGCCTTCGTCCGGACAGGCAGAATCCTCCCTGCGGGTCGGGACAATTATTAAGAGTAGCATAAGGGCCTTGCCCTTGCAACCGGCCTTCCAATCGCCCTAACGCACTCAATCAACTCGCACTTATAACTAACGGCGACCTGCAGCTCGCCACTCCCGCGGGCCTCACGGCTGGGGATTTTGCGGAGCGCGCCCACCTTCGGCAGGCGCTTATCCAGCGGTCATTCCAATTCTACCGAATTTCCTCAAACCTGACCAATCCAGCCTCCCGGCTGCCTTCTTGGCTTTAGCTAATTGCTTATTGCTAATTGCTGCCTTATGGCACCACCGACAGAAACAGAAACGCCGCAAACAGCACCAGGTGCACAATCCCCTGCAACACCGTTGTGCGCCCCGTGCCCAGCGTGGAATGGCTCACCAGCACTGTCACGAGCAGCAACACGACCTCTTTCGGATTCAGTCCCAGTGTCAGCGGCGTGTGCAGCAGGATCGACACCGCCGCCACCGCCGGAATCGTCAGCCCGATACTTGCCAGCGCCGAGCCCAGCGCCAGGTTCATGCTGGTTTGCAGCCGATTGGCGCGCGACGCCCGAAACGCCGCCAACCCTTCCGGCAGCAGCACCAGGCCCGCAATCACGATGCCCACCACAATCTTCGGAGCGCCCGCCGCGCTCACGGCCCGTTCCAGGACCGGTGTCAGGGCCTTCGCCACCCCCACCACTGCCACCAGCGACGCCAGCAGCAAGCCTGCGCTCAGCCATGCCACCCGGTTCGGCGGTACCGCATGGGCGTCCTCATCCCCGGACCCGGAAAGAAAATAATCGCGGTGCCGGATGGTCTGCACAAACACGAACGCGCCGTACAGCACCAGCGACACGATCGCCGCAAAAATCAATTGCGACGTGCTGAACGTCGGCCCTTCCGAGCTGACCGTGACATTGGGAAACACCATCGTCAGGAACGTCAGCGCCACCAGCACCGATAGCGCGGCGTTCGCGCCCTGCAGTTGGAATCCTTGCTCCCGGTGCCGCACGCCCCCAGCGAGCAGGCACAACCCCACGATTCCATTGCACACAATCATCACCGCGGCAAACACCGTGTCTCGCGCCAGCCCGGCCGTGTCGCTGCCGCCCGTAATCATCACCGACACAATCAGCGCCACCTCGATGATGGTCACTGCCAGCGCCAGCACCAGCGATCCGAATGGCTCGCCCACTCGCGCCGCTACGACTTCCGCATGGTAAACCGCGGCAAATACCGTCGCGATCAGCGCAAACGCCTCCAGCGCCGTGAGCGCCGCGTTACCCCGTACCAGCAGCTGCAGGACGAGCGCCACCCATGCCACCATGGGCCACGCCCACGCCCACCACGGCGTCCGATTCACCGACCCAGCGCCCATTCTTCCTCCGCCTCTCAACCCGGTTGGGAAACATACTACACACCGCTTCCCGACGATTGCCCGACCACCCGGTTCCCGCGCCTATCCATTCCTGATGGCGGCCGACCGCCGCTCAAAGCTGCAATTCCGCCGTCTTTGCCGTATCATCTTCTCTCATCCATGCGACATCGTCGCCGTATCCTCTGGATCACCCTCAGCGTCCTTCTCGTCCTCGGCGCCATTGCCCTTGCCGTTTTCCTTCGCAAGCGCGCCGCTCCTGATGCCGTCCGCCTGCTCCCTAACGCCGACGCCGTCCTCTACATCAATCTCGAGCCCGTGCGCCTGCTCACCGATCTCGGCAAAAAGCCCCCCAAGAACCGCGAACCGGAATACGAAGAATTCGTCCGCCAGACCGGCTTCGAGCCCGAGCGCGATCTCGACCACGCCGCCCTCGCCATCCACTACGGCAACACCCCCGGCAATCCCGGCAGCGAAACCCGTTACAGCGAGATCATGCAGGGCCACTTCGACGGCCAGCGCGTCACCGATTACCTGAAGAAGCTCTCCAGTCAAGTCGAGCGCTATCAGGACTTCGACATCTACATCATTCCGCTCGAAGGCCGCACCCTGCGCGTTGTGCTTCTCGGCATCGACACCGCCGCCGCCTCCAACACCGAAGGCAGCGACGCCATCCACGGCATGATCGACCGCTACAAGCAGGCCGCTCTGCCCTTCGCCGGCCCCGCCGTGGTCGGCGACTACTACAGGCGCGTTCCGCTCGGTAGCGTCATCTGGACCATCGCCCGCATCCCCGCCAACAGCGCTCCCCAGGACCACGCCGAACTGCTTCTGCCCGGCTCCTGGAGCAGCCTGTTGCCGCGCGGCAGCACCGTCATCGCCTCTGCCCGGCCGCTCAACGACGTCCGTCTCCGCGCCCAGGTCATCTCTCCCACCGAAGACCAGGCCCGCCTCTTCACCGAGCGCGTCGCCGCCTTCCTCACGCTGTTTCGGTCCCTCAACATCAGCATCGAAGGCGGCGGCCCCGATCCCGATGTCAAGAAGGCCTTCGATAGCTTCGAAGTGCGGCAGGACAAGAACGAGACTCTACTCACTGCCAACGTCCCCTTCGCCTTCTTCAAGAAAATCGTCAGCGAGACGCCCGTCGAATTCGGCCCAGAAAAACCAAAGCCGCCGGAGCCTCAAGCCCCAGCGGCAGTTACCAACCCGAAGAATCGCCGGAAAAAGAAGTGAACTGAAAACCGGACTCGGATCGACTACGCTCGACCGACACAGATAGATTTGCGGTTCGCCGTTGGTGGTCCCACACCAGCCCCCAGCATTTCCGACACACTACCACCAGCAAGGGTTTTTAAGAGTCAAAACCTCTGTGTCTCAGTGTCTCTGTGGTGGATTCTCTACCCGCCGGTTGTAAACGCCGACCCCGCCACTGCCCGCAAAAACTTGTGCGGATTCACCGGCGTGTCATGAATGCGTACCTCGTAATGCAGGTGCGCTCCCGTGCTGCGGCCGCTCATGCCGACGTACGCGATGACCTGTCCCTTGCGCACCGACTCGCCATCCGCCACCGCGAATCCCGACAGATGCCCATATCGCGTCACGATCCCGTTTCCGTGGTCGATCGAAAGCAACCGTCCGTAGCCGCTGTAGTAATCCGCATAGGTCACAGTGCCGTCCGCCGGAGCCACGATCGGCTGCCCATAGTGGCACGAGATATCTACGCCTGCATGAAACGCGCCTTCCCCGTTGAACGGGTCCTGCCGCGATCCAAACGCGCCCGTGATCGGTCCCGTCACTGGCCACAGTGTCGGCGCCGTCGTTGCCGCAATCCATTCCGACAGCGATGCCCGCTGCGTCATCCCCATGCCCAGCCCCGCTGCCGTCGCCCCAGTCAACGCCGACGTCCGCAGCGCATACAATCCGTTGATAGCGTCCGCCACCTCTTCCGGCTTCATCGGCTTGTCTGGATCGGCGAGGAATTTCTGGTTCGGCTTCAGTCCGTAGATGACCGAGACTTCGTTGGCAATCGATCCCAGCGACGCGACCTGGATATCTTTCTCGTGCGAGACCTGCTCCAGCTTCGAGTACTGCGACTGCAGCGCCTTCTTCTCGGTGCGTAGCTGATTAAAGCTCGCCACCTTGAACAGCATGCGCGCGTACGATCCTGCCATGCCCGTGATCGTAAACATCCCGATCAGAGCTCCGGCCAGGAACACATACAGATAATGTAGGGGGATGGGGATCTTCCGTAGCTGTCCTTCTGCGTCGCGGGCTACGAAAAGAATATAAAAGCGTTTGCGCAATTCAATAACCCTCAGTTCAAAATCGTTCCGGCGATTGTGAAGCCACGGCCTATGAAATACCGGAGCGTTTGTTGTAAGCAGGCCCCACGTCTACATCTCTGACACGGACCCGGAAGAGCCACGAGGTTTTCGGCTCTTCACCCCAGCCTGGAAAATTCCCCCGACTCGAGAGCTGCATTTCGTTACTACTGGAAGAAACCAAAACGTAACAGACGCCCCGCACCCAAGTCAATGATTGTTGAACATAGCACTACCACTAAGGTGGGCGACGAATCCGCTCGCGATTGGTTCTTAGCTGATTGCTAATTGCTAATTGCTAGTTGCTGCTTTCTTCGCCCCCCGATGTATCCTTCTCTCGACCTATGCCCCTTCCCGAGCTCGAACTCATCCGCCGCATCCGCCAAGCCGTCATGGTGCCCCAGGTTCGCGCGCGTCTTCGCGCGCTAACCTGGGCGAAGTGCGGCATCGGCGACGACTGCGCCGTCCTCCCCATCCCTCGCGGCCACGAAGCTCCTCGTCACCACCGACTTCTCACTCGAAGGCATCCACTTCCGTCGCGACTGGCATCCCGCCGACTCCGTCGGACACCGCTGTCTCGCCCGCGGACTCAGCGACATCGCCGCCATGGGCGGCACGCCCCACTCCGCCTTCCTCTCGCTCGCCCTCCCCGCCGACCTCCCGCAGAAGTGGGTTGACGACTTCCTCCGCGGATTCCTCAAGCTTGCCCGCCAGTACAACGTTCAGCTCGCCGGCGGCGACACCGCCCAGTCCCCCAACGGCATCCTCGCCGACATCATCGTCGTCGGCACCGTTCCCACCGGCAAAGCCGTGCTGCGCTCCGGCGCCCGCCTCGGCGACATCGTCTATGTCACCGGAACCCTCGGCTCATCCGTCGCCACTCTGCAAGCCCTCCGCAACGGCAAGAAGCCTAAGCCCTCAGCCCATCTCCGCCACTTCTATCCCGACCCGCGCCTCGCCGTCGGCAAGTATCTCCGCGAAAAGAAACTCGCCACCGCCATGATCGACACCAGCGACGGCCTCTCCACCGATCTCCGCCATCTCTGCGACGAAAGCCGCGTCGGAGCCACTCGTCGAAGCCGCTGCTCTCCCGCACACCGAAGCCGACGCCACGCTCCAGTACGCCCTGCACGGCGGCGAAGACTACGAACTCCTCTTCACCGCCCCCGCGAACAAGCGCGTACCAAACACAATCGCCGGCGTCCCCATCACCCGCATCGGCGCCATCACCCCCGGCCGCCAAATCAAACTCAAGACACACGACGGCAAATCCCACCCTCTCCCCGCCGCCGGCTGGCAACACTTCGCCTGATGCAATCTGCCGGCAGTCTTGCCACTTCTGTCCAAGCTACAACCGGACCAGCGTCCAGTTGCGCACCACTTCGCTCTCCGCTAAACCACGTCTTTTCAACGCACCTCATTGGCGCGCGAGTTGCACCTCCATCACCGGGGTAATCCGATGCGTACTCTTCTTCGCAACCTTCGCTACGGCCTTCGCGGACTTCGCCGCCGTCCCGGCATGACCGCCGCCATCATCGCCACCCTCGCCATCGGCATCGGTGCCACCACCGCGATCTACACCGTGGTCTATGCCGTCCTCATCGCCCCGCTGCCGTATCCCGAACGCCAACCAGCTCACGGTCATTTGGTCCAAGGTGAACGGCCACCGCAACGGCGTCTCCGCCGGAGACTTCCTCGACTGGCAACGTCAGAACCATTCCTTCCAGCAGCTCACGGCCTGGACCGGCGCCAGCTTCAACGTCGCCACCCAGGATCAGCCACAGCAGCTCAGCGGTCGACTCACTTCGCCCGGCTGGTTCGACATGCAGGGTATCCCGATGTTTCTCGGCCGCGATTTCCTCCCCGAAGAAGGCGTCCCCGGCAAAGACGAGGTCGTCGTTCTCACCCACAAGCTCTGGAACGAGCTTGGCGCCGACCGCACCATCATTGGCAAAACCATGCAGGTTGACGGCAAACCTCATACCGTCGTCGGAGTTCTATCGCCCGGCCTGCCCGACCGCCTCGGTTTCGAAATGGCCGCGCCTCTCGCCTTCACCCCCGAGCAGATCAACCACGAGTATCACTGGATCCTGGTCATGGGACGCCTCAAGCCCGGCGTCACCCTGCAGCAGGCGCAGTCCGACATGGACGCCGTCACCGCGCACATCGCCGCCACCTACCCAAAATCGAACACCGGATGGGGCGCTCGCGTCGATCCCCTCAAGAATGATTTCATGCCTCCCGAGCGCATCGACAACCTGTGGTTCCTTCTCGGTGCTGTTGGTTTCGTACTGCTCATCACCTGCGCCAACGTCGCCAATCTTTTGCTCGCCAGCGGCGCTGGACGCCAGCGCGAAATCGCCATCCGCACTTCGATGGGCGCATCGCGCGCACAAATCTTTCTTCAGTTCCTCACCGAAAGCCTTCTCCTCGCTTCGTTAGGCGGGGCGCTCGGCATCGCCTTCGGCAAGTTTCTGATTCGTGTTGTGCTCGCCATCGTTCCCGAAGGCATCCTGCCTTCCGAAGCCAATTTTCAGTTGGATCCGCCTGTTCTCTTCGCCGCCCTCGCTTTGACCACTCTCGCCGGACTTCTCTTCGGATGCGCTCCCGCCTGGTACGCCTCCCGCATCGATCCCCAGGAAGTCGCTCAAAGACGGTGGACGTTCCACTTCCGGCTCCCGGAGCAACAAGGTCCGTCGTCTGCTCATCATCGGCGAATTCAGTCTTGCACTCTCCCTGCTCGCAGGCGCGGGCCTCGCCATCCACAGCTTCTGGAACCTCACTCGCGTCGATCTCGGCGTGCAGACCGACCATGTGCTCGACGTTCCAGCTCAATCAGCCGCAGACTCGCTTCGCCTCGCCCGCCGAGATGAGCACCTATAACGATCAGGTCATGGCCGCCGTCCGCGCGGTTCCGGGAGTCTCGTCAGCCGCAACCGTGACCGGCCTGCCTCTGCTCGGCACCAGCGACGGCATGGACTTCAGCATCGTCGGAGGCCCCAGCTACAGCGATCCCTCCAAGCGCCCGAACACCGGCTTCCAGTCCGTCTCTCCCGACTACTTCAAGACCTTCGGCATCGACGTCATCCAGGGCCGCGCCTTCACCCCGCAAGACACCTCCACCAGCGTGCGCGTCGCCATGGTCAATCAGGAATTCGTCCGCCGCTTTCTCCAGGGCCTTGACCCGCTCCAGCAACGCATCGCCATGGAAGAGATCATCCCCGGCTCGCCTCAGGTCGGTCCTGTCGTGGAATGGCAGATTGTCGGCGTCTTCCACAACGTCCGCGATGGCAGCTTCCGCGAAGACCGTCCCGAGATGGACGTCCCCTTCACCCAGTCGCTCCAGCGCAACGTCAACATCGGAGTCCGCACCGCTCGCGATCCCGGCGCCATGGCCCGCTCCATCGCCGCCGCCGTGCATTCGGTCGATCCTCACGTCGCCGTCGCCCACGTCCGTACCATGGACCAGGTCAAGAGCGAGTCGCTCGCCGAAGACCGCTTCACCATGCTGCTCTTCGCCGCCTTCGCCTTCGTGGCTCTGCTTCTCGCCGCCGTCGGAATCTATGCCCTCATGGCCTTCGCCGTCTCCCAGCGCACCCAGGAAATCGGCCTCCGCCTCGCCCTCGGCTCCGGCAAGGGCCGCGTGATCTCGCTCATCCTGCGCGACGCCTCCACCCTCGCCGTCACCGGACTCGTCCTCGGACTCGCCGGCGCCGCCCTCATCGGCCGCATCATGCGCAGCACCTTGTACGAAGTCGGCGCCATGGACGTCTGGGTCCTGCTCACCGTCGCCGTCGTCCTGCTGCTCACTGCGCTCCTGGCGTCGTATCTGCCCGCTCGCCGCGCCGCCTCCATCGACCCCATGAAGGCCCTCCGCACCGAATGATCGATATCAAGTCGACGGGTGCCCCGGTGCCCCATCCTACGGCCTGCTTTTGGCCGTAGGGTGGGATAAGTCGTCGCCGGGGCCACCACCCTTATCGCCGTTCTTTGGCGATAGGGTGGGATCAGTGATTGCTCGCTGCTAGCTACTAGCTGCTCGCCTGATCCGCGCTAGCGCTTGCCTGTTCTATCCACTATCCACTACCCACTATCCACTGACTGATTGTTCACCCGTCACATTCCGCCCCGCGCCCCGCTGTTTATAATCCCCCGCATGAACCTCGAGCAGAAACTCACCGAACTCAAGCGCCGCGACTCCCTCGCCGAAGCCGGCGGAGGCGAAAAGCGCCGCGCCCACCAGCACGAGCAGGGCAAGATGCTCGCCCGCGAGCGCATCGAGTTCCTGCTCGACGAAGGCACCTTCGAAGAGACCGACAAGCTCGTCACCCACCGCTGCACCGACTTCGGCATGGACGAGCAGAAGTTCTTCGGCGACGGCTTCGTCACCGGCTACGGACGCATCGAAGGCCGCCTCGTCTTCGTCTTCGCCCAGGACTTCACCGTCTTCGGCGGCTCGCTCTCCGAAACCAACGCCGCCAAGATCGTCAAGATCATGGACACCGCCATGCGCGTCGGCGCTCCCGTCATCGGCCTCAACGACTCCGGCGGAGCCCGCATCCAGGAAGGCGTCATGTCGCTCGCCGGCTACGCCGACATCTTCCTGCGCAACACCCTCGCCTCCGGCGTCGTCCCGCAAATCTCCGCCATCATGGGCCCCTGCGCCGGAGGAGCCGTCTACTCCCCCGCCATCACCGACTTCATCCTCATGGTCGAGAACACGTCCTACATGTTCATCACCGGCCCCGACGTCATCAAGGCCGTCACCCACGAAGAGGTCACCAAAGACGAGCTCGGCGGAGCCATGACCCACAACGCCAAGTCCGGCGTCGCCCACTTCCTCGCCCACGACGACGCCGAATGTCTCAGCATGATCCGCGAGCTGCTCAGCTTCATGCCGTCGAACAATCTCGAAGACCCGCCGCGCAAGGCCTGCACCGATCCCATCGATCGCGCCGACGAAGCTCTCGACACCCTCGTCCCCACCGAGTCCAACCTGCCCTACGACATCAAAGACGTCATCACCCACGTCGTCGACGACAGCTACTTCTTCGAAGTCCACGAGCACTACGCCAAGAACATCGTCATCGGATTCGCCCGCCTCAACGGCCAGCCCGTCGGCATCGTCGCCAACCAGCCCAACTTCCTCGCCGGAGTCCTCGACATCAGCGCCAGCATCAAGGGCGCGCGCTTCGTGCGCTTCTGCGACTGCTTCAACATCCCGCTCATCACCTTCGAAGACGTGCCCGGCTTCCTCCCCGGCACCCAGCAGGAGTACGGCGGCATCATCACTCACGGCGCCAAGCTGCTCTACGCCTTCTCCGAAGCCACCGTGCCCAAGATCACCGTCATCACCCGCAAGGCCTACGGCGGAGCCTATTGCGTCATGGCCTCCAAGCACATTCGCACCGACGTGAACTACGCCTGGCCCACCGCCGAAATCGCGGTCATGGGCCCCGAAGGCGCGGTCAACATCGTCTATAAGCGTGAGCTGGAAAAGTCAGACAACCCCGACAGCCGAGCGCGCCGCCAAGATCGAAGAGTTCCGCGACCGCTTCGCCAACCCCTACGTAGCCGCCGAGCGCGGATACCTAGACGCCGTCATCCGCCCCCGCGACACCCGCCGCAAGCTGATCCAGGCCCTAGACATGCTGGAAAACAAGCGCGACAAAAACCCACCCAAGAAGCACGGGAACATACCGCTGTAGGTTTTGATCGACAAAAATTAGGAAGTGGGTGCCCCATCCTTTCGCCTGCTTTTGGCGAAAGGGTGGGAACTAGTCTCGGCCAATTCCGTCTCGCCCTCGGCCAGAAGTTCGCCGCCAAGCAGCAGGCGCGCTTCGGCTTCTTCCTGGAAGCGCTGCAATACGGCGGGCAGCGCGTTGCTGAGATCTCATTTTGACGCCCTACGCCGCGGCAGGAGCACCAATGTCGGCAGCTTCCTCAGCCTCTTTGAGGAGCGTCTTGCGCGGCGTGCCTATCTGCGCACGCATGGTCAGGCCACGAGCAAAATCCGTGACTTGGATCGCGCGCACGGCTACCGGAAAGTCAGGCGGGATGTCTCCCGCACTGATCCCGTCCCGGAAACGACGCTCCACCAGCGCCGCGCCGCCCGCGACCGCGCTCTGCAGGAACCGCTGAACCTCAGCGTCGTTCACAAGCGGCGCGACGCACACCATAAGGCAGCCCCGGGCGGACCCTTTCTCGGTCGCACTTTCGACGGCGTACCTCAGAAAGCCCGCGATCGAGTCGCGAAGACTCTGTGGCGAGAGGAGTGCCTTCGCGGCTGATGCGCCCTTCCGTTCTGCGTACGCCCTAAGGACGCGCAAGAATATCGCCCGCTTGTCCCCAAAGACGGCATACAGGCTCGGCCGTCCCACACCCATCCCGGCGACGAGATCGTCAATCGTCACTCCGTCGTAGCCTTTCGACCAGAACACCTGAGTCGCCTTTTCCAGCGCCCCCGTCTCGTCGAAGCTGCGCGGTCGTCCCCGCGGCCTAGCGGTATTTTGAATCATTTGGTTCAAAACTCATTGACAATGGTCATCGCACCAATATATAACTGAATAGTTCGAAATTAGCAAGCCGGCTCTGGCCTCGCGGGGCCTCACGACTCGATCTTAACCCTTTACCACGGAGACGCAGAAAAAATGAACGAAAGTATATTAATAACCGGAGCAAATGCTGGGCTTGGGAAAGAGACTGCCCGACAGTTAGCATTGAAAAAAGAAACAAAAAAGGTAATTCTTTTTTGCAGAAATCAAGCGAGAGCAGAGGCAGCAAAAAAAGACCTTGAGGAGAAAACGGGGAAAAAGATTTTTGAAATTATTATTGGGGATGTTACGGATGCAAATTCTGTAAGAAAAGCAGTAGAAGAAATAAAGGAACCTATTGATGCAATAGTTTTAAATGCAGGTGGAGTAGTTGGGAAAACGGCTGCGAAATCTACGCCTTCCGGTATGAATCAATTAGCTGCTACGAATATTTTAGGTAATGTAATTCTAGTGGAGGAATTAATTAAACGGGACAAGTTAAGGAAAACAGTTCTATCAGTCAGTGCGGAAGCTGTTCCAGGAGTAAAGATGCTCGGAGTAAAACCAGTTTCAATGAGGACTTCTTCTGTAGATGAGTTTGCTGCTGTTCTTGATGGATCATATTTTGGTAATAAGTTCGATGCATTGCAAGCATACGCATATGTCAAGTATGCAGAAACCATGTGGACGTTATCAATGGCAAGAAAATATCCTAAGCTCAAGTTTATTGTTGTGAGCCCAGGGAATACAAAAGGAACTCAGGCGCCAGATAGTCTTCCCCCGCCAATGCGGTTTATGTTGAAGTATGTGATGATGCCTATTGTATTCCCATTGATGGGCGGAATGGTGCATACGCTGGAAGTAGGTGCAAAACGCTTTGTAGATGCCATTTCGGATGAGCGGTATAAAAGCGGCGTTTTTTATGCCAGTAAAGAGGGTAAGTTATCAGGGGACATGGTGGACCAGAGCACTTTTTTTACTGATTTGAAAAATACTTCATTTCAAGATAACGCCAACGAGGCAATTCACCATTTCATAAATTAGGCGTTCGGAACCGACGTCTCAGGCCAATTCTTCGCCTCGGCTCAAGGGAAGTTCACAGGCCCAATTGAGGCGCAGCGCCACCCACACCTCCACGATCGCGCCAGCCAAGAAGCCGCGTGGCAGGCCGTCGTCAAGGTCTCTGGCGTCGATTTCTCTTCCGCAGCAACTTGAGAGCAGAAACGGGAATCCTGGACGCAGGAAGTGAGAAAGAACATGTCTAGCCGCCTAAGCAAGGTTTTGTCGCTTTTCCTGGGAGTTCTGATGTTCATATTCGGATTCCTGAAATTCTTCCAACCAATTCGTGGCTGGTTTGATATCCAGATTCAACAGAGTCATCTACCCCACGAGGCGATTCTCGCGGGCAAGTTGACGGAAATGCTTACCGGCATCCTCTTCTTGCTGCCATGGCTTCGGAGATCGCTGAGCGCAAAACGCAAAGATCAAATCCTGCTGATCGCATGTTTCCTCCTCTTTACTCAGATGGTCGTGGCAATCTACGTCCACCTGCAGCCTGGGGTGCCTGCCAGCGTTCTTCCTCTCGGTATCAAACCACCTGTGATTCCCGTGATCGTTCTCCTGCTCGGATTGCTCACTGCTTTCGATGTTTGGAAGCAGTCGCGAACAGCGAAGGGGGGACCCAGGTAACCCTCCGTTCAACTCAAAAATCTTCACGAGGGTGCCCCATTCAAGGGCGTCCGCCGTGGCGGACGACCTTGAGTGGGGGTTTTCGTCGGGAGTAGGCACAAGGCCGGTGGCGCACATCTCCCTGACTTAGGGATATGTGGGGCCTTTGCCAAAACCTGAAATCGCGATCCCCCGGACGACGTCCCGGGCGCCGAAAACCCCGCACTCCCCAACACCCCAGCCCGCTTGCGGGCGGCAGTCGGAAGCCCTGCGTTTCAAATAAAAAAGGCCGCCACCAGGCGGCTTTCGAATCGAATAGCGTCACCTCAGCAGGAGCGTCTGCGGCGAGCGACGCCCGCGATGCCCACCAGTCCGCTTGCCATCAGCATCAGGCTCGCCGGTTCGGGAACCGGGGCAGCCGTTTCGTAAGTCAGGTCAGTGATGTTGGCGCTTCCCGTGTAGCTCCCCAGCAGGCTTCCGCCAGCCGAATACTCATAAATCGAATTGCCGCTGGCCAGGTAGAAATCCCCGTTCGGAGCTGCCGCTAAACCGCTGACCGGACCAGCTACCGTGAATTGGCTCACAAAGCCAAGGGTCGGACTGAAAACCGCCACCGCATTCAGGCCTCCGTCAATCACCCCGGCGAAAACATTCGACCCGTTGAATGCCAGGTCGATCGTCTGGGTGGTAGGCGATCCCGTGATCTGGTGCAACAATGCGCCCCCGCTGGAGTACTCATACGTGGAATTGGTGCTGGCCACATAGAAATCGCCGACACTATCGGCTGCCACGCCCGATACGGTGCCGGCAACCGTCAACTGGCTAACAAATCCGAGTGTCGGACTGAACACCGCTACGGCATGGAGCGATCCGTCGTTGACTCCGGCGTAAACATTCGAACCATTGAATGCCAGGTCGATCGTTTGGGTGGTGGGAGAACCTGTTATCTGGTGGAGCAGCACACCGTTTGCGCTGAATTCGTACGTGCTATTGCTGCTTGCGATATAGATGTTCCCGCTGGTTCCAACTGCCAATCCGGAGGGCAGCACCGGAATGCCAGTCAATGACAGGGCGCCGAGCGACGGCGTGAATGTCATCACGCTATAGCTGTTGCCGTTTACCGTCGCCGCATAGAGTTCATCGGCCTTCGCGACTGACGCCGCAGTTAGAAGCATTAGACAGATAGAAACCCTAAGCAAATCAGCCATTCCGTAAACAGTTTTCATCGTTGTAGTCCCTTTCCCGGTAGCAGACATCATAAGCGAGTTTCTCACCCCAAAAATAACTTCGCAGCCTTTTCACCTCAATTTAATTTGTTCTTAGGCCGCTGCCGAATTCCACGCGGGCGAGTGGCCCATCCGGGTGGCCCATCCGGCCTTCATTTGGCCGGGTGGGGCTTTTCCGAAGTCTCCTCGTTCAGGATATGTGGGTTTTTTCTTCCCAACCCACACCCGGCCACTGACACCTTCCGTTTATCACACCCCACCGTGACCGTCGCCCTTTCGCATCCGCCTCCATTGAGCGATCATTCACCGCGAGGACAGGGAGTTGTGTCTCTGGCCTCGGTCCCCGCCCATTCCGTGGACCGGAAGCGGCTCTTTCACATCTGGGTGCGCCCTGCGGCTGTAACTGGATCGGTACATACTTGTATGGAATGTATGACAATACTCTGTCATACTAGTATGCAAAGTATGGCAATTTGGTGTATGATTTGTATATATTGTATGACAACTTGGGCTTCGAAAAACGCTCGGAATCGCACCTAAATCCTTATGGGTCAAATGGATACATATAAGTCGCTTGGAATCAATTGTTTGTGAACAATTTCCGCCTAACCAGCTGATTCTAAAGAGGTGTGAATACAGAATGAAAGACGACGCACCCAAGACCGAAAGAAACCTGCTTCAGGTCAGCCGTCCAGATCAATCCGAACCGTGAGCAACTCCGTGCCGAAGAAGCGCACTGCGGAGGCGTTACTGGCGCTGCTCGGCAACTGGTTCGCAAGCCACCGTTGGCGCTCTCGTGGATCATCGTCCGAAAGCACATTGGCTGTCCCCGTGTACCACCGGGCCCGCAACCCATCGCGCAGTTTCAGACGCACCCGCGGATTACCCGCAATATTGCGAACGTAGCCCGCTTGCCCGCCGTGTTCCGCCACGATCCAGAACTGCTTGCCCACCAGTCCGTTGCCCACCGGCGTACGGCGCGGCTTTCCCGTCTTGCGGCCAATCGTTTCCAGCAGCGCATATCCCGGCAGCACCACCCCCATCGCAAACAACAGCTTGATGGGCGGGTTCAACAGGTATTTCTGAACAAGGTGGACAATGCGATGCTTCATCGTCTCGCGCTCATGCCCGGAGATTATCAGGAATCTCCGCTGGTGGCCCACATATCCCTTGGCCCATAGCTGCCGTCTTTTGGCCGAACGCGCCCGCGCCTGTCCGTAAGCCTCTGGCTGAAACCTGCCCGGCCGCCGTCAACAACCCGGCAGATTCCGCCTGAGGCACAAAAATGGCCTCGTATCCCTTTTGGAATGAGTATTTTGCGTGCAACTTGTTTGTTATAAGGATTTTGCGCACCCTATCCCCTATCTTCTTTAGACAGAGGATTTTACGAAAATAGGGGGAGGGGGGTACCTTCCCCAGACCTTAGAACGCTACGTACGGTCCTGTTCCACCCGGGGTTGAGGCGCCGCTCAGGGCGGTGAAGACGTTGCGGCCGTAGAAAAATGGCAGTCCGAAGGTAATTGGATTGGGGCGATTGCCGGCCGGGCCGCCGAGGCTGGAGAAGGCGAAGAACCCCGTCTGGAAGAGATTGCTGGCGTTATCAACCGTGAGGGTGACGGTGCCCGTAACGGCGTTGGTGCCGGCGATACTCACCGAAGCGGTCTGCTGCGAGCTGGGGCAATAGTAGCCGGGGTTGGTGCACGCCGGGTATGAGGTGATTGCCGAGGTGAGGAAGTAGTTGGCGTCGGCGCCGCTGCTGAAGGTGCCGGCGTAGGCGGTGCTGTTGTAGGTGGCAACGAGCGAGCCGGGGTTCTGTCCCGACGTGGAGACGCCATAGATCGTGGCGGCGGCCAGCGCGTTATTGCTCTGCGTGCCGATGCCGAAGATAAGCGTGCCTTGCGCGGTCTGGGCGCCTCCGGCGACGACGGGCGGCAACTGAATTTCACTGCCGTTGTTGTCGTTGGGGAAGGCGGCGACAGGGTTTGACACTTGCTGCGCAGTGGTTGCGGCGAGGGGCGCGCATCCCGACATCGGGCAACTGAAGTACGTGCTCTGAGAGCTAGTAGTGCAAGTGGCGCCGCAATCCTGCAGGAAGACGCCGATTCCTAAAATTCCTTTGGCCTTGAGCGCCGTGACCGTATTGAGCGCGCTGCCGGTGGTTTGTCCCGTGCAAGCTGCCGGCGCGGTGGCGAAGTTCGTCGGCGCGATGACCTCGACAGGAATCGACGAGGCGATCTCTCCAGAGACCTGAACTTGGGCGAGCGCAACCGGTCCCCAAGCGTATCCGCTGGGCGCGACGTAGCACTCGGCCATCGGATTGCCGTCGGAAGCGGTCTGCGGCGTAAGCGCGATGCTTCCCAGCGCTGACGAGAGCACTCGGAAGCCGACGGAGCCGGTGTCAACCAGGACGTGATCGATGGTGCTGCACGTTGTGGTTCCGGGCGCGCAGACCGTGGCGGTCACGTAGGCTCCGTTGGGATAATTGATGGAGGATCCGTTCACCGCGGGCCCGCCGTCGACCGCGATAGGCGCGGTGTTGTTCACGTTGACAGTGACGGTCGCGGTGCCGGTGACGTGGGTGACCTGCGTGGTGCCGGTGATGGTAACGGGAGTCGTCGCGGGCACGGTGGGCGCGGTGAAGACTCCGGAGATGGAGATGACTCCGATGCTACTGGACCAGTTGACAGTGCTGGTGGTGACGCCGTTGGCGGTGGCGTTGCACTGGCTGGTCTGCAGCGACTGAATGATGGTCGGGCTGCAGCTGACAGTGATGGCGGTGATGGGAGTGACCGTGATGATGGCGGTGGCGTTCAGGGAGGTGTTCTGGTTGGAGATGGCCGTGACGGTGACCTGAGTGCTGGCAGTCACAGCCTGGGCGGTAAACAGGCCCGTGGTATCAATAGTGCCGGCGCTGGCAGCCCAGGTGACAGTATTGACGAAGTTGCCAGTGCCAGTCACGGTCGCCGTGCACTGGCTGGTTTGTCCCGACTGGACCGCAGTGGGTGTGCAGGACATGGTAATCGCCGTGACTGTGGCGGTTGAGCCGCCGCCGCCGCAGGCGGTGATGCCGACAAGAGCGAGAAGAGAAAGAAGTAGAGCGAGAACGCGCAAACCTGTCCCCCAGGAGACCATACAAATGCAGCCCAGAGGCTGCAAAGGACTATCTTATCGGGAAATAAAGCACATGAACACCGAGCCTCGGGGATTGTTTCGGGGGAGGAGCGGGCGGAGCATATTAGAATGCAGACATCCGAGGCGGCGAGTAACCCCCGCAGGCGCCGCACAATCCCATTCGAGAGGCACCCAATGGCTGAGCCGCTGCTCATTGCAAAGAGTCAAGAACCGCAATACCTGCTGCCGCAAATGGCGAACCGGCACGGACTCGTGGCTGGAGCGACCGGGACGGGAAAGACGGTCACGCTGCAGGTGATGGCCGAGGCGTTCAGCCGGGCAGGCGTGCCAGTGTTTGCGGCGGACGTGAAGGGCGACCTATCCGGCATCAGCCAGGCGGGGAAGGACAGCGCGAAGATCGCCGAGCGGGTGAAGAACCTAGGGATCGAGGGCTTTGGCTACGAAGGGTCGCCGGTGACGCTCTGGGACGTATTCGGGGAGCAGGGGCATCCGGTGCGTACGACGGTAAGCGAGATGGGGCCGCTGCTGTTCAGCCGGCTGCTCAATTTGAATGACACGCAGACGGGCGTGCTGTCGCTGGTATTCAAGATTGCCGATGACAACAAGTTGCTGCTGCTCGACCTGAAAGACCTGCAGGCGATGTTGCAGTATGTCGGCGACCAGGCCAAGGCGTTACAGACGGAGTACGGCAATATTTCGGCGGCGAGCGTGGGAGCGATCCAGCGGGGGTTGGTGACGCTGGGGCAGGAAGGCGGCGACAAGTTTTTCGGCGAGCCGGCGCTGAATATCGATGACCTGATCCAGACGGACGCGAACGGTCGCGGCGTGGTGAACATCTTGGCCTCGGACAAGCTGATTCGGTCGCCGCGGGTGTACGCCACGCTGCTGCTGTGGCTGCTGACGGAGATCTACGAGAAGCTGCCGGAGGTGGGTGATCCGGAAAAGCCGAAGCTGGTGTTCTTCTTCGACGAGGCGCATCTGCTGTTCAACGACCTGCCGTCGGTGGTGGCCGACAAGGTGACCCAAATCGTGAGGCTGGTGCGGTCAAAGGGTGTAGGCGTGTATTTCGTGTCGCAGAATCCGCTGGATATTCCCGATGCGGTGCTGGGACAACTCGGTAATCGGGTGCAACATGCGCTGCGGGCTTTCACTCCGAAGGATCAGAAGGCGGTGAAGGCGGCGGCGCAAACGTTCCGCACGAACCCCAAGCTGAATGTGGAGACGACCATTACTGAGCTGGGAGTGGGCGAGGCGCTGGTGTCGTTTCTCGACGAGAAAGGCACGCCCGAAGTCGTGGAGCAGGCGATGGTGTGTCCGCCGCGCGGGCAGATCGGGCCGATCACACCGGAACAGCGCGCGGCGCTCATGCAATCGTCACTGGTGGCGGGCGTATACGAGAATGCGGTGGACAGGGAATCAGCATACGAGATTCTGAAGGGGCGGGCGGGACAACCGGCTGCAGGAGCACCAGCGACGCAGGGGCAGGACCAGCCTTGGTATTCGAGTTTGCCGTCGCTGGATTCACTGGGGCTGGGAGGAAGCAAAGGGGGGCGGCGTGGTGACTCGCTGGGAGAGGCCATGGCGAAAAGCGCGGCGCGAACGATTGGAAGCACGGTGGGGCGACAGATTGTGCGCGGGGTGCTGGGATCGCTGTTGGGGGGCACGAGCAAGCGGCGGTAGCGGGCGCGGTAGCACGAAGGCCAGCTGCGACCTCGGGGAAATCCGGCGCTTGCGTTGACGGCGTATATCTCCCAGAATAGATGAACCATTGTGGGGAAAAAGCAATGAAATCCAGCGAGATCGGTGTGCAGGAGCGCGCGACATGGCGCTGACGCCGGGACACACCATTGGCGATTACGAGGTGCTCAGCCAGCTTGGGCACGGCGGCATCGGCGAAGTGTACAAGGTGCGGCACGTGATCTCGCAGCGCACCGAGGCACTGAAGCTGCTGCGCTCGGACCGCGACGGGGCTGAGCTCTCCGAGCGTTTCTTGCGCGAGATTCGTGTGCTGGCGAGCTTGTCGCATCCGCACATCGCGCAGATGCACACGGCGTTTCAGCTGCAGGAACAGGTGGCCATGGTGATGGAGTACGTTGAGGGCCAGGACCTGCAGATGAAGATGCGCTCGCCGTGGCCGCGGCGTCCGGTGGAAGGCATCGATTATGTGCGGCAGGTGCTCTCGGCGCTGGAGTACGCTCATGCGCGCGGCGTGATTCATCGCGACATCAAGCCGTCGAACATCGTGATTACCCCGCAGGGCGAGGCTAAGCTGCTGGACTTTGGGCTGGCGTTCAGCACGACGGATGCGAGTTCAACGCGGCCGGGGCACGTGCTGGGGACACTGCATTACATGTCTCCGGAGCAGGTGCGAGGTGAGCGGGTGGATGCGCGCGCGGATATCTATTCGACGGGGGCGATGCTGTACGAGATCCTGACGGGGCGTACGCCGTTCCACGGAACCGACTACGAGATCATGCGCGGGCACGTGAACACGTCGCCGAGACACCCTGCGGAGCTGAATAGCTCGCTGCCGCTGACGCTGTGCGCCACGATCGTGAAGGCGATGGAAAAGGACTCGGCGATGCGGTACCAGACGGCGGCAGAATTCTCTGCCGACCTCAATGATGTTTCGTATGAGGAAGCTGCAGACAATTGCGCAGCTTTCGATCGTGGCTCCGACGATCCCGTCGCTGACGCCGAGCGGTAAGCCGGTCGTCGGGCGCGGGCACGCCGAGGCCGGGGAGCGATCCGGCGCGGCAAAGTAAGCTGCAGCCGGCGGAGTTGGATTCGGTGAGCCGGGAGCTGGCGGCGTTCATTGGGCCGATCGCGAAGGTGGTGGTGAAGCGCGCGGCCGACCGGTGCTCGTCAGTGGATGAGTTGTATGCCGTGGTGGCGGGCGAGATCGATACCGAGAAAGATCGGGCGCGGTTTTTGGCGGGGAAGAAGAAGTAGGTTCTCGGTCTCCCACATTTGCCAACGACAGGCAAATGCGGGCCCCCATCAAAGCGTCCGCGAAAGCGCCTACAACGACGAGCCGCCCTCGAAGATCTTCTCAATCTGGTAGGGAGACACGCGGTACAAGCCGTAGGAAATGCCCGTGTCGGAGTACAGCCGGAAGAGCAGATCGCCGCGACCGTTGGCGTCGGCATCCACGGCGTCGATCAACTCCATGCGGGAATAGGCATCGAGGTGTCGAGTGTCGGTGACCGAGGAAAAAATCTTCTGCGGCTGATCGTTGATGTCGACCTTGGCGACGATGGTAACGAAGTAGGTGAAGTCTCCCGTAGTCACGGTTTTTGCCGTCGGGCGCTTTCGCTGCCGGGCCTTTCGCTGCAGAGCCTTTCGTGGGAGACGCGACCGGCGGTCGACCGGCAGCTTGGCGGTCAGCACGATGGTTGGCGAGCTGCTGTAGTCGAGGTCAAAGGCGCGCGCGTCGTAGTCGGTGATCGCCGCCGTCTTGGAGATCGCCGGGCCGTTGTGCTTGGCGGCATAGGCGCGGATTTCGTTCATCGCCAGCTTCAGCACCTGCTGTTCCTGGGTTTGCCGTTCGCCGGGAGACATCGCGAACAACAGCGGGCGACCGCGATAGTCGCTGGCGTCGGAAATTGCGGGGTATGCCTTTGCGCCCTTCGTGCCTGCAGGTGAAGGGCACGTCGTTCTTCGCGGACATCGCATCGCTGGTGATTTGCGGCTTGGGCTTGTTGTTGTGGCTGAGCACGGGCCGATTCGGATCGTTGTCATTCGACGTCGGCTGCGGCCTGCGTCATCGGCATGGCAGCCGGAGTCGGAGCTGGTGCCCGCGGCAGGCGAGGTCGCCGCCGGAGATGACCGCTTCATCACCGGGCGGTCGGGGTCGTTATCGTCCACGCGGGTTTGCGATGCGGAGGTGGAAGTCCCGCCGCCGGAAGATCCGCCCGAAGGGTTCGAACTCGAGTCACCGGCAGGGCGCTTCAGGGTCGGCCGGTCGGGATCGCTCGCGGTGGCGGGCTGCGATGACTGCGTGGTACTGCCGGAATCACCGCCGGAGCCCGGGAGCGCGCTTGAGCACCGGACGGCTGTCGCCTGCATCGCCGGTGAAGACCGTCTTGCTCGGGCTCGGGCTTGGTCTTATTGGCGGCTTCCTTGGCGGCCCGTGCCGCCACTTGCTCATCCATGGCGAGGTGCGGACGCCAGGTGCCCTCGGCGATCCAGGAGCCTTTGATTTGCAGTGGCTCGGTAATGGTGAAGGTTCCGGTGGGCTCGCCGAGGCTTTGCGCCTCGTACACGGTTTCAGGCTCCACGGCCATAGGCTCGGGGTTGGCGCCGTAGAGGCTGGCGTCGTAGTACTTACCGTCGATCCAGAGGGCGATGGGAACCAGCCGCATGCCGCCGCCGGGAAGGAACTCGACGACGGCGATGGCCCGGGGGCCGCGCTTAGATTTTCTGGTGATGGTGGAAGGCCCGCGCTGCTGCGCTGAGCCGATTGTGACCGTCAGGAAAATGGCCAAGATTCCAGCGATAGCCCGCCGCGCCGATTTACGGTACAAATAATGCGTCATGGAAACCAACAAGAAAGCTCCCGCCTTTACCCTCTCCGACGAAAACGGAAACCCGGTTTCGCTGGAACAGTTCCGCGGACAGCACGTGGTGCTGTTCTTCTATCCTAAAGCCAATACGCCCGGTTGAACGATCGAAGCGCGCGGGTTCCGCGACGCATACAGCGAAACTGAAGAAAGCCGGGCTGGTGGTGCTGGGCATCTCGCCCGACACGCCCAAGGCGCAGCTGAAGTTCAAAGAGAAAGAGACCCTGCCCTACACCCTGCTGGCCGACGACAAGAAAGAGGTCGCCAAGAAGTTCGACGTCCTCAAGGAAAAGAACATGTACGGCAAGAAGGTGATGGGCATCGTGCGAGCGACCTTTCTGATCGGGTCCGATGGAAAGATCGTGCACGTGTTCTACGCCGTGAAGCCGGAAGGGCACGCCGAAGAAGTGCTGGCGTGGGTGAAGAAAGTGGCCAGTGGCTAGTGGTCAGTGGCTGGAGCGGCATAGGGATTCTGCGAAGTGCAGGGCACCTGTTCTTACGGTAGTTTCTGAATTCGCTGCACGTCGCGGACGCCCGGAATCTTGCGCACGCCGGTGACGATGCGTTCCAGATGCTTGAGGTCGGCGATGTCAACGATGATGTCGACGGTGGCGTGAGTTTCGGCGGTCTTGGCTTCGATGTTGCGGATGTTGGTGTTGGTGTCGCTGATGATGGCGGTGATGTCCTTCAGCATGCCGGGGCGGTTGTCGCAGAGCACCACCAGCTTGACCGGGAAGCCGGTCTGCCAGGGCTGGGCGGTGCCGACGGTGCCGTCTTTGCCCCACGCCACGGCGATGCGGCGCTCCGGCTCGTACATCAGGTTCTCGACGTTCTTGCAGGCCTTGGAATGGACCGCGACGCCTTTGCCGCGGGTGACGTAGCCGATGATTTCCTCGCCGCGAATCGGGTTGCAACATCGCGCGCGATAGACCAGCAGATCGTCGTGGCCCTTGACGGTGATGGCGGGGCTTTCGCCGCCGAACACACGCCGCACCACGCTGGTGAATCCTGAGGGCTGATCTTCGGTCTCCGGTGCGGCAACGGAGCTGGCTGCGCTGGTCGGCGCTAGCCGCGCCAGGATCGAGCGCGCGGAAAACTTTCCGTAGCCGATGCCGGCCAGCAGGTCGTCGGGACGGCCGAGGCCGTTCTCGGTCGGCCACCTTGGTCAGCTCGGCTTCGCTGATTTCCTTCAGCGCGATGCGGTACTTGCGGGCTTCCTTTTCGATCAGCTTGCGGCCGATTTCGATGGCGCGCTCGCGCTGGTGGATCTTCAGCCAGTGCTTGATCTTCTGGCGGGCGCGCCCCGACTTGACGAAGCCCAGCCAGTCGCGGCTGGGATGATGTCCGGGCTGGGTGAGGATTTCGACGATGTCGCCGGAGTGGAGCTTGTAATTCAACGGCACGATGCGGCCGTTGACCTTCGCGCCCACGCAGGTGTCGCCCACCTGCGAGTGAACGGTGTAGGCGAAGTCCACCGGCGTCGCCTCGCGGGGAAGAATCACGATCGGCCCTTGGGCGAGAAGGTGTAGACCTCGTCGGGGTACAGATCGATTTTGAGGGTGGAGAGAAACTCGTTGGGGTCGGGAACGTCGCGCTGCCACTCCACCACCTGGCGCAGCCAGGCCAGGCGCTTCTCGTCCACCGCGGCGATCGGGCCGTCCTTGTATTTCCAGTGCGCGGCGATGCCCTCTTCCGCCATCTTGTGCATTTCCTCGGTGCGGATCTGCACTTCGAAGGCGTGGCCGCTTTCGGTCATCACGGTGGTATGCAGCGACTGGTAGAGGTTCGGCCGCGGCATGGCGATCATGTCCTTGATGCGTCCCGGCACCGGCCGCCACTGGTTGTGGATGAGTCCCAGCACGGCGTAGCAGTCGTTCACCGACTGGGTGATGATGCGCAACGCCATCATGTCGTAAATCTGATCGACCGAGATGTGCTGCTTTTGCAGCTTCTGCCAGATGCTGTAGATGCGCTTGATGCGCGAATCTACGCGCGCCTCGATGTTGTTCTCGCGCAGCTTCTGCTCGATGACGGTCTGGACTTGCGCGAGAAAGGCCTCGCCCTCTTTGCGCTTGGACTCAATCGCGTCCTTGACCTGGTTGTAGGCGATAGGATCGACGTACTGGAACGCCAGGTCCTCGAGCTCGCCGCGGATCTTTCCCATGCCCAGGCGGTGCGCGATGGGCGCGTAAATCTCTTGCGTCTCGCGGGCGATCTTGACCTGCCGCTCGGGCGAGAGGTGCTCCAGGGTGCGCATGTTGTGCAGGCGGTCGGCCAGCTTGATCATGACCACGCGGATGTCGTCCACCATGGCCAGGACCATCTTGCGCACGCTCTCGGCCTGCGCCTCTTCGCGCGAGGCAAACTCGATCTTGCTGATCTTGGTGACGCCCTCGACGATGTGCGCGACCTGCTCGCCGAATTCGTTGCGGATGTCGTCGACGGTGACCGGGGTGTCTTCAATGGAGTCGTGCAGCAGGCCGGCGGCGACCGCGGTGGTGTCCAGCTGCATGTCGGCCAGCACTGAGGCAACTTCAAGCGGATGAATGAGATACGGCTCGCCGGAGGCGCGGGTCTGGCCCTGATGATGGCGGAGGGAGAAGTCGTAGGCCTTCTTGACCAGCGCCAGGTCGTCGTTGGGACGATAGGCGCGAATCTTGCGCAGGAGATCGCGAAACTTGGTCACCGTAAGAACGTTGGTTCGGATCTGCTGGCCGAAAGTCGCCATGACCGATTATACGCAAGTTACCGCATCTGACCGGACGGCGTTGAGACAAGTTACTCGCCGTCACTCTGGGACTGTTAGTGATCGCCGCCGGCACGGTTTTCGGCTCTACAATCGAAGCAAGAGGGCCACCACATGCGAATCCTGATCAGCGGCGCTTCCGGCCTCATCGGCAGCGCGTTGCGGCCCGCGCTCGTGGCTGCCGGACATACCACGGCCGCTCTGGTGCGACGTCCCGCGGCCGGTGACCAGGTGCAGTGGGACCCGGCGCAGCCGCTCGATCCACGCGGATTGAAGAACTTTGACGCCATCGTTCATCTCGCGGGGAAAAACATCTCCGGCTATTGGACTGACAAGTTTAAGCGCGAGGTGCGGCAGAGCCGCGTGCAGGGCACCCGGACGCTGGCGATTGCTGCTGCTGAATCGTTTCGCCAAGCCGGGACGCCGCGCATCTTGATTGCCGCGTCGGCGATCGGCTATTACGGTAACCGGGGCGATGAAGAGCTCACCGAAGACAGCCCAGCGGGAAGCGGATTTCTCGCGGAGGTTTGCCGGGAGTGGGAAGACGCCGCCGCGCCCGCAGCGGAAGCGGGGCTGAGGGTGGTACACGTTCGCATCGGCGTTGTGTTGGCGAAAGAAGGCGGCGCCTTGCCGGCGATGCTGACTCCGTTCCGCTTGGGTCTCGGCGGGCCGGTCGGTAATGGCCGGCAATATTGGAGCTGGGTCACGCTCGAAGACGTGGTGGGCACATTTCTATTTGCGCTGTCGAAAGACGAGCTTCGCGGGCCGGTGAACGCCGTCGCGCCGCACGCGGTGCGCAATTCCGAATTCGTGCGCGAGTTGGGAACAGGCGATCCATCGGCCGACCATCTTTCCGCTGCCTGCGTTCGTGGTACGCACGCTGTTCGGCGAGATGGGAGACGCGCTGCTGCTAGCTTCGGCGCGAGTGGGACCCGAGAAGCTGCAAGCTGCCGGCTTTCGCTTTCAACATCCTGAGTTGTCTGAGGCGCTGCGGAGCACGCTCGGCTGAGCGATTTCTTTCGGTACAACGAGGCGCGACCTTGCCATGGATTATGACTTGGCTGCCCGTACTTTCACGAACGTGCCTTCGGGCAGCGTCGTTCCCAGGAACTCGACAACCCCATTGCGCACGACTCCGTTGACTTCGCGCGGAGCGCCTGGCTGTCCCACAGTGTCAGACCCGCGTCCCATGCCGCGGTCCATCGCCTGGTTGGCCAGCCGGTCGGCGTCGCGGTTCTTCTCGCGCAGCACGTGGGTAATGATGAACGAGTCGAGCCGTCCGATCATGCCCCGAGCCTTTCCATGCAGCTCCTTCAGCGCCGGATTGTTCACCTTGTACTGTCCCTTGATCTGCTTGACCATCAGCTCAGAATCGCTGAACACCTTGAGCGCAGCGACGCCGTGTTGCAGCGCATAGTCGAGCGCGGCGAGCAGGCCGGAGTACTCTGCAAAATTGTTGGTTTGTTTGCCGAGGTATTCGCTGAGTTCGGCGACCGTCTGCCCGGAGGCGTCGTAGAGCACAACGCCGAAGCCCGCAGGGCCGGGGTTGCCGCGCGCGCCGCCGTCGATGTGTGCCACAAGACCCGGCTCGGAGCGGCTCGGATCCGCTCGTTCGAAGAGACTGCGCTTGGCGTCGTCAGAAGGCATGAATGTACTCTACGACACTCGACGGCTAGCGCCCGAGTTGCAGCCGCGCCGCCAGACGGTCGGGCAATTGCGCCGAGAGAATTCGCGCCTGGGCGGACTTGATGTCATAAGGGACGCGATAGAACGTAACGCTCGACAAAGCTCCGCCATTGCTTTCATAGAGCGCGAAAGCCGCCCGCCAATCGCTGTCGCGAGGCTGGCCCACCGAGCCCGGATTGATCAGGTACTTTACTCCGGGCGTCAGCCACATCTTGTATTCCACCGCTCCAGCCAGCGCGTTGTACTCGGGGCGAAAGGGCGCCGACTCGCCGTCTTCATCGACGAAGCCGCCTTGAATGTGGGTGTGGCCAAAGAAAATCAGGGGCGCGTGGCCGGGCAAGTCGAGGTTGTCATCGGCAGCCGCGGTGTTGAGCAGGTATTCGTCTTCGTCGAGGGGAGCGCCATGTACGAACTCGATGCCGGGCAGGTCGTCCACGCGGAGCGGCCCCATCGGCAGCGCCTTCAGCCATTCAAGGTGTTCCGGGGTCAGGGAGTTGCGGGTCCAGTAGGCCGAGATCGCCGCTACCGGGTTGAACTCCTTCAAGTCGCTGAGTCCGGCACAGGCGCGATCGTGGTTGCCGCGCACGATGGGCGCGTTCATGGCGATGACGCGCGCACAGATTTCGTTCGGACTGGCGTTGTAGCCTACCACGTCGCCCAGATTTACGACACGGTCATGGGCTGGCGCCGCGGCCATGCAGGCTTCGAAAGCCTCCAGGTTGGCATGAATGTCGCTGATCAAAAGAAGGCGCATGATTAATGGGTTTCCGATGTCACGACGGGGCAGCGGGCGAAATGTCCCGCACCAACCTCGACCAGCGATGGTAACGCTTGCGAGCACGATGGTACACGCCAAGCGCAGCGCGGTTCAAATGCGCAGCCGGGCGGCGGACTAGCCACGGGAGGGACCGAGCCTTCAATGGTCTGCAGCGGCCGGCTGCGATCGCTGCGCAGCGTGGGGACGGAGCGCAGCAATCCGCGGGTGTAGGGGTGAACTGCGTGGCGAAAAACCTGCGCCGTCGTGCCGATTTCGACGAGGCTTCCGGCGTACATCACGGCGATGCGGTGCGACACCTGCGACACCACCGCCAGATCGTGCGACACGAACAGCATGGCCAACGAGAATTTCTGCCGCAGTTCGCCCAGCAGGTCGAGAACCTGGGCCTGGATGGTGACGTCGAGAGCGGTCGTGGGCTCGTCGGCGATAAGCAACTGCGGCCGGTTCACGATCGCCATGGCGATCATCACACGCTGCCGCTGGCCGCCGGAAAGCTGGTGCGGGTAGTCGCGGGCGCGACGGTCCGGTTCGGGAATGGCGACGGTGCGCAGGGCTTCGACAGCGATGCGCCATGCATCGGCCTTGCTAACCTTCTTCTGGGTGCCCCGGGTTCGCACCCCTTCTTTGGGCGCTAACCCGGGAGACGCCTCCGGGTGTGCCAGCACCGCCTCGGCCACCTGCTCGCCGATGCGCATGACGGGATTCAGCGCGGTCATCGGTTCCTGAAAGATCATGCTGATGCCGGCCCCGCGAATCGCCCGCATGCGATCTTCTCGCAGCGCCAGCAAGTCTGCGTCACCGAAGATGATGCGTCCGGTTACGCGGGCCTGAGGCGGCAGCAGCCGCAGAATCGCCAGCGACGACACCGATTTGCCCGAGCCTGACTCGCCGACCAATCCGAGAACTTCGCCGGGTGCGACGGCAAAGCTCACGTCGCGAACCGCGCGCACACTGCCCTGCGCGGTAGCGAAATCGACCGTCAGATTTTGCACTTCCAGCAAGCCCGGCACGTCGCTATCGTAGCAGGCGGTACCGCAGTACAATCAGGCGACCGCACATCTGCGGCGGAGGGAATTATGAGAAAGGCAATCGTTACCTGTCTCCTCCTCATCGCATCCAGTTCGTTCGGTTTCGCCCAGACCCAGATTGACGCTGCTACCAAGCAAGACGTTGAAGACATGATGCAGCTCACCGGGGCCCGGGACCGCATTCCGATCCTCTACTCTGCGATGGCAAGCCAGTTAGCCTCGAACTTCGCGGACCGTTACCGGCAGCAGCATCCCACCGCGAATCCGGCGGAGGTTCAAAAGGCGACGACCGACGCGACCGAGCGCTTCCAGGCGATGTTGAAAGCAATCCCCACCGACGAGTTGCTCGACGCCATGGTTCCTGTTTATCAGAAGTACCTCACCCACTCTGACATCAAGGCAATCAATGAGTTCTACGGGTCGCCAACAGGCCAAAAGCTGCTGAAGGATTCGACCGCCATGATGGTTGAGTCCATGCAGGCAGCCCAGTCGGTCATGAGCAAGCACATGCCTGAAATCCAGGCGCAGATGGAAAAGGTCGCAGCCGACAAATCGCAATCGACGTCCGCAACGCCCAAGTAGTTCTCGGTATGTCTGTCTCCACTTCAATTTTGCCGGTCTCCCGCGAAGGTCGATCTGCGCTTTTGAGCGACACCGCGCTGCTGGTTTACCTTGCGCTCGGTTCGGTCGTCGTCCACCTGATTCTGAGTAACCGCTACGGGTGGAACCGCGACGAGCTGGCGACGCTCGAAGATGCGCGGCACCTTGCCTGGGGATTTCCCGCGTATCCGCCAATGACGCCGTTTTTCGGGCGTCTCTCGCTGGAACTCTTTGGCACTTCGCTGCGTGGTTTTCGCTTCTTTGCCAACCTCGCACAGGCCATTACCGTGGTGCTGGCGGGGTTAATGGCCCGTGACATGGGTGCGCGTCGAGGCGCGCAACTCGTGGCCGCCGTAGCGGCGCTTCCATTCGTGCTGGGCGGCGGATACCAGATGATGTACGTCGCGTTCGACGCGCTCGCCTGGGTGTTGACCGCCTACTTCGTTGTCAAGCTGCTGCAGTCCGACGATCCGCGCTGGTGGGTTGGCATTGGCGTCGGCATCGGCTTCGGCATGATGTGCAAGTACACGATGGGGTTCTTTGCCTTGTCGATCGTGGCGGGTGTGTTGCTTACCGACGCCCGCCGTTACCTGCGCAGCAAGTGGCTTTGGATCGGGGTGGCCCTGTCAGTGCTGATCTGGCTGCCAAACGTGATTTGGCAGGCGCAGCACCACTTCGTTTCGCTCGACTTTCTCAGCCATATCCATGCCCGCGACGTGCGCCAGGGACGCACCGCTGACTTTCTTCCGATGCAGTTGATGATGACCGGCATGCGCTTTCCGCTGGCTCTCGCCGGCCTGTACTTCTGCATTGTCACGGCGGCCGGCAAGCGCTTCCGCATGATTGGCTGGATGTACGTCGCCACCTTGGCGCTCTTCACCATCGCAAAGGGCCGGTGGTATTACATGGGCCCGGCGTATCCCATGCTGTACGCCTGCGGTGCAGTCTGGGGCGAGCAATGGCTGGCGACGATGAGCCGCGGCCGCGCCATGACCCTTCGGTGGATCGTCTGGGCCGCGCTGGTGTTTGAACTGGTGTCCACCATCGCATTCTGGTTGCCGGTGCCGCCCCTTAACTCGCGCTGGTGGCAGATCAACAACTCGCTGACCGGCGACTTCCGCGAGCAACTCGGCTGGCCCGAGCTGGTGCAAGAGGTGGCGAGAATTCGCGACTCGCTCACGCCCGAAGAGCGCGCGCACCTGGCGATCATCGGCACGAATTATGGCGAAGCGGGCGCGATCAATCTCTACGGCCCCGAATACGGCCTGCCGCGTGCCATCAGCGGCGTCAACTCCTTCTGGTATCGCGGCTACGGTGATCCGCCGCCGCAAACGGTCATCATTCTCGGCCTGAGCCGCAAGTATATGGATGAAAGCTTTCAGTCCTGCCGACTTGCCGGACACACACCGAATCCTTACAACGTGAAGAACGAGGAAACCGGCGACCATCCTGACATCTACGTATGTGGCCCACCGAAGGCTGGATGGCCGGCGTTCTGGCAGGACTTCCGCTACTACGGATGAGTTCTCACTCTCCGCTCGCCACACTCTTTCCGGATAACTGTTCCTTCGCCTTCGCCAACTCCGGACGCCCCGACTTCGATCCCGCGCAGTTCTTCACCAACTGCGCGTAATACTTGTCGGCCTTGGCGGTCTGCTTCGTCATCTCTGCCGAGCGCGCCGCCCCATACAGCCCATTGAAGCGGTTGGGGTCGACGGTCATCGAGCGCTCATACTCCGCCAGCGCCTGCTCCGGATGGCCCGACTCCAGCAAAATGTCGGCCAGCATCTCGCGCGCCGGAATCTCGACTTCACCCTTGCCGTGAGCGTCCTGCTTGTCGGCCACGACGCTCATGAACTTCAGTGCCTCGTTATTCTTGCCCTCGGCGAACGCGACCCAGGCGCGAATCTCGTCGCGATCGTTATCCATGTACTCCGCCATGTAAGCGTCTTTCGACTTCTTCACCGCCTCGACCATCGCGTCGTAGTTCGCCAGGTCCTGCTTCGCGGCCGCTGCGTTCTTCAGGTGTCCGCTGCCCACCGCCCGCGCCCAATAGGTGATCGCGGCATTCTGCGGCTGCGCGCCTTTTACCGGCTCCAGCGCGGCAGCTTCCTTCCAATGCCTCATCTCGATGTAATACGTCGCCGGAAACCCCGCCCGCGCCATATCCAGGTACTCATGCATGTCATGTCCCATATGCACGTCCATGCTGTTGACCTTCTCCACCAGCGCCCATGCCTTCGCGTCCTCACCAACTTGCAGGTAGGCGTAGTTCAGGAAGTCCATGGCATGCAACTCATGGCCCGACGATCCTGACGCCTCCGCTGCTGCAATCGACGCCAGGTTTGCGTCGATGTCCTCCTGCCACAGGCCCAGCCGCGCGAAGATGTGTCCCGGCATGTGCGCCGCGTGCGGCGCCGAAGGAGCGATCTGTCCGTAGCGCCGGGCTGCTGCTAGGCCGTCGGCTGCCATCTGCGGACTGTCGCAGCTATGGATGATGTAGTGCGCCACGCCTGGATTGTCGGGCGCGAGTACAAACTCCGCGTTCAGCAGCGCCAGCGCTTTCTTCTGGTTGGCGAAAGTAGTATCGCGCGGAGGTGCAGCCGCCAGGAGCGACAACCCGTAGAAGGCGGTCGCTTCGTGGTCCTCGGGATACTTTGCGTGCAGCTTTTCCATCGCCAGCGAGTAAGCGTTCACCCGTACCTCGAAGCTCGACTTGGCGGAGTTCTGATAAAAGAGGGCCAGGGCGTTCAGGTAATCTCGTTCGCGCTGGGTCTTCGGGCCCAGCTTCTGTCCCTGCTGCACCAGTTCGAGCCCGCGTTGCAGGTTAGCTGCATCCGGACGGTCCCAGATTTGGTGCCAGGTGCTCATCGCCTCGCCCCAGTATGCGATCGCGCATGTCGGATCGGCTGCGATGACGTCTTTGAACTGCTGCTCAGCTTTGTCGTACCAGAAGTCGTGCAGGAGGGCGACCCCGCGCTCGAAGGCCTTCTGCTGGGAAGGAGCGCAGGAGGTCGGAAAGCTCACGGTGCCGAGCTTTTCGTTGGGGACGGGTTGCGCGTGATTTGCGTGCGCATCCTGAAAGGCAAATAGCGAGCCGGCACAGAGCAGGACCGGCAGCAAAACCAGAAAACGTAGCTTCATTCCTCACCCCAGATAGGGAGCAAGCTTATGAGCGCTTCGGGTCACAAGTCAACTTCCGGCGCACGCTCGAGCGCTGGGCTTTCAGCGGCTTTAGCTTCCGCCCTTACCCTTTGAGATGTGATCGTAGAACTTGCCCGCCTGGTCAACAAAATACTCTCGCCGAGCCACGACCATCTTCCAGAAAGGATAGGCACGCGAAGTTGTAATCTCTGACGGTTCGAACATCAGCTCCGAGCCTGTGACGAGAATGAGGTCCTGCAGATGCAGCGCCGTGGCCACCACCTCGACCGCCTTTGCTTTGGCGAGGTACGGCACAGGCTTGCCAAACACAGTCACTTCCTCGAACTCGCCGGTCGCACCATCAACCAGGATGCAGAGTCTGGCGAACGGAACACTATCTTCGTTCTTATCGCCCTCAATCCCATACGGCACGACCCACGTGTACTTTGAGATTTCGCTATCCTCGTCCCCTCTGTCCTGCACCAGAAATGGATGCTGCACCACCAACTGCGGGTTCTTCAATAAGACGCACTGTGGCCATTCGGCCATATTGTTCGCCGCGATGCTCTGCCTTGCCGCCTCGATTGCCTTTTCTTTATCTAGCAGCGTCGGAGTATCCGGCAGCGTAGGAGTCAACTTTTCGTCTCGAGGCATGGTATTCGAACTCCCTTCTCATCCCGCTCCAAGTCAAGCAAGCTGTCCGACCGCCACGTAGTGTTTCACCCACGTCCCCTTGATGGCCACGGTCGAGAAGCATGCTTTAGTCTTCCATTCTCGAGCGGTCACGGTTCTGTCCGCCCCAATTCCATCCGGTTTCGGATCGTAATAATGAACGTGCTTCAACGCGGCATGCCCGCCCGGATGCGTCGCTTCCATTTCCCAGCCCACCACGAGGACCCAATGTCGCCCCTCGTTCGTCAGCACCGGTGTCGGAAATCCGGCGTCCCGGACGCATCGCTGGATGAAGGTCTGGGTCTCATCACGGTGCGTGCTGGAACACTGCACCCAGTTGACCGGTGCACTGGAAAGTACCTCCAGGCATGATCGAAGCCCCTGAGGGTCAGTGTTCCATTTGCCGTTGTCCCCCTTCCGCTTGCTGTTATGGGCTTCGATGATGGTGTCTAGAAAAGCTTGTTCGTAATACAGGCGATCGGCCGGGTCTGGATACCCATCGCGCGCCATTTGCGCGTTGGCCTCCCCACAGTAATCGTCATTTTCCTGGCCATATAACCTCACATTGGCACCCACATCGGCTTTTGACACGCAGTCCCTTCCTCTCCGCCGCGCGAAGTTCCAAAATCCCGGCTATACACCGTCGCTGCCTCTTGCGCTTGCACGGACGAGCGGATTCTGTACCGATCCTTTCTAAAATGCAATAGAAATTACGGCTTTTCCCTACTCGGGAATCGGCCTTCCTGGCTCCCAAACCCGCCATTTTCCGCTTGCATACCGCCCCGATTCGCGGGACTATTCGTCCTGACTCTTTATCCTCGGAGCATTGATGCGGTGTCAACCCGCCCGCACTGGCCATGGAAGATACGGCAAGAACATTCACGACTGGCGACCGTATTTCCAACTACGAGGTCCTCGGTCTCGCGGGCGTCGGCGGAATGGGTGTTGTCTACAAGGCCCTCGACACCAAACTCGAACGTCTGGTAGCTCTCAAATTCCTGCCTCCTCACCTGACATTCAGCGAGAAGGACCGCAAACGGCTCCTCCAGGAAGCCAAAGCAGCATCAGCGCTCGACCATCCTAATATCGGGGTCATCCACGGCATCGAGGACACGCCCGATGGCCAGACGTTTATCGTCATGGCCTTCTACGAGGGCACGAACCTCGCTCACCGTATCGCCTCTGGAAGGCTCTCCCTTCTCGAGGCGGTCGATACAGCCTGCCAGGCTGCCAGCGGACTTGCCGAGGCTCATCGCCACAGCATCATTCATCGCGACATCAAGCCTTCGAATATCCTTCTCACTCGCCAGGGCCAGGTGAAGATCGTCGATTTCGGCCTGGCCCTCGTACTCACGGACATCGCCGCCACCAGAAGTATTGATCTCCGCGGTACCGCCGCGTATATGGCTCCGGAACAAATCCAGCGGGCCCCAGCCGACCAGCGCTCTGACATCTGGGCACTCGGCGTGGTCCTCGCTGAAATGCTGCTCGCTCGCCATCCCTTCTTGCGCGAATCCTGGCCCACCACCATCTATGCCATTCTCAACGATCCTCCGGCCCCGCTCGACCTCGTTCCCCAGGACTTGCAGGCCATCGTGTTCCGTGCCCTCGCCAAGGATCCCGAAAATCGCTACCAGGTCTGCGACCAGTTCCTCGCCGAACTGGAACGGTTCCGCAGTCGCTTGCAGGTCGTCGAAGCCGCGCCCAACGACCTTACTGTCACCACTCCTGCAGTTGCCCTCAAAGACCTGCAACGATATGCGCGGGATGCTTCGGACCCATTCAAGACGGACGGCGAACGGAAGCGAAAGGTCCGAACCCGGCTCTTGCTTGTATTCTCGGTGATGTCCGTCTTGGCAGCTTTCTGGTTCTCTCCGCTCCGTCCCCCGGTTGTCAACCGCATCTTAGGGCACGGTGCCCAGAGCGTCGGTTATGAATCCTATCTCTCGGCACTCAATCTCGTTCAGCGTTACGACAAGCCCGGCAACTTGGACCTCGCGATCACCGAACTGCACTCGGCCATCGCCCGCGATTCGCAATTCGCCCTCGCCTATGCCGAACTAGGGGAAGCTTACCGGCTCAAGTACCAGCAGGATCGCGACTCGAAATGGCTCGACCAGGCTTTGGCAAATTGCAAAACTGCCTTGAATCTCGATGGCAGTCTCTCCGCCGTCTATGCAACGTTGGGGAGAATTCACAACGATTCCGGCAACCATGATCTTGCCTTGACCGAGTTTCGCCATGCCCTGGAACTCGATCCGCTCAATGCAGATGCCTTTAATGGAATCGGCTACGCGCAGGAGGCTGCCGGCCGCATCGTCGAAGCAGAGACCAACTACAACAAAGCCCGGGCGCTCCGGCCCGACTACTGGGACAGCTACAACACGCTGGGCTCGTTCTACCTGCGCCAGCATCGTTCCCAGGAAGCACTCACGCAGTTTGAAAAAGCAGTCGAGCTCACTCCCGACAACGCTCTTGCGTATGACAACCTAGCCGCCCTCTACTTGGGTGGCGGAAGCCCCCAGGACCTCATCGCCGCTGAAAAGGCATTGCGAAAATCGGTCGAATTAAGTCCCAGCTATGCCGCCTACGCCAACCTGGGCTATCTCTACCTTCAGCAGGGCCGCTATGCCGATGCTGCGGAGATGACCCGGAAGGCCGTGCAACTAAACGATAAGGATTTCCTCGTCTGGGAGAACTTGATTTGTGCTTATCGTGAACTGGGCCAGGATGACAATGCCCGGGCAGCCCGGAATAAGGCGCTCGCGCTGCTCGAAAAGGCTGCCGAGTCGCGCCCCCGCGATGCCCAGGTCCAGGCCCATCTCGCCCTTCATTACGGCAGCAAGGGAATGCGTGAACAGTCCATGACGCGAATTCAGGCCGCCCTCGCCCTGGCCCCCACGGATGCCGAGGTTCTGGCCAACGTGAGTGATGCTTACGCGGCCCTCGGCGACCACCAGCAGGCCATCAAGTACGCCCATTTGAGTTTGCAGAACGGTTACACCGTCGCCGACCTGCGCCGTGATCCAGACATGAAATCGGTGCTGGCCGACCCAGAGTTTCAGGCTCCTACCCCTGAAAGATCCAAATAGCGAATTAGAGGAGAACGACAATGGCAGCCGAAAAGAAATCCACGAAAAAGAAAATCGGATCGAAAACTTGGACCTGGACGATCAACGACGACGGATCGTTCACCCCCGATCCGTTGGACGGCATCAAGAACGGCGACAAAATCGAAGTCGTCGTCAACCCGGACTTATGTTTCGATATCACGGTCAAGATCAAGAAGGTCAAGTGTGGAGGCGGCGGCGGCGGCCCCATCGTCATCCACTCCTAGCGGTGTGACTCGGCTCGGGTTCCGAGAGCCCACAATTGGCTCGGGCAGTTGTGGGCTCGCCCGCTCGCGGTCGTGCGTCCGCGGGGCGCGTCGTAGCTTTGGTTCTCAAATCCAGTAAGGATGATTTGTGCGCGAGTGACGGACGTGCTCCATTTCGGGAACGCCCGGTAACCTTCGTAATGTCGCCACTCCCCTGAAAGGCCACAGACCCGCTTCCGGTCTTGCGTAATGTGGTCTTCAAAAGGCATTATAATTACCGTTATAAGTATCCCTGTTTACCGGGCCCCTGCGAGTGCTTCGGTTCGCACCGTGCGCTTCGGCGCCAGCCCAGACAGCGCCCACAGTCAACGTCCGTTCTGGCCCCTGAAGGTCCACTTCCGCCGCCTCCCCGGCCAGCCGCCATAGCCGCGAAGTCCCCACCGAACCGCGGTCCCCGAAGCGGTCGTTGACCAGGGTGTGGGAATCCGATAAGATTGAATGGTTTGCCTGTACTACTCGTGCCCCGTCAGGGGCATCCCAGTGAGCCGAGGCGCTTGGTCCCGCGAAGGTTTCCTTCCTGCTGCTGGGTAAGTGCAAGTGCATCAACAATTTAGCGTCCCAATGCGAACGCGGGACGCGGCGTTGCGTTTAGGCAATTGCCATACAGTTCAGGAGATGGCCATGTACGCGGTAATCCGCGCCGGTGGGAAGCAGTATCGCGTCGCACCCGGAGACGTGATCGAGATCGAGAAGCTGCCGCAGTCAAGCGGCGAAAACGTGCAATTTGACGACGTGCTGGCAGTTAGCGCGGCTGAGGGCGAGATTTCCAAGCCCGCGGCGGCGTTCGTGTCGGGCGAAGTAGTGAAACACGACCGCGCCGACAAAATCCTGGTGTTCCACCTGAAGCGCAAGAAGCAGTACAAAAAGCTGCAGGGACACCGGCAGAGCTTTACCGCGGTGAAGATCACCGGCATCAGCGTGGATGGACAGGCGCTGAAGGCGTAATGCTGCTGGGACAGTTGATTGTCGCAGGGCTGGCGGCAGTGAAGCGGTTTGATGCTGTGTTGCTGCAAGCGTGGGAGTCGGCGCGCGAAGTCTTAAGCAGCTGGCGTTCGAGCGATGAAGGGTTGGCTGAATAGAGAGCATAGTTCAGGGACGGAAATGCGAGTCCTTCGACTCCGGCGTCCCGCAGGGCGGGACGACTCCGCTCAGAATGAAGAGATCAACAAGGTAGGGATTTGATATGGCACATAAAAAGGGATTAGGCAGTTCGCGAAATGGCCGCGATTCGAATGCGCAGCGGCTGGGAGTAAAGGCTTTTGGCGGCCAGCTCGTCTCGGGCGGCACCATCATCGTGCGGCAGCGTGGGACACCGCTGAAGGCGGGTCTCAACGTCGGACGCGGCAAGGACGACACCCTGTTCGCCAAGGTGACAGGCGTGATCGAGTTCAAGGACCGCGGCCAGCAGGGACGGTTCGTGTCGGTGGTTGCGCAGGAAGCGGATAGCAACTAGCAGCTAGCATGTAGCGACTAGCCGTGCGAGTTCGTCGCGGGGGCCGCTAGATTTGACTGGCACGTCAAGTTCAGGCCTCGCCTATGCGGGGCCTTTGTTGTTTCAACTAATTGCTAGCTGCTAATTGCTATGTTCATTGATCAGGCAAGAATTCGGGTGAAGGCAGGCGACGGCGGCAACGGCTGCGTCGCGTTCCGGCGGGAGAAGTTCGTGCCGCGGGGCGGGCCGTCGGGCGGGGATGGCGGAGACGGCGGCGACGTCATCATGGAGTCGAGCGAGCGGCACAACACGCTGGTGCACTTCCGGTTCAATCCCGAGTACAAGGCGGAGCGCGGACGGCACGGCGAGGGGTCGGACTGCACCGGCCGCGAAGGCGAAGACGTGGTGCTGAAAGTGCCAGTCGGAACGATTGTGTACGACGAGCTGACCGGCGAACTGGTGCACGACTTCGCGGGGCCCGATGAACGGGTGATCATCGCCAAGGGCGGCCGCGGCGGACGTGGCAATTCGCGGTTCACAACCTCAACGCACCAGGCTCCGCGGGAGCATGAGCCGGGGTTTCCCGGCGAGGAGCGCGCGCTGCGGCTGGAGCTGAAGCTGCTGGCGGATGTGGGCCTGGTGGGATTTCCGAACGCGGGCAAGAGCACGCTGATCTCGCGGATTTCGGCAGCGCGTCCGAAGATTGCAGACTATCCGTTTACCACGCTGCAGCCGAACCTGGGCGTGGTGGTGGTGGGAGAGGCTCCGGACGATTTCAGCTTCGTGGTGGCGGACATTCCGGGGCTGATCGAGGGCGCGAGCGAAGGTGCCGGGCTGGGCATGCAGTTCCTGCGGCACATCGAGCGCACCCGGCTGCTGGTGCACCTGGTAGATGTGTCAGATGCCAGCGGCAGGCCCGATCCGTCGAAGGATTACGAGGTCATAACGAAGGAGCTGGCCAACTTTGGCGCGGGGCTGGACACGAAGCCGACCATCGTGGTGGCGTCGAAGATCGATGCGGCGAACAAAGACAAGCTGGCCAAGCTGAAGCGCTATTGCAAACGCAAGAAGCTGGAGCTATTTGCGATCTCGGCGGTGACGGGCGAGGGCGTGGACGAATTGAAGTGGGAGATGGCGCGGCGGGTGGAAGCGGCGCGGGAAGCCGCGATCAGCAATAGGCAATAAGCGAAACACCGCAGGTGGTAGCTTGTCGCCGCGCGGTTTCGTGCTAAGTTTCTTGCTTGGCGATATTAGGGATTTTCAACGATACAGCCGGAGTTCCAGCTAGTTGCTAGTCGCTAACTGCTAGTTGCTTACGAATGAATATCGGACTATTTGGCGGCACTTTCGATCCCATCCATCGCGGACACTTGAACGTGGCCCGCGCTGCCGCCCAGCGATTTCGGCTGCGGGAAATCTGGTTTGTTCCCGCAGATATTCCTCCTCACAAACAGAAGTCGCCGGTCACTTCATACTTCCATCGCTACTCGATGGTAGCGCTCGCACTGGCGGACGAGCACGACTTTCTGCCGTCGCTGCTGGAGGCACCGGAGCCGGAAGCGCACATGGAGCGGCATCCGAGCTATTCAATTGAGACCGTCCGCAAAGTGAAGGCGGGACTGCGGCGCGGCGACCGGCTGTACTTCCTTGATTGGCATCGACGCCTTTCGCGACATTGCAAAGTGGCACCTGGCGGAAGAGCTGCTGCATGAGTGCGAGTTCATCGTTGCGGCGCGTCCAGGATATTCGCTGGAGGACGTGGCGAAGTCTCTACCGGATGGGGTGCGTCCTACCTTGAAGGAGTTGCGCGCGAGCGGGCTGGAAACGGCGCTGCGGCTGCGCGGAGTGAGCGTACACCTCCTGCCGGAGACGCATGAAGATGTGTCGGCAACGCAGATACGCGCTGCGATGAAGAATCACAAGGGACTAAGTGAGTTGGTGCCGGACGCGGTGGCAGACTATATCCGGAAAGAGGGGCTCTATCGTCAGGCCCGCCCCGCCGGCAAACGAGGGCGGTAGAACGCGATACCCAGGCAGGCGAATTCCGACGCGAGAGAACAAGGAGATAATCCGAACGCATGAAAGCAAATGATGTGAGGGCGCAAGTCGCCATGGCCGTGCAAGCTTGCATGGAGAAGAAGGCGGAAGACATCAGCATCCTGCGGCTGGATGCGGCCAGCGGGCTCACCGATTACTTCGTAATCTGTTCGGGCGCCAACCCGCGGCAGGTCGAGGCGATTGGCGAAGCGGTGGATGAGAAGTTGAGCCGGGCGGGATTCGAACCGCTGAACATCGATGGCCGTCGCAGCGCGGATTGGATGGTGCTCGATTACAGCGATTTCATGGTGCATGTGTTCTCCGAGAGCGCGCGCAAGTTCTATGACCTGGAGCGGTTGTGGAAGACGGCGACCAAAGTCCAACTGGCTGACCTGGAGAAGCCTGAGCCGAAGAAGATAGCGGTGAAGAAGGCCGTGGGCAAGAAAACGCTGCCAAAGCCTCCAGCGAAGAAGACCGCCCGTAAGACCCCGGTAAAGCACGCACGTAAGAGCAAATAACGCGGTGAAGCTGCGAATTGCATGGATCGGGAAGACGCGCAGCCCGGCGATCCAGGCGCTGACGGCCGAGTACCTGAAACGGCTGTCGCGTTACGCGGCGTGCGATGCGATGGAGCTGGCGTCGGAGGCGGCGCTACTCAAGCAGGTGGAGAAAATGGCCGGCCGCACGCAGCCCGTGCTGGTGCTGCTGGACTCAAGCGGCAAACAACTGGCATCGGAAGAGATCGCGAACTTTCTGGAGTATCACCAGTCTCACGACACCCAGGATTTGCTGTTCGCGGTGGGTCCGGCGGACGGATGGACAGCGGCGACGCGGGTAAAGGCCGGCCAGATTTTGTCGCTGGGGAAGATCACGCTGCCGCATGAACTCGCGCGGGTGGTGCTGCTGGAGCAGTTGTATCGTGGATTTACCATCTTGAAAGGCCACCCCTATCACGGGGGGCATTGAAGAAGCGGATAGTGGGTAGAAAAGCAATAGCAGCCGCGGATTTGTGCGGATTGAACACCTAGTATGACTGGACTCTTGAAGGAATGAGCCTAATGCACCGTTTATCGAGCGCTGCGGCGATGGTTTTGTTGAGCATACTTGCAGTGAGAGCGCAGGCTCCCAGCAAGAGTGCGGCAACAATACCGTTTGCTCCGGTAGAGCAGTGGAAGGCGGCGGTGCTCTCGGGTGATGCGGCGAAATTGCGAGCGCTCTATAGCACAAACCCTCCAGCCCGGGTGGTAATGCAGTCAGGCGAAGCCGGGGCGGAGACGGACGTCGCATTCTGGGCCGGCCTGAAAGCGCGGCGGATGAAGATCGAGCTGGTGCAGTCGGAGTCGCCGCAGCCTGGGCTACAGCAGGTAGGGTTCGAGGCGGAGATCGTTTCCGGAACGCAGGGCAAGGCGCAGACGGTGTACGTCATTGACGGGCAACTGTGGCAGAAGCAGGGCGAACAATGGCGGATCGTAGCTACCCAACGCGGCGCGCCCAGCAAGCTGCAACAACCGCTGGATACGAACAAGAACATCTATGTACCGGGTCTGAATGCGCATACCGAAATCGCCGATGCGCTCAAGCTGGCGACCAAAGAGCACAAGCGCGTGCTCGTAGTGTTCGGGGCGAACTGGTGTTATGACTGCCACGTGCTTGACCTGGCGTTTCATCGTCCTGACGTGGAAGCGGTGCTCAAGCCGAACTACGAGGTGGTCCATGTGGACGTGGGCCAGGGCGAGAAGAACCAGGACCTGATGCAGCAGTACCGCGTGCCCATGGCGAAGGGAATTCCGGGGATTGCGGTGCTCGCGAGCGATGGCAAGCTGCTCTACAGCCAGCAGGGTGGCGAGTTCGAGAAGGCGCGGGTGCTTGGGCCAGAAGATATCATCGCATTCCTGAATAAGTGGAAGCCATAAAGGCGGTTTCGAGTTTCAAGTTTCCAGCTTCAGGCTGTGGGACCGCGGCCAAATTAGTTTGGTCCCTCTCTTTTGTGACCGCCGGAAGTGGATGAGACGCCCAGATTCAATCCAGTACAATCAATCGCACCTTAATAATCGGGAGTCACCACCATTGAAAATCAAATTCGTTTTGACGGCGATGCTGCTCGTGGCGATAGGTTGCGCCGCGCAACAGAGTTCTGATGCGAACAAACCGAAGGATGGAGCGCCGAAGCCGGCAACGAAAGCCGCGCCGACAATGACGTATATCAAGGCGGGTAAGCTGTTTGATTCCACCAGCGACACGTACCGCGAGAACGTGGTGATTGTCGTCGAGGGCGAGCGCATCAAGGAGATCGAGCCGGCGGCGACCGCGCAGATTCCTGCGGGGGCGAAGGTGGTCGATTTGTCGAAGGCCACGGTGCTGCCCGGACTAATCGATTGCCACACCCACCTGGGCGCGCGCGCGGACCAGTACAACCCGATCAATGCGTTCAAGAGCACGCCGTACACGCAAGCGTTCGCGGCGGAGAAGAACGCGAAGACCACGCTGCTGGCAGGCTTCACGACCGTGCGCGATGTGGGTTCGGGGCCGTTTATGGCGGTGGACCTGCGCAACTCCATCGACTCCGGATACATTCCGGGGCCGCGTGTGGTGGCCAGCGGGCCGGGCATCTCGATCACAGGCGGTCACGGCGACCTGAACAACTACTCCCCGGAGACCAGCGTGACGCTGTTCCCGGCGGAACGAAATTTCCAGATTGCCGATGGGCCGGATCAGGTGCGTCACGTGGTCCGCGCGCAAGTGAAGTACGGCGTGGACGTGATCAAGATACTGGCGACGGGCGGTGTGCTGTCGAAAGGCGACAGTCCGGGCGCTCCGCAGTTCACCTACGAAGAGTTGAAAGTCGCGGCCGACGAGGCCCACATGGCGGGCCGCAAGATCGCAGCCCATGCGCATGGAGCGGAGGGGATCAAGAACTCGATTCTGGCGGGGATTGATTCGATTGAGCACGCCAGCCTGGCCACGGACGAAGACATTGCGCTGGCCAAGCAGCATGGCACGTACTTCGACATGGACATCTACAACGATGATTACCTGCTTGGCAAAGCGATTGAGTTTGGATTGCCGCAGGAGAACATCGACAAAGAGAAGATGGTCGGCCAGGCGCAGCGCGAGACTTTCTCGCGGGCTGTGAAGGCGGGGGTGAAGATGGCGTTCGGCACGGACGCAGGTGTATATCCGCACGGCGATAACGCCAAACAGTTTGCCACGATGGTGAAGTATGGCATGACTCCAGCGCAGGCGATCCGCACGGCGACGCAGAATTCGGCGGACTTGATTGGCCGGTCGAAGGACGTGGGCACGATCGAAGCCGGCAAATACGCCGACATCATCGCAGTGACGGGCGATCCCCTCCAGGATGTGACCGTGCTGCAGACTGTCGGATTCGTGATGAAAGGCGGTACGGTGTACAAGGACAAGATCGCGGGGAGTGAAGTCAGTGAATAGCAGATAGAAAACGGTCCGGCGACTACTTTAGGCGAAAACTAGAACGCATGGAGGTGACAGCCTCCATGCGTTGGTTTTTGTTCGAGATCGAAACTGAGCTTACGAGGTGGCTTCGCGCAACTCGAGACCGAGAGCCGCTGCCGACTTGGAAGTCTTGGCTGGCCGGGCCGGTGGAGCCGTGAGGCTGAGGGCTTCGCTCATTCGCAGCTTGGCCTGCTCGATTAGCTCCTCGCAGGGCGGCGCGACCTGGATCAACACGTTGCGGTTGGCGCGGCAATCGTGCGAGAACAGGTTCTGATTCATCATGATGGAGTCAAGAAAGCGGCCAAGATCGCGGGAGTGAAAGCCGTTGATGAAGCGGGCGCCTGCGCCGTTGGGACGATGGACAGCCACGACGTAATCGCAGACCAGGCTTAGGTATCCGCGAGAATTGGCTGACCAGATCTTCAGATACTCCACGGAAAGCTCCGCGCCAACATGATACTCGATCCGAACCATCCCTCCCTCGGTAGGCTGGCCGAAGGCGGCCCAGTTGAGGACCACAGCGCTCTCGAGGATGCTGTTGAGCGAAAGCAGTTGGGCAGTTGGTACTTGCGGAGCGGTTGTCATCGTTTCTCCCCTGGATAGAGTGCCGTTGGCGTTGGGCTTGATGTGGAGAGGACCTTCGCTGGCAAGGAGAAGGAGCAATCGGAATTCTTATTGGTAAGGGCTATAACCAGTATACGCCATTGCTGCGAACTGAGTCAGACGTCTGTGCAGCTTCTTGAGCGGTTTCGGAGTTGTCGTAGCCTGCGGCGGTTATAGTAGAGCGGCGCTTCAGCGCCGCGTCCCGCATCGCTTTTGGAAGAGTGCCGGGTTTTAACCCGGCGGCCCTCCGCCTTGCCGACGGGATACACCAAGCCCAGGGATACTCTAGTGAGCCTGCTTGAATCCTTTGCGGCGTTCTTTGCTGTAGCGGGCGAGGGCATCTTCGATGACGGGATAGGCGTACTCGGCAGGCTCGATGGCATCAACCTCGACAGCTTTGCCCTCGAGCTGTTTGTAGTCAAGAAAGAAGCGGCGAAGCATGGTGAGGCGATGCTCGGGCATCTCGGAAGCCTGGCGGTAGGAGTTGAACTCCGGGTCCTGGGTGGCGACGGCGATGATCTTGTGGTCTCGCTTGCCGGCGTCGATCATGGTCATCAGGCCGATGGCGCGGGAGTGGATTAGCGTGAGTGGCACGACGGCTTCCTGGCAGAGCACGAGTACATCGAGGGGGTCATCGTCTTCCGCGAGGGTCTGCGGGATGAAGCCGTAGTTGGCGGGGTAGTAGACGGCTGAGTAAAGGACGCGGTCAAGCTTGATTAGTCCGCTCTGCTTGTCGAGTTCGTACTTGACGCTGGAACCGAAGGGGATCTCGATGACGACGGAGAATTCCTGGGGGAGTCCTTCGCCGGGAGTGATGTCGTGCCAGGCATGGGTCATCAGGAGTGGCTCGGTGGTACCTACATTGTAGCGGAAGGGTGAGCAGGCGAACCCAGAGTGCGAACGCAGCAGAACGTGCGGCAGCAGCTAGCGATAGTTGTGAGGCAGTTCGGTTTCGGTCTCGACCGAACTGGTGAGCGAGCCGACGACATAAGCAACCACGGCTAATCCGACGACGGCGATAGTGACGAAGTCCATAGAACACCCCATTCCACGAGCCCACAACACGTTCTTACTTATCGGCGGCCAAGCCTGGTCTGAGCAGGGAGCCCTGGCGCAAATACTCGTTCATTGTTTGTAACACGATTTTAACAATTGAAGTGCGGTTATTTTGCGGTGGAAGTAACCTTTCCTAGACCTCGCTCAGGACGCGGAGTAGGGCATCGGGACCGTCGGCGCCCACGACGTAGCGGTCAGCTTCGACTTCGGGCCATTCTCCGTACAAGTGGACAATGTAAATCACACTGGTGTTGGGATTGTACTGGCGAAGCAGCCGGACAGCCTGGCGCGCGCCGGCAGCGGGGAAATGATGGCAGAGCAGAACAACGTCGTAGGAGGCGGCCGATTGCGCGGCTTGTAGGGCCTCTTTCTCAGAGGTGAGGGAGGTGACCACGTGGCCCACCCCAGTGAGAATGGCTTGGCGGAGCGCCAACAATTCAAGGTCGAGGCTGAGCGAGAGAATCTTCATGAGGCGGCTTCTCAGGCGAGAAGTGTTGAGCGGCGCGGTTTGCAGCATAACAGAATGACCGGGTTGGCTGGGTCCGAACCAGCGCTGGGTGAGGGCGGGTGAGATAGTGACTTCAGGGGCGCTTTATTTCGCCTTTTCATCGTCTTCACAGAAGTGCATAAGACCTGTAACAAACTGTAAATAAGACTGTTAAATGATAAGAACGACGAATCGGAGTCATCGAAATTATCTATCTGAATTCATCATCTTTCCACCCTGAAAACCATCCAATAAGTAACTGATTGTGTCACTTTTTTCTAATCTAAACGAACTCTTAAGGAGGCCCATTTATGCCTCAGAAAGAAATACGGGACCCTGAAATGACTGAAATTCTGCCGACTAAAAAGCGCTACATTCTGGCCAGTGATTTTGACCAGACCCTGAGCTTTAACGACTCGGGATTTGTATTAGGCGAGTTGCTGGGCATTCCGGCGAGCGAATTCGAGCGCAAGATCGACGGCATGGCGAAACTGAACCTGGTGCAACAGGGAGGCGAACTGGCCTACTTGCTGCTGCACGATCCGGAGTTTCGCAAGGTACGGCGCGAGAATCTGTACGAAGCGGGCAAGCGGGTGCGCCTGAAGCCGAATATCGGAGCGCTATACGAATGCCTCTCCGAGGAAGTCGAAGGCTACCAGTTCGACTTCTACGTGATCTCGGCCGGGCCGGTGCAGATCATTCGCTCCGCGCTGGAGGGCATCATTCCGGCGGACCACATTTTCGGCACGGAATTCGAGTGGAACAGCAAGGGCGAGATTGAGCGCATCCTGCAGGTGACGGCGGGCTATGGAAAGGTGGCGGTCATCGATCATCTGCTGGAAACCAAGCAACTGGGCCCGGACCGCGTGGTGTACGTGGGTGACGGCAGCTCCGACATTCACGTGATGCTGCACGTGAACCGGCGCGAGGGATACACGATCGCCGTGTCGGAGAACAAATACCTGGCGCCGATCGCCAAGCGGTCGATCCTGAGTGACAATGCGCTGGCCACGCTGATTCCCATCCTGGAAGACGTGGTCGGCTGGGACGCGGCGTCGATTCGCAGCGTGTTCGAGGCCAAGGGGCTGGTCATCCAGCAGTGGGACAAGGTGCAGACCGACATGCTCACCATCGTTCCCGACAAGAGCCCGGCGCTGGAACCAGTGCCGATCGACACAGTAAAGAGCGCGTAGTTCACATAGGGGCCCGCCCTGTCGCCAAAAGCAGGTGACTGAGGGTGGGCCCCCCTTCCAATCAGAGCGTCCTCACCGTCCGCGCCCGCGTGTAGAATCGCAGTTTCATGCCGTCGTCTGCGTCGAATTCCAGTCGAATCAGCGGACTGCTGAGCCGGGTGACTGCGCGTGCTGCGGCCGTCGCACCAGCACACCGCATTTTCCGCCACCTTGCTGCTGATGGCGTCGGTGATGCTGGCGCGGGTCATCGGCTACCTGCGCGAGATGTACGTAGCGTGGGCGTTCGGCGCGGGGCCGAAGACCGACGCGTACGTGGCGGCGTTCCAGATTCCCGACTATCTCTTCTACCTGCTGGCCGGCGGCACGACTTCGATCACCTTCATCTCGATTTACGCACGCCACACCTCGCGCGGGCGAAGACGGCCGAGCGCAGGAGGCGTTCAACACCACCGTCACCGTCATGACGATGTTTGCGGTTGGCGGGCACCATCCTCGTTGAGATGTTCACGCCGCAGATCGCGAGGCTGTATGTTTCCCAAATTCACGGCACGAGCAGCTGGAGCTGTGCGTTTATCTGACGCGCATCATTCTGCCGGGACAGATTTTCTTTTACGCGGGCGGGATCGTTTCGGCGGTGCTGCTGTCGCGGCGGATGTTTCTGTATCCGGCGCTGAGTCCGGTGTTCTACGGCTCGTCGATCATTCTCGGCGGACTGATCGGAGCGCACCGCTTCGGCATCGCGGCGCTGGCGTATGGAGCTCTGGTCGGATCGTTCGTCGGCCCGTTTCTGATTAACAGTATTGGCGCGGCCAAGAGTGGCGTGCGCTACCGCTGGAGCTTTGACGTCCGCAATCCGGAGTTTCGCGAATGGGTGAAGCTGTCGATTCCGCTGATGCTGGGAGTGTCGCTGGTGTCGGCGGATGACTGGATACTGCGCTACTTTGCCTCGGGCGGGTTCGGGGAAATCACCCGGTTGAACTACGCGAAACGGCTGTTTGCGCTGCCGATCTCGATCCTGGGGCAGGCCGCCGGACAGGCGTCGATGCCGTTTTTCGCCAAGCTGTTTGGCGAGGGCAAGCGGCGCGAGTTTGACGAGTCCGTGAACCAGTCGGTATATCGCGTGGGATCGGCGGCGCTGCTGGCGACCGCGCTGATGGTCACAGCATCGCTGCCGCTGGTGGACCTGGCGTTTCACCGCGGACACTTCAGCCTGCAGGACGCGCAGTCGACGGCCGTGTACTTCGCGTGGTTCTCGCTGTCGCTCGCGCTGTGGTCGGCGCAGGCGCTCTACGCGCGGGCGTTCTACGCGGCGGGCAACACGATGACGCCGATGGTGGCGAGCACGCTGATCGTGGTGGCTTCGCTGCCGGTGTATGCCGCGATGTTTCATCACTTCGGCGTTGCCGGGTTGGCGATGGCGTCGGACCTGGGCATCCTGTTGCACACGGTGGTGATTGCGTGGCTGCTGAACACGAGCGGCTTGGTGCCGCTGAGCGGCCTGCCATGGGGCGAAGTGGCGAAAGCGCTGGCTGTCGCGGCCGTGGCGGGGATGGCGTGTTACGCAGTTTCGGCGAAGTTTGCGGCGGGCAATTGGCAGCGGGATTTGGTGGCTTTGGCAGCGATTGGCGCGACGTGGTTGATCGTGGTGGCGGCTGGATTATGGATCACGCGGTCGAGGCTGTGGGACGACTTGCGGCGGGCGAAGAGACCGGACGCGACTGCCGAAGGTCCGGCGACGTGGAGAGAACTGAGGGCGGCGTGGCGCCCTAAGAGCCGTTTCGAGTTTCCAGACGCGAGTTCAACCCTGCGCTGTTGGTTCGGATGACACGATGTCGGAGAGTCGGGTCCCATCCTTTCGTCTGCCGCAGGCGGACGAAAGGATGGGCGACCCAGGGTGTTGGTGATTCGAAAAGTTCAGGCGCGGAGGGCGGTCGGCGCCTTGGTTGGTTCCGTTTCCGCTTCCTTGGTGTTCGCCGTTGGCCTTCTGCGCCGGGCTTACGGATTTCGATCCCGCCCTTGAAGAACGCGCCTTCTTCGATGCTGACGCGCTGGGCGACGATGTCGCCGGTGAGCGAGCCTTCGCTGCGAATGTCGAAGCGGTCGCTGGCGGTCATGTTGCCGCGCACCTTGCCGAGGATCACGATCTCGCGGGCGGTGATGTTGGCGGAGACCACGCCGTTGCGTCCGACGGTGACGCGGTTGCCGGGCAAGTTGATGGAGCCTTCGACGCGGCCGTCGATGTAGAGCGATTCGGAGCCGGTGACTTCACCCTTGATGACGAGCGACTTGCCGAGCGTGGCCTGCTCCTGCGGCGTCACGGTCGCAGTCCGCGGCGCTACGGGCGGCTCCGGAGCGGGGGGCGTATAGCGCGGCGGTTCAGGGCTGGGTGTAGGTGCGGGGGTGGGCGGGTTCGTGGGCTTCCACATGAGTTATGAGTCCTTTCTGGAGGTTCTATGGGCCTGCAGGCTCAAGTTTCGGCTCAAACCGCAACTCCAGAGCTCTTCGTCAGAAACTGCTGAATTAATGCGGTGAAATGATGCTTACTTCACGGCTGGCAACTGCTTCCGAGCCGCCCGATTAAGCAATTATTGCTACCATACAGCGAGTTCCAGACGAAGGCAAAGCGGCGCTGTGGATTTTTCCGCGAGGATAGTGAATAACCAGATTCGGATTGATCGACTGAGTCGCGAAGGTCACGCTATTTCTTACTTTCTGCGAACAGATCGCAGAACAGGACGCCCAAATTTCGGGCCCCTGCATGAATCAAACGACATGATTACCGACCAGGCCATTCTTCGCCACATCGAACGCCAGCCGCACCGCTCGGCCGGATACAAGCAACTGGTGCGCGAGATGAGCGTGCGGGGCGACGAGCGCCGGCATGCTGGCGGAACGGCTGGAGGCGCTGGTGAAAAGCGGTCGGCTGATTGAGACAGGCCGCGACCGCTTCACCCTGGCCGAACATGCCGCATCGCATCAGAACCTGATCGCCGGACGTCTGAACATGCACCGCGACGGCTATCGGCTTCGTGATTCCGAACGCCGGGCAGCGCAGCACGATCGAGGGCGACATCTACATCAACCCGCAGGCGATTGGCTCGGCCATGCACGGCGACCAGGTGCTGGTGGAGCTGGGCCGCCGCAAAGACGACGGGCGCGCCGAAGGCAAGATCCTGCGCGTGCTGACGCGCGCGAATCCCACGGTGGTCGGCACGTTTCATTACGGCTCGCGCCACAATTACGTGACGCCGATCGACGAAAAGGTCACGAAGGAAATCATCATTCCGCGGGGGATGGAGCGGCCATATCCCACCCTGTCGCCAAAAGAAGCGATAAGGATGGGGCACCCGTGCCCCCGACTGGCAGCACAATCGCGACCGCGTGTCGGCAAGGAAGCGCATCGCCGCCAGTGGGACGACCTCGAGGGACTGGTGGTCGATGTCGAGATCACGAGCTGGCCTTCTCCGGCGGACAATCCGCGACGGGCGAGTGGTCGAGATACTCGGCTACGAAGACGATTTCGGCGTCGATGTCGAGATCATCATTCGCAAGCACCATCTGCCGCACCAGTTTCCCGGTCGAAGTGCTGCAGGAGGCAGAGCAGTTTGAGCGGACGATTCGCGGCGAAAGAACTGGCGCACCGGCAACGATTACCGGGCGCTGCCGATCGTCACCATCGATGGCGAGACCGCGCGCGATTTCGATGATGCGGTGACGGTGCGGCGATTGGCGAACGGGAATTTCGAGCTGCAGGTGCACATCGCCGATGTGGCGCACTACGTGAGCGAAGGCTCGCCGATCGATCTGGAGGCGCGGCTGCGCGGCACGTCCGTGTACTTCCCCGATCGCGCTGTGCCGATGCTGCCCATGGAGCTTTCGACCGACTTGTGCAGCCTGCGTCCGCAGGTGGACCGGCTGGTGCTGTCGTGCGTGATGGAGATCGATCACCAGGGCGAGATCGTGGGCTACACGCTGAATGAGGGCGTCATCCGCTCGGCGGAGCGCATGACCTACACCAACGTCAACCTGATGCTCGAGGGCGACAAGGGACTGCGGCAGCACTATCACCAGTACGTCGACGTATTCGAGCTGATGCGCGAGCTGGCGATGATCCTGAACCGCAAGCGCGTGCGGCGCGGGTCTATCGATTTTGATTTGCCGGAGCCGGTGATCGAGTTCGACGAAAACGGACTGATGAAAGGCGTAACCCGCTCGGAGCGCAACATCGCGCACCGGCTGATCGAGGAGTTCATGCTGGCGGCCAACGAGTGCGTGGCCAGCTATCTGGAGAAGAAGCACGTCGCTTCGCTGTACCGCATTCACGAGAAGCCCGACCCAAAGCGGGTGTACGACTTCGAGACGATCGCCGCGACGTTTGGGTATTCGCTGGGCGTGGGAGCGTTGCCGGTGAAGCGAGTGCAGTTGAAGGCGGATCGGCGCGAGCAGCATCGTGGCGGACGGCAGGCGAAGACGCTTGAGTTGCCGGAAGAAGTGCACATCACGCCGCGCATGTATCAGAAGCTGACGCAGAAGATTGCGGGCAAACCCGAAGAACGCATTTTGTCGTATCTGATGCTGCGCTCGCTGAAGCAGGCCCGCTATTCGGCGGAGAACGAAGGACACTTCGCGCTGGCGGCTCCGGCATACACCCATTTCACTTCGCCGATCCGCCGCTATCCAGACTTGATCGTGCATCGGATTCTGAAGGACGTGTTGCGCGAGTCGCCCGAGCGGAAGGAGGGCGGAGTTCCGGTCGGTGTGGCGCGGGGGAGCATAGCGAGGCTCCGTCGCCGTGGTCGAAGCGGGAGCCAGCTTATCCGCATGCGGCGAAGAAACCGACGGACGGCGACAAGCCGCACCGCACCGCTGGGCGGGCCGATTCCCGAGATCGATGTTGCAGGAGATCGCGACGAATCGAGCCAGTCGGAGCGGCGCGCCGATGAGGCCGAGCGCGAGCTGATGGAGTGGAAGAAGACCAAGTTCATGGAGCAGCGCATCGGCGACGATTTCGATGGGCTGATCGTGAGCGTGACCAAGTTCGGCATGTTCGTGGAATTGAACGATTTGTTCATCGAAGGACTGGTGCCGCTGGCTTCGCTCAACGACGATCACTACCTGTACCACGAGAACACCCGGCAGATCATCGGCCAGCGAACCCGGAAGACCTATTCGATGGGCGATCGTATCCGGGTGTTTGTGGACCGCATCGATCCCATGCAGAGGCGGATTCAGTTCGGCGTGGTAGAAGAGGTACGATCACCGAAGGTACGGAAGCGTAAACGGTCTTCTCTGAAATTCCTAGGTTGCAGGGGCCCTTTATCACCGGCCATGTGTCCTGCGTCCTATCGCCGTCCTCTCGCGTAATTATCTGTTGGTGAGTCGGGGGATTTGTTTCTCACTCACACCGTACCCAGAGCGCGGGAGATCCTGTCTTTGAAAACTCACCAATCCATAACGGGACTTGTTGTGTTTCACAACTCCTAAGTCAGCCCAAATCAGGTATGTAAAGTATGTAATGTATGTCAAAAGTCGGTCATACAAGTTTGCAAAGTATGGCGAGACTCGACATACAAGATGTAAAGTATGTCGCAAATTTGGCCCCGAATAGCCGATTTTCCGCCCTAAGTCTCACGCCTTCAAATGGATACGTATAACTATATTTAGAATCAATCGCTTGTAAACAATTTTACCCGAACTCATTGATTCTAAATGGTCGTGACAAAAATCTCGCGCGCAGTGCTTTATAACACTCAACAGCTCTTGCGGGCCGGCTTCAATACAACGCTCGAGACGCCGACCGAATTCGTAACTTCTCGGCCGTCATTTAGAATTGCCTTCCCCCCGTAAAGGAGCGTGAGATGCGTCGTTGGCTGCTGTTGGCCGTCGTCGTGATTGCCGTAGTGGTCGTCGTTGCGGCACAAACCGCCGAACCCGATGAGTCCACGCAGGCCCTGAAGAGCGGGGAGAGTGTGACCAAGGCGCTGGCGACGGTCACCAGCACGGCAATCTCTCCGCTGGTGGGCGTGAGCGTGATGGGGGCGTGGCAGTACTGGAAGACGCCGTCTCCGCAACGCGGACAGCTGCCGTTCTTCGACCGCCCGTATTTCTGGGCGCCGGTCATGGCCCTGCTGGTTCTCATCTTTATCAAAGACACCTTTGGCGGGTTCGCGCCGCTGATCAAGAAACCGCTCGATGCGGTCGAGGTGCTGCTGGTCAACCACGCTTCGCTCATCCTCATCGTGTTTCCGGTGGTGATGAACCAGGTGGCGCGGGTGATGGGCTACACGTCGTTGAAAGGCTTGTTTGCGCAATTGCTCAGCGGGCCGGTCGTGTACGCAGCGACCACGGCGCAGACCTCGGGCGTGCATCACGCGTTCAGCACCGCCACCGCAGTGCTCTACCTGATCGTCGGATTTGCGATCACCGCTGTCGTGTGGTTGCTGGGACATTGCTTCGACGTGCTGGCGCTGATTAGCCCGTTTCCGTTCGTGGACTTCGTGCTGAAGGCGATCCGCAACGTAATTTTTGCCGTGCTGCTAGGCGCTTCGATACTGAGCCCGCATGTAGGGCTGGTCCTGTCGCTGGTGGTCATTGTGGTGAGCTTCCTGGCATTTGGATGGGCGCTACGGCTGTCGTTTTTTGGCACGTTGTATGCCGTGAGCCTGCTGCAGATGATGCTGTTCGACTGGCAGGAGAAGCCCAGCAAAGACGGTACGGTGAGGGCGTTCAGCGCAGGTATGAAGGGTCTGAGCAAACGCACCTACGGCAAGCTGGCTGCGAGCCAGGACGGGACACTGGTGTTTGCCTACCGCCGGATGCTGATCGGGCCTGAAAAGAAGGTGACGATTGGGCGCGCCAGCAGTTTTGCGGTGGGTCGCGGGGTGTTTCATCCGACCGTCGTGGAGCCGATTGAGTCGGCCGGCAAACACCGCATCGCATTCCGGCTGCTGCCCACGTATCGCGGCGTGGAGGAAGAAGTGCGTGTCGTCCTGGATTGCGCATCGGTCGAGGACCTGCGCTGGACGAAGGGGCTCGCCTCCTTCTGGAAGTTCGTCACCGAGGGCGACGAGGGTACGGCGGAGAAAGCGTAGGGCGCGCGCTCGTTATTCGTGATAGCGCTGCTGACCGGCGGGAATCGGCTATGGGTAGACGGTTCTGCGGTACCGGCAGCGGACACGTCGCGTACGGCGTGTAAGCGCAGGGCGGATTCTCGGCGCGGTTGAAGTCGAGCACCACCTCGCCGGGCTGCGCGAGACCATGGTCAGGTAGCGGAGTATAGAGGAAGCGTCCGGCACCATAAGTTTCGCTTTTGCTGGTGGTGTCACGAAAGATAAAAAACAGGTCCTTATCGTCGGGACTCTCGAGGATCGGTTCCAGTCGCCAGGTTTTGCCATCGAGGGTGAACTCGGCAGCACCGGGGACCTCGGAAATCACTTCGGTGCCGAGGATGGTCGGCACCGGCACCTGGTGCGGAGGATTGTAGGGGATCCACTTCGCCTGCACACGGTAGGCCTCGTTGGGCGGGTACCACTTCAACCCGTGAAACTGCACCCGCGCGGGAGACTTCGCGTCCTTGATGCGCAGGCCGTATCGGTCACCGCGATGAATGACGGTAATGGTCACGCTGCCGGTGGTGATCTTCGAGGGCGGGCCAGGGTCATCGCTGACGAGTGGTTGCGGGTCGGCTGGTGGCTTGCCGTCCACCACCAGGCCTTTGGGATAGCCGCCCTTCGGCGGCAGAAGTTGTAGGGCGTTGCCGTCGAGCTTGACGATGCCGAGTGAGGCCGGCGTCGGCGCCTTCACGATAGCAGCATTGCCCTTGGCCGAGCCGACGGAATTGTCGCCGGGCTTCAGCCACTCGAGCCCGATAAGCGTGAGCCAGCCGTTGGGTTGCTGCAGGTCTTTGGCATGCTGGGCGCGCCAGGCAAGGAGGTCGGACTTCCAGGTGACGTTTGTTGGGTCGGCGGCAACGGCGGGCTGAAGAGGAGGCCGCCAGCAGAGCGAACAGGACGAATGCCTTGAGGTGAAGCTTGCGAAGCATGCAGAGAGTTGTATCATCCTGCAGGGGAAATGCGAACCGAAAAGGTAGGGTACCGAAGCGCAGCCCAGGATGAAGACCGTAGGAATACGCATCCGTCCCTCTCCCAAATGAAGGAATAAGGACGGGGCACTCTCGACTTCAGTTTCGAGTTACAGGATGTACCGCGACAGGTCCTGGTCCTTGACGATGTCGGTGAGGGCGTTGCGTACGTAGTCGCCGTCCACCGTCACGTCCTTTTCCTTGAGGTCCGGGGCCTCGAAGCTGATCTTGTCGAGCACCCGCTCCATGATGGTGTGCAAGCGGCGCGCGCCGATATTCTCCGTGCCTTCGTTGACCTTGAAGGCAAAGTTGGCGATTTCCGCCAGTGCCTCGGTCGTGAATTCCAGCTTCACGCCTTCGGTATCCAGCAGCGCAATGTACTGCTTGGTGAGCGACGACTTGGGCTCGGTAAGGATCTTGATGAAGTCCTCAACGGTGAGCGACTGGAGCTCGACGCGAATGGGGAAGCGACCCTGCAGTTCGGGAATCAGGTCGCTGGGCTTGGAGACGTGGAACGCGCCGGCAGCGATGAACAGAATGTGGTCGGTGCGCACCATGCCGTAGCGAGTATTGACCGTAGTGCCTTCGACGATGGGCAGGATGTCGCGCTGCACGCCCTCGCGTGAAACGTCGGGGCCGTGGCCGCCTTCGCGGCCGGCGATCTTGTCGATTTCATCGAGGAATATAATGCCGGAGTTCTCGACGCGCTCGACGGCGATGCGATGCACTTGGTCGATGTCGATGAGGCGCTGTTCTTCTTCCTGGATAAGGTACTCGAAGGCCTCGCTGACCTTCATCTTCCGCTTCTTGGTGCGCTGTCCGAAGATATTGGGCAACATGTCTTTCATGTTGATGTCCATATCTTCGACGCCCTGGTTGGTGATGATCTCGAAGGCGGGCATAGACTTTTCGCGCACGTCGAGTTCGACCATGCGGTCATCGAGCTTGCCTTCGCGCAGTTGCTGGCGCAGCTTTTCGCGGGTGCGGGAGCCGGGCTCTCCGGCAAGCAGCGGCTCGTTGCCGAGCGTTGAAGCCGATGTTGGCATCGCCAGGCGACGTTTTGATCGGCGTGACCGGCGACGGCATCGACGGAAGCAGCAAGTCGAGCACGCGCTCTTCGGCGTTCAGCTCGGCCTTGTCCTGCACGTCTTCGAGTTTCTCCTCGCGCACCATGTCGATGGCGATTTCGACCAGGTCGCGGATCATCGACTCGACGTCACGGCCCACGTAGCCGACCTCCGTAAACTTCGACGCCTCGACCTTCATGAAGGGCGAGTTGGCGAGCTTGGCCAGCCGGCGGGCGATCTCGGTCTTGCCCACGCCGGTGGGCCCCATCATGATGATGTTCTTGGGAATGACCTCTTCGGCGAGCTCGGGCGTAAGCTTCTGGCGGCGCATGCGATTGCGCAGCGCGATGGCAACGGAGCGCTTGGCGTCATGCTGGCCGACTACGTACTTGTCGAGCTCGCGCACGATTTCGCGCGGCGTGAGTTCGTCGAGGGCTACGTGATCGTCATCAGCGGTTGCGGGAAGATAAATAGCCAATTGAGTACCTCAGAAATAGTTTCGAGTTTCGGGTTTCAAGTTTCGAGTTGTATGTTCTCGCACAACGTAGGTACAACCGACCAATTGGATCGTCGATGACCGTGAAACTCGAAACTTGAAACTGCCTTCACAACTCTTCGATGGTTACTTTGTCATTGGTATAGATGCAGACTTTAGCGGCAATCTTCATGGCTTCTTCAGCAATCTGGCGTGCCGAGAGCTGCGTGTGGTCGAAAAGCGCGGTGGCGGCAGAGGTCGCGTAGGCGCCTCCACTGCCGATCGCGGCGATACCGGTGTCGGGCTCGATCACGTCGCCCTGACCGCTGATCAGGAACGTCTGGGTCTGGTCAGCCACCAGCAGCAGCGCCTCGAGCTGGCGCAGCATCTTGTCGGTTCGCCAGTCCTTGGCGAGCTCGACGGCCGCGCGGCCCAGGTTGCCGTGGTACTGCTCCAGCTTCGACTCGAAACGGGCGAAGAGCGAGAAGGCGTCGGCCGTGGATCCGGCGAATCCGGCCAGGATCTTGTCCTGGTAGAGGCGGCGGATCTTGCGGGCCGAGTGCTTGATAACGTTATCGCCGAGCGTGACTTGGCCATCTCCGGCCATGACAACCTTGCCGTCGCGGCGGACGCAGAGCACGGTAGTAGAGCGGATTAAACGCTTCTGAGCCATAAGGAGGCTTAATTATACCGGGAAACCGCGCCCCGCGCCAAAATATGAGTGCAAGTGACTAAGATTATTCCACGACCTAACTAAAGCTATATTTTGCAGCGGGTTGCGGTGGAACTCAACGCTTGCGGCTCTCCAGTTCTTCCAGCAAATCGTCGATACGAGCTTCCAGAATATTGCGAATCGATAGAATTCCCAGGACTCTGCCTTGGTCGTCCACCACCGGTAAGTGCCGGTAGTGGCGTTCGAGCATGACCTTAAACGCCTCGGCGGCTGTGGTTTCGTCGGTAGCCATTTCGACCATGGGGCTCATAAGGTCGCGGACGGGGGTGGTTTTGGCGTCGCGGCCGCTCAAGGCGAACTTGGCGAGAACGTCGCGCTCGGTAAACATGCCGGCGACAATGCCCTGCTCGTCGATGACGGCGACGGCGCCGACGTCCTTGTCCATCATCATTCGGATTGCGTCTTCGACCGTCGCCAGCACCGAGACGGTCGCCGGACCCTCGTCACACCACTCCAGTAGGCTCATTGAATTCCTTTCTGTGAGACTGCGAGGGTAAGTGGCGCGGCGGCGGGAGTCAAGGGCGCGGGTCACATACGAACCGCGTCTGAACGGATTTAGCAGCCGAGCCAGGGCGCTATTAGCGTGAATCACGCGACTATTTCGACGCCAGCACGGGAACGTCAAAGTACATCAGCTCGTTGCCGGCGGCATCGCGCACCCCGCTGAGGTAGATATGCGCCCCCTGCACGGGGTTGGGGACGTCCTCAATATCGAAGAAGAGAAATCCGGCCTGGGTGGAGTGCGGCTCGATGGCGAAAGCCCCAAAATGAGCGTGGTTCAGCTCCTGGAACTGCTGTTGGGCCTTTTTGTTCTTGCCGCCAGTTCCGGGGATCGGGATGGGACTGGTGCGTCCGCCGGGATTGGTGCTACTGACATTGGCGTGGGCCACCCGGCGCATCACGTCATCCACAGTGAGGGCGTCGAGCTTGGTGCGGCCCGAGGTGACGAGTTGCACTTGCATCTTAGTGACAGAGACGGGCCGGTCGCCGTCATTGGTGATCACCAGAAAGACGGGGAGGATGCCTTCCTGCAAGTAGCGGGTGGAGAAGATGTCATCTTTCGGCGAAGTGTTATACAGGTCGATTGCGGCCGTGATCTTCTCATCGGGATGCGCGTCGTGGCTGGGATAGGTGGCGGCGTTCTCCGCATGGGGCATGACGAAATCTTTTGCGGCCCAGAGCGGGGCAGCGGCGAGCGACAGGCAAAACGCGGCGACTAGCGCTTTTCGGCGGCGGACAGAGGACATGCAGCGATTATCCTCCGCGTAACGGCGGCATACAACTGAGCGTTGGAGCGTCTGCTGTCGGCAAGTACAATCGCAGGGTGTATTTCGCCTACAGTTTAGTGTTGGTGCTGGCGCTGGCGCTGAGCGCCCCGTGGTGGCTGCTCGAGATGTTTCGCCACGGCAAGTATCGCACCGGGCTGCGTGAGCGGCTGGGCGCCGTGCCAGAGCGGCTCACGGATGGGGCGTCGCCGCAGACTGTGTGGATCCACGCGGTGTCGGTGGGCGAGGTGCTGGCGGTATCGCGCATGGTCGAGGAGCTGAAGGCGCGGCAGCCGGGATTGCGCATAGTGGTTTCGACGACTACCGATACCGGACAGAAGCTGGCGCGCGAGCGGTTTGGCGAGAGCAACGTCTTCTACTTTCCGCTGGACTTATCGTGGGCGGTAACGGCGTACTTGACGGCGCTGCGACCGAAACTGCTGGTGCTCGCCGAGAGCGAGTTCTGGCCCAACCTGCTGCACCAGGCTCACGCAATGGCGTGTCCCGGTTGCGGTGGTGAATGCGCGCGTGTCAGACCGCTCACTACCGCGATACGTGCGGTTTCGCAGTTTGCTGCGCGGCGTGATGCGCAACGTAAATGTGTTTCTGGCGCAGAGCGAAGAAGATGCGCGGCGGCTGGTGCGGATTGGCGCTCCGCCGGAGCGAGTGCAAGTGGGCGGGAACCTGAAGTTCGAAGTGAAGGCCCCGGCAACGACGCCATTCGTGGAGGCATTCGCGGCTGCGCTGCGGCGTGCAGAGATTGGGCCGGTAATCATCGCGGGCAGCACGCTGGAGGGCGAAGAGGGCTGGATGCTCGGTTGCTTCGAAGAAGTAGTCAATCGGTATTCGGGCGCGCTGCTTGTGCTGGCGCCACGACACCCCGAACGATTTGAGTGGGTAGCGGACATGTTGAAGTGGTGGCATGAACGTGAGTGCCCTAATATGCCCTGCCAACGACGTTCGGAATGGGGCGGCGGAGAACTTCCGTCGGGCGGTGTGTTTCTTCTCGATTCGATCGGCGAGTTGGCAAGCCTTTATCAGTTTGCCGACCTGGCATTTGTGGGCGGAAGCCTGGCCCCAAAGGGCGGGCACAACGTTCTGGAGGCGGCGCAGTTTGGGGCGGCCATCCTGGTAGGGCCGAATACGGAAAACTTTCGCGACATCGTCGGCATCTTCGAGCGCGCCGCTGCGTTGCAGGTGGTGACGCCGGAGTCGCTTACTTCGACGGTGATGAATCTGCTGGGCGATGATGCTGCACGAACGCGGTTGGGCGAGCACGCGCTCGAGGTGATGCGAACTCAATTGGGCGCGACCGAGCGCACGGTGGAAGTGCTAACGGCGCTGCTTCCGGCAGAAGTCGCAGCTGTGAGGCAGGCGTGAATCCGCTGAGTGCGCTCTACGGCGCTGGAGTGGGTTTGCGCAATCGACTCTACGATAGCGGAACTCTGCGCGCCCATGAGTTGCGGGCTCCGGTGGTGAGCGTGGGCAGCATCTCGGCGGGCGGTGCGGGCAAGACACCGTTCCTCATGCTGCTTGGCGAGCTGTTGAAGGAGCGGGGCATTGCGTTCGACGTACTGTCTCGCGGGTACGGCCGCAAGACAAAGGGGGTGCGGCTGGTTGATCCGGCGGGAGCGCCGCAGGAATTCGGCGACGAGCCGCTGCTGATCGCGCGCAGGCTGGGCGTGCCGGTCGATTGTCGGCGAAGATCGCGTTGCGGCGGGGCGATTAGCAGAAGAGAAGTTCGGTCCCCAGGCGCACCTGCTCGACGACGGCTTCCAGCACCGCCGGCTGGCGCGGAACTTCGACATCGTGCTGATTACAGAGCGCGACCTGCGCGACGCGCCACTGCCCGTTGGAAGATTGCGCGAGCTGCCGTCTTCGTTAGAGCGCGCCTCAGCGCTCGTGTTCATCGGCAACGCATCGGACGACGGGATTCCGGTTCGCAAGGGGCAGTTAGTCTGGCGAGCGACCCGGGGCATCGTGTCTCCAGAGAGCAAAGAGCCATGCTTTGCGTTCTGTGGCATTGCCCGGCCGGAGAACTTCTTCGCCGAGTTGGGCGAGGCCGGCGTGAACGTGACGGGCACGCGCTCGTTTCGCGATCATCATGCCTACTCGGCGCAAGATGTGGAGGCGCTGTACCGGCAGGGGCAGCAGTCGGGAGCGACGGCGTTCGTCACCACGGAAAAAGACGCGGTGAACCTGGGAGAATACACCGGGCGGTTGCGTCCGCTGCATGTCGTCGCCGTAAAGATGGAGTTTGAACCGGGCTCGGAGTCGGCGGTCGAGACGGTTTGGGCCGTGATGCGAGGCGCGAACCAGGGCGCGTGAGAAAATGAAGGATTCGCGCGGCTGGCGAAGGCGGGTTTTTCGATTGCGATTGGCCCAGGCCGGCCCGCGGTTGCTCAAGACGACAGTCCGGTTGAATTAGCGGCAAGAACCTCGATGGCAAAAACGCAAGACAGTGCGGCGCGGTTGAAGGCGATTGTGCGGGCGTTGCCCAAGGTGTCGGTGACCGTGCTCGCTGACCTGGTGGCCGACGAGTTTGTCTTCGGCGAAATTGCGCGCGTGTCGCGCGAGGCCCCGGTACTCATCCTGAAGCACCGTGAGCGCACCGTTGTGCCCGGCGGCGGCGGCAACGCCGTAATGAACTTGGCGTCGCTCGGTGTGAACGTTTTTCCCGTCGGTGTCGTGGGCGACGACGAGCAGGGCGAACTGCTGCTAGACGAATTCCGCAAGGCGAACGTGCCAATCAGCGGCATCATGCGGCTCAAGGGCTACATCACCACGACCAAGTCGAGGATTCTAGCGGGCATGTCGCACAACAGCCGTCAGCAGGTGGTGCGGGTGGACCGCGAAGCCGAACCAATCGCAGAGGGTCACCCCGTAGTCGCCAAGCTCACCAAAGCCGCGCGCGAACATGCCACATCGTCCGACGGGCTGCTGGTGTCCGACTACGGATACGGCGCGGCGACGCCGAAACTGCTGACGCGGATCAAGGCGAAGGATTGGCCGAAGCAGAAGCCCATCACGCTCGACTCGCGCTATCGCATGCTCGAGTTCACGGGCGCAACGGCGGCGACCCCGAACGAGCCCGAAGTTGAAGAAGCCCTCGGCGTCAAGATCGGCGATGACAGCGGCCGGCTGCTGCTGGCGGGTGCGCGGGTGATGCAGCGCATGGAGCTGGAGTCTCTGGTGATCACGCGCGGCCGCGATGGCATGGTAGCGTTTGAGCGCGGCAAGCAGCCGCTGGAGATTCCGATCTTCGGCTCCGATCAGGCGGTTGACGTCACCGGCGCCGGCGACACCGTAATCGCAACCTTTACGGCCGCGCTGGCCGCCGGTGCCGATACGGCCAGCGCCGCGCTGCTCGCCAATCTCGCGGGCGGAATCGTGGTGATGAAACGCGGCACAGCGACCGTTTCCGGCTCGGAGTTGATCTCGGCGGTTGACCAGTTCGGGGCGGCGAAGAAATCGTGAGTATTTTCACCGACAAGATCGTGCCGCGCACCGACCTGGCGGCGAAGGTCGCCGAGTGGCGGCGTCATGGCGATCAGATCGTGCTCGCCAACGGCTGCTTCGACCTGCTCCACGTAGGTCACGTCCGCTATTTGAGCGGGGCCAAGGCCCTGGGCGGAAAGCTGGTGGTGGCGATGAACTCGGATAGTAGCGTGCGGCGGCTCAAAGGCGAGGGGCGCCCGGTCATGCCGGAGGCGGAGCGTGCCGAGATCGTGGCTGCCCTGGCGGACGTAGATGCGGTAGTGATCTTCGATGAGCCTGACGTGCGGGCTCTGATCCGCGAGCTCCATCCGGACATCCAGGCCAAGGGCACCGACTACACCCCTGACACCGTGCCTGAGCGCGACGAAGTTCGCGCCTACGGAGGACGCGTCGAAATCGTCGGCGACCCCAAGGACCATTCCACTACCGAAATTCTGGGACAGATGCGCACCTCGTCCTCTGGAGGTCAGCGCGAACCGTGAGCCGTCCGCTTGCCCAACCAGGCCTCGATACGGTGGCGTTGGAAGAGCTGGAAGGCTCGGGCAACGCCGAACTCCGCGTGCTGGTGGTGCGGCTCAGCGCCATGGGCGACGTGATCCACGGCATCCCGGCCATAACCGCATTGCGCGCGGCGCGGCCCAACCTCAAAGTGGGCTGGCTGATCGAAGAGCGCTGGATGGAGTTGCTCTGCGCGCATCCCGTGGAGCGGCTGCAGCCGCGCTCGGCACTGAAGCCGCTGGTCGATTGGCTGCACGTCTCCGACTTCAAGGGTTGGCGCAAGGAGCTGAAGTCCGGTGCGACGTGGAGCGAGATGCGAGGCTGCATGCGCGAGGTGCGCGCCATAAAATATGACGTCGCGCTTGACCTCCAGGGCGCGATCCGATCGGCCATGGCAGCGCGAATGTCAGGAGCGAAAACGAGAATAGGCTCCGCGACGCCGCGAGAAGGTCCCGCACGGCGTTTCTATACGAAAGCGGTGGAGACGTCCGGTGCGCACGTGGTTGAACACGCCATGTCGTTGGCGTCGGCGGTGGCCGGTGAAGGGCTGAACTACGAGGAGCCAGAGTTCCCGCAAGATGACGCGACCGAAGCCTGGGCGGACCGGTTCTGCTCTTCCGTCGGATTTGCTCCGCTCGCGATCGTCAATCCCGGAGCGGGTTGGGGAGCCAAGTGCTGGCCTGCCGAGTCGTACGGCGCAGTGGCCAAGGCACTCGCTGAGCGCGGCATGGCCGTGATGGTGAACTACGGTCCCGACGAAGAACCGCTGGCGCAGGCGGTGCGAGCTGCCAGCGAAGAGCTGGCGCGTCCGGTGAAATGTTCGGTGAGCCAGCTGATTGCGCTAACGCGGCGAGCCAGCTTGTTCGTCGGCGGCGACACCGGACCGATGCACCTGGCGGCGGCGCTGGGAGTTCCAGTCGTGGCGTTGTTCGGACCGACTCGCCCCGACCGAAACGGGCCCTACGGCACTCGGTCGGTGGTGTTGCGCAATCCCGAGAGCGTCGACAGCCTCTCGCACGTGAGCGACCCCGATGCCGGCTTGCTGGCGATTACGGCTGAACGGGTTATTGCGGCGGCGGATTCGCTGCTCAAGGAACAGCATGGCTAACGCTTCACCTCAAAGCGGAGTCTCGTGGAGCCGCGTCGCGCGCCGTATTCGGGTGCCCTTGGGATTTCTGTTTGCCGCGTTCTATTTCTGGCGGGCGCGTCCCGACTGGATCTCACTCGCAGTTGGCGGCGGTGTCGCGGTGCTGGGCGTGTTCGTCCGGGCCATGGCTTCCGGACACGTCAAGAAGAACGAAGAGCTGGCAACGACAGGTCCGTATGCCTACTGCCGCAACCCGCTGTACCTCGGCTCGATCATCATCGCGATTGGCTTTGCGATTGCCGCGCGCGACATCTGGGTGGCGGTGGGCATCGTGCTGCTTTTCACGGCGATTTATGTTCCGGTGATCCACTCGGAAGAGGCTTTCCTGCGCGCGCGCTTTGCTGAGTATGACGCCTACGCGCAACGGGTTCCGCGGCTGTTGCCGCGGACGGTGTGGCTCAGCGGCCTGACCGCAGGGTTCGCGCGCGCGCTTTACCTGAAGCATCGCGAGTACAATGCACTAATCGGGGCCGCCGCAATGTTGGCGGCCCTTGTTGTGAAGATGATCTGGTTTTCTCATACATGGTGAAGTTCTCGACTCGTTTTTTTGCATTCTTTCTGCTGCTGGCCGTTGCTGCGATAACCCCCGGGCTCCGGGGGCAGGCGAAGCCGTCCGCCCAACCGGTAGTGAGCGCGGAGGCCCGGATCGTCCCGCTGCGGCCGGGGTATGATTTCCCGCGCCAGACGCTGCGCTACGAAGCGGAGTATCACTTCGTGACCGCCGGACTCGCCACCTTACACATCGAGCGTGAGGGCAATCAGGAGCGTGTAACCGGCACCGCTGACTCCACCGGCGTGGTGGCCATGCTCTTCCGGGTGCAAGACCGCTTCACCTCGCATTTCGACGCCCAGACTCTGTGCTCCAACAAATTGGTGAAGCACACCGAAGAGGGTTCGCATTGGCGCGATACTGACATCACTTTTAATTACAAGACTCATAAGTCGGTGCTGCAAGAAAAGAACCTCAAAACCGGCCAGTCGAAGCGGACGGAGAACGACATTCCGGGCTGTGTTACCGACGTGATGTCGGGCATTTTCTACGTAGGCAGCCTGCCACTGGAGCCGGGCCAGACCTACAGCCTTCCTTTGAACGACGGCGGCAAGACAGTGACGATCCGCGCTCACGTGGAAGGCAAAGAGCAGGTCAAGACGCCTGCGGGAACGTTTCAGGCGATCCGTGTAGGCCCGGAGGGCGATTACAGCGCGCTCAAAAACCGTGGGCGCATCCTCATCTGGTACAGCGATGACGCACGGCACCTGCCGGTGCAGATACAGGCGCGCATGTTCTGGGGCACACTGACCGTGTATCTGGCTTCGATCGACAAGTAGCAGGGCTATTGCAGGCGGAAGCGCTCGGTCATCAGGCGCTGCAGTCGCGGCTTGTACAGGATGTCGTAGGCGAACTCCTTGTCGGGAAACATCGCCAGGGCAGCGCGCTTGGCGTTGGCCGCCAGCTCCGACGCTTCTTCCACCGAGAGGCCCGGGTCCTGGCTGATGACCGACATCACCATGCTCATCATGATCTGCAATCGACGCAGCTTCCGGCGTTCGTCTTCCTGGTCTTGGAAGTTGAGCTGGCTTGGTTCGTGCGGAGCTGGTTCGCTTGGTGCAGGCTGGTCCATGGAGTTCCTCGTTGGAACGGGGCCCGCGTCGCGGCCGGTGCGGACCGGACGCAGCGGGCGAAGTTGGTTACAATTTGATTGTTGGCCGCCATCCCTCAGGTAATGCTGTACGTGGCGGCATCATACAACGAAATGACATCGCTTCCAGCGCAAAATGCGATGCCGTATTCACAGCGTAAAGTCACGATTCACGGAGGACGTATGGCAGACAAACCGGAGCCGACAGAGGAACTGGTCAAAGTTTTTGATACCGAACAGGAAACCGAGGCTATGGTCGTGCAAGGCTTGTTGCAGTCGGCGGGCATCGACGCATACGTTCAAAGCCTGGACGCGACCCAGAACATATACCCCGGAGTTGGCGGCGTGATCGTGGTCGTCCGCGAGGACCAGGCGCAACAGGCGGCTGCGATGATCGAGGCGTTCAGCAAGCATCCCACGACCGATGCCGACGAAGCGGTCAGCGAGGAACAGGCCGAGCCGAAACCGTAGTGCCGTCGAGATAGAACGAAACCGCTCCCGCCAGGTCGGTGCGATACGTGCGGATCTGCCGCTCGGCAAATCGCTGCATCACCTCGGGCCGCGGATGCCGGAACGAGTTGTAATACCCTGCCGATACCACGGCGAATTGCGGCGCCACGGCCGCCAGGAACTCCGGTGTGCTGGAGGTCAGGCTGCCGTGATGACCGATCTTGAGCAGGTCGGCGTGCGGCTTTTCGCCCACCATGATTTCTTCGATTCGCTTGTGCGAATCGCCCACCAGAAGTGCAGATGTTTCCCCATATTGCAGGTGCAGCACCATGGACTCGTCGTCCTGCAATCGATTGCCGGCGAGCGCGCCGGGCTGCGGGTTGAGCACCCGCACCTGCACCCCGCCAAACGCAAATTCGTCCCCCGCCATGTGCGGCTGGGCAGTGAGTCCGAATTCCCGGGCTGCCGCCATCACCTCTGCAAATTCCGGCGTCGGAGAGTCGAGACCGTACCAGATCTCTTTAGGCCGGAAATTGGCGATGACTGCGCGCATCCCGCCGACGTGATCAGAGTGCGGATGCGAGATCGCTACGGCATCGAGCCGCCGAATGCCGCGGCTCCACAAGTACGGCGACACCACCTCTTCGCCCACGTCGAAGTCTGAACGGCTGCCCGCCACCCACACCGCCCGAATCCAGCAGCAGTGTCTTCCCCTCGGGAGTCACGATCAGCAGCGAGTCTCCCTGTCCGACGTCGATGGCGGTAACTTCCAATACGCCGGGACGCCACTGCATCTTTGCCGGAACGAACACGATGGCGAACGCAGCCACCAACAGTCCCGCGATCCCAAATCCAGCCCATGCCCGCCTTCGGCGCGCGAGCATCAGCGCCAGGCCCAGCGCGCACCCGGCAACGAGGCACGTGGCCAAAGCGGGTACGGGCAGCCGCACGTCAGAGATGCGGAAATGTCCAATCAACCGAATAGTACCGGTGAGCAGCGCGAGTGAGTATCCAGCGACCAGCGCGGCCAGGCTGCGCCAGCCAGAACGACACATACGACAGCGCGACCGCCGAGCACGGCAGCCGGCATCAGAATGCTCGCCAGCGGTATCACCAGCACGTTGGCCGGCAGCGACATCGTGGTCGTGCGATGGAAGTACCACGCCATCGGCAGCGCCAGCGAAAGCTCGATGACGAACGAGATGAAGACCAGCTCCGCAGCGGCGAGCACAAAGGCCAGACCTTTGCGAAGCATGACGGTAGCCGCTCGCAGTCCGACGATTTGCGCCAGGTACTCCCGCACCAGCCGTACGTCCGAGCGAAACTGCGCTGCGCGCGTTGGCAGGCTGAAGTCGTAGGCAGGCGAGTCGAGATTACGCAGCGCGCGCTGCAACGGGTACAGCGTGCGCTGCAGGATGGGCACTGCGATTCCCGCCACCGCAATCACCGAGAGAAATGTGAGCTGAAAACTGGCTTCAAACAACGTTCGCGGCGCGGCCACCAGGATGCCGAGTGCGGCAATCCCGAGGGCATTCAGTCCGGCGCGATCGCGAAACAGCAATCGCGTCAGCAGGTAAATGCTCAGCGTGATGGTCGCGCGCACGATCGGCGGCCCCAGATCGGCAAGAAACGCGTAGCCCCACGAAAACAGAATGGTCAGAATCGTGGCTGCGGTCTCGCCCATGGGCAGCCAGCGCAGCGCCCAGAAGAACGCGAACGCAAGTATGCCGACGTTGATGCCCGAGACGACGAGGATGTGATACGTTCCGGTGCGCTGGAAGTTGGTCTTCAGCTCGCGGCCGAAAAACGCCCGCCCGCCGATGAGCATGGCCTGCATCAGCGCTCCCGGCTCTCCCGGCCACAGCCGCTGGATGTGGTTCAGCACGCTCCGTCGCGCCTGGCTGCGCCACAGCCCGACGCGGCTTCCCGCGAAGCCCGGCAGAACCTCGACTTCCGTCGCGCGGGCTGAGCCGGTCAGGCGAATTCCTTGCGACGCAAGATATCCCACCAGATCGAGCGCGCCGGGATTGCCGTAGTTCCGCGGCGCGCGCAGCTTCGCCGCGATACGCAGCCGCTCGCCGTAGGTGTACACCGGCAGCGGCGATTCGGCGCCCGAAGCTTGCGCGCTCCTCTTCGTCCGGCTCGCTTGCTGAAGATCGTCAGCCGGATGCCGACCGGCGCGTCCAAATGGTGCTCTCCGGTCGACAAGCTCTTCGGTCTCCACGTCCACCGACTCCTGCTTGCCGCCGTAGGGACTGTCGCGCACGATGCCTTCGCGCGTGACGTGCGCGGTGACTTCGACCGTGCCCTCGCCGGTGGAGAACGCCTCCAGGTTGGGCGGCGTGACCTGCGCCGCGTCAAAGAGTTGCAGATAAAAAGCGCCAAGCGGTACGAGCAGTCAGCAGCGCCAGGGGAAACGCCAGCGAAGGCGCGCGGCGATAGAGCATGCAGACTCCCGCTGCAGCAACGACGAACGCGATCAGCCAGATCTGTGGAGCGCGCCAGGCAAAATTGCCGGCAAGGATGCCTGCCGAGAAGGCGACCGCCGCCAGGAACACGGGTTCCTTGCCGCCGCAATAGACAGGCGTGGGCGCACGCGCGGAGACGTGCGCTCCATCCGGGGGAGGAGTGGAAGATGGCAAGTCCGCTTACAGGCGGTCCAGGTCCTCGGTGCCAATCGTCGGGGCCCAGGGCCACATTTCATATTGCGCGAGTCCGAACCGCGTGAACGGATCGTTGTCGCGGATACTGTCGAGCGTCGCCTGCGCTTCGTCATCGGGGACCCGCAACAACAGAATGCCGCCATTGCGCGGGACGATCGGGCCGGAGGCGATCAGCAGCCCCTCCTGTTTCAGTCCCGCCAGATAGGCGCGGTGCGAGTCAACGTGCTTCAGAACATCTTCCAGCGGCTTGCGGTAACGAAGTATGGCGATCGCGTACATAACTCAACTCCGTGGCGGATCAGCGCACCAGGTGCAAGACCGTCTCCATGTGGGCGGTCTGCGGAAACAGGTCGAACAGGTGCGCCTGCTCCACCTTAAAGCCCGATTCTAGCAGCAGTTTCAGGTCGCGCGACAAAGTTGAGGGGTCGCAAGAAACTAAAGTAACCTGCTTGGCCGAGGTGCGGCACAGGGCCGCGGTGGCCTTGTCGCCCAGTCCGGCCCGGGGCGGATCGACCAGCACAAACTCAACCGTCGAGGCCCGCGCCCCGCTTCTCCAGAAACTCCTCGGTCGTCGCGCGCGAGGGCCGCACGTTGCGCGGCGCGTTGTGCTTCAGGTCGGCAGACCGCGTGAGGCGAGGCCTCGACCGCGATCACCTCGTCGAAACGTCTCGGCCAGCGCCATCGTGAACAGCCCCACCCCGGCGTAGAGGTCGAGCGCCGTCTTGCCCTTGGCCGCGCCGGTCGCGACCTTGACGAGTTCGTCGACGAGGAACCGGTTGGTCTGGAAGAACGAGCCGGCGCTGACCCGGTAGTCGTGTCCGGCGGCGTGATAGGTCAGGTAATTCTGGCCAATCGCCAGCGGTTCTTCATTGTGGACGGACGCTCAGCGGCGCCAGTTGCCGGGTCTCGTCGTCCACCGGCGAAGTGGCGAAGATCGCGACGCCCTCGATCGCGAGCCAGCGAAGCCATCAGCGCCTTCGGCGAACGGCTCGGCGTCACGACGCTCGGTCTGCGGACGAACATACACCTCCACCAGCAGCTTGCTGTCGTCGTGGTTGGCGAAGAACTGCAACCCGTGCAGCGCAGCGGGTGCCGAGCCCGCGCGTCCAAGCTCCCACACCGCGGCAATCGCCTGGTTGATCAGCGGCGAGCTGATCGGGCAACTCTCCACCGGCAGCAACTCGTGCGAGTTGTTGCGGAAGTATCCGAGCGCAAACGCACGGTTCGTGCTTCACATGCACGCGCGTGCGATTCCGGTAGTGCCACGGCTCCGCCGGATGCAACTCGATCTCCCGGTCGAGCTCCAGCTTCGCCGTGCGTCGCAGCGTCTCCCGCAGAATCTCTGCCTTGAAGCGCAACTGCGCCGCGTAGTCGATGTGCTGGTACTGGCAGCCGCCGCAGCGCGCCGAAGTACGGGCACTCGGGCGCAACCCGGTCCGGCGACGGCGTCCAGCACCTTATTGAGCTGCGCTCGCGAAAAGCCCGAGCGGCTCTGGGTAACCGTAGCGTCCACCCGCTCGCCCGGAATCACGAACGGGAGAAACACCGCCTTGCCGCGTCCGCGCTCATCGGCGGGGAGCCGCGCCAGTCCATCGCCCCCGTACACCAGCTTTTCAATCTGCAATTCCAAGATAGTCTCCTTTGTCCCACGTTGTGGGACTCACTGCATGTAAAACAGGCTGAGCCGCGGAAGCTGATGCTGTTCCAGCAACCGCTTCTGCACGTACTGTTTGTGGAGCTGTTCAATCTGCGGCGCCGTCATGCGGCTGCGGTACGGAGCCAGGTCGCGATCGGCCTCGGTTCGCACCTGCAACAACGCAGACTCGGGCGTGCCCGTCAACAGATCGACGGCGATCAGCTTCTCTTCCATCACCGTCATCCGCCGCTCGACGTCCTCCATCCGCGGCGGCGTTGCCGACTTCGAACGATGCCGCCACCTCACGCAGCCCAGCCGCACATTCAGCTCGCCGTCTGGGCCGCCGTCTCAGGCAGCGAAGCCCGCTCCAACTCCTCCGCATTGCCGCGCAGAAACCCAATCACCGCCGCCGTTTCCAGCCCCGGCACTTTCTTTGGCGGCGGCTTGCCGCCCACCGCCGCTTCTTTCATCTCCTCCGCTGCGGCCAGCACTTCCTGCGCGCAGTAGGCCAGGCCGTTGATCTTGCGTGTGCGCTTCGGCCGCCGCTCCCACTTGTCGAACGAGGCATCGATCCCGCGAATCACCGCCTCCAGCGGAATGCCCGCGTCCTTCCAGATCTCCATCAGCGCCCAGTCGAGCGGCGAAAGCAACGACAGTGCGCCGCGTCGGCGCTGGAAGTGCTCTTCGATCTCGGTGAAATAGTTGAAATAGTTTTCCACGGCGACCGCGCTGGCAGACCCGCGTGCCTCAAGACGCGTGTAGCCTCACTACGAGTGTAGCCTTAACTTCTCTTAAGTGGACGAGCCGGTGCGGAGTCCGCTGCCGCGTGGGCGTGTTCGCCACGCCGGCGCGTTTGATTGCGTTCGTAGATGATGCGCAACCCTTCCAGCGTCAGCAGGTCATCGACCTCGCGGATGTACTTTGACCCGCTGCCCATCAGCGAAGCCAGCCCGCCGGTCGCGACCACCTTCACGTCGCCGCCGAGTTCCGCGATCAACCGCTCCAGGATGCCGTCAATCAACCCGAGATAGCCGTAATACAGTCCGGCCTGCAGGCTGTTGACCGTGTTGGTGGCCACCACGCTCGGAGGCTTGCGAATGTCCACTCGCGGCAATCGTGCGGTGCGCTCAAACAGCGCATCGGCCGAGATGCCGATGCCGGGCGTAATGACTCCACCCATGTACTCGCCCTTGGGCGAGACCACGTCGAAGGTCGTCGCGGTGCCGAAGTCCACTACGATGCACGGCCCGCCGAACTTCTCGAACGCGGCCACGCTGTTGACGATGCGGTCGGCCCCCACCTCGGCCGGGTTGTCGTAATGCACCGGCATGCCGGTCTTCACCCCGGGCTCGATGAACAGCGGCTTGAACTGGAAGTACCGCTCGCACACCTCGCGCAGCGTCGAATCCAGCGGCGGCACCACCGACGAAATCACGATGCCCTGCACCGCGCTCACCTCGATGCCGTTCATCGCGAACAGATTGCGGAACAGCACGCCGTACTCATCCACCGTCTGCGACTTGTTCGTGCTCACGCGCCAGTGCGCAATGAGCTTTCGAACTCGCCCGGCAGCGCTTTCCTGGGTGCTGCGTTCGAAGACGCCGAGCACCGTGTTGGTATTTCCGACATCCACCACAAGTAGCATGATTTATCTTCCGTGACCTGGGACCGCGCGAACTCCGCCGGACAGCACCGTGCGCAGGCCGCCATCGGTGCGTACCAGCAGAAACCCGCGGCTGTCGAGTCCCTCCGTGACGCCCTCGTAGCCGCCTTCCTCCTCCACGTGGACGAGTCGCGAGCGTGCAAACGACGACCGCTCTTCAAACTGCTCAAAGATGGCAGCGCGCGCGTCCATGCCGCCGCCCGTGAGCTTGCGATACCAAGTGTCGAGCGATTTTAGCAGAGCCGCAGCCACCTGCACCCGCGACCACTCGTGCCCCGCCGCGAGCCGCAGCGACGTCGCAATCGGCTCCAGTTCGGCGGGAAACGAAGCCTGGTTCACGTTGATGCCGATGCCCACCACGACGTACCGCACGCGCGTGGCCTCGGCATTCATCTCCGTCAGGATGCCGCAGAACTTACGCTCCTCCAGCAGCACGTCGTTGGGCCAGCGCAGGTCCGGATGCAGGCCCGTCGTGTGTTCCACCGCTTCGGCGACGGCGATGCCCGCGATCAGCGACAGCAACAGCGCATCTGCCGGAGAGAGCTGCGGACGCAGCACGACCGAACAGTAAATTCCGTCGGACGCGCGCCGACTCCCAGCTATTGCCCCCGCGCCCGCGCCCGGCCGTCTGCTGTTCTGCGAAAAACACCGCGCCCTCGGCTTCCCCCTTTGAGGCAGCTTCCATGGCGGCGGCGTTGGTCGAGCCGATGCGGAAGTAGTGATGGATGCGCGAGGCAAAGATCGTCCCGTGAACCATCGGCCCCACGATGTCCGGCAGCAGAAGGTCCGCGACCGATTCAAGCTGGTAGCCCGATGCCGGATGCCCGGTGATCTGCACTCCCAGCTCACGCAGATGCTGGATAGCCCGCCAAACCTCCGACCGCGTCGTGCCCAACTCCTCAGCGATGCGCGTTCCGCTGATGACCAGCGTCGCGTTCCCGCTCAACAGGCGCACGATGCGCCCCAGGCGGGCGTCGGTCAGCCCCTCAGGCGACGGTGTCTCCATTCGAGTTGGACCAGTCCTGACGATAGGAGAATTATGCGCGTAGAACGCGAGGTTGAACAGGGTGCGGTCGCCGGGCGATTACTTGGCGCTCGTGAGATTGGACGCGAAAAGATCAATCCAGTGGCGCTGCTCGGGAGTTTCCGGGACGGTCGTGCCGCGAGCGTGCTCCACAGCGACAACCGCCGAAGCGGGGTCTGCGCCGCGCAGGACGAGCATGCACGCCGCGATCATTCCAGACCGCCCGACCCCCTGGCGGCAGTGGACGACCACATTCTGGCCCGATGCCAACGCTGCATCAAGCTTGTCCAAAACAGGTGCGGCTTCCGACGGGGAAGATGGAACCTGGCGATCGGGGATGGGCAGCGCGAGGTACTGCAATCCTGCCTGCCGCGCTGCCTGGGACTCAGACGCGAGGTCAAGGTCCCTTTCCTCGTCTGGGGTGAGTAATGACAAAACGGTCTTCACGCCCGCGTTCCGCCAGCCGGTTAGTTCGTCATCCAGCCAGTCGCCTCCGCGCGGACGGGCTGCGACCGCCAGCTTGCCCATCCAGGGTCCAGTTATCCAGTAGAGGTTTGTCGCCATCAGAGTTCCGTCCGCACTGCGATTTCACGCGGCAGCTTGTCAACATCCACGCCGCGCTTTCTCAGGACGTGGATGCGATGGTTGCCCTCGAGTATAGTCCCGTCGGGCCGTGCCTTGAGGCAGTTTTCGCGGCCGGGCAGCAGCGAAGCAATGACAGTTTCGCTGAGTAGCTTCTCGAAAGCCGCCAGTTTGCCGGCCACCAACCCCGATTCGGGATGTAACGGCTTCAACGGAGGAAGGGCTTCATCCATAGCGTGTTCTGCTTTTGGTTCGCAATGAGCGAAGAGAGCGTATCGCCTACACCGTTGCGAACCGCATACTCAAATCCACCGCCGCTACCGAATGTGTCAGCGCGCCGACCGAGATAAAGTTCACCCCCGCCTCGGCATACGCGCGCACGTTCTCCAGCGTGATGCCGCCCGAGGCCTCCAGCGGAACCTTTCCGTCAAGCCTCGCGACATACTCCACGCACTGCCGAATCTGCTCCGGCGTCATGTTGTCCAGCAGCACAGCCTCGGCCCCGTGTTCGAGGGCCAGCTTGAGTTCGTCGAGCGACCGCACTTCAATCTCGATCACCTGGTTGCCCCGGCGATTTCGCACCGCCCGCTCCAACGCCGGAACCACGCCGCCAGCGAGCGTGATGTGGTTGTTCTTGATGAGCACGCCGTCGCTGAGGTCGAGCCGATGGTTCGTCCCGCCGCCGCAGCGCACCGCCCACTTGTCGAGCACGCGCAGGCCAGGTGCCGTCTTGCGCGTATCGAGAATCGTTGCGCCAGTCCCGGCCACCGCGTCCACGTACGCCGTGTAAGTGTCGCGATGCCGCTCATGCGTTGCAGGATGTTCAGGATCACCCGCTCGCACGAGAGAATCACCCGCGCATTATGCACGATCACGGCGATGGACTTGTCCTTTGCGCAGCCGCATGCCGTCGAAGATTTCGGAATTCACCGTCACGTTCCGGATGCGAAGTCACTGTTCCGTCGAGCGTGGCAAACACGTCGAGCACTCGCGTCGACGCAGCCCAGTCCGGCCAGCACGCATTCCTGCTTGGCGAGGATCGTCGCCGACGCGCGCTGGTTCACGTCAATGCAGGCGTACGTGGTGGCGTCGCTGGTGGCGCGGTCTTCCTGCAGCGCGGCTTCCAGGATGGCGGTGACTCGACGGCTGTTCCAATCCACGGTGGTTCCTCAGTTCCTTGCGAGGCGCCTAGCCCAATTCCGCCAGCGCCGACTTGGTCTTGGCGATCAATACTTCCAACTCGCCTTCGCGCTGCTTCGGAACCCATTACGACCTTTTCCGGCGCCTTGGCGAGAAATTCTTCGTTCGCAAGCTGCGCGTGGCGTCGCTCCATCTCGCCAGTCATCTTGGCCAGATCCTTGTTCAGCCGCTCGCGCTCCGCTGCCACATCGATCTTGCGCTCGTAAATCACTCGCACGTCGAACCGCGCCGTGCTGCGTGCTCCGGCGGCGTTGGCCAGCGACTGCTCCACGAACGTCACCGACTCCACGTTCGCCATGCGTTCCAGCGAAGACCGGTCGCGCTCAATCAGGTTACGAATCTCATCCCCTGCATGGATTTCGATCGTCAGCTTCTGCTTGGGCTCGATCTTCAGCTCAGCGCGAATGTTTCGCACCGCCACGATCAGGTCCTGCAGGATCGCCATCTCGGTTTCGGCCGCGGTATCCACCTGCGCCGGGTTGCTCTGCGGATACGCCGCCAGCGCGATCGACTTCTTCGGCGGATTCCCGTCATACACCGCGTGCCAGATTTCTTCCGTGATAAACGGCATGAACGGCGACAGCATCCGCAACGCAGCCTCAAAGATGCCGATCAGGTTCCCGTACGCCGCCCGCGCCTCTTCGCGATCGCTCGACGCCAGCCGCGCCTTGATCAGCTCCAGGTACCAGTCGCAGTACTCGTCCCAGAAAAAGTGATAGACCACGTGCGCCGCCTCGTGGAAGCGGTACGCGTCGAGCGCGTCGTGCACCTCTGCCGGCCACCCGGTTGAAGCGCGACAGAATCCAGCGGTCTTCCAGCGTCGCGGTGCTGAAGCCCGGCAATGCCCTTCGTCGCGAAATCCGTCGCGTGCGCATCGAACTCCGCCAGCGACCACACGCCCGCCTCCTGCGCCCGGTCCACGTTCATGAACAGCAGCCGCGACGCGTTCCAGATCTTGTTGGCAAACTTGCGATAGCCGTCCGTCTGTTCTTCCGAAAACGCAATGTCAGTTCCGGGCGCCGCCATCGACGCCAGCGTGAACCGCACCGCATCCGTGCCGTAGCGCTCGATGATCTCAATCGGATCGAGCACGTTGCCCTTGGTCTTCGACATCTTCTGCCGGTCGGCGTCGCGCACCAGCGCGTGGATGTACACCGTCTTGAACGGCACGTCGCCGTGCTTGTGATCGCGCATGAAGTGGCAGTTCATCATGATCATGCGCGCCACCCAGAAGAACAGAATGTCGAACCCCGTGAGCAGCAGCGACGTCGGATAGAACGCTTCGAGCTCCGGCGTGGCTATTCGGCCAGCCCAGTCCCGAACACGGCAGCAATCCCGACGAGAACCACGTGTCGAGCACGTCGGTGTCCTGCTCCAGCTTGCTGCTGCCACACTTCGTGCACGTCGCCGGCGTCTCCCGCGCCACAATAATCTCGCCGCAGTCCTTGCAGTACCACGCCGGAATGCGATGTCCCCACCACAACTGCCGCGAGATGCACCAGTCGTGGATATTGCGCATCCACTCGAAGTACGTCTTCGAGTAGTTCTCCGGGACGAACTTGATCTCGCCCTTCTCCACCACTTCAATCGCGCGGTCCGCCAGCGGCTGGATCTTCACGAACCACTGCGTCGAAAGCCGCGGCTCGATGATCGTCTTGCAGCGGTCGCACTTGCCCAGCGGCACCACGTAATCCTTCGCGCCGACCAGGAAGCCGCCCTTCTCCAGGTCTTCCAGCACTTTCTGCCGCGCCTCGAAGCGATCGAGCCCGGCATACGGCCCGGCGTTCGCATTCATCTGCGCCACTTCGTTCATCACGTCGATCTGCGGCAGTGCATTGCGCAGCCCGGCTTCGAAATCGTTGGGATCGTGCGACGGCGTCACCTTCACCGCGCCCGTCCCGAACTCCGGATTCGCCAGAATGTCGTCGGTGATGATCGGAATCTCCCGATTCATCAGCGGCAGCAGCACCTTCTTGCCGTGCAGGTGCTTGTAACGCTCGTCGGCGGAATTCACCGCCACCGCCGTATCGCCCAGCATCGTCTCCGGCCGCGTCGTCGCCACCACGATGAACTCGCCCGGACTGCCCACCACCGGATAGCGAAGCTCGTAAATCTTGCCCTGCGTCTCCTCGTGAACAACCTCGAGGTCCGACACCGCCGTAATGCACCGCGGACACCAGTTGACGATGTACTTCCCGCGATAAATCAGCCCTTCTTCATGCAGCCGGACGAACGCCTCGCGCACCGCGTGCGACAGCTCGTCGCTCATGGTGAAGAACTCGCGCGACCAGTCCACCGACGCGCCCAGCCGCTTCATCTGGTCCAGGATCGCGCCGCCGTAGTGTTTCTTCCAGTCCCACACCCGCTCGATGAACGCCTCGCGCGTCATGTCCCGCCGGTTCTTGCCCTCGGCCGCCAGTTGCCGCTCCACCATCATCTGGGTCGCGATGCCGGCATGGTCGGTGCCCGGCAGCCACAGCGTCACAAACCCGCGCATTCGGTGCCACCGGACGATGATGTCCATCTCCGTCTGGTTCAGCATGTGGCCCATGTGCAGACGCCCGGTGACGTTCGGCGGCGGCAGGGTCAGGGTGAACACCGGCTGCTTCGAATCAGCCGCCGGGGTTTCCACGTGGAACAATTTTTCCTCGACCCAGTAGCTCGCCCAGCGGGGTTCAATGGCTCCGGGTTCGTAGGCCTTGGGAAGTTCGTGAGGCATGCGGGTCCGTTCGTAAAATGACGGTTTACTCCTTTGATATTACAGGATTGCGGCCGCCGAAGAACGCGCGCAAAACCTCGAGGCCGCCCGATGAAAGGCGGCCTCGGCAACTCGTTTCCGATAAGCTCCATCTAGAACGGGAACAGGTGTTTTTTCTTCTTCTTTTTCGACGAACTTTCGTTGTTGGTATCGGCTGGAGCCGCAGGGCTGGCTCGCTGCGTCGTCGATGCCGGCGTACTGCTCGGCGCGGCGGCCGTGGGCGCGTCATTCACCTGCGTCGGCGGCAACGGCGGTGCTGTCCTCCGTCGGGAGTGCTGCTCGCGGCGGCGTTAGGTCATTCCCCAGTTCCTGAATGCCCGTCTCCGGAGTGCCGCCGGCTTGTTGACCATCTCGACGCCCGGTGTTGGCTGTCGTTCCGGTTGTCGGCGCCATCTCCGTGGCCGCGTGGCCGAACGCCGCGGCCCGCATCCGAGCGTGGTGCCTCCCCGTTTCCGGCGGTGGCGCTGTTCCCGTTCCCGGTGTCGCCGTGCCTTTGGTAGCTGCCGTCAAGGCCGACATCACGCTCGCCGTTGCCGCCCGCACAATCTCTGGAGCGCTCGCCTGCTTCGGATCCACCAGCGTCGGCTCGCCCACCTGGGTCGCCGCCGTTACGTCCGGCCCTCGTCTTGAAGTTGAGCATCATCTTGTCGTAGGTGCTGAGCGACCCTCGGCTTTCCTGTTCCTTCTTGTTCTGGGCGATCGCTTCCGGCGTGGCCTTGGGAATCGGTCTGCCCATCTCCTGCAACTGCTTGCGGGCATCGGCGGCCCGGTCTTCTTCCGGATAGCGGGTCAGGATCTGATCGTAGGCCGCCGCCGCCTTGTCGTTGTACGGCTTGATGAGCCCAGCCTTGGCCGCCTCCGTGATCTTCGACCTCCGCAGCAGGTCCGCCTCTTTCTCGTAGGCGTTGCCCATCTCGAACAGCGCGTCATCGGCGCCGCTGTACAGCGGATACGTGTCGATCAACGACTTGAAGCGCGCAATTGCCGCCGGCCACGCCTCCCGCATGTAGTAGAAGTGCGCGATCATGTACTCGCGTTCCGCCAGCACCTCCTGCACCGCCAGCAGCTTCTTCTTCGCCTCCGGAACCAGCGGGCTGTCGGGGAACTGCATGATCAACTGCCGGTACTCTTCCTCGGCCCGCTTGGCGTGGGTGTAGTCGCGGTCCGCCTTCTCCATCTCGTTGTAATGGATGTTGGCGATCTTCATCTGCGCTTCACTCGCCTCCGTCATGTTGGGGAAGAAGGTGATGAAGTCCTTGTATTCGCTTTCCGCCTGCGCCATCGCGGCCGATCCGCCCTCGGCGTACCACGAGTCGCCGATCGCCAGCTTGGCTCGCGCCACGTATTCCGAGTCCGGATACGTATTGATCAGCGTCTGCAAGCTGAGTCGCGCCACGTCGAACTTGTTGTGCTTCATCGCGTCCATCGCGCGGTCGTAGAGCACCTTGTCGGGCTGCTTGGAATTGACGTTGGCGATCGGGTTGACGACTTTCTTGTTGGTGCAGCCGGCGAACACGATGGTACTGGCCATCAATCCCAGTAAGAGTGCGCGACGAAACATCCTTACCACCTTTGTAGCTTGTTCCAGCTTTCACGAATTAGACGCGAACCATGGTCGCGTCATGCGCGGCCTTCAGCAGTTCTTCCACATTGACCGTCGGGTCGCCGTGCCAGAACACGGCATTGCCCGCTACAAAAATCTCCACCCCGGCCTTCACCGCCGCCCCGATGGTTTCCAGGTCGATGCCGCCGTCCATCTCGATACGGAAGTTCAAACCCTTGGCGGTCCGCATAGTCGCCAGCTTGCGGACTTTTTCCAGCGTGCTCGGGATAAACCTCTGTCCGCCGAAACCTGGGTTCACCGACATGATCAGCACGTGGTCCACCAGGTCCAGCACCTCGCCCAGCGTCTGCACCGGCGTCGCCGGATTCAGCACCACTCCCGGCTTGCAGCCGTGGCTCCGAATCAGCTCCAGCGTGCGGTTGAGGTGGACGCAGGCCTCCTGATGCACCGAAATCCAGTTCGCCCCGGCATCGGCAAACGCCGGAATGTACTCGTCGGCATTCTCGATCATCAGGTGGCAGTCCAGCGGAACCTTCACCAACTTCCGCAGTGCAGCTACGACCAGCGGGCCAATCGTGATGTTCGGCACGAAATGCCCATCCATCACGTCGCAATGGATCAGCGTTGCCCCGCCCGCGATGGCGGCATCGACGGCATCCGCCAAATGGGCAAAATCGGCCGACAAAATCGACGGAGCTAGCTCAATCAAAACACACTACTCCCGCAGACTTTCCCTTAAATTTTAGCATGCAGCGCCTGTCTCAATCGCTCAGCCGCAGATACTTCCCGAAGACAGAAACGGCCAACCCACAATCAATCTTCGTCCTGTCTGAAGCCAGCTGGCATCTCATCACAAAATCAGCACTCCCGCACCTTGCGCAGCCAGAGCGCGGTCGAAGGTAACGAGTTTCAAGCCTGCCACCGTCGCGAAGGCCAATAGATATGCATCGGCCCAGACCTTGGGCGAAGCGCTCAGTGACTGCGAGCGCGACCGGAACTCGCTTTCGATCCCTTCGGGTTCCGCCAGAAATATAAAGCGGTCGTCTTCCCAAATGCGGTCCCATAACCCCCAGGCTTGCGATATGCTTCGGGTATCGGCCCCCATGATGGCTTGCGTGGTCAGCAGCCGCAGTACTGTCAACTGTGTGATACGGCAGAAAAAGAACTGCTCCTCGCAGGCATCCTCGAACCATAATCCGGCTCGTTTAGAGTGCGCATGACGGCTCCACAAAAGGGCCAGCCAAACATTCGCATCAAGGAAATTCGATGTGTTCATAGATCTGCTCGTTGGTCAGATCCACCATCGGACCCTCGGACGAGATCAGCGGAAACCGGACGCGATTCGCACGCGCGCGCTGTCCCTGAAGCAGCACCGTCCTCGCCCCAGCCAGCAGCAACTCACGGACGGACCGCCCCTGGGCGGCAGCTTGCTCCTTTAGCTTGCGATAGAGAGGGGTGGGTATGTCCACTGTCGTACGCACGGACTGCTGCTTCATGCCAGTATTATGCACATGTGCCATAAATATGGAACGTGCCGCCTCCCGCCCGCAGAGCGACATCTTGTTGTCCTGCCGTGGACGCCAGCCCGCGAGAGATTACAGGACATACACCCGTAACATCCACCACACGAGGAGTAATGCGACGACGGCTCCCGCGACATGCACGATCCAGTCGCCGGCTGTTTTCGGTTTGCCAAAATTGAACACGGAGGCATGGTAGCACGGTGCTCGGTGCCCCGGGTTCGCCCTTCGTTTGGGCTAACCCGGGATTCCTGTCTACGAATGCGCCATTACACCTATTTGCACTCCACCTTGTTGTCCTGCGCAGCGGCAATCTGCCACTTGCCATCGCGCTTCAACCAGGTATCGGTCCACACCTGGCACTGTTTCGCCTCCGGATGGGACTTGTCTTTACCGATGGCGTGCTCGCTGCCATAAATAATTGCTACGTCTTCGCCGAAGAAGCGCACCTTGGCCTCATCGAGCGCGCAGCCGTGCGCCGAGTGTGGGCCTTTCTCATCGCGTAGCTCATCGGCTTTGTTGTAGCGCTCGCCCTTGGTGCTCGTTCCCTGGAAATCGTCGGCCAGCAACTCGGAGATAACTCCGTTATTCGTACACACTCCCTCGGCCCATTTGCGCTCCATGTCGATCATGTACTGCGCGGTTTTGTCGTCGGGCGTCGCCCAATGGCTTTGCTGGGCATGGGCGGCGGTCATCAGGACTACGGCGCAAATCACTGGCAATATTCCGTGGCGCATCGTTCCTCTGGTCTTCGAACACGATAGCAGCCTGCTGCCCCGGGCGGCCGGCAACTGACAGCCGAAGTTCAGTACTTAGGCATCTTCGGATCGACCCGCTCGGCCCAGGCGTTGATGCCTCCGGCCAGGTTGTGTACCCGGCTGAACCCCGACTGTCTGAGGAACTCCGCCGCTTTAGCGCTGCGTCCGCCCACCTTGCAGTGGACGACGATCTCGCGGCTGGCGTCGAGCTCGCCAACCCGCTTCGGCAGATCATTCAGCGGGATAAGGTGCCCGCCGAGGTTGCAGATTTGGAATTCATTTGGCTCGCGCACATCGAGCACGAAAAGGTCATCCCCCCGGTCGAGGCGCTGCTTCAGTTCTTCAACGGTCATGTCTGTCATGGTGGTAGGTGCGGCCGCTTCTTCTCCGCGAACGCCGCAAAACTCATTGTAGTCGATGAGTTCTCGCACAGTCGGGTTCGTGCCGCACACCGGGCAATCGGCGTTCTTGCGCAGTTTCAACTCGCGAAAGCGCATGGCCAGCGAGTCCACCAGCAGCAAACGCCCAATCAGCGGCTCGCCCGTGCCGAGAATGAGCTTGATGGTCTCGGTGGCCTGGATGACGCCGATCAACCCCGGCAGAATGCCCAGCACGCCGCCTTCCGCACATGACGGAACCAATCCCGGCGGCGGCGGCTCGGGATAGAGACAGCGGTAACACGGACCGTCTTTTGCCGCGAAGACGCTCGCTTGCCCCTCAAATCGGAAGACCGACCCGTACACGTTCGGCTTGCCGGTGAGCACGCACGCGTCGTTCACCAGATACCGGGTGGGGAAGTTATCCGTTCCGTCCGCTATGATGTCGAACTCGCGAAACAACTCGAGGGCATTCGCACTCGTTAATCGCGTCTCGAACTTGCGAATCTCGACGTTCGGGTTGATCTCGCGCAGCCTCTCCTCCGCCGAGTCGAGTTTCTTGCGGCCAACGTCCGACGTGCCGTGAATGACTTGCCGCTGCAGGTTGCTGAGGTCCACGATGTCGAAGTCCACGATGCCGAGCGTGCCGACACCGGCGGCAGCCAGGTAAAGGCTCAGCGGCGAGCCCAGCCCTCCCGCGCCGACGCATAAGACCTTTGCCCGCTTGAGCCTGAGCTGGCCCTCCATGCCGACCTCGGGCAGAATGACATGCCGCGAGTAGCGGAGGATCTCTTGGTTGCTAAGGCCGTCGAAACTGTTCGTCATGCCCGCCATGATTATTGGATGCCTGACTCGCTCGCGGCGAATGCAGCCAGCGCCCCGACGGTTGGAACTTCGAGGTCAGGCTGCGCTGCCACCAGCTTGGTCGCGGCAGCCGGCTTGTTTTGCCGCCGGTTCACCCAGACGGTAGCGATGCCGAGCAAATGGGCAGGTACCACATCGTGGTACAAGCTCTCAGCCACGTGCAATAGCCGGGATTTTTCGACCGGCAATTCCTCCAGGAGCTTCTCGAAGTTTCGCAACGAAGGCTTGTAGCTCCGGACCTGCTGGGCCGTCACCACTAAGTCAAGATCGACACCCAGCTTGCCAGCCGTTAGCGCAAACAAGTCGTCATCAATGTTCGATAGTACCGCCAGCTTGTAACGCGACCGCAGCCCTTGCAGCGCGCCCGCCGTATCCGGAAATGCCTGCCAGTCGCCGATCGAATCAGCGAGTCCGTCGGCCTCTTCATCCGATACCACAAAATCGAAATGAGCAGCGAAGTCACGCACGACTCCAGCGAGCACCTCGCGATAGCTACGATAGGGCGGCTGCTGTTGATGCGGCTCAAACTCCGAATACAGGTTGAGGATGCCTCCCGGAGTGACGCTTACGCCCTTGCTTTGCAGCAGCGGGCGAAGATAGCCCAGGATGCCGGACTCCCAATCGATAAGGGTTCCGTAGCAATCGAACGACAAATACTCGAATTGCCTGAGATCCAGCATGTGCGGCGGACCGACGAAGCGCCTACTCCGTCTTCGCCCCCACAGGAGTCGGTTTGTTCCGAGCGAACTTCTGTTGCAGTGCGTCTAGACCGCCGCCCGGGTCTGCCTTGGTCGCGGCATCTGCGGCATCCGGCACTTTGTCCGTTTCCGCGAACAGCTCCTCGGCCGCCGACTCGGCCGCTGTGGGCTGTGCCGCTGTTGCCAGCCCTTTCTCCAGGAACTTTTGCGTATTCAGCAGCGGCCGTGCGAGCGAGGGATTGTAGCTGGTCCAGGCGGTCTCCACTTCGCTCTCCCGCTCGAACTGCGCCCGCATGCTCTCCATCTTCGAGTCGAGGTCGTCGAGGTAGTGCAGCATCAGCGCCTCGGGAAACATCGGCAGCTTGGGCGAGCCGAACTCATATTGCCCGTGATGGCTGATGATGAGGTGCTCGATCAGGATTTTCAGCTCCTCCGGAAAGCCCGTAATCTGCGCGAGCTTCTCATGGAGCATTTCGAGCTCGATGATCATGTGGCCCAGCAACTGTCCTTTCGTGGTGTACGAGATCGACCGCTGGTAGGCCAGTTCGTGGATCTTGCCGATATCGTGCAGGAACGCGCCGGTCAGCAGCAGGTCGCGGTTCACCTGCGGATAGTTCCGCGAAGTGAGGTCGCAGACGGTAAACAGCGACACCACGTGGTCCAGCAATCCGCCCACGAACGCATGATGCAGTGTCTTGGCCGCGGGAGCGTTCTTATACGCAGTGGCGATGGCCTCGTCAGCCATGAAATCCTGCACCAGCCGCTTGAGCCAGGGATTCTGCAAGCTGTCCACGAACTCGCCCAGTGTGCGCCACAACTGGTCGATGTCCTTCGATGTTTTCGGCAGATAGTCAGCGTGATCGATTTCGTTCTCTGCCAGCTTGCGTACTTTATGGACGGTAAGCTGCCAGCGCCCGTTGTACTTCTGCACCGTGCCCTTGATCTTGACGAAATCGTCCTGCTCGAACGCGTTCAGGGCGTCGGCAACGTTGTCCCACATGTTGGCCTGCACCTGGCCGGTGCGGTCGGCAAGGGCGAGTGACAGGTAAGGCTCGCCGTTCTTCTTGGTCTTGACCTGCTTGGAAGCGACCACGAAATTCGACGTCACGGCCTGATTTTCGTGCTGCTGGCAGTCGCGGAGGTAGAAGTCTTTCATGGTCGGTCCTCGGGGCGTTTCACTGCGACGGAAAGCCCGTACGAAGGCTTATCGTACAGCAACCCGCTACCGCCGGTTGCGCAAATCACCATTCCCGGTCAACCAGTCAGGCGGAGCGAAAAAGCAAAAGGCGCACTGCGGTGCGCCTTTTTGTCCGCAGACCGGAATGTCTAGAACACTACGAACTTTTTCTTTTTCTTGGGTTTCTTCGCATCATCTGCCGAAGACGCCGTAGTGTACACCGGTTTGGTCTCATTCGGGCTCGCGCCTGTGTCCACGTATCCAGGTTTGATGTCGATGTAGGCATCCTCGCGCAGTTTCGTGAGGTATTCCCGAAGCGCCGGCTGCATCTTCGTCATGTAGAGCCGCTCCTGAATCATCGGTTCCACTTCTTTCAGCGGCGGAACCCCTTCGGAGATGTGCTCGGTCACCTTCAGGATCACCCAACCCTGATTGGTGCGGATGGGCTCGGTGTATTGCCCGGCCTTCAACGAAAAGACCTGGTCTTCGAGTTGCTTCGACAGGGTGCCCTTCTTGAAGTATTCCAGGTCGCCGCCCTGGGCTGCCGTCGGCCCGGCCGACAGTGACTTCGCCAAATCGTCAAATTTGGCGCCCTTCTGCAACTGGGCATAAATAGCGTCCGCGCCCGCCTTCGCCTTGGCAACTACGTCTTCGCTCGATGGCTGTGACTGTCCCCCCGGAGTAGCGGCTGCCGTCGGCTGGGTCGACACCAGGATTTCGCTCAATCGGACCGTCTCCGGCCGCTGCATCTCTTCTTTGTGCTGGTTGTAAAAGTCCTGAATCTCCTGTTGCGTCACGCTGATGTGCGCGCCCACTTCCTGTTGGATGACCTTCTGGGTCAGAATCGTGTCCTTCATGTTCTGTTTGAATTCCTCGAAAGACACGCCCTGCGCCTGCGCCGCTTTTTCCAAATCTTCCATGGAATCCGCGTGCATCTGTTTACGGAGATCGTCGAGCCGCTTGATAACGTCGGTGTCGGCGCTGATGCCAAGCTCGTTGGCCTTTTGCGCCAGCAATTTCGCGTCAATCAGGTCCCGCAGCAGGTCCTGCGACTTGGCTTGCGAGTCCGCAGGAACATTCGGATCCGGCTTGCTCTGTTCCGCGGCCAGTTGGTCCTGGCTGCGCTTCAGGTCCGACAGCGAAATAATGTTGTTATTGATGCGCACAATGATCTCTTCGACCACCGTGGCATCACTCGCCTGGGTCGTAGCCGGCGGAACAACTGCAGGCGGAACTGTCCCGGGGGGCAGCGCCGATTGCGCTTGTTGGCCGAACAGCAGCGAGCCGCTAAGAGTGACTGACAACGAGAAAAAAAGTACCGATTTCTTCATCAATAACCTAATCAGGCACACCTACACGCACCGTGGGCTTAACTGGAACACATAGGAACGCTTTCTACATTGTACCTGCAACTTTCAAAAACGAACCGGATTTTCGCGCTCCGTGCTTCGGCGGACTACTACTTTCGTAACCCGCCCAAATGACTCCCACAGCGCTTTCCCCCGGGCCCCGCAAGCGCAGCCCCCTGCGCTTCCAACCGCACGTTCGCACGGCTCGTCTTCCTAGGAACACGTTTGGCATAAACTAGTGGCGCTCGTGCACTGTGGAATCGGGCGATTTCAATGACACGGCGGCACATTTCGTTTTGGCCAACGGCGCTCTTCACATTGTGCCTCGCCTGCGGCGTGGGCGTGCCTGCCGCAGGGCAGTCTCTGCCCTTGACCTCCGGCCCGGTGCTGCCGCTCTACCGCTCCTTGCGTGAGGTCGGCCTCGATCCCCAGAAGGTTTACAAAATCCGGGAAGCCGTCATCGATCGTGAAGACGTCCATCTCTGGCTGAATGACGGGGTCATCGCCTTCACCCAAACCGTTGCGGGCCGCATTACCGGAGCCTACTTCGAGGGCGACGGCGAGGTGCTGGTACGGCCTCCCGATCGCCGGGAGCGCGCCTCCCTGGGCCTGTTCACCGGGCTGGGTGTCCTCGACGAGCATTTTACGTCCGTCTATTTGCGCTTCAACGACGACACTGCCGCCGATCTTCAGCAGTATCTGCGTCCTTATCAGGATGGCGCTGAATTTGTCGCCCGGACCGACACGATGGTCCGCCAGTTGGCTGCGCACGACGCCATGCGTCTGGCCATCAGCTTCACCAGTGGCCCGATCGAGCCCAAGGCGGATGCCGGGCCACCCCCGATCGACCGCATGCTGAACGCCCGGGTCGGCTCGCCCCGCCTCGGCGCATTCGATGTGTACTTTGACACCCGGGCTCCCGAACAAATCAACGTCGGCCAGATCAAGATGGTCAACGACCAGCCATACTACGACCTGTGGATGAGCTTTCGGATGCGGTCCGTCCGGCAGGCCCAGCCCGCCGGTTCGCAATCTCACGGTTCCACCGGACCAGTCTGGACCCGCGACGTCTTCAATGTCAGCCACTGCAAGATTGACGCCGCCATTGAATCGTCGCTGGACCTTTCCGCCGACGCCGTGCTGGAAGGTGTCGCCGGCCTGTCCGGACCGCGTATCGTGCTCTTCGAGTTATCGCGCTACCTCCTCTTGAAATCGGTCGAAATGGACGGACAGCCGCTGGAGTTCATCCAGAACGAAACCATCCCGGGCAGCCAGCTCGCCAGGCGCGGCAACGACCTGGTTGCCGTGGTCTTTCCCCATCCGCTACTGGCAGGACAGCGAATTCAGCTCAAGTTCACCTATGCGGGTCCGGTGCTCTCCGACGCTGGTGACGGCTTGTTTTATGTCGGCGCGCGTGGCACCTGGTATCCCAACCTCGGGATCGCCATGGCGACGTACGACATCACCTTTCGTTTTCCGCGCGTGTACACCCTCGCGGCCTCTGGCACCCGTGTGGGTTTGCAGCAGGACGGCGCCAATGCCATCGGACATTGGGTCAGTGATGGCGCCATCCCGATTGCAGGTTTCAACCTCGGTCGCTATTCCCAGGCCACGGCCTCGGCCGGCGATGTTGAGGTCATCTCTTATGCCGCCGCTGGCGTCGAAGACAAAATTCTGTCCGCCCGGCCATCGCTTTCTGCTGCTGGCGTTTCGCCCAGGATCTCGCCTGAGGGTATGATCTCACCCGAGGCAGTAGCCGCCCCTGCACCTGCCTCTGCCCCACCGAACCCCGTCAGCGAAATTCCTCTGGCCCAGCGGGCCGCCACCACCGTTACGGCGCTTGAGAAGATTCTGGGTCCGTACCCTTTTCGCTCTCTGGCTCTCACCCAGCGCCCCGGGAGCGATAGTCAAGGCTGGCCGGGCATCATTTTCCTTTCCAGTTATGTTTACCTGACGCCCGAGCAGCGGACCGCACTGCACATCAGCGCCGCTGACAACGTGCTCTACGGCGAGGTCATGTTGCCCCATGAAATCGCCCATCAGTGGTTTGGTGACCGCGTCTCCTGGGCCAGCTACCACGAACAGTGGTTGATGGAGGCCCTTTCGAACTGTGTTTCGTTGCTGCTTCTGGAAAAACAGCGCCCCGCAGACGCCCACCTCATGCTGCAGACCTACCGCCAGCTGCTGGCGAGCACATCGAAAGACGGGCTCAAGAATGTCGAAGCCGGCCCCGTGACCCTGGGCGTTCGACTGTCATCCTACAAATTCCCCTCGGGATACGAAATCATCACCTACGGCCGCGGCACCTGGCTCCTCCACATGTTGCGCCAGATGTTTCGCGACGCGTCGCGGACCAGTGCCGATCCGGCCGGGTCCGATGCAGTCTTCCTCGGGGTACTGCGCTCCATCTACGACAAGTACCAGGGCAAGGAAATCACCAACGCTGACTTCGAGGCCGAACTCGAGGCCGTGCTCCCCCGGTCGCTTTGGTTTGAAAACCGCCGCTCGCTCGACTGGTTTTTCGATGGCTGGGTGAACGGCACCGTCCTTCCACGGTTCGAAGTGAAGGACGTGCGCTTCTCCGCCGCATCGGCCAAGTCCACCGTGACGGCAACCGTCCGCCAATTGGATGCACCCGAGGATCTGGTCACCAGCGTTCCGGTATATGGATTTGTCGGAGATAACAAGGTCTACCTCGGCCGCGTCTTTGCCGTCGGCGCAGAGACCCGCCTCACTCTTCCCGTGCCGCCCGGCGTCAAGCACATCGCTCTCGATCCCAACCAGACCGTCCTGACGGCACCGTAGGCGTGATCAATTCTCCGTTCAGGCCCCCAAGTCCGGTCGCCGCGCTTTCTCTAACCACTATCCACTAACCACTATCCACTGCCTTATCACACTCCTCCGTGACCCACGTCCTATACACCGCTTCCAACCTGTCCTAACCTTCGCACGGAAGGATGAGGGAGAGTTGTCGCCCCACGAGGCACCAACCGGATTATTCCTCCTCCTCGGCAGGAGTTTCGACCCATGACGGGTCCTGTGCACTCTCGATTTTTCGCCCCTCTTCCCGCCGACTCCTCGCTCCGCCTCCGCAAAGTCCCTCATAACTCTCTTGTTTTGACGACTTTGCCTCTAAGTCCAATGGGTTCAATATTTTGCCCGCCATGTCATCCGCAAGTCCTTTGTAATGAGGATTTTGTAAATACACAGGGGGGAGGGGGGTACCCCGACTTCCAGCGCACCCAGCCTCATTTTGCCATCGACCGCGCGCGCACGGCTCTAGCTGATGCTGTCTCCAGGATGCGGCTGCTTCTGGAATCTGTTATTGCGTTAATGGTTCGGCAGCTGCTTATGGGTAAACGGCTTGGCGTTGGCCCCGTGGTAGTCGCCGGCCAGTTGTCCGGAGCCTCTCAGCACATATTTATAGGTGGTCAATCCTTCCAGCCCCACCGGCCCGCGGGCATGCAGCTTGCTGGTCGAGATGCCCACCTCGGCCCCAAATCCGTAGCGGAAGCCGTCGGCAAAACGGGTCGAGGCATTATGGAAGACGCCCGCGGCATCCACCCGCGCCAGGAACTCTTCGGCCGCCGCACGGTTGTTCGTCACGATGGTCTCGGTATGCGACGACCCATACCGGTGAATGTGCTCGATGGCTTCTTCCATCGACGCCACGACTTTCACCGCCATCACCAGGTCGGAGTACTCTCGGTGCCACTCGTTTTCACCGACAGCTTCGACGGGGCCATCACCGAGAATCGCTCGCGTCTTTTCGCAGCCGCGCAGAGTTACGTGCTTCGCTTTCATCCGCTCGGCGAGCAGCGGGAGAAATGCGTGTGCGATCTCCGAATGAACCAGCACGGTCTCCGCCGCATTGCACGCCGCTGGATAATCCGTCTTGGCGTCGTCAATGATTTCAAGGGCCATGGACAGATCTGCGGCGGCATCCACGTAAACATGGCAAATGCCTTCCGCGTGCCCGAGCACGGGTATGCGCGTGTTGCTCTGAATGAACTCAACCAGTTGCTTCGACCCGCGCGGTATCACCATGTCGATCAGGTCGGGCATGTCGAGCAATTCCCGCACCGCTTCGCGGCCGGTGACCAGGGTGACAGCATCCGGCGGAACTGCAGACTGGGACAGCGACTCCCGGATAATTTCGACCAACGCTGTTGCCGTGTGCTCGACCTCGCGGCCAGCCTTGAGGATCACGGCGTTGCCCGACTTCAACGCCAGCGAGCTGATTTGCGTGACCGCGTCGGGGCGTGCCTCAAAGATGACGGCCAGCAGTCCCAGAGGACAGCTGATCTTCTCCAGCACCAGTCCGGAATCGAGCTCGGTGCGTTGCAGCACGCGACCAACCGGGTCCGCCAGATCTGCCACCGCCAGCATGGAGGCCGCCATCTCCTGGATTTTTTCGTCAGTCAGCCGAAGCCGCTCAAGAGTTGCAGATGTAACCTCCCCACGAGCGACCAACTCGTTCCCGACTTTCAGGTCTCTCGCGTTGGCCTCGAGGAGTCGTGGCTTGGCGCACTCGATGGCCTCGGCTGCAGCGCGGATCGCGGCGTTTCGCTGTTCGGAAGTTATCGCTGCCAGCTTGCGCGATGCTGCCTTGCCGCCTTCAGCCACCGACCTTATCGGCGAACTGTGACTCACTGCGGACCCCGCGGGAGAAACAGCGTGCCCACCTCTTCGCCTGCGCAGACTCGTTCGATCACGTTTGGCATGCGGCCGTTGGCGATGATTGCCAGCCCGTTCGCCTCAGTGGCAATGCGCGCCGCTTCCAGTTTGCTCGCCATGCCGCCTCGTCCGCGCCCGTTCTTCCCGTGCGCGAAGTTCCGCACTTCTTCGTTGATGGCGGCTACCTCCGAGATCAGTTCGGCGTCATCTGCCGAAGGGTCGCCATTGTACAAACCATCCACGTCCGAAAGCAGGAGCAGCAGGTCGGCATCAACGTGCGTCATCACCAGCGCCGAAAGCTTGTCGTTGTCGCCGAAGACCCGCTCTCGTCCAGCCTGGTCGGTCGGATGGTCCAACTCAACGGTGGAAACGGTGTCGTTCTCGTTGATGACGGGAATTACGCCCATCGCGAGCAGGGAAGCGAGAGTAGAGCGCAGGTTGCTGTAACGCTCGGCATCGCGGAAGTCGTCTTCCGTCAGCAGTACTTGCGCGGTACGGCAGCCCAGCTTGTCGAACGCGTCGTCATAGATCGCCATCAGGCGGCTCTGTCCGATGGCCGCGCAGGCCTGGATCTGCGACAGCTCGGTCGGACGCTGGGCCAGGCCGATGCGCTCCATGCCCAGACCGACCGCGCCGGACGAGACCATGAGCACGTCGCGCCCTTGCTGCCGCAGGCGGGCCACCGATTCCGCGATGCCGTAGAGCTGGCTCAGCGCAAGCCGCCCGTCATCGCGCATCACCACGTTGGTTCCGACCTTGATGACGATCCGCCGCGCCCGCGCAACTCGCTCGCGTGTCTCGCTTGGGGAGGAAGATGTGGAAATGTCGTTCATCGGGTGCCCGGAATCCTCATCTCGGTCTCGCTGCCCGGCAAAGCGCCGAGTTCTCCAAGAACTTTAGTCCCATCTGGCGCGATACAACATCACTGCAGGCCGTATCAGAAGCATGCTCCGGCAGTGCAATTGTGCGTGTTCCTTCAGTCTAGCAAGCCGCGCAGTAGCGATACCCTCGGTGTCCGGCCAGAGTGTTCTGCGGTATTCAGAGCCGAGCGAGCGCGATTGGCTGCTATAATCAGGCAACCCGCAATTTGCGGGCCTGTTCACCCGCCTTATCCGGAGAGGTGGCCGAGTGGCTGAAGGCGGCGGTTTGCTAAACCGTTGTACGGTCAAAAGCTGTACCGGGGGTTCGAATCCCCCCCTCTCCGCCAGTATCCTTTGTTTTGAATAACTTGACAGACTGTGATACCTTCGGTGATACCGAAAACCGAAGGTTGCCGTCAAGTGAACAAAGAAGTCAATCTCACCAAGCGCATCAAAACTCCCCAGGGTCTGCGATTCTGTCCGGTCGTCATATCGGCTAACGGCCGGGTCAAACCCGATTACGTCCTCATAGGCGGCAAAGAACAGCGCCACCCCGAGGGCGCCTATTATCTCGAATGGCGCGAAGGCGGCAAACGCGTTCGGCAGTCCGTCGGACGGGACGCCAGCGCCGCCGCAGCAAGACGCCATCGCCAGCAACAGATTCTGGGCAGCAAGGCCGCAGGCATTAAGCTGGTCGATGAGGACCAGGACGACGGTCTGTCGTTGGCCGAGGCCGTTGCCGGCTACCTGGAGGACGTCAGGATCAGCAAGAAGCCGAAGACGTATGCTGCCTACAAGAAGGCCCTTGAGTACTTTCTCGAATCCTGCAACAAAACTCGCGTCACGGGAATTGAGCGGCAAGATTTGCTCCGCTTTTCAGCTTTCCTGCGCGACGTGAAAAAACTCCAGCCGCGCACCGTCTACAACAAGTTCGAGAATGTGATGTCCTTTCTTAAGGCCAATCGCATTGGCGGCCTGGCCAGCAAGAACGACTGGCCCCGTTACGTTGAGGACGAACCTGAAATCTACGAGCGCGAAGACCTCGACAAATTCTTTGCTGCATGCGATGAGGACGAGCGCCTGTGGTTTGAGTTCTTTCTGATGACCGGCATGCGGGAGCAGGAAGTGATGCACACCACGTGGCCCGATCTTAACCTCAACCGTGGAGTCGTAGCTGTCCGCTATAAACGCGAGTACGGCTTCTCGCCAAAAGCATACAAAGGCCGCGAGATTCCCATCCCGAACAAGCTTGTAAAGGCATTGAAGAAATGGAAGGCGAACTGCGACCCGGGCTGTTCTCTCTTGTTCTCGACAGCCGGCGGGAAACCGAAGCTGGACTTCCTTGATGCCTGCAAAATGGTCGCACAGCGCGCGAAGCTAAACCCCGACGACTTCTGGCTGCACAAGTTCCGCGCAACGTTTGCCACCTGGGCGCTGTGGGGCGGCGTAGATCTGCGAACGGTGCAGCTTTGGATGGGGCATTCCGACATGGAAAGCACCATGCGCTACCTGAAGCCAAACCGAAGCCAGGCCGTGCGAGAAAAGGTCAACGCGATGTTTGGTTAGGAGCAATCCGGATCAACTGTCGGAGTCTGTTTTGAGAATAGCGATGGGAATCGATGACCGGACATACCCTCGGTCGTTGCTTCAAAGTTGGTCAACAGCGATCACCTCAAAACAGGCCAGCGGAATCGGTTGTTCTCTGTCCAGGCTCCCGAGCGATCACCGTCACTCCACCCAGTTCAATAAGCCGCTGCGAGTTCCGTGATCGACGCTACTTGATCAGACCTTCGAAGACTCGACCCATGGTCCGAGCGACCATACGGGCTTCCTGATCGCGATCATCGAGTTCTACGATTTCCATATGATCGAGGATCATCTCGACCCATTTCGAGTCCTCGTGCGAAAACATCTTACGAAGCGAAGCGACTGTCTTCTGTATGGCGGGCTGGTCCATGAACTGGGCAAGGGTTTGCCTGATCACAGTAGTGTCCTCTGAGTATCGGCAGTAGTAGTAGATGTCGTAGGGGTCTTTCGTTTTTTCGCGATATCCGCAGACTTCGGTTTTCAGCATGAGGAAACCGACGCAGTCGGGCACACTCACTTCGAACGTTTCAACCTTCTCAGCGTCCCGGTAGGAAATTTGGATTGTCTCGACATGATCATCCAGATTCTCTGCGCCGTCTACAAGGCACAAATCCAGTGAAGTCGTTGAGCCGTAAACCCTGAGCACAGACTCGTCTTCTCTTGCACGAGGCAGGTCTGCAAGCAGATCGAGTTCCACCAGATTGCCATCGACGCTCTTTTCATAGCGGAACGAAGTGCTGCTACTTCGTTCGAAATTGAGTGGGTCGGAAAGCAGATACTTGAGCCGGTCAATCGAGTCGCGTTCTCGAGCCCTCGCTCTGAGCAATACGTCGATGTCCAAGCTCATCGTATGGTCGCTACGGCAGTTGCGTGCAAGTTCTTTCAGAAACGGAACCCACCCGCCGCAAATGACAGCGTCGACTCCCTCGGCCTTGAGCAATGGCACGACTTTGAGCATCTCAAGCAGCACCGCACGCTCTCGGCTTTCGGGCAGATCCTTCGTTACATCGATCGAGTGAATTGTCATTCGGGAAATCCTAGGGAGTGCTCCAAAAGGAATTCGGCTTGTTCCTCCCCTCTGCCGCCTTGTATTGCGAAGTCAATGTAGAGTTGAACGGGATTTACGCCGACCAGCCCATTGGACAAGGTTCGCCGATCATAAAACACTCCACCTGAGGTTGTGTTGTCCGCTTCTGGCGGCGTCATGATGATCACGTTAGCGCCCCGCCCAACCATTTCGAGTCGAAGCTCAACTTGCAACTCTGCCGCTGGAACATCAACGTATACAGCAGTTAGATCCTGCCGCACATTGCGTTCGTTCGGTTCCAGACCGCTGGCTAACGTGAACGCGAATTGAATGCCGCGTCGAACACACAGCTCGGTTACGGAATCAGTGACGTTCTTGGGCGGAAGCTCTGAGAATGCTTGCACGACTTTGCGGTTCGTGACGTAGTCGGACTTCAGTTGTTGTGCGAAATCTCTGAGCAGTTTACGAGGACGGACAATGTGTCGTCCCTGAGGTGTGCGCTCCAGATAGCCCTGCTCCTGAAGACGATTTGTTACCTGATAAACCTGGCCCACGCTGACAGCGGCCTTCGATGCAAGATCGGAAAGCTTAAACGGAACGTACGGGTGGGCAAGCATAACCCTGAGCACTCGCCGCGATCTCCCGGAGAAGATGTTCTTGATGCCTTGTGGGTTCTTGAACTCAGTCGCGGGTCGAACGACATCAACATATACGTCCTTGTGAATGATCGCGAACGTCCCGTTCAGGTCTATATAGCCGACCCCGACTTCCTTACATCTCTGTTGGACTGATTCGGACACGTAGGGAGCCGCCAACATCGGATAAATGTCCTCGGACCGGTCCGTCTTTCGAAGCTCGTTGCGGTATCGGAGTATCTGATGAATCGCTCCTTCTAGCACCATGGGAGTCAGGCGCGTCTTAAATTCAATTACGGCTTTAACAACCCTGTTGGGGAGGTGATCAAACGAGAATTCCACAACTGCGTCCACTTCGGATCGCGAGTCCGGATTCTCGAACAGCGGATGCAAGGTGATGGTCCGAGCGCGGACTCCCGCAGGCGTCAGCTTGCCCGATTCCAAGCGGTCCTTGAATTGTCGTTCAAATACACTTTCGGTCATATAGTTATGCCGTCTGAGCTTGAATTTCACTGCAATTAGCGATTATAGTACTTTTCTGTTCAATGTCGGTTAACCAAGGCCCGCTACTAAAGCATACTATAATGCTGCCATTCAGATGTCATATGCTATTCTAAGTTAATATTATAATACATCATATATTTTTACGCCTGTAGAAGTGTCAGTGCGTCTGTGGGGCGAATAAAAAACGAAGTCAGACAGTCGCAAATTCGTGGTGTCTGGCTCGCCATGTTTGACCGAAATCAAGGAGCGCAAGTGCTTTTCCGACAATTTCGTCAATGAGATCCTCACGCGCACGCAGAAGTTCATCGAGCGGCACCAGTTCGTTGACCATTCCCTCGAACCCCCGGCTTGTACTCGACTGAGATATCGAGCCGCGCCACCTGTCTCCGATAGGCTTCATTCACCGCCATCGATAGACTCCGGAACAGTGATGTTGAAGGTCGGGTCCAGCTTGCCGCCTCGCACGAGCATTCGTTTTCCGCGCCCGAGGTCGATATCCTTCCGGTTCAACTTCTTCAGCCAGGCGTGCTGGTGCCGCTCGGCGAACCACAGGAACAGGCGCTTCACTTTTACGTTACGGCAGGCGACAAGCAACGTTTGAAGTCGCCGCGAGCTGAGATTGCGGAGCCCCTCCATCAGAACGTCCGCCTGATGAAAGGTCTCACGCTCCGGAACCTCGTCGAGCAGTTCAAGAATCGCTCGCTCCGGCGACGACATAGTCAGCGGCCATTCCCATTGACCCCACGGTTGCCGTATGTAGCTGCTATTCAGAAGATCGCTGCCGGAGTCGCTCTCGCTCTTCTTCCTGCGCGGACGCCCGGCTTCGGTTTTGAAGAGCTTTCTCGCGTTGTGAAAGACGAACGGGCTCATCTAGACTCCAGCTTGAACACCCATCCCGGCGGTTTGCCGGTACCGTAGAGGTGGACTTCTCGGTGGTGTCTAGAGGACGACAGATAATGCGCGAATCCCTGTAGTTCCAGAGCCGTCCGGCCGCCAACAGTGAACGGACAATCCAAAAGTGTCTGAAGGGAGATCACCACGGGCTCCCACCTTAAGGCTTCATGGCCAGCGTTGGCTGGCGGCTTCGGGACAGGCCTGCGATAGACACCGCGTGCCATTTGGTCGAGCCAGCCGTGGGCGACATATTTCTGCCGCAAGCTTCTGGAATAGCCGTGCTTTTCCAGCCAGACAGAGTCGGCGACCAGACCCTCGGGCAGTGCCCGCTGCAGCCAGTTTAGCTTGTCTTGATGTTGTACACCCACGGTTGACAAAATAGCACAAATCTAAACTAAGGGCTAGTTTATAAATCATCTTTTGTGCATACCCAAGGTGTACAAAACGCTACAACCGTAAACCAGGATACGGAAATACAATCCCGGTCAATCGAGTCGCGTTCTCGATCTCTGGCGCTGAGCAATACGTAGATGTCCAAGCTCATCGTATGGCCGCTACGGGCAAGTTCCTTCAGGAACGGAACCCAGCCGCCGCAAGTGACAGCAGGGGTGCTTTGCCGGTCGCATTTCACGACAGCACCGTAAGTCACTGATAATAATACTTCTTAATTAATTATCGGATGCCAAAGATCTCGGATCTAACGGGGCACCTGAGGACAACGCCCAGTATCGACACGCCGGCTTTCGGGTCGGCTGTCGGCGTCTGACGTCTGGAACAGAAAAGCGCTCCAAATTCCAGTCAAAGTGTGATTGGTGAAATAAAGTTGGCGACGGCGATGCAAGGGCCATTTGGCAAGAGTTGGACGCTTCCGGGGTTAAAAGCGAAGAGACTCTTGTTCCCAGACAAAGTGCGGCTGGTGAAATAAATGTGACGACGGAACCCCAAGGGACCATTGGCAACAGATGCCGGCGTCCGGTATCAAAAGCCAAGAGACCCTTGTTCCTAGACAAAGTGCGATTGGTGAAATAAATCTTGCGAGCCTCTCGCGAACGACGCCCAGTAATGACAGCTCGGCCCGCGGGCTGCCAGCAGGCGACTGACTTCCGGGGCCGAGACTCATTCTGTTGCACAGCCAAAGTGTAATCGGTGAAATAAACCTTTTCACGCTGCTGACACCAGATTCCAGCCGCCGAACATCACAGGTCGAGTGCCAGAAACCTGCAGCGAGAACGCGCTCGGCAAAATCCTATCGTCCACTCTTGTAACTTGCGGTCAAATCCACCTGAAAGTCCCGACTGCCACGGCTCCGGACGCTACCCGTCCGTTTGACTAATACTCGATTCGAAGGTAACAAGAGCGCTGGAAAGGCGCCTTTTTTGCGTTCGCCCGTAGGAGCTGAATTCATTGCTCATAGGGTCGGCTCGGAATTGGCGCAGACCGAGATGGATACCCCTGGCGACAGGCGAACAGAAACAGTTCTACCGGCGACGGCTCCGGTGACGGTTGCCGCGACGGCACTCTACTAATAAGGAGGAAGCTCAAACGCAGCTAAGACCGCAATGCAAGATTACGAAACTAACCACAATTCGGCACGGGCTTTAGATGTGGGGCGTCCACATCTTCCAGCCGGGAACGGGGTCGGCGGGCGAAAGCTAAACGTCCGGAGATTGGACATTGGCGCTGACTTTCCACGATCTCTTCCCGAACAACTTGAAAACATGGTGCACGCGCTCACCGCAAAGACCCTGGCGCAGTTGCTGCAGGTGAGCCAGGTGACGATTTACAAACTCGCGAAAGCCCACAAGCTTCCCAGTTTTCGAGTCGGCACAGCCGTCCGCTTTGACCCACGTGCAGTCGCGCAATGGCTGAGACAGATGTAGCAGTTGGGTACGAAACGCTTGTACAGACTGGCAACGAACAGTCTTGTTCGTCGTGGACAAGGAAAGTCGATATGCAAAAGAAGAGAACGCTCACAGTAGTCATCCTCGCATTGGCTGGGCTGATGAGTTTCGTTCCCGTGACAGCGCAGCAACGGCCGCAATCCCAGGCCGTGCCGCACGGGCAACGACAGGCGCAACCCCGAGGGCAACGTCAAGCTGTACCGGCGCACCCGTTGTACCAGCGCCATGATACCTGGTACGAGTTCCTGCTCAAGCAATTCAATCCAAGCAATTTCAATTACGGTGCGTGGATCGAAGAACGCCGACAGGTGTTTCTGGATGCGAGCGTGCGAAACCCGTACTTCAAGTACAGCTTGGGCACGACGATTGCGCTGCTGGTCATGGCCATGCTGTACACCAAGCAATGGATCGACCACCGTCGCGCCATGTGGATCACGGCGGAGATGATGACGGACCTGTACAACCACGATCTCTACTCGCGGGATGTCGCTGAGAAGGCGATCCAGAAATACAACCAGCACATTGAACGCTGCAATCGGGCGATTCGAGGCCGAAGCAGGGGGGCGTGCTTTGCCTGCGGCCGATCCGGATACGGAGGAACTGAAGACTAAGTTAAAGCGCGCCGCCGAAGAGCGAGACCTCTATATGCAGGAGAGAGACAAAGCGAAAGCGGAACTGGCGACGAATGCGCGAACCCTTGCTCAAATGTCTTTGCGTTTAGACGGCGTGAGTTCTAAGCCAGGTGCAACCGTCGGTACCGGCCAATCGGGCGAGTTGCGCAATTCCGACCCGGCGGTAATCCAGCACATCAACAACCTGCAGGAGCAACTTCACGCAGAACGCCAGAAGAACCGGCGACTCAAAGGCGAGTAGCAAGGTTTCAACCTTGGCTTGCGCGGCTCGTCCTTGTACCGGAACAGTTAGGAGAAGACGGCATGCGGTATTGGAAAGGTTCGATTGCGCTCAGTCCGACTCAGGATTATCCGCTCTTGCGACGAGTGCTGCGGTCAACGTTCGTCACTCACCGGCAACTCTACGACTTCATGCGGCTGGAGTACCGCACCTGGTCTCGACACTCGTTTAACAACCGTGTCCTTCGCCTGGTGAAGCATAACTACCTCGTCCGGGATGACGTTCCGTTCAAGACGGACGGATACGTGTACTCCATTTCCGGCATGGGCGCGTTGGAGGTCATCGGGTTAGGCGAGTGCTACACCAGTCCGACACCACGCACCAAAGATGGAAAGCTCCCAAGATCCGTGTACCACGCGATCGACCTGAACGAGATCCATTTGGCCCTGAAGCGTTCTGCCATTCTGGTCGATTGGATCTCAGACACGGAGATCCGTTCACAAAACGAACTGACCAGCGTGTGCTACTGCAAGGACTACGACGCGGTGGTGACCGTAAGGGTGGCCGGAACCGAGCGGAAATTTGCGCTGGAATACGAACGTACGCCGAAGACCCGGAAAGACTACCTGCGCATCAGCTCTGAGATTGACGGCGAAAAGCTGGTTGACCGCTTCCTGTATCTGGCTCCCAGCCACGACCTGCTGTCGTTCTTGGTTCGGTCCTTCGAGGGTTCCAGACGCGCAATATACTTTGGTCTCCTGCGGGATTTCCTCGACAGTCGCCTCGACGCACCACTGCGGACTGTTCGCCCGGGAGCCATCGTAACCCTAGAAGACGTCCTGCGAACCCGCTGAAAATTCCCGCCGACCCGACAGATTAAACAGATTGCCCGGCCAAAGGCGTGTCATTTCGTACCATAGCAGTGTCGGCGTACGTGACAACCCCCATGGGATGAATATCTTAGCGGACGACTACCCCCTGACGTCTGCCAGCTTTGCGCCAAAAACGACGGACAAGTTGCGACACTCGCGCCGCGCAATTGCGACGCGTTGTGTGCAGTCATGGTACGCAGTTCTTGCTTATGTTGTGCGCTCGTTTTGTTTTGGATCTCCGGCAATTGCGCGAAACCGTGCG
>CAVVTL010000001.1:0-55046 GCA_963751155.1 uncultured Acidobacteriaceae bacterium | reverse complement strand
CATCTACGGCTGCGTTCTTATCCTTTCGGGCATTCCGGTGTTCGTGTATTTCGCACGGAAGCGGCTGTCGCGAAACGCTGCCGTGCCTACGGCACTGCGATAAATCTTCCCATTCAACCCAGCACTTCGCCCCGCGACGCGGGGCTACGTGCTGGGTTAGATTATTCCGCGCCTCCAGCGCTCACATTCGCAGCTTTTTTTCCAGCCGTACAAAGCGAAGTGCGAGTTTCGTAAAGCCTTGGAAGCGAGCGCAAGCGGGGTCGCGTTTGTTCACAGTGCACCCCCTCCTCTCTCCCCCTTGTGTTATCAGGCGCTTGCGAGTGGTTTTCGGCACAGCTTCGGGAAAACAAAGGCTTTACATGTACATAATAGAAAACATTGGGGTTACTGGCGAGGCGCGGGCGTGTCGGCGGCTCGGCGGGGAGGGTGGCGGCGGTGAGATCCATGGCCCAGAGCATCAGACGGGCTGTGGCGAAATCGACACAGCCGGAGTTCACGACGCGGAGGACTTCAGCGCGGTTCAAGGCGAGGTCGCGGCGGTTCACGGGGACGCGAATCCGAGGGATGCCGGCGAGCCGGCGAGCTCGTGCCATATTATGAAAGCGGGCGCAGGCGTCGAGATGATGGCGACAGCAGGCGCGTCCTCGGACGGCGGGGCCTTGGCAGTGGTGGCCGTCGGAAAAAGTGTGACGGCAGAGACGGATGATCAAAGGCGAATTCATGGAGACCTCCGCAGGGGTCATTACGCCAGACTAAGGGATGGTTGGGATGGAATGAAGGGAAAATGTTGAGGTCAACGTTACGAAGGTAACCAAATTTCCCGAAATGGGAAGAATGCGGCGGCGGTTGGAAAACCCCCCACATTTGCCAAAAGAAGGCAAATATGGGCCACAGGAGATGTGGGACACAGGCCTTGTTGCGCCTACTGTCATCGCGGCGGCACTGATCGCTAGCCCGAAGGAGAAAAGGAATGCACTGTAAGACAATCGCTGTAAAGCTGACGCTTGTTACCCTTGCCATCTCTGGCATGCTCCCGGCGACGCCGGCCTTCGGCGCCGACGTAAAAGGCCAAGTGATGGGCGGAGGCGCGCCCATCGCGCAATCGACAGTTACGCTGTGGGCTGCGAGCGCAAGCGCACCGAAGCAACTCGCTCAGACCAAGACCGACGCCAATGGCAATTTTTCGGTCCAAGGGACCGCAGCTGCGGACGCCAGCCTTTACCTCATCGCCGCGGGTGGCGTTCCTGCTGCGAACAAGGCAGCGGGCAACAATCCGGCGATTGTGCTGCTAACGGTTGTTGGCAGCAAGCCACCGGCGCGGGTCACGATCGATGAGTTCACCACGATTGCATCGGTGGTGACGCACGGGCAGCTCATCGACAACACGACGATTAAGGGCTCGGCGCTTCAACTGCGGATTGCCGCGGGCAACGTGCCCAACTTTGTCGATCTCGAAACCGGTAGCTGGGGGCCAACTATTCTGGACGGCCTTAACAGCGCGCAGACGCCGACCATGGCCAACTTTGGCACGCTGGCTGACGTGATGGCCGGTTGCATCACGCGAGTGAAGCCGGATGCGTGCAGCCAATTTTTCGCGGCAGCCACGCCTCCCAGCGGAGGCGCTCCGCCAGACACCTTGCTGGCTACGGAGGTGGTCGCGTTCTTCCCCTGGCACAACCCCGACAAGATTTTCGCGCTGCTCAATGAGTTTTATCCGCTGCCTAAGCCGGGAACTCCCGGCAAGCTCATGCGGGATGCGCCTTACCTTCCGTATCTAACGTTTGCTCCCAGCGCCTTTGTGTTTCCGCTTAAGTTCACGCGGCGGAGGCGTCAGCGGAGGCGGCAAGCTGATGATCGACAGCGAAGGCAATGTCTGGGTCGCCGACAACTTCACGGTCGGAGCGCAGAATCAGGACGCTTCCTGGACCGGCGGTCTCAGCAAGTTCGCTCCCAACGGTAAACCGCTTTCGCCCAGTCCTCTTGGGCTTCCGGGGCGGAGGTATCGCGGGCCCCGGCTTCGGCTTGACCCTCGACGCGCAGGACAATGCGTGGCCCACCAGCTTTACCGGCCAGAACATTACCAAGTTCGACAAGAACGGCAAGCCGCTCTCGCCGCCGGAAGGCTGGAACTTCAACCGCCAGATCAGCCAGATGCAGGGCATCATCGCCACGCCGAGCGGAGATATCTGGGCCCTCGACCTGCTCAAGGGCCAGATCGTGAAGCTTCCGCAGGGCGATCCGTCGAAGGTGCAGTTTTTCTGTCAGAACAAGACCGGCGATCCGCTGAAGAACCCTTGTAAGCTCGTCGGGCCGTTCGCTCTCGCCATTGATCAGCAGGACCGCATTTGGGTCACGAATGCCATCGCGGACCACGTGGTCCGTTTCCCCGCATCCGATCCCAGCAAAGTCGAAACCTTCAAGGTGGGATACTCCGCCAGCGGTCTCGCCGTGGACAGCCAGGGGAATGTCTGGATCTCCAACAAATTGGGCAGTTCGCCCCGGGGCGCAGTGAAGTTTGCCGAAATGCTGGCCGCGTTCAAGTTCGATTTCGATGGCATTACCGATGCTGGAGAAAGAGCGACCAGGGTGCTGGTTCCTGCCCTGGCCGCGCAATCGCCCGGATACGAGTCGGGCGGCAGCATCACGGTGTTGCGCCCTGACGGCACCGAGGCGCCGTTCTCTCCGGTATTTGGCAATGGCATCTCGGCGCCTTGGACGACTACCGTCGATGGCAACGACAACATCTGGATCCCCAACTTCAGCAGCTGGTCGGCTGGAATCGTAGAGCTGTGCGGCTTCCGCACCGAGCATTGCCCGCCCGGCGTAAAGACGGGTCAAGCCATTTCGCCTCCCGGTGGCTACGTCGGCGGTGGTTTGCAGTTGCAGGTTGACCTTGGCATCGGTCCCGCAGGAGATGTCTGGGTTACTAATAACTGGCAGAACCCCACGGATGCCTTCGGCAAGGTTGATGAAGCACTACAAACCCAAGGTGCGGGGCAGGGCGTGGTGGTCTTTTATGGAATGGCGAAGCCGGTGAAGACGCCGCTGATCGGGCCGCCGCGGCAGCCGTAGGTGAAAATCCTCGGTGTATCCAAGATAGCTGGCGAGAAATCGCCAAGCCGTACGCATTCCTGCGGCTGTTCCTTGTCCAATTTGATTAACAGTTGGCTTGTCAGGGACATCTATTTCGGAATCGCTCAGCGCTAAGCGTAGAGTGCACGACGGGAGTGATCGCGGGAAGGAGAGTTCCATGCAGCAGAAACTCATCAAGCTAATCACCTTGGCATTGCTTGTGCAGGTTGCCTTGCCCGGAGCATTCTGCCAGGCGCCAGCGCAGCCTAAGAAGGCTTCGTATCGCGCAATGGCTCCGCTGGATCAGTATTTGACTCCCGACGCGAGTTCTGAAATTGCGCTGGCCCGCAGCGCCGCTCCGGCGTCGATCTCAGACGGAGCCGAAGTGATGGTGCTGGGACCGAAGGGCTACACGACCGCCGTGAAGGGCACGAATGGCTTTCTGTGCCTCGTGGAGCGGTCATGGGGCGCGGCCACGGATAGTCCTGAGTTCTGGAATCCAAAAGTGCGGGCCCCGCATTGTTTCAATCAGGCAGCCGCAAGGACGTTTGCGCCGATTTTCCTGATGAAAACGAAACTGGCGCTGGCGGGAAAATCGAAGGCAGAGATCGTGGCGGCGACCGCATCGGCGTTGGATAAGAAGGATCTGCCCGCGCTGGAGCCGGGAGCGATGGTCTACATGATGTCGAAGCAGCAGTATTTGAACGATGAGGGCAAGAACTGGCATCCACACCTGATGTTTTATGTTGCGGGCGACGTGGCGAAAAGCTGGGGAGCCGACCTGCCGGGCTCTCCGATTATTGCGGCGAATGATCCTGAAGAACGGGTGACTATTTTTATGGTCGTGGTGGGCAAGTGGTCGGATGGGACGGCGGCTGTGCAGGGGATGCACTGACGTGGTTTCATTGGGGTCGTGATTTACGGCGCGCCTCAAGGCCGTTGCCTTCCCGGGTCAGGCTTAATCGCAGCTCGCGTGATTTTCAAGGACCCTGCTTTGCGGGCGGATTTGGGTGTATGCTCCATTGAATTGCAGGGTCCTGGAAGTGCGCCTCTGCCGTCGGAAGGAGGTCTCGTCATGAGCGAAAACACGCCTCAGCGCATCGGCGACTACGAAATCATCCGCGAATTGGGCCGCGGCGGCATGGGCAAGGTTTACCAGGTGCGCAACGTGCTCACCGGGCGCGTCGAGGCCATGAAGCTGCTGCTGCCTGACCTGGCGGACCGCAGCGAGTTTGTGGCCCGCTTCATGCGCGAAATCAAGACGCTCGCCGGGCTCGATCATCCCAACATTGCCGCGCTTCGCACCGCGTTCAGCTCCGGCGACCAGTTCGCCATGATCATGGAATACGTTGAGGGCGTCACGCTGGCCGATCGTTTAGAGGCAGGGCGGTTCTCAACTGACGAGGCTCTCAATTACACTGACCAGGCGCTGGCGGCCTTGAGCTACGCACATGGCAAGCACGTAATTCATCGCGACATTAAGCCCGGGAACATGATGCTGACGCCGCAAGGCGTGGTGAAGTTGATGGACTTCGGCTTGGCGCGTTCGGCGGATGAAATCGGATTGACGATGACCGGGATGACGCTGGGGTCGCTCGACTACTCGTCGCCGGAGCAGGTGCAGTCACAACCGACGGACGAACGCTCTGACCTGTACTCGGTCGGCGTGTCGTTGTACCAGATGGTGACCGGCCAGCGAATGTTCAGCGCGACCAGCAACTTTTCGATCATGCAGGCGCAAGTTAAGGAAATCCCGCGGCAGCCGATCGAAGTTGTGCCGACGATTCCCAAGGCGCTGAATGACATCATCATGATGTCGATTGCGAAAGAGCCGGGGCAACGATTTCAGTCGGCGGATGCGTTTCGCAATGCATTGTCGCAGGTCGCAGGATCGCCGGCGGTTGCGGGGCAGGGCGCGACTATCGGCGGAGAGGCGATGCCGATTGCGGCACAGCCCGCGTTCGACCCGGGGTTCGTTCCGCGTTCCAGCGAGCCGGCATCGCGGGTCAATCGAAGTCTCCTGATACTCGTCGGAGTGGTACTGGTGGCCGCGCTCATGGCTGGCGATGCGGTTTACAAGGCGCATCGTCAACGCCAGATCGAGCAGGCCGTTGAAGCGCCTGCGCCGCCGCCCACGCCGACGCCGGGCGCTGGAAGTCCAGCCGACAGTACGAGTGTGCAAAGCGAATCACTGCCTGCGACTGCGGTCGCGCCACCTGCGGAAGCTGAGCCCGCGGCTCCGCCACAAGAACCGACGGCGAGCACGCACAAGCCCAGGGTGCAAGCGGCAATTCCCGACGCGGCGCCCGGTCCTTCGGCCGCGGAGATCGAGGCGGAGCAGCAGGCCGCCCTGGAGCAGAAGAAACTGCTCGATGCCATGGAAACAGAGGTTGACCAGCTTGACGGCCGCGCCGCTTCGGTGGAGAGCAGCCTTGACGCGCTGGAGCAGCAAATGCACCAGAGCGGCATGGGCCTTCGTGGAGACATGGTCGCAGCCCGCGCCAATATGCGGACCGACATTGCCAAAGCCAAGCAGGCGATGGATTCCGCCGACACAGAGCGAGCCCGGCACTACCTCGACCTCGCCCACCGCGAAGTCGAGAAACTGGAATCATTTCTCGGCCGCCGGTAGACGAGTTTCGGGGACCGCCGTTGTTTTTTGCTAACCCGTGCGGGAATGAAAACCGTTTATCGGGTCAGCAGGGCTACGCCACCGGCGACGCAGAGGGCGGCCATCCAGCGGCGGCGGTCGACGTTCTCTTTGAGGTAGATGTGAGCGACCAGGGCGTTGGCGAGGAACGTCAGCGACGCGGAAGCCGGGCCGATGATGCTGACGTCGCCCCACGACAAGGTGACAAGCAGGCAGAAGAAGCCGACGGCCATGAAGCTAAGGCCGAGCATGAAGCGTCCGTTGGTGACGACGCGGCGGATGACGGAAGCGAGGCCGTGGGATTTGAGGACCAGTCCGAGGTCGCCGATTTCTTTCATGGCACGAGACTGCAGCACGTCGCCAAGAGTCGAGGTGATGACGACGGCGGCGATGCCGCTCCAGAGGGCGAAGTGGCTCACGCTTCGTCTCCCGGGTTGGCGACTTCTCCAATCGCGCCGACGGGGCCGTACACGGTCTCGATGCGATTGTGACGATGGGCGCCGGGGGTAGCCTCGGGGCCTCCGGCAACGAAGCCCACGCCGGTGACGATGAGGGCAACGCCGAGCCAGCGCCACACGGTGACGTGTTCGTGCAGGAAGAACTTCGCCAGCAACACCATGAGGATGTAGCTGAGGGACGTTGCGGGCAGAACGTAGGTAAGGTCGGCCCAGGAGAGCGCTGAGAGGTAGCTGGCGAAGAATCCGATGAGCATCAGGATGCCGAGGACGACCCAGGGATTCAGCAGCGCGGTGTAGAGGCTCGGAAGGTTGGTCAGAGTGACCGCGCCGAAAGCGCGCATGCCGCGGGCGAGGGAAACGTCTCCGCAGGCGGCGCAGAGGATGACGGCGGCGAGAGTGAGGTATTTGCGGAGAGTCAAGAGAAGCAACTAGCAGCTAGCAATTAGCAATTAGTAAAAACACTGCGCGATCCCGCTAAGCGGGACCGCGCGAGAGATGGCAAATCGCGAGGGCGGTTACGGCGCGGCTGAAGCCGCGCCCCTTCAAAACCGCGCTAGTCGTGGGCGCTGGTGCCGCCGGCTTGCGAGGCGGCGGTGGTCAGCGTGCCCTGGATCTTGCGGGCTTCCTTGACGGCTTTGTTGCGGGCAGCGCGCAGCGTCAGGAACTGCTTGGCTTCCACGTACAGGCGCTTGCGCTCTTCGTTGTTGAAGATCGCCTTGCGCACGATGCGGAAGATGGCTTGAGGACGGAAGTAGTACTCGTCGTAGAAGCGGTGCACCATCTCCATGACGTAGTCGCGGGGCAGGCCCGGGTATTCGATCATGGCGACCTGGTGTCCGCCTTCGTCGACCATAGCCGCGCCTTCGCTGAGGATGAAGCCGTTGGCCTTGGCGTAGTCGTAAAGCTCGGTGCCGGGATAAGCGTGCGCGACGGAGACTTGAATGGTCTCGCAGTCGAGCTCCTTGGCGAAGTCGATGGTGGTGCGAATGGTTTCTTTGGTTTCGCCGGGAAGTCCGAGGATGAAGTCGCCGTGGACGAGCAGTCCGAGCTTCTTGCAATCTTTGGTGAACTGGCGCGCGCGCTCGACGGTTGCGCCTTTCTTCACGTTCTTGAGGATCTGCGGGTCGCCCGATTCGTAGCCTACGATGAGCAGACGGCATCCCGCTTCTTTCATCGCCTTGAGCGTTTCGTAGTCGGTGGTGACGCGCGAGGTGCAGGACCACGTCATCTTCAGCGGCTTGAGCTTTTCGCAGAGTTCGATAGTGCGCGCCTTCTGAATATTGAAGGTGTCGTCGTCGAAGAAGAATTCCTTCACCCAAGGCCAATATTCCATGGCCTTCTTCATTTCGGCGGCAACGGCGTCAGAGGAGCGCTTGCGCCACGGGTGTCCGCTGAGGGTCTGCGGCCAGAGGCAGAAGGTGCACTGCGCGGGACATCCACGTGTGGTGTAGAGCGCAACGAACGGATAAAGCAGAAAGGGCACGTTGTACTTGCGGGGATCGATGTCGCGCTTGTACACGTCAACGACGTCGGGCAGGGCGTCAAGGTCAGACACGGCCGGACGATCGGGATTGTGGATTACGGTGCCGTCGGGACCGCGATACGAGGCGCCCAGAATCTCGCTGAGCGGCTTGCCGTTCGCGTATTCCACAGTGGCGTAGTCGAACTCGCGGCGCACGATGAAGTCGATGGCCTGACCGTCAGCCAGAGACTTTTCGGGAAGCGTGGTAACGTGCGGTCCGACGAAGCAGACCTTGAGATTGGGATTGGCTTCTTTCATGCGCGCGGCGAGCTTGATGTCGCCGGGGAAGCCGGGGGTGCTGGTAAACAGCACCAGGAACTCGTAGCTCTTGCCGATCTCAATGGTCTCTTCCGCAGAGATGTGGTGCGGAGGAGCGTCGAGCATGCGAGAGCCCTCGAGCATGCCGGCAGGATAGGCCAGCCACACGGGATACCAGTAGGACTCGATCTCGCGGGTAGCCGGCCAGCGTGAGCTGGCGCCGCCGTCATAGTTCTCGAACGAGGGTGGATTCAGAAAAAGCGTTTTCAAAGGCATAGTGGTGTACCTGATTTTACCATTGTTTAGATGCAGGAGGGTACGTGGAAGCGCTTGAAAATGTATTAGTTACGTCGGTTCCGCGAGGTGCAGCGAACGGGGAATTACGGGGCCGGAATGGCCCAATTCTCAAGTTCTCCGGTGAGACGGAGCAATTGCAGTTCGGAGCGGGTGAGCTCAAACTCGGCATCGAGGTAGGCGGAGTACTTATCGTTGACGGCAAGCTGCGCCATTTGGGCCTCGCGGAGGTTGGCGCTGCCGGCCCCAACTCGGGCGTTTGTGGCTTCCAATTCGCCCTGAGAAACCTGCCAATCGAGCCTGGCTACGTCGCGGGCGGCCTGCAACTGGCGTAAGGAACGTTGCAGTTTGAGGGTGTCTTCGCTGACCTGATTGCGGGTGAGGTCGGCCTGTTTGCGGGCGACGACGGTGTCTGCATCCGCTTGTGCAGCACGGGCTTTTTGCACCGGGTTGAAGAAGGGGAAGCGGATGACCATACCGGCGGCGAGGTTGTTGGCGTTGTAGTTGAGGAAGTACTGCTCGTAATTGTTGAAGCGGGCGAGGTAAGCGTACTGCGAAGCGATGTCGGCGGAAGGCATCGTGGCCTTGTGCTCGCCCTTGGCGCGCAGGGCGGCGGCCTCGGCCTTCTGATCGGCCAGCTTTACGACTGGACTGTTCTCGATGGCCCGGACGGAGAGGTTGTCGTCCTGCGAAACAAGAGGAAGCGGCGGCATGGACTCGGCGTCCGGCTGGATTTCGGCGGGAGTGAGTCCAGTGAGCTTGGCGAGGTGCTCGCGCAGAACGTCGCATTGGCCTTGTGCGTCGGCTGTGCGAAGGCGAATGCGGGCGGCGGAGAGCTGGCTCCTGGTCAGCTCGAGCTTGCTGTCCACACCTTCGGTCAAACGCTGCTCAGTGATGGATTGCGCTTTGTCGGCGGCGCGTTGGGCGTCGGCCAGAGTATTGAGTTTGCCGGTTAAATTGACCAATTGGGCGTAAGACACGGCGGTGTCGAGAATGACTTCGGCACGCTTGTCTTGCACGTCGAAGGAAGCCGCTTGCCAGTCGATCTTGGCGGCCTTGAGGAATTGCCGCAGCGAAAGGTTGAAGAGCGACTGTTGCGAGGTGAAGTTTGCGATGGCGGGAGCTGAGCCTTCCAGAGTGAGGGGAAAGCCATAGGAGTAACCGATGCCCGAGCCCGCCGTGAGTTGCGGCAGGTAGTGATTGCGGACTTCTTCGTAGGCCTTGCGCGAACGCAACTGGCTGGCGGCGGCGATGCCCATGATGCCGCTGTGCTGCAGGGCGAGGTCAATGGCGCGGTGGAAGCTAAGCGGGTCCGCGGGCGGATCGTCGGAGGCTGCCAGCAGGGAGGAGGCAAGAACAATGAGGGTGCAGACGGCCATAGCCCGGCGGATGAATCGCGAGTTATTCGGAGCCGTGGACGATGTCATGCGCACATTCCGTTACTGCACCCGGGCCAAAGCTTTTGAGGCGGGAGCGAAACCCGAAGCCAGCGCGAGGGATGCTCTGTACTGCGCTGCGGCTTCCGGCTTGTTACTCATCTTCTCGTAAATCTGTCCCAATAAATAGTGGGCGCGAAAGGCAGGAGCGTCTTCCACCATCGCGCCGGAGCCGAGGTACTGCTTCAGATACTGGATCGCGGAGGAAAAATCCTTGCCGGACTGAAACAGCTCGCTGGCTGCGTTGTAGTAAACCTCGTCCGATTGTTTGGGTTGCGCGAGGGCTTGCGAAATCGCCTTTTGCATGTCGTCGAGGCGCGAGCGACGGCGGTAGAACGAGCCGAGGCTCATCCAGTATTGCGCGGGATTCTTCGCTACCTTGATGGCCTGCTGCAGTTGGCTCTCGGCTGCGGTGTAATTCTTTTCCTTCTCGGCGACGATGGCGAGGATCCAGTGCGAAGTGGCCTCGTCGTACTTGGCGACCTGGGCGGCCTGATCGCGGGCTTTATCGAGGCCTCCGCCCATGATGGAGGGAGCGTCGGTGTAGTACTCGGAGAGATCGGCGCGCGCCAGCACGTTGGCAGGATCGAGTTTCACCGCCTGCTCGAACTCGTTTTTCGTCTTCTTGGCCAACGAGGCGGCCGACAGAGGATTGACCGACGACGCTTTCTGTCCGTATTCGCGGCCGAGCCAGAGGTGGTACATGGAGTTCTCGGGACTTTGGGCGACTGCCTTTTCACCGTTGGTCACCGCGTTGTCCCACTGCTCGATGGCGTAGTAGGCGCGCGAGAGAAGGTTGAGCGAGGCTGGGTCGCTGCGGCCGGAGAGCGTGCGGATGGCCTCGTCGACGCTGCCCGAGGCAATCATCTGTTCGGGGGAGGCGGCAGCGCAAGCCATTTGTGGGCCACCGAGTGCTGCCAGCATCAGGCTTGCGAGGATGAGTGAGCAGCGACGCATTAGTTGGGGTTCTTGACCGGAATGCCGTCGCGAAGCTGTTGCATGTTAACGGCGCCGAGAGCAAGGACTGCACCGTCAGGAATGCCGCTGGTGATCTCGACACGGGTAAGGTTCGAGATCGAGGTCTGCACATTGCGGCGCTTCAGCTTGCCGCCGACGATCTGAAAGACGTATTTGCCCTGAGCGTCCTGGCGGACGGCCTCGCGGGGAACGGTAAGGGCGTTGTCATGGCGGGACTGGATGATTGCCACGGCGACGTTGGTGTTGGGCAGGAGGCGGAGGTCTTCGTTATCGAGAAGGCACGTGACCTCGCCCACCATGCGGGTGCCGTGCTGAACGATGTTGGTGGGCAGGTACTCGACTGTACCCTTCCAGGAACGTTCGGGGAGGGCGTCCCAATTTACCTCCACTTGCTGGCCGACCTGCAGGCGGCCGATTTCGGGCTCGTCGACAAAGGCACGCACACGGACGCGGTGCAGGTCGGCGACCTGGACGAGAAGATCGCCAGCGGCGACGAAGGCGTCTGGGCGGACCGGGAGGTTGTAGGCCATTCCGGCGAAGGGCGAAATGACATTCATGTTACGCACCAGATCGGAGGCGGCAGAGACGGCGGCCTGGGCCTCGGCGACCTGGGATTGGGCGTGAGCGACTTCGTCCTTGGAAAAGCGGTCGTGGAGCTTTTGCTCGAGCATGTGGACGTTGGCGTCGGCGACCTTCGCCTGGGCTTGGGCGGCTTCGAGCTCGGCCTGGGAAGCGGCGCCGGTTTGCAGGAGGCGCTGCATAGCCTGCAAGTTTCGGTGGGCGGCATCACGGTCGGCACGGGCCTTGATCAGGTCATTCTGGCTGGTGAGGACCTCTTCCTGGGTTCCGCCACCCGAGACAGACTGTAGGGCGGTTTGAGCGCCCTTGAGCTGGGCCTGGGCGCGGGCGAGTTGGGCGCGGGCGTCGGCGTCGTCGAGCTGGAGCAGTAACTGGCCGGCCTTGACGGAGGCTCCCTGCAAGATATTGACGCGCTTTACGGTCGTCGCCAGCGGGGCGTGGGCTTCGAAGTTGTTGATAGGCTCGATGCGACCGTTGGTGGCGATGCTGGAGGTGATGGTTTCGCGGTAGGCAAGGGCCGAGCGGACTTGAACCTCGGTACGGCGGAAGGAGAGCCATAGCACCACGCCGAGCACGGCGAGGGCGACACCAATGACGATGATCCAGCGGGGATATAAACTACTGCGGGGTCGGCCGCTTTCAATGAGTTCGGGCATCGGCGTCCAAAGTGTCCAGTATAGCTTAGGCACGGGGAGCGGGGAGATTGCCTGTGGCGATGCGGACAGGTTAGGACTGAAGCTGTCGCGCACGCAGTTACAATATTCGCATGGCGAAGAGCAGGCGCTACACGGACGAGCATGCGGAATCGGGGCTGAACGCAAAACTGCCGGAAATTGAAACCTGGCCCAACCAGTTTCCCGGCTATGAAATCGTGATTGATGTGCCGGAGTTCACGTCGGTCTGTCCCAAGACGGGGCTGCCGGACTTCGGTATTTTGTGGATCCGCTACGAGCCCAACCGTGAATGCCTGGAGCTCAAGTCGCTGAAGGAATACCTCACCTCGTACCGCAACCTGGGCATCTTCCAGGAGAACATCGTGAACCGGGTGCTGGAAGACGTTGTACGGGCGTCCAAGCCAAAGTGGGCCGAGGTGAAGGGCGAGTTTCGTCCTCGCGGCGGGATTGGGACAGTGGTGATTGCGCGGTATCCGAGAGTGAAGAAAGACAGCAATTAGCAATTAGCAACTAGCCCTTAGTGACTGGCGTTCGGACTTTGTGAAGAGGTTGCACTCGCGCCTGACGCTGACATGATATTCTCCGCCAACCGATGACTGAGCAGACCAACGCCCGATTTGCGCTCCTGCTGCTGACGCTGCTGAATTTCTTCAATTACGTTGACCGCAATGTGTTGTTCGCGGTGCAGCCGCTGATCCAGCGCGAATTCAAGATCGACGATGCGCAGATTGGATTTCTCACCTCGGCGTTTTTCATCTGCTACATGGTGGCGGCTCCGCTGATCGCGCCGCTGGCCGACCGCTATCCGCGCAAGTGGATAATGGGAGCCGGCGCCGTCGTGTGGAGCGTGGCTACGCTGCTGTCAGCGGTGACACATAGCTACAACGAACTGCTGCTGCGGCACCTGGTGGTCGGCATCGGCGAGGCGACGTTCGTCGTGATCGCGCCGGCGTTTCTGTCGGACATGTTTCCGGAAACAGTTCGCGGGCGCGTGATGGGGCTTTTCTACCTGTCGCTGCCGGTGGGGTCGGCGGTCGGGTATGTCGTGGGCGGAGTGCTGGGTCACCATTTCGGATGGCGAATGCCGTTTCTGGTGGGCGCAATTCCCGGATTGCTGCTGGCGCTGGGTATGTTCTACGTTCGGGAGCCGGCACGGGGTGCCAGCGATCACCTGCCGGACACGGTGGAGCGCGGCACGATCCTGGGCCTGTTGCGCAATAAGGGATATTGGACGGTCAGCCTGGGCATGGCGATGATGACCTTCGCGGTGGGTGGCATGCAGGTGTGGATGCCGACGTTTCTCACGCGAGTGCGCGGCGTGCCGCTGGACCGGGCGAACCTGATCTTCGGCGGAATGACGGTCATCGCCGGGACGGTCGCTACGCTGTTTGGCGGATGGCTGGGAGACCGGCTGCTGAGGCGGACTCCGGCAGCGTATCAACTGGTTTCGGCGGCGGGGATGCTGCTGTCGATCCCGGCGGTGGTGGGCGCGATCTATCTCACGGGATCGGTGATGTACGCGGCCATCATGGTGGGAGAGTTTTTCATCCTGCTCAATACTGCGCCGCTAAACGCCGCGCTGGTGAACTCGGTGTCAGCGCCGATCCGGGCCACCGCGATCGCCGTGAACTTGTTTACCATTCATCTGCTGGGCGATGCGTTCTCTCCGACGCTGATTGGATACATCTCCGACCGAACGAATCTGCAAATGGGAATGGTGGCGATGATTGTGGCGGTAGCGCTGTCGGGCTTGATTCTGGTGTATGGCATGCGGTTTGCCCCCAAACTGCCGCCCAGCCTGGAAAATGGCGCTCTCGCCGAGAGCGAACCCGCTTGACGCTGGTAGCGCTGATGCAGCACCCGGTTGCGTGGAGTCTTGGCGTGTTTCTGGCTGCGGCGTGGTGGTCGCGGCTGGTGGCTGTCGCCCTGAATATGCACACGGTCGCGGAGATCACGCGGGCGGAGTTCGATGTGCCTCCGGTGGATGCGACGGGGAGGGTTCCGCGTGTCAGTATCGTGGTGCCGGCCCGCAACGAGGCGGAACACATTCGGGCCGCGTTGACGTCGCTGCTGCAGCTCGACTATCCAGACTACGAAGTCATCGCAGTGGATGACCGCTCTGACGATGCGACGGGCGAAATTCTGGACCGATTGCAGGAGGAATGGCGCGAGCGCGGAGAGGAGCTGCACCATCGGCTGAAGGTGCTGCACATACGCGAACTTCCGCAAGGATGGTTGGGAAAAACCCACGCCATGTGGGAGGCGGGGAAGCAGGCCAGCGGAGACTGGATACTGTTCACGGATGCCGACGTGGTGTATCGCGAGGATGCGCTGCGGCGGGCAGTGGTTTTCGCCGAACGCCAGAGGGCCGACCACTGCGTGGTGTTTCCGACCATGGTGATGCGTTCGCCGGGTGAGCGCATGATGATCGCGTTCTTCCAATCACAGTTTGTGTTCGCGCGGAGACCGTGGAAGGTCGCCGACCCGAAGTCGCGCGACGCGATCGGGGTGGGGGCGTTCAACATGATTCGCCGGGAGGTGTACGAACGGATCGGCACCTACGAGCGCATGCGGCTGGAAATCCTGGATGACATGCGGCTCGGCGAGCTGGTGAAGCAGGAAGGCTTTCGCCAGCGGGTGGCGTTTGGGCGCGACCTGCTGCGATTGCGGTGGGTGTTTGGGGCGCGCGGCATGGTGCAGAACCTTACCAAGAACGGATTCGCCATTCTGAAATTTAACGCGTGGTTCGCAATACTTGCGGTGTGCGGCAACCTATTGCTGAATGCAGGCCCGTTCGTTGGCGCTGCCGTCGCGGTGGGTTGGGCGAAGGTGGGATTTATCGGCGCCCTGGCCGCGATTGCGCTGATTTATGTCGGCATGTCGTGGCATAGCGACATCTCGCCGGTGTATGTCGTGCTGCATCCTCTTGGGGCGGTGGTGTTTTGCTATGCGCTGGCGCGATCGGCGGTGTTGGCGCTGGCACGCGGCGGAGTGGAGTGGCGGGGGACTTTTTATTCACTGGCGAGCTGCGGGAGTTTGAGCGCAGCCAGCCGCGCTGGAGTTGGTTGTGACGGTTGGGAAATCCCAAATATTCCAACGAAAGCGATATGTGCACCACCCGGGGCAGGGATATGTGATCCGGCCAGCTACTTCGTAGGTTCCATGCGCAGGGCATCGTTGAAGCGGTTGAAGTAGTTGAACAGGCCGATGGCGGCGAGCAGTTCGATGATCTCGCCTTCGTCGTAGTGTCGGCGGAGTTCTGCCCAGAAGGCGTCGTCAACTTCGTGGGGATCGCGGGTGACGCGTTCGGCGAGTTCCAGAGCGGCCTTCTCGGCGTCGGTGAAATCGTTGCGATTGCGAAAATCGGCCAGGTTCGCGAGTTGATCGTCAGTCCATCCGTGCCGCCTTGCCAAGGCGGTGTGGGAGGAGAGTCAATACTCGCAGCGGTTGATCTGCGAGGTGCGGACGATGACCAATTCCTTCAGCTTCGCGGAGACGGTTCCGGTGTTCATGACCGCGCGGAAGTGGGCGATCATGGTGCGTAAGATCTCGGGCCGATGCGCCGCCGTGCGGAACATGTTGGGGACGTTGCCCCGCTCCTGCAGATAGACGTCGTAAATCCTGGCGGTTTCGGGGTCGACCTGGTCTTTGTCGAGACCTGGAATTCGCGGCATGAGGGAATTGTACGGCAGCGCCGCGAGGGCAGCGATCGCGCAAAAATACAAACACCCTCCCGCGTCAGGCGAGAGGGCGTCCGGCGTTATCGCAAGAGACTGGCAGTAAGCGGCAGTCTACTTGTTGAAGGCCTTGATGGCGGTTGCTTCTTCTTCCTGCACATCGAAGACGGTGTAAAGCTTGGTGATCTGCAGCAGGTCGTGGACCTTCTTGGTCAGGTTGAGCAGCTTGAGTTCGCCGCCCTGGCGCTGCACCGAGGTGAACGCGCTGACCAGCTCGCCGATGCCGGAGCTGTCGATGTAGCTGACATCGCCGAGATTCAGGAGAATGTTCTTCGCGCCCTTGCCGAGCAGGTCCTTGATGGTGTCGCGCAGGACCACGCTGCCTTCGCCCAGAGTGATTCGCCCGCTCAAGTCAACGATGGTGACGCCGTCCACCTGCCGGGTGCTTGCTTTCATACTCACGTGGAAGCCTCCTGGCGGCCCAGTTCAGAGCCTGGGATCCGCTTGATCAAAGTAATTTCAGTGCCCGGTTCCAGGTTGCGGAACCGTACTTCGTCCATAAACGCCCGGATGAGGAAAATACCACGTCCGGACTGCTTCATCAGATTTTCTGGCGCGAGGGGGTCGGGCACTTCTTCGGGCTCAAGACCCTTGCCTTCGTCCCCAATGGTGACAATCAACTCGCGACCGTTTTGTTCCAAGGTCAAGTTTACACGCTTACCGGGATCGTAGGCATTGCCGTGCAGAACGGCGTTAATCATGGCCTCGCGAACGGCCATAGCGATGCCGTCACGCGACTTCTTCGTCAAAGCCTGCCTGCTTCGCGAGCTGGCCGACCATTTCCTCTGCTTTGTTCACGCTTTCCAGCGTGGACTCCATCCGGTAAGAGACCTTTGATTGCGCAGTCATGAGTTGGCTGGTGCCACCGGGTCCAGAGGAGAAACCTTCAGCGGAACCGAATCGTCAAGATTCTGCAGTTTGCCTTGTTGGGGAGAGACTTGTCAATGCGAAGGTTGGAGAAGGGATTTGGGTGCGGGGAAGGAGAGACTGAACTTGGCAGAGGGAGCAGCGAAGGGGGTTGCCCGCCGAGAGGCCACGTACTATGCTTAGAACGAACGTTCGTACGTTATTGCCACTCAATTCCAGATTGGTTCCCCGGAGAAGCATGGCCACACCCTCCGCAAATTCCCAAGGCCCTCTTGAGAGTAGCGCCGCACCCGATACGCGCTATGACCGGCGCTTCGCGGAAATTCTCGACTACGCGACCGAAGTCTTTGCCGAGAAAGGCTACGAAGGCGCTTCGATGCGCGACCTGTCGCGCTTGAGCGGCATGTCGCTGGCCGGACTCTACTACTACTTCGACTCCAAAGAAAAGCTGCTCTACCTGATTCAGAAGCACACGTTCACGACCATCGTTGCGCGGCTGCGCCAGCGCCTGGAGGCCAGCAGCGATGCCGAGGAGCGGATTCGCATCTTTGTGCACAATCATGTGGACTACGCCGTGGCCCAGCAGAAAGCGATGAAGGTGCTGTCGCATGAAGATGACGTGCTGCGAGACGAGCACGGCGCAGAGGTGGCCGCGCTGAAGAAGGAGTACTACAAGATCTGCGTCGAACTGGTGGACGACCTGGCCAAGGCTGAAAAGCTTCCGCGGCTCGGTTCCAAGGCGGCAAAAAGGGGCGGGGTATCGACGCGGACCGCCGTGATGGGACTGTTCGGCATGATGAACTGGCTCTACACCTGGTACAAGCCGAACGTGGATCCCGGGTGCGGAGATCATCGCGCGCGAGATCAGCGACATCTTTTTGCAGGGAGTGCGGGGCAGACAGAGCTCAATCTGGAGCCCGGAACAATTGCGGGTGGAAACGGTTCCCGACGAGGCCAGCAAAAGCGTTCCCGGCCGGCGAAGCAGGAAGAAATCATAGGTCCATGATGACTCTGGCTGCCAAACCCGCATTTCGCCGCATCGTGGTTGACCTGCAGTTGCCGGTGCTGCGGATTACGTCTGAACCATCCGCCGCTGAACGTGATCGACCTGGAGATGATGGGAGAGCTGCTGGCGGCGTTGGAGCAGGTTGAGGCGATTCCGCAGATCACGGCCATCGTGCTTGCCGGCGGGGAGCGGGCGTTTTCCTCGGGCGTTGACATTGCGGCGCACTCGGCCGAGAACGTACGAGTGATGCTGGCGGCGTTTCACGGCGTGATTCGCATGCTGGTGAAGAGCCGGAAGCTGACGATTGCCGCGGTGCGGCGGCATTGCCTGGGCGGGGGCGCGGAACTGGCGCTGGTGTGCGACCTGGTGTATGCGGCGCCGGACTCCGTGTTTGGCTTTCCGGAAATCAAGCTGGCTTGCTTCCCGCCGGTGGCGAGCGTGGCGTTGGCAGCGATCGTGGGCCAGAAGCTGGCGGCGGAGATGATCCTCACTGGACGCACGTTGACCGGGCAGGAAGCGCTGGCGGCGGGGATGGTGAACGGACTGGCCGACGATCCGGAGACGCTGGTCGGCGAATGTCTGGCGCGGGTGTCGCAGTTGAGCCCGGCCGCCCTGGCGGTGGCCAAGAAGGCGTTTTATGCGTGGGATTCGATGCACTTTGACAAGGGGCTGGCGCGGGCGGAGCAGATTTATCTCGACGAATTGATGAAGACAAGTGACGCGCATGAGGGGATTCGGGCGCACATGGAACGGCGGCGTCCGCAGTGGACGGGGAAGTAGCAGACGAACTGAGGGGGAATGGCCGTGGATTACGAGATCTCGGTGGCTGAGTTGAAGTCGATGCAGGATGCCGTCGCGAGTTCACGCTGCTGGATGTGCGCGAGCCGTGGGAGTTCCAGACGGCGCAAATCGCGGGAAGCAAGCACATCCCGATGGGCGACATTCCGGCGCGCTTTAACCAGGAACTCGATCCGGAACAGCACATCGTCGTGGTGTGCCATCACGGAGTGCGCTCGATGAACGTGACGGCGTGGCTGCGGCAACAAGGTTTCGAAAAAGTGCAATCGCTGCGCGGCGGAATCGATCGCTGGTCGCGCGAGATCGACCCTTCCGTGCCGCTGTACTAGGAAATTCATTCATGAAAAAAGAACTCATTGAACTGCGAGTGAACGGACGCACACACGAACTGGCGGTTCAGCCGAACGCCTGCTGCTCGACGTACTGCGGCAGGACCTGAACCTCACGGGCTCGAAGAAGGGCTGCGACGATTCTTCGTGCGGGGCCTGCACGGTGCAGGTGGACGGCGTACCGATGCTGGCGTGCACGATGCTGGCAGCGAGCTTCCAGGATTGCGAGATCACGACCGTGGAAGGCATCTCCGACGGCGGAGGATTGGCTGCGCTGCAAAAGGCGTACGGAGATTTCGGCGGGTCGCAGTGCGGCTACTGCACTCCGGGTTTCATGATGACGGTGCGCGGGTTGCTGGCCAGGAATCCCGATCCTAGCGAACAGGAGATTCGCGAGGCTTTGAGCAGCAATCTGTGCCGGTGCACGGGATATTCGCAGATGTACGAAGCAATTCGGGCGGTCATCGAAGCCGAGCGCGCAAACCGGGGAAAAGAAGCGGTGGAGCGATGAGCGAGTTTTCCGTCATCGGCAAGTCGATCGCCATGGTGGACGCCGCCGGCAAGTCCACCGGCGCCGGCAAGTACACCGACGACTTCAGCCTGCCCGGCATGCTGGTGGGGAAGATTCTGCATTCGTCGTATCCTCATGCGCTCATCAAGCGCATCGACGCCAGCTCGGGCGCGCGCTTTGGAAGGCGTGGTGGCGGTGGTTACCGGCGAAGACGCGCCCAATCAGTACGGCATTCTGCCGGTTGGCCACGACGAGACCGCGCTGGCGGTGGGGAAGGTGCGCTATGTCGGCGACAACGTCGCGTGTGTCGCGGCGATCAGCGAAGAGATTGCCGAGCAGGCGCTCGAACTGATCGACGTCGAATACGAGCCGCTGCCGGCCTACTTCGATCCCGAACAATCGATGAAGGCCGAGCGCCACCTGATTCACGAGAACCGTCCCAACAACATCGAGAAGGACTATCACCACGTTTTCGGTGATCCGGAGAAGGGATTCGCCGAGGCCGACTATGTCGCCGAGGCGCGCTACATCGCGAACGAAGTGACGCATGCCGCGATGGAGCCGCATTGCACGCTGGCCAGCTTCGAGATCGATCCGCACACCGGAAAGCAGGGACGGCTGACGGTGTGGTCGTCGACGCAGGTGCCGTATTACCTGCAGCACAAACTGTCGCTCGTGCTGGAACTGCCGATGTCGCAGATCCGCGTGATCAAGCCGCTGGTCGGCGGCGGCTTCGGCGGCAAGAGCGAGATCATTCCGCTGGAGATCATCGCGGCGGTTACAGCGCGGGCGGCCAAGGCGCCGGTGAAGATCACGTACACGCGAGAAGAAGTGTTCTGGGCGCATCGTGGACGGCCGCGTACCATCATTGACCTGAAGACCGGAGTCAAGAACGATGGCCGCATCACATCTGTCGCGTGCAAGGTGATTCAAGACGGCGGCGCGTACTGCTCGTACGGCATCGTGACGATTTTGTATTCGGGCGCGCTGCTGGGCGCGCTGTACGACATTCCCAACATTCGCTATGACGGCTATCGCGTGCTGACCAACAAGCCGGCCTGCGGAGCGATGCGCGGACACGGCACGGTGAACGTGCGGTTCGCGTTCGAGTCGCAGATGGACGAGATTGCGGCGAAGATGGGCGTCGATCCGGCGACAGATGCGGCGCAGGTAATCTGCTCAAGCCTCCGACGGTGACGGTGAACGGCCTGCGCGTGCTGAGCTATGGACTGCCGGAGTGCGTGGACCAGGTCGTGACGCGATCGGGATGGAGTGAACGGCGCGGCAAGCTGCCGAAGGGCCGCGGGCTGGGCATGGCGTGCAGTCACTACGTGAGCGGAGCGGCCAACAGCATCATTCGCTCGGACATGCCGCACTCGACGGTCAACATCAAGATCGATCGCGACGGCGGCGTGGTGGTGTACACCGGAGCGTCGGAGATTGGGCAGGGTTCCGACACCATGACGGCGCAGGTGGTTGCCGAGGTGCTGGGCTGCAGCTTGGCGCGCGTGAAGGTGATTGCGGCCGACACCGACCTGACGCCGATCGATCTCGGGTTCGTACTCCAGTCGGGTGACGTTCATGGCGGGCAACGCCGCACTGCGCGCTGCCGAGGATGTGAAGAAGAACATCGTGAGCGCGGCGGCGCGGCGCATGAATTGCGCGCCCGAAGACGTCGTGATGCGCGGACGATCGCGTGTGGAAGCGTGGAGCAGAACGTGCGGGCTCGATGCGGGCGCCGGAGGTTGAGGCGGCGAGCGGCCACGTGGACGGACAGATTCTGCGCGGCTCGGTGCTGCAGACCCGGAAGGAAGAAGGCTGTCAAGGACCACATGAGCTTCGAAGAGGCAGTCGTCGCGGCGATTGATGTTCATGGTGGACTGACCGGCACGGGATCGTATGCGCCTCCGGTCGGAAGCGCGCGGCGGCAAGCACAAGGGCGCCGGCGTTGGACCGTCGCCTGCATATTCCTATTCGGCGCAAGTGGCCGAGGTCAGCGTGGACGAGGAGACCGGCGTGGTGACGGTGCACAAGATTTGGGCGGCACATGATTGCGGGCGGGCGCTGAATCCGGTGGCGGTCGAGGGACAGGTGATTGGCTCGGTGTGGATGGGACTGGGACAGGCGCTGCAGGAAGAGATGGTCTGGAAAGACGGGCTGCTGATGAATCCGGGGCTGCTGGAGTACCGCAGTCCGTCGTCGGTGGAATCGCCCGAGATCGAGTGCATCATCGTCGAGAGCATCGATCCCGAGGGGCCGTTCGGCGCGAAGGAAGCGGGCGAAGGCTCGCTGGCGGCGACGATTCCTGCGATCTCGAATGCGATCTACGACGCTGTGGGAGTTCGGCTGCGCGAAGCGCCGTTCACGCCCGAGCGGGTGCTGGCGGCGTTGCGCGCCAAGCGAGGCGCCAAGAAGATCGAGATGACCGAGGGCGTCGATCCGACTGAGCCGAAGACGTTTCGCGAGCATGGCGGTTCGCTGTGGTATCGCGGCAAAGGGCCGGAGCGGCATGCGGATGATCCAGCGCGGCAAGGCTGCAGCAGGAGGTGCGAGTGAGCCTGCCTTCCTTCCAGTTGCTGCGGCCGCGAACGCTGGCCGAAGCCGTCGACATGCTGGCGGCACATGGCGATCAGGTGAGAGTCGTCGCCGGCGGCACTGACCTGTTGCCGTCGATGAAGCAGAAGCTGTTCACGCCGCCATATGTTCTCGACTTGCGAGGCGTGGGCGAGTTGCGCGGGACTGCAGCGACAAGCTGACGGCGGCGTGAGCATCGGCGCGCTGACGACGCTGGCGGCGATTGAGCACTCGCCGCTCATTCGGCGGGATTATCCGGTGCTGTATGAGGCGACGAAGACGGTCGCATCGCCGGTGCTGCGCAACATGGGAACGCTGGGCGGAAATATCTGCCTCGATACGCGCTGCCTTTGGTACAACCAGTCGCTGCTGTGGCGCAAGAGCTGCGGCTTCTGCCTGAAGAAGGATGGCGACCTTGTGCCACGTCGCGCCGAGCAGCAAGACCTGCTGGGCGGCGTTCTCGGGCGACACGCCGCCGGCGCTGCTGTGCCTGGAGCGCGGAGGTCGAGATTGCTGGAGCGAGCGGGTACGCGGCGCGTTCCGCTGTCGGAGTTCTACGTGAACGACGGCATCGTGCGGCTGCGTCTTGCGCCGGGTGAGATCGTTGACGCGAGTCGTTCTTGCCCGCATCGTCGAAGGGCTGGCGCGGCAGCTATCAGAAGCTGCGGGTGCGCGGCAGCATCGACTATCCGCTGGCGGGCGTTGCGGTGGCGTTGAAGATGGAACGGCGACGCGTGGAAGATGCGCGCATGGCGATTACGGCGGTGAATCCTGCGCCGCATCTGGTGAAGGACGTCGATGCGCGATCTGGTCGGCATGGAAGTTGATGCGGAGCTGGCCGAAGCGATTGGCGAAATGGCGGCGCGAACGGCGAAGCCGCTGACGACTTCGGCGCTGACTCCTGAGTATCGGCGCGAGATGGTGAAGGTGTTCGCCAAGCGGGCGCTGCTGGAGGCGGCCGCCAACTGAGATGATCACCGACTGCCACGTTCACATCGCGCCGATGCATCTGTTCAAGCCGGAAGCGCTGGCGCTGATGAAGAAGTCAGCGCAAGGACTTCGAGCAGATCGAGCGCTTCTGCCAGTCGCCGAAGGCGTTTCTGAAGCACCTGGACGAGATCGGCGTCGATCGCGCGGTGCTCATCAACTACGTCGCGCCCGAGGTGATCGGCTTCACGCCGGAAGTCAACGAGTGGGTCGCGAACTACGTGAAGGACGACCCGAAGCGGCTGATTCCGTGCGGCAGCGTGCATCCGCGGCACACGAAGAACGTGCTGGCCGACATGGAGCAGATCGTTCGGCTCGGGATTCAGGCTGATCAAGATTCATCCGCCGCACCAGTTGCTCTATCCCAACGATTACCTGAACGGCGTGAAGGAACTGGAGATCATCTATCGCGCGGCAGAGGCCAACGGAATTCCGATCATGGTGCATACGGGAACGTCGATCTTTCCCGGGGCGCGCAACAAGTTTGGCGATCCGATTTACGTGGACGATGTCGCGGTCGATTTTCCGAACCTGAAAATTCTGCTCGCGCACGGTGGGCGGCCACTGTGGATGGACAGCGCGTTCTTCCTGGTGCGGCGGCATCCGAACGTGTATCTCGACATCAGCGGGATTCCGCCGAAGACGCTGCTGCAGATATTTTCCGCGGCTGGAAGAGATCGCCCACAAGACGCTGTTCGGAACCGATTGGCCGGGGCCGGGCGTGCCGGAGATCGCGAAGAACCTTGCCGAGTTCCGCAAGCTTCCGCTGACGGAAGCAGCCAAGCATCAAATCCTTTCGCAAACGGCGCTGGAAATCTGGCCGGCGTGATTCCTTCGCGGTAGAACTGTATTAGTGAACTACTACGCAATAACCCCAATTTTTTATATGCGGTTGTTTAGAATCAGTTACTTACGGGAAATTTGTTCGCAAACCATTGATTCTTAAATAAGTTATACGTATCCATTTGTGCGCGTAGGACTTAAGGGCGAAAATGGGGTGTTTTCGCGCCCGTTTTTGTCATACAAGCAATACAAGTATGAGTCAAAAACGTCATACAAGTAATACAAGTATGAGTTGCGGATGTCATACAAATATGATTTGTATGACAGCTCCGCCAGCCGAATCGGGTTGCATTGTCAAAGAGCCCTTTGACCGCGCGACGGGCGCGGCCGGGGCAGAGACACTAAGCCCCTGACCATCCTTCACACCCTTTTTAGCCGGAGGAGACGGGTTGGGGCTAGAGAAAACTTGCAGGTCAAGAAACGAAAGTAACCACTGGGCGAATCGTTGGTAACCACCTATTTTGGGGCGGCGCCCGGGGCGGCGATGCCGGCAGCATTCAGGATGGCCTTCCACAACGCCGCGTGTCCGACCTGAGACTTGGCGGAGAAGGGAATAATCGCGCCGGCGGGAACGCCGAGCGCCTCGGACAAAGTGGCGAGCGACTTGCGCAACACATTGTTCGAGATCCGGTCTGCCTTCGTAGCCACGACGAGATAAGGGCCGATCGTGATGGCGCAGCCACTCGTGAAGCTGGATGTCCGACTGTTGCGGTGGAATCGACACGTCGACCAGCGACAGGCAGAGAGCCAGCGACGGCCGCGAGGCGAGATAGGGGTCGATGAATTGCGACCACAGGGTGGTGATGGCTTTGGGCACCCGAGCGTAGCCGTAGCCGGGAAGGTCGACGAAGAAAAACTCGGGATGCGGGCTTGCCGGGGCGGCGTAAGTCGAAGAAGTTGATGGTCTGAGTGCGTCCGGGGGTGTTGCTGGTCTTGGCGATCTTGTCGCCGACGAGCGCGTTGATCAGGCTCGACTTGCCGACGTTGGAGCGCCCCAGGAATGCGATTTCAGGTGCGCTCGGGGCAGGGAACTGCTTGGGGTCGGCGGCGCTGGTGATGAACTTGGTCTGGACCTTCACGTATTCAGTGTGGCGGGAATGGGGGGAAAGAGCAAGAGGAGTGGATAGTGGGTAGTGGATAGTGGATAGAAAAAGACGCGACAGAGGGCCTAACGAAGCTTCAAGGGACGTTTATCATCGAGGTCTTCGGGGCGGATGGGGCGGAGCTTGTGCCAGAAATAGAGGATGACGGCCACGATGACGGCGATGCCGAGGCTGATGGCGAAGAAGACGCGATAGACGGGAAAGCACGATGAGCAGAACCAGCGACGACGGCGATGGCAACGACGAGGGCGGCGGTGCCTTTACGCCAGGAGCCGGGTTGTGGGTCGATCGGGCATATTCGGGGACATTGTAGTGCGGTCTGGAGCACAGTTGAAGTCGAGGATGCGAACCTCCACAATTGCCAACAGAAGGCAATTGTGGGCCACCCATGTGTTGTGCGAGCCGCGGAAATACGCCGCTCCGCGGCTACCGCCGGGATGGAGTCGGGTGAGCGCGCGCTTACGCGCACGCCTAAAAGCACGTCGCGGCTCCGCCGCTCAAGAGGGCAACCGCGGAGTGTGGGCGGTCCAGAGGGCTTCCTTGTGGAAAAGAAGAGACCCACACAAGCCAAAACCGGGCTTGTGTAGGGCACCCGATGGACGAGGGTTGGGCACCTGGCTCAGGACCCAGGTTAGCGCCCAAAAACGGGGCGCGAACCTGGGGCACCGCACAGTTTTGGGTAAGCCCACATTTCCCAAAACAAGGGAAATGTGGGCCACCCAGAGATTGATTGTGCTACTGATGCGCGGTGGGTGATTCCGGGGTAGGCGGCAGTGCGCCGATACCGGGCGCCTCGTCCGGGACGTCGGGGAGCGGGCTCTCCAAGGCCAGGGCCAGCACGTCGTCCATGGTCTTGACGAAGTGCAGCTTCATGGCCGACGCGCAGGTTCTCGGGAACTTCGGCCAGGTCCTTCTCGTTGTCGGCGGGCAGGAGAACTTCGAAGATGCCGGCACGATGAGCGGCGAGCAGCTTCTCTTTCAGGCCGCCGATGGCGAGGACCTTGCCGCGCAGCGTGATCTCGCCGGTCATGGCGATGTCGCGGCGAACGGGGATGTGGCTCAGGGCGCTGGCGATGGCCGTTGCCATGGTGATGCCGGCGGAGGGGCCGTCCTTGGGGATTGCGCCTTCGGGAACGTGGACGTGGATGTCGAGGTTGCGGTAGAAGTCGCGGGGCAGGCCGAGGCGGTGGGCGCGCGAGCGAACGTACGACATGGCCGCCTGCGCCGACTCCTGCATGACGTCGCCCAGTTTGCCGGTGAGCGTGAGCTTGCCCTTGCCGTCAACGGTGGCAACTTCGGTGGTGAGGATGGAGCCGCCGACTTCGGTCCAGGCGAGGCCGGTGACGAGACCGACTTCGCTGCGTTCGTGGGCCTCGGTGTCGCGGAACTTCAACACGCCGAGATAGTCGTTCACGTTCTCAGCGGTGAGAGTGACCGAGTACTTTGTCGCCTTCCTTGACCACCTTGCGCGCGACCTTGCGGCAGATGTTGCCGATTTCGCGCTCCAGGTTGCGGACGCCGGCTTCGCGGGTGTAATTGCGGATGACGGTCTGCAGCGCCTCGTCGGTGAAGATGATGTTCTTCTCGGTGAGGCCGGTCGCTTCGCGCTGCTTGCGGACCAGATACTGCTTGGCGATCTCGACCTTTTCGGGTTCGGTGTAGCCCTGCAGGCGGAGGACTTCCATGCGGTCCTGCAATGCGGGCGGAATGGTGTGCAGCACGTTGGCGGTGGCGATGAAGAAAACCTGCGAGAGGTCGTATTCGACGTCGAGGTAGTGGTCCACGAACATGAAGTTCTGCTCGGGGTCGAGGACTTCGAGCAGGGCGGCCGACGGGTCGCCGCGGAAGTCCATCGACATCTTGTCGACTTCGTCGAGCATGAAGACGGGGTTCTTGGTGCCGGCCTTCTTCATCATCTGGATGATCTGGCCGGGCAGCGCGCCGATGTAGGTGCGGCGATGGCCGCGGACTTCGGCTTCGTCGCGCACGCCGCCGAGCGACATGCGGACGAACTTGCGTCCGGTGGCCTTGGCGATGCTCATGCCGAGCGAGGTCTTGCCGACTCCGGGAGGTCCGACGAAGCAGAGGATGGAGCCTTTCGGGTTCTTCACCAACTGGCGGACGGCGAGGAACTCGAGGATGCGCTCCTTGATTTTCTCCAGGCCGTAGTGGTCTTCGTTGAGCGTTTTTTCGGCGATTTCGATGTCGCGAATTTCCTTGGAGCGCTTCTTCCACGGAACGGCGAGCAGCCAGTCGAGGTAGTTGCGCGAGACGGTGGACTCGGCCGACATGGGCGGCATGGCTTCGAGCTTCTTCAGCTCCTGGATGGCCTTCTCGTGGGTTTCCTTCGGCATGCCGGCGGCGTCGATCTTCTTCTTCAGCTCGTCGAACTCGCTCTTTTCGCCGCGGCCGAGTTCCTTCTGGATGGCCTTGATCTTTTCGTTGAGGTAGTACTCTTTCTGGGCGCGCTCCATCTGGCGCTTGACGCGCGACTGGATGGTGCGGTCCATGTTGAGCTTTTCGATTTCGACGTCGAGCACGTCGCCGATGCGGCTGAGGCGCTCGGCGGGGTCGAAGATTTCCAGCAGCTCCTGCTTTTCTTCGATGGACAGCTGCAGGTTGGCGGCGATGGTGTCGGTGAGCTTGGAGGGATCGTCGTTGCGGACGGCGGCGATCATGGTCTCGTAGTTCAGCGACTGGCAGAGCTTCACGTACTGCTCGAAGAGGCCGGTGACGCGCTGCATGGCGGCTTCGATCTGGGGCGTCGGCTCGGCGCCATACTTCGCGGTGCGGACGGTGGCCTCGAAGTAGCCGTCGGTATCGACGACCTGGAGGATCTTGCCGCGCTCGAGGCCTTCGACGAGGACCTTGATGTTGCCGTCGGGCAGCTTGAGGCTCTGCACGATGTTGACGATGGTGCCGACCTGGTAAATCTCGTTGGGCTTGGGCTCGTCGATGCTGGCGTCGTGCTGGGTGGCGAGAAAAATCTTCTTGTCGCCGGCCAGAGCTTCTTCCAGGGCGCGGACGCTGGACTCCCGGCCAACCACGAAGGGCGTCATCATGAAGGGAAAGATGACCACGTCGCGGATGGGCATCATGGGGAGCTTTTTGGTTTCGAATTTCTCTCGCTGGGTCACGGGAACCGCCTTGTCGTGCAGAGCGCCGCCGCCCTGGGGAAGAAGTGAACGGGAACTGCCTGACGATTGCGCGGTCTCACAGTGCTGGAGACCCTTATGACTGTGCTTAGGATAACACGCACTGGAGCGGGCGCGTTGGCGGGCCGTGAAGCCACTGCAGTAACGTGCGAGCAACCGAGCAATTACGCGATGTAGCAACTAGCTAAACCGCCAGGCACAGATCGCCGTAAAACGTTGTGGAAACGAAGTCTTGGCGGACTAAAGTCCGCTCGGTACGACAAGAATACGGCGCTAGTGCGGCCGCAGCTAAAGCTGCGCCTCGTTACCAGCTAGCCGGCCTTCTCCATGATGGGGAGGTTGACGTTGCGATTCTCCACCATTTCCTCGGTGACCTCGAAATCCTTCACCCGCTTCTGGCTGGGCAGGCTGGTACATGAGGTCGAGCATCAGCTCTTCGAGAATCATGCGCAGGCCGCGCGCGCCGACCTTGCGGGTCATGGCTTCGCGGGAGATGCAGCGCAGCGCGTCGTCGGTGAAGCGCAGCTTCACGTTCTCGAACTCGAAGAGCCGCTGGTACTGCTTGACGATGGCGTTCTTCGGCTTGGTCAGGATCTCGACCAGCGCGTCTTCGTCGAGGTCGTTCAGCACGCCGACGACCGGCAGGCGGCCGACGAACTCGGGAATCAGGCCGAACTTGATGAGGTCCTGCGGTTCGGCCTGGGCCAGCAACTCGGTGTCGCGCTTGTTGGACTTCGGTGAAGGCGGCTTCCTTCGGTCTCGTCGGTGCGGAAGCCCATGGAGCGCTTGCCCATGCGGCGGGCGATGATGCGCTCGAGGCCGACGAAGGCTCCGCCGCAAATGAAGAGAATGTTGGTGGTGTCGACCGGGGTGAATTCCTGGTGCGGATGCTTGCGTCCGCCCTGCGGAGGAACGTTGGCGACGGTGCCTTCGAGGATCTTCAGCAGCGCCTGCTGCACGCCCTCGCCCGAGACGTCGCGGGTGATGGAGGGGTTCTCGTCTTTGCGGCCGATCTTGTCGATTTCGTCGATGTAGATGATGCCGGTCTGGGCGCGGGCAACGTCGCCATCTGCCGCCTGCAACAGCTTGAGGATGATGTTCTCGACATCCTCGCCGACGTAGCCGGCTTCGGTCAGCGTGGTGGCGTCAACGATGGCGAAGGGCACGTCGAGCATCTTGGCCAGGGTCTGCGCGAGCAGCGTCTTGCCGGTGCCGGTCGGACCGATCAGCAGGATGTTCGACTTCGCCAGTTCGACTTCGCTGCCGCGCTGGCGGTTCATGTACACGCGCTTGTAGTGGTTGTAGACCGCGACCGCCAGCTTCTTCTTGGTCTGGTGCTGGCCGATGACGTACTCGTCGAGGAACGTCTTGACCTCAGACGGCTTGGGCAGCTGGTGCGGCGGAGCGGCGGCCTGGGCCTCGGAGCGGTCGTCTTCGAGGATGGAGTTGCACACCGCCACGCACTCATCGCAGATGTAAGCGCGCGGATAGTCGGTGGGAGACGAAATGAGCTTGGCGACAGCGTCCTGCGACTTGTGGCAGAACGAGCAGCGAAGAACTTCGTCGGTTCCAGTCCTCGTTCTCACGGAAAGACACTCCTTAGCACTACACGCCCCCTTGCCGGGACTACAGCATCCCGGACTTGCCATCGCACTGTCGTCGCCAGTCCGTTCCCGAGGTGCAGTGCCTCTCCCCGGAAAACGATCACTGCGGAGCCTGCGCTGCTGCTGAGGCCATCGCGACCAATGCGATGCGTATGCGCCATATTGAAGCACAACTACAGCGAGTCGCGCGTGATGCGCACGGCAACTCGGAATACAACTTTAGAAGCAATTCAGGTAATTCTTGCGCAGAGACGGCCAGTGGAACATCTGTCCGCTGGACGGAGCCTACTTGTGCTTGTAAATGATGTCGTCGATGATGCCGTATTCCTTGCCCTGCTGGGCGTTCATGATGAAGTCGCGCTCGACGTCGCGCTCCACCTTCTCCAGTAACTGCCCGGTGTGCTTGGCCAGAATCTGGTTGGTGATCTCGCGCATGCGAAGAATCTCGCGGGCGTGGATGTCGATGTCGGTGGCCTGTCCTGACAATCCCGACATGAGCGGCTGGTGAATCAGGATGCGGGAGTTGGGCAGGGCGAAACGCTTCTTGGGCGCGCCACCGGATAGTAGCGTCGCTGCCATGCTGGCCGCCTGGCCGATGCAGATCGTCGTGACGTCGGGCCGGATGAACTGCATGGTGTCGTAGATCGCCATGCCGGCAGTGATGGAACCGCCCGGCGAATTGATGTAGACGGAGATGTCCTTCTCCGGGTCTTCGGCTTCCAGGAACAGCAGTTGCGCGATGATCAGGTTCGCGACATTGTCATCGATAGGAGTGCCCAGAAAGATGATGTTGTCGCGCAACAGGCGGGAATAAATGTCGTACGCCCGCTCGCCCCGGCTGGTCTGTTCAACCACCATCGGTACAAGCATTGTTCGAAGCTCCTTCTGCTTGTGTCTGCCCCACTCTCGCCATGGCGGCTGAGTTGCAGGCAGGTGGAAATGCAGCCGCGTTAGGCGGACCTGCGATAAAGGTGGTTCAGTGTCTTTTCGTTGCGGATGCGATGCCGAATTCTATCCAGCCCACCATCCTGCGTCAAACGGGCGCGAACCTGCTCGACCGGCTGCTTCGCCTGCAAGGCGAGTCCGGCAATTTCCTGCTTCAATCTCTTCGTCGCTGACTTCGATCTTTTCCTGCTCAGCGATCTGTTCCAGGATGAGCGACGCCTTCACTTCGCGCAGAGCGCCTTCGCGCTGGCCGGCCCGCAGGCGGTCGAAGTCCATGCGCTTCATGTCTTCGTCGCGCATGCCCTGGGCGGCGAGAGCGCGCAGTCCGCGCTCGAGGCGCAGGTCGATCTGCTGATCGACCATGACGTCGGGAACAGGGAAGTCGTTGCGCTCGACTAGTTCGGCAACGATCTTGTCTTTGCCCTGGTGCTCGGCTTCGTGTTCCTTTTCGGCCTTCATGTTTTCGCGCAGACGATTGCGCAGGTCTTCGTAGGTGGCGAAGTCAGCGACGAGCTCCTTGGCGAATTCGTCGGTCGGTTCGGGGACGCTGCGGGTCTTGATCGACTTGACGTCGACTTCGTAAGTCAGGGTCTTGCCGGCGAGGCGCTTGTCGGAGAAGTCGTCGGCGTACTTCACGTCGAACGTGCTGGTGGTCGCCGGCCTTGGCGCCGCGCAAGTTCTCGGTGAACTCGGGGATGGTGTTGTCGCCGCCGATCTCGACCATGACTTCGTCGACTTCGACCGGCTTGTTGTCGTCGCCTTCGCTCGTCCTCGGCCGGAATGCCGCGGAAACTGACCACCGCGAAATCGCCGTCGGCAATTGCGCGGTCGTCTTCGACGGCGTTGTAGGTGGCGTGCTGAAGCCGCAGGTTCTTCAGAGCCTGTCTCGACATCTTCTTCGCTGACGTTGGTGTCGATGGTGTCGGCCTTGATGTCGTCGTAGGCGGCGAGCTTGATCTCCGGAAGGATCTCAAACTCGGCGGTGAACTTCAATGGCTCGTCGTCGTGCAAGTGCAGGTCGGTTACGCGCGGTTGCGAGATCGGCACCAGGTTCTGCTTCTCGGCTTCCTCGCGGAAATAGCGGGGTACCAGCGATTCGACGATGTCGGTCTTGATCTCGTCGGCGAAGCGCTGGCGAACCACCGCTGGCGGGCACTTTGCCCTTGCGGAAACCGGGGATGCGCGCGAGCTTGGTGTAGCGGGTGACGATCTTGTCGCGCTCGCCATTCACGACGTCGAGCGGGGACTTCGATGGTCAGTTCACGCTTGCAGGGATTGGTGGTTTCAACCGGATTTGTCTCAGGAGTGCTGGTTTCTGTCGTCAACGGAATGCCTTCGGGAATGATTTTGTCGCTGCGGAGCTGCCATGTAGGCCACATCCGGTCGTGGACGGTTCTGTCGCGGGCAGCTTCCAGTGCGCTAGTCTTCGGCAGCGGCGCTATATTCAGTGTATGAGAGGCGCGTGGGCGGTCAAACAAGCCGTTCGATCATCTGGCGCTTCCGGCGAAGCCGGATCGTGTCGAGTTCCGCCGGGTCTACGGTTGCGATGGCGACTGGGCCAAGTTGTTCATGCGTCGCCTGAGTATCAAGGAACTCAGTTGTTGCAGGACGCGCTGAGGAGCGACGTTCGTGGTGATCGACCGTTGGGCCAACGGCGATTCGTTTGCGCGCTTCCGTCAGGAGTTTCGAGGAATATGAGGAGCTTGATCGGCAGTGTCTCGAGCTGACCGAGGAAGAAACTCGGATTGGCGCTTTACCGAGCTGTCCGCCTAGACGTCTCTCGCGCCGAACGCGGCAAGCATTCGGCTGCCCCGATACGCCCGATACAATGCGACCCATGCCCAGTGCGCTGACGGTCCTTAATAAAGAAGTGATCGCGTGTGTCCGATGTCCGCGGTTGGTGGAATACCGCGAGCGAATCGGCAGGGAAAAGCGGCGCGCCTACCTCGATCACGAATACTGGGCGCGTCCGGTGCCGGGATTCGGCGATCCGCAGGCACGTGTTTTGGTTCTGGGGCTGGCGCCGGGGGCTCATGGCTCCAACCGCACCGGCAGGCCGTTTACGGGCGACGCTTCCGGCAAGTTCATGTATCCCATCCTGCACAAGGTTGGGTTCGCCTCGCAGCCGACGGCCGAGCAGTCGCGATGACGGGCTGCAACTGACCGACTGCTACATCACGGCGGCGGTGCGGTGCGCGCCGCCTGACAACAAGCCGCTGCCCAGTGAACTGGCGAACTGTTCGCGAATATCTCGACCGGGAACTGGCGATTCTGCGGACCGTCAAAGTCGTTGTGGCGCTGGGCAAGATCGGATTCGATGCGTACCTGGCGCATCTCCTGCGCACTGAGAGTGATCAGCGGGAAGAGCCGGGCTGGTTTTTGGCCATGCCAAGAGCTACGAACTGCCGAACGGCGTGACGCTGCTGGCCAGCTACCATCCGTCCAACCAGAACACCGCCACCGGGAAGCTGACGGCGGCGATGTTTGAGGCCGTATTTCGCTCCGCGAAGGCAATCGCGGAGCGGAAGTGACGCTGAGAACGCGGATTCCGAGCCACGGGATTCGAGAGTTATTTACTTTTTCACAAACCGACCGGAAGATGACCTTGTCATCGCGGAAGAATCCAGCCATAATTGATCGTGCACCCCTACAAACTCCACCTTGATTTCGCTGGGCAGCCAGCGCAAGGGGCTCCCTGTTTTCCGGAGCCGAGCGGAGCAGCCCCCCGGCGGCACAAATCCCAAACAACAGAGGATGGCATGGCGGCAAAGTACATCTTTGTGACCGGTGGTGTGGTGTCTTCACTTGGCAAGGGACTGGCAGCGGCGTCGATCGGCTGCCTGATGGAGAGCCGGGGGCTGAAGGTCTCGCTCCAGAAATTCGATCCCTACCTCAATGTTGACCCCGGAACCATGTCGCCGTTCCAGCACGGCGAGGTCTTCGTCACCGATGACGGCGCCGAGACCGACCTCGACCTGGGGCACTACGAGCGCTTCACCCACAGCCGCCTGAGCCGCGACAACAACTGGACCACCGGCCGCATCTACGAAAACATCATCGCCAAAGAGCGCCGCGGCGACTACCTGGGCAAGACCGTGCAGGTCATTCCGCACGTCACCAACGAAATCAAGAGCGCGATGAAGAAGGTGTCGCAGGATGTGGACCTGGTGATCGTCGAAATCGGCGGCACCGTGGGTGACATCGAGTCGCTGCCCTTCATCGAGGCCATTCGCCAGATGCGGCAGGAGATGGGGCGCGACAACACCTTGTTTGTTCACGTGACGCTGGTTCCCTACATCGCCGCGGCCGGCGAACTCAAGACCAAGCCGACACAGCATTCGGTGAAGGAACTGCTCAGCGTCGGCATTCAGCCCGACATTCTGCTGTGCCGCGTTGACCGCTATCTGTCGCACGACATCAAGTCGAAGATCGCGCTGTTCTGCAACGTCGAAGAAGAGGCCGTGGTGACCGCCAAGGATGTGGCCTCGATCTACGAAGTTCCGCTGGTCTTCGCCCACGAAAAGGTCGACCAGCTGGCCCTGCGGTATCTGCGACTTGCAGGCGCCGGAGCCGAACCTGGAGAAGTGGGAAGACCTGGTCCGCCGCGTGTATAACCCGCAAGGACGAAGTCGTCATCGGCATCGTCGGCAAGTACGTCGAGTACGAAGACTCCTACAAGTCGCTGAAAGAGGCGCTGGTTCACGGCGCGATCGGTCACAACCTCAAGCTTCGCGTGGACTGGATTGAAGCTGAAGGGCTGGAGTCGAAAGACCAGACGGTGCAGACCCAACTGGAAGCCGTGGATGGGATCCTGGTGCCGGGCGGCTTCGGCAAGCGCGGCATCGAAGGCATGTTGAAGGGCATTCAGTATGCCCGGGAAAACCAGGTTCCGTACTTTGGGATCTGCCTGGGAATGCAGACGGCGTGCATTGAGTTTGCGCGCAACGTGTGCGGGCTGGAGCAGGCGAACTCCAGCGAGTTCGATCCGGCCACGCCGCATCGCGTCATTTATAAGCTGCGCGAGCTTGCGCGGAGTGGAAGAACTCGGCGGAACGATGCGACTGGGAGCCTGGGACTGCCGGCTGGAGCCCGGCTCGCTCGCCTATCAAGCGTACGGACAGACGGAGATCAGCGAACGTCATCGTCACCGCTACGAGTTCAATCGCGAGTACGAGAGCACTCTGACGGCTGGAGGACTGCGGATATCAGCGGATCGACTCCTGACGGAACCTACGTCGAGATCGTTGAAATTCCGTCGCATCCTTTCTTTCTGGGATGCCAGTTCCATCCTGAATTCAAGTCCAAACCGCTCGAGCCGCATCCGCTGTTCGTGGCGTTCATCAAGGCAGCCTACGAGCGTCGAACCCAGTGCAGGACGAAACGGGACAACGACGCGGTCGAACTGTTTCTGCGGTCAGAAAAAGTGAAATAATCGCCGGCTCAGCGATGCCGAGCGAATCGATGAGCGGGCGAGTTGGTTCATCACGGTCACATTTGCCGACTCGGTTCCCGTGACGTCAACCGCGGGCCCGAGCGGGGCAATGTCGTTCTCGACAGACCAACACGGTCGCGATTGTGATGGCCGACCAGAACGCCGCCCTGACGTTAACCCACCCCAAGGCCCGAGGCACTTGAAGCCGACAACAGCAAGTTGCGGCTTCCGACAACAGGCGCGGGGATCCCGACGCTCTTGCTTTTCCGAGAGCGATATTAGGCACGCTGCTTCGCCGGACCCGTGGTGAGCGGTTCGTAAATTATTGAAAAATTAAAGACTTGGTGACTATCAAGTAGCAGTACCACGCCAGAGGTGGACGTAGCGCGCAGAATTTCCACTTCTTCAAAAAAATCTCGTAAAAACCACCTTTGTGCTATTGCCAAGCGAAGAAGGTAACCAGTATGGTTAAGTACCTCACAGGCAAAGTAATTTGTCAGGCAAGACTTTAGTGAGTTGCTTTTTCGGCTGTGAAGGCCGTTTTTTGGTTCGCGCATTAGGCTGATGCGCCAAACAAGATTTTGGAGGAGGAACAGTAGATGGCTCGCAAACTGAGTATTACGATTTCGCTACTTGCTTCTGGCACTGGTTCTGACCGGCGCCAGCTACGCTAATGTAATTCAGATCACGCTCGGACAGAGCACGACCGGAACGGCATGGGCCGGGGCCACGGGCGCCAGCTTCAGTGGTGGCGTTTCGGGCTACGCGTATCAGGGCAACAACGCCGGAACGTTCTGGCTTTCCGATTTTTCGGTGACTGGCACCGGCTGCAATTGGGCTTGCTCGCTGAATTCCAATTCCGAGACGTTGACGGTAACGATTGGAGCCGACACGCTGGTGGGCACGCTGTCGTTTAGTTCCGAAGCGTTCAGCTCTTTTCTGGACGGAAGTCTCCTCATCACGAGCTCGACGCCTGGCTTTTCCAGCACCGGCTATATGGTTGGGCAGACTGTTGGCGCTGACATCGTGGTGAAGGCGGGAGCAGTCTCGTCCGGCCAGATTCAGACGGATGCGGTTCCGGAGCCGGGCACGATCGCCATGGTGGGCTCAGGCCTGCTGATGGCTGTCGGCACGCTGCGGCGCAAGCTGCTGTAAGCGGGTCCATCCAGACTGTACTCGGGACAAGTTTCCGAGCCCCCTACTGTTGAATCCCCGGCATCGCAAGGTGCTGGGGATTTTGTTGTTTTCCGCCTGCTGAGAGCGATTGATCCTGCCAGCCTGCTCGATCTCTGTCAGCGGGTCTTTTTGGCGGGAGTGGCCTGCCTGCGTACAATGTGACGGGACGGAAGACGAAGGTCAGTCCGGTGAACTCAGTCAAGGGAGGCTGGATGCCCGACGGTTTTTCGGTTGGAGATGTCCCAGTGGGTAAGGGCGGGCTCTTCTTAATCGCTGGGCCCTGCGTGATTGAGAGCGAAGCGCATGCGCTCAAGATGGCGCACGCCATCGCCGGGATCGCCTGCCAAAGGAACCTCCCTTATATATTCAAGGCCTCCTACGATAAGGCGAACCGCACTTCGATTCGCAGTTTTCGCGGACCGGGCATTGAAGAGGGCATGCGCATCCTGAGCAAGATTGGCCGGGAAGTTTCTGTGCCGGTACTGACTGACGTACATGAGGCGGCCGATGTGTCGCGGGTGGCGGAAGCGGTGGATGTTTTGCAGATCCCCGCTTTCCTGTGCCGCCAAACCGACTTGCTGGTGGCGGCAGCCAAATCCGGGCGTGCCGTGAACATCAAGAAGGGGCAGTTTGTCTCGCCCTGGGACATGCGGCATGCGGTGGAGAAAGTTCGCGAGGCGGGCGGGGAGAGGGTCTTCCTCACCGAACGCGGTGCATCGTTCGGCTACAACAATCTCGTGGTGGACATGCGCTCGCTGGCGATCATGCGGCAATTTGCGCCGGTGGTGTTCGATGCCACACACTCGGTGCAACTGCCATCGTCAGGTGGCAGAAACGGCGAGACAGCGGTGGTCCAAAGTGGCGGCCAGCCGGAGTTCATTCCGCTCCTGTCGCGGGCAGCGGTGGCCGCCGGAGTAGACGGGGTGTTCCTCGAAGTCCATGACGACCCGCCACGGGCCAAGTCCGATGGAGCCAACGCCCTGGACCTCAAGCATCTCGCTGGACTGCTCGATCAGTTGATGGCTGTGCAGTCGGCCCTGCTGCTAAACCCACGGCGGTCCGACGACGAGGCATATCTGATTGCAGGCAATAGCAGTTAGGAGCAGGATATGTACGGCTACTGAGGGTAAATTCTCGCTGCAAAATTGCGCCATTCAGTGTGTGATTCCGCCATTTGGCGCTAAATCGGTAGGGAAGAGATCGCCTTCATTGGTATTCTTATAATAGAGGCTCCAGACAGCCTAGGCAGTGTTGTGTCCCGCCGAAGTGCTCTGAGCCGCACACACCGCAATTAAACCGATAGGAGTTTTCCATTGTCGAAGAAGCGTTTCCTGTTTACGTCAGAATCGGTGACAGAAGGTCACCCCGACAAGATTGCCGACCAGATTTCCGATGCCATTCTGGATGCCTGCCTGAAGGAAGATGTCTACAGCCGCGTGGCATGCGAGACCCTTACCGCGACCGGCCTCGTGGTTATCGCAGGCGAGATCACGACCAAAGCATACGTTGACTTCCAGAGCCTGGTGCGCGGCGTCGTTGCCTCCATCGGCTATGACAACGCACTCTATGGATTCGACTCCAACACCTGCGCGGTGATTTCGTCGATCAACAAGCAGTCGGGCGATATTGCCATGGGTGTCGACACCGGCGGTGCCGGCGACCAGGGCATGATGTTCGGCTACGCCACGAACGAAAATGCAGATTACATGCCGACGGCGATCCATCTGGCGCATAAATTGTGCCAGCGCCTGACGGAAGTCCGAAAGAACGGCACCCTCCCTTACCTCCGCCCCGACGGCAAGTCCCAAGTCACAGTCGAGTACGACGAGAACCACAAGCCGGTGCGCATCGACGCCGTGGTGATTTCATCGCAGCACGCCGAGACCATCTCCAACGAAGAATTACGCGCCGACATCCTGAAGCACGTGATTCAGGCGGCGCTGCCGGCGAACATGCTCGACGAAGACACCAAGTACCACATCAACCCGACCGGCCGTTTCGTGATCGGCGGGCCGATGGGCGACACCGGGCTGACGGGCCGCAAGATTATTGTGGATACCTACGGCGGCATGGGCCGTCACGGTGGCGGCGCCTTCAGCGGCAAGGACCCGACGAAGGTTGATCGCTCGGCCTGCTATATGGCCCGCCACATCGCCAAGAACATCGTGGCAGCCGGCCTGGCCGACCGCTGCGAAGTGCAGTTGGCGTATGCGATCGGCGTAGCCGAACCGGTCAGCGTGTTGATCGACACCTTTGGAACGGCCAAGGTGGATGAGCAGAAGATCTCCGAGCTGGTGCGAGCGAACTTCAAGCTGACGCCGAAGGGCATCATCGAGTCGCTCAACCTGCGGCGTCCGATTTACCGCAAGACAGCCGCCTACGGTCACTTCGGACGTAACGATCCGGATTTCACCTGGGAAGCCACCGATAAGGCTGCAGCGCTGCGCGAGCAGGCCGGACTGGCTTCCGCATCGCAAAAGACGGCAAAGTAGCTTCGACACCTGGGGGCGCCCGCTGGCGCGGTTTGCCCCTATTTCCTAACCGTGTGGGCGTGTCGGGAAATGCGACGCGCGCACGCTTCGAACCGCAAAATTATTCAGGAACGGGAGCCTATGTCCACGACCACAACGCAAACCGCAGGCGACATCGCCAACATTGAACTGGCAGATCTGGGCAAGAACCGCATTGACTGGGCCAACCAGTCCATGAAGGTATTGCAGATCATTCGCAAGGAATTCATCAAGAACCAGCCGTTGAAGGGGATGCGAATTTCCGCCTGCCTTCACGTCACTGCGGAAACGGCCAACCTCGCGATCGCTTTGCGCGACGGAGGCGCTGACGTGGTGCTGTGCGCGTCCAATCCGCTGTCTACGCAGGATGACGTTGCCGCCTGCCTGGTGCGCGACTACAACATTCCGGTCTACGCCATCAAGGGCGAAGACAACGACACCTACTACACCCACATCATGGCGGCGCTCGACCATAAGCCGCACATCACGATGGACGACGGCGCTGATCTGGTGACCATCGCGCTGACCAAGCGCAAGGAAGTGCTGCAGGGCGTGATCGCAGGAACCGAAGAGACGACCACCGGTGTGATTCGCCTTCGCGCCATGGCGAAGGAAGGCGTGCTGACATACCCGATCATCGCGGTGAACGATGCCGACACGAAGCACCTGTTCGACAACCGCTACGGTACCGGCCAATCCACGATTGACGGCATTGTGCGCGCCACCAACTTCCTGCTGGCCGGAGCGAAGTTTGTGGTGGCCGGCTACGGCTGGTGCGGCCGCGGCCTTGCTAGCCGCGCCCGCGGACTCGGCGCCGAGGTCATCGTCACCGAAATCGATCCCACCAAGGCGATCGAGGCGGTGATGGACGGCTACCGCGTGATGAGCATGGACGAAGCTGCCAAGATCGGCGATGTGTTCTGCACCGTCACGGGCAACAAGAGCGTCCTGCGCAAAGAACACTTCGAGGCGATGAAGGACGGCGCGATTATCTCGAACTCGGGCCACTTCAACGTCGAGATCGACATCCCGGCGCTGGAGAAGATGTCGTCGTCGAAACGCACCACGCGCAACTTCGTCGAGGAGTACTCGCTGAAGGACGGCCGCAAAATCAACCTGCTGGGCGAAGGACGCCTCATCAACCTGGCGTCGGCCGAAGGGCATCCGCCGTCGGTGATGGACATGAGCTTCGCGGACCAGGCGCTTTCAGTGGAGTACCTCGTGAAGCACCACGCCACGCTCGAGAAAAAGGTCTTCCCCGTACCGGAAGAGCTCGACAAGCGAGTGGCCAAGCTGAAGCTGGAGTCGATGGGCATCAAGATCGACCGGCTGACGCTGGAGCAGGAAGAGTATTTGGCAAGCTGGTCGGAAGGAACGTAAAGCAGTGGTTAGTGGATTGTGGTTAGAGGGCGGCAGGGATGCCGCCCTTTTTATGTGCATCCGGATAAGTTGATAGTGAGCTGCGGCGTTACAGCACTACGATCGTGATTCCCCTGTTGTTTTGGCCAAGGTCGCGATCTTCTTTGAGTGTCGGATTGCGCTTGAGCAGATCCCATGCATCAGCGTCACTCTTGCGCCAGTTTTCGCCGAAGATGCAGGCGCGAATTTCGCCGCGCTCCTGCATTTGCCGCAACGTAGCCTGCACGGCGATCCGCAAGTCCCCACCCACGCCAGAGGAGCCGTAGCCGTGGATAATCTTCAATAATTCCACTCCGCTGGCCCGGGCAGCGCGGAGCTCACTTGCCAGCCGTGCGCGTGCCTGGGGGACGGAAGGCATTCCGTCCTCGAGATTGAAGATTTTCAGGTTGAGACTCATTCTGTCCGATCGTCGATTTCAGTTTTATGAATTGCCGCCATCCACGCAGGGCGGTATGCCCTTCACTGTATCGGTTTTTTGGCGGGCGCACAGGTCGAAAAAGGTGACTCTGCCCCCGTCAAAGGGCACTGATAGGTTACCCTCCCCGTCCGGCAACCGTGGTAGTTAGTGATAAGTTACTGATAACAAAGTGTCAAATTGGGAATGCGACGACGCCTTCCAGCATTTTTTTCTGGCGTAGATGGTGACTTCGGTGGTACTTTAGTAACTTTGGAGCAGGTGTATTTCGCGGTATTGTAGGGTTGACACGATTATGAAATCTGAAACTCAACCCGATTTACGCAATGCCATCCGGTTTCCGCTGCATCTTCCCGTCAAGCTCAAGACAAGCACGGACGAGCACCATGCGGAAACCATCGACATCTCAGCCGGCGGAATTCTGTTCCACAGTGAGACCGAGGTTGCTGTCGGCTCGGTGGTTGAGTTTACCGTGGCCATGCCCGGCGATGTTCTGGGATCGGAGCGCGACGTACTGGTCAACTGCCAGGGGCGCGTGGTGCGATGTTCCAGGGAGCCGGCGGGACGGAGCGTAGCGGTTGTCATCGATGAGTACAAGTTCGAGCGTCTCTGAGCGGCCGGTCGGTCGGCCCGGCGGCTCGGCACAGTCCGGCCCGGCTGACGGAAAGCGTGTCCCGGTGCGAATCATCGTGGCCGACTCCGAAGCCATCTTTCGGGTGGGCATGGGCAAGATTTTTGCGCTTGAGAGAGACCTCGAGGTCGTGGCCCAGACCGAGACTCTGCCCCAGACCTTCAGTGCAGCGTCGAGTACTCCCGCTGATGTAATTCTGTTCGAGGCCGGCCTGTCGTCCAATCCTCCCGAGTCGGTGTCGGAGGTGATTCGCCGGGCTGAGCCGGGAACCAAGGTCATCGTGATCGCCCACTTCACAGGGGAAGAGGAGACGGTCGATTTCCTGCGGCGAGGTGTGCGCGGCATCCTGACCCGATCGATATCTCCTGACCTGCTGGTGCGTTGCGTGCGCAAGGTGTCGTCGGGCGAAACCTGGCTCGACAATCAGGGTGTCAACTGGGTGATCGAAGCCTATCGCAACCAGGCTGAGCACGGTGGCTCGCACAAGCAGCAATTGCGGCTCAGCGAGAAAGAGATGCTGATCATCGGCGGCGTGACGCAGGGCCTGAAGAACAAAGACATCGCTGTTGAAGTCGGCACCACGGAACAGGTGGTCAAGAACTACCTGCGCAAGATTTACGACAAGCTCGGCGTGTCTGACCGCCTCGAACTGGCCCTGTACAGCATGCACCGTCGCCTGCTGGACGGCTACGTGCCGCCGGCTTCCCGCGATGTCCCGCCTGCGAATCTCCCGAATGCCACGTCGCCCGGCCAGGACGCGCCTTCAGCGAATGGCGGGTCGACGTCCAGTGGCACGGACAAGAAAACCTAGGTCCGCCCGGCGAATGCCTCCCGGTGTTTCATTCTGTCGCGCGCATTCTCCCCGTCATTAGATTTCTCGTGACAGTCGATTGTTGCGGCAGACGCAGGTACGATAGTTTGGTACAGCCGAAACTTCATTGCCGAGGTTTGCCATGTCGCGGACTCGCCGCGTGTTCAAGAAACAACTAATTCCGTTGCTCTTGTTGCTATGCGTTCATGCGGGAGTTTTGGCGGCACAGAATCAGGCCCGCCTGGGACCTGAAGAAAGCGCCAAGGTAGATGACATCGCCCGCAAGGCGCTCGCAGCAACCGGAGTGCCCAGTGCGTCCCTCGCCGTCGTCAGGGACGGCGCCATTGTTTATGTGCAGGCCTATGGTGAAGCACGGCTCGACCCGAAGACCGCAGCGACGCCCGCCATGCGCTACAGCGTCGGATCCATCAGCAAGCAGTTCACGGCTGCCGCGGTCCTGATGTTGCAGGAGCAGGGCAAGCTGACACTCGACGACAAGGTCTCGAAGTGGGTGCCGGGACTGACGCGTGGCGACGAAGTATCGATCCGTCAACTGCTCTCCCACACCTCCGGCTACCAGGACTATGCGCCGCAGGACTACATGGTGCCGGATTGGACACATCCGATTTCTGCCCAACAAATCATGGACCGCTGGGCCAAGATCCCGCTGGACTTCGACCCAGGTACCAAGTGGCAGTACAGCAATACGAACTTTGTGATCGCCGGCGTGATCGTCGAGAAGGCGGGAGGAAAGCCGCTGTATGACATGCTGCAGGAGCGCGTGTTGACTCCTTTGCAGATGACCAGCGCCACCAACACCGACGTGAAAAAGCTGCCGCCGTCGGATCCTTCCGGCTATTTCCGCTATGCGCTGGGCCCACTGCGTCCGTCTCCGAAGGAAGGCCCCGGATGGATGTATGCGGCGGGCGAGCTGGCCATGACCGCGGACGATTTGGCGAAGTGGGACATCTCGGTGATGAAGCAGTCGGTGCCTCAAGCCCGCCTCGTATCGTGAGATGGAGACGGAAACGTTGCTCAACAACGGAGTGGGCACAAGATACGGCCTCGGTGTATCGGTGTTCAGCCAAAACGGACACCGCTGGCTGGAACACGGCGGCGAAGTTTCGGGCTTCACGGCGGAGAACATTGTTCTTCCGGACGATGGGATAGCCGTGGCCGTGTTGACGAATCAGGATGCCGTTGGAGCCGCATCGCAGATTGGGCGGGAGATCGTGAGTTGGCTGGTCAAGGGACAGACGGCGCAGGACCCCAAACAGGATGCCCTCGTCCGTAAGGAGTTCGGCAATCTTCGCCAAGGCAAGATCGACCGCGCCCAGTTTACCGACAACGCCAACTCGTATTTCACCGAGCAGGCGCTGGCGGATTACGCCGCCAGCATCGATCCGCTCGGCGACCCGAAGAGCTTTGAGGCAACTTCGGTCTCGTTGCGGGGCGGTATGACCCATCGCGGCTACATGGTGGTCTACCCGCAGAAGACGCTGCAGATCAACATCTACGAGATGCCGGACGGAAAATTCGAGCAATTCCTGATCTCGGCGGTCGAGTAAACATCGCGGGGTGCTGGCCGCGATACAATAATCGGTTCCCGGCTGGCTGCATGCGGCCGGAACACCAGCACTTATCTTCTGATTTCCCGAGGGGTGTTATGAAGGGCGATGCCAAAGTTATTGAATTCCTGAACCAGGTACTCAAAGCGGAACTGACCGCCATCAACCAGTACTTCCTGCACGCCGAGATGTGCGAAAACTGGGGCTATGAGCGGCTGGCGAAGATGATCCGGAAAGAGTCCATCGAAGAGATGGTGCATGCCGAGAAGTTGATGGAGCGGATTCTCTACCTCGATGGCGCGCCGAACATGACTGATTACTTCAAGATCAACATCGGGCAGACGGTCGAGCAGCAATACAAGAACGACCTGCAACTGGAATACGATGCCGTCAAGCGCCTGAACGACGGCATCCAGTTGTGCGTGGCGGCCAACGACGGCGGCTCGCGCGAACTGGCGGAGAAGATTCTCACCGACGAAGAGCACCACATTGACTGGCTTGAGGCCCAACTGCACGCCATCGGCGAAATGGGCTACCAGAACTACCTCGCACAGCAGCTGAAAGAAGAGTAGTTCGCATTTTTGGTGCAGCGCGCCTGGGCAAACGCCTCTCGCCGGGCGCGCCATACGCTACAATGAACAAGCGCCGCGGGATTGCCCAATCCCGCGTTTCCCGTGCGGAGAGATGGCCGAGTGGCTGAAGGCGCACGCTTGGAAAGCGTGTGTACTCGAAAGGGTACCCAGGGTTCGAATCCCTGTCTCTCCGCCATAATTTCAATGCCATACAGGAGATGAGACCCGCCGCGCTCTGTGGCTTGGGTGTGAGCCAGTTGCTTCACTGGTTGTTTTTTCGTTCTACCAAAATGGGCATCGACATGATATTTGTCGTTGAGATATTCATGGACACCGCCTGCCAGCTATTCGTGCTGCATGCGTTCCAGGTTGGACTGCTCAGGTCGTAGCCGTGGTTAGCGCCATCCTGCCTTACGTAGTCATCTGGGGTCCAATTACACGCTTCAGGCGACGCCTACGCCAGAAGACGGCGGCAGCGGCCCGAGCAGTGGCTGCTGTGGCGACGACCGAAGCGCGCCGTCCGCAAGGATCCAGGTAGGCACTTCGACGCGATGTCAGGATCCCAACCGAGTGAGTTCGGTAGCTTTATCCGATGTCGCGTGGCCCCGCGCCTTCCTCCGGTCTTCCTACCAGAGGTAGAGAATGCGGCAGCAAGTGACCAATTCCCAGGCCTTGTCCTCTTTCTCAACTCAGGGAGTTGGCTATCTTTTTGCAGACCACCGCTAATTGTTCGACTGCGCACTTTTCGATTTTGCGCGAGCCTCGTTAACGACGATTACCTTGCCCGCCATCAATGAACCGTTGAGGCCAAGGATCGCTTCATTCGCGTCTTTATCCTCGGCCATTTCCACGAAGCCGAAGCCACGAGCAACGCCGGTTGTCTTATCCGTAATGATGTTTACCATTTCGACCGTCCCATAGGTTGCAAATGCAGCTTTAAGCTCCTCCGCGGTAGTACTTGTTTCCATATTCCCGACGTAAAGATTTTTCATTGTTTCCTCAAGACTGGAGGAGAGGATATGTGGGCCGATGCCGGCCATATCTCCCGGAAGTAGAGACGATCGTTCTTGTCTCAGCACAACAAATTGTGAGTGGAGTGGAAGATGGATCGTCGCCGCATGTTGCCCGGAAGACGAGAGGGTTAAGTCGGGAACCTAAATTCCACGATTCAGTATAAGTGTACGCTTTGCGCGAACATAATACTTGCAGTGCAGACCGCTGACACTTTGGGCTCGCGCAACCGTTTGACTAGAAATTACGATCTGCATCATTAGTCCGGCCGTTTCGATCCAGCCAGTTCAGCAGCGTGCGCATGCTGGCTTGCGCCAGCGCGACGCAGGAATCGCCCGCACCGTAGTAAATGTTGAGAGTATCTCCGTCAGGGCTGATGGTGTGCCCACATGGGAAGACAACATCGTGCACGTCGCCTCCATGCTCATACTCAGTTTCTGGACCAAAGATCCAGGAATCTCCGCGCAACAGACACAAGTCTGGCTGTTGAAGGTCAAAAAGGGCGAGGCCGATCCGGTACAACGCGCCTGAGGCAGTGTGCTTCACTCCGTGGTAGAGCACAAGCCAACCTCTCTCCGTCTCGATCGGCGGGGATGACAGGCCAATCTTATTCGCGTCCCACCAAGCACCCTTGCGCGCCTCCATCATTACTTTATGACCACCCCAGTGGCGCAGATCAGGAGAGTAAGAAATCCAGATGTGCGCACCCAAGGGAGTCATCGGTCGATGAATGAGCGCCCAAAGGCCGCCGATTTTGTGCGGCAGAAGAGCTGCGTCTTTATCATCTGGCGACATGATCACGCCGAATCGTTCGAAGCTCCGGAAATCCCTGGTCAAAGCGAGGGAAACTCCGGGCCCGCCCTTGGAATACGACGTGTACGCCACGGCAAATTGCTGTAGCTCCGGAACAAAGGTGATACGCGGATCTTCGATGCCCCAAAGCTCCTCGGGGTATTGATTTGGATCCGGCATGAGCGTGGGACTTGGATCGATCTTCCATCCGTCCACACCGTTGACGGACCGGGCGGCGCAGAGATGAGAGAGTCCGCGGCGGTCTTCCACGCGACAAAGCAAGAGCGTGGAGCCGTCTGCAAGCAGCGTTGCTCCAGCGTTGAATACGCTATTGATCCGGTAAGGCCAGTCTTTACTGGACAGAATTGGATTGGCGGGATACCGATGAAGGAGTGAGTCGGTGGACTCGATGATGTCGATGGTCAGGGTCATAGCTGATTTCACAGTAGCAGATAACTGACATCTGCATATTCTGGGGTACGACAGCTCTCGAATTGCGCCGTCCCGCCAGATCGGATACTACGGCACGCGAACGTCCTGAAGCTGCCGCATCTCCAAGAGTGCCATCAAGAAAGACAACGTGGACTCCGCACCCTGGTTCTCGTTGGCCCGGTCGGGATGAAGACCGTCCCGACATCCGCCTGTTGCGGCGTCATACAAGGCAGTCTTCAAGTCGTTGTCTCCGAGGAACCAGTTGAACGCAGACCAAGCCTGCGTGCGCCAGTGATCGTCTCCGGTGGCGCGATACGCCTCGAGACACGCGGAGACCGTAGCGCACGCCTCAACCGGCTGTTGATCGAAGCGGGCTTTTTCTCCGGTCTTTCGGTAAAAACCCTGCGAGCCGATGGGGACAAAATGTCCGTTCATCGGGCAACGTTGTTGCCCCGCAAGCCACTCCAAGGACTCGAGCCCAGCTTCGAGCAACTCCTGGTTCGAGGTGCGTGAGCCTGCCAACAATAACGCCTGCGACAAGCGCGCGTTGGAGTAGGCCAAGCCCTCTTCATACCACTTCCAATTCGTCGTGCGGGTGACCCGATAGATGTTTAGGAATCGGTCAGCGAGCGCATCTCTGAGCCTCTGTGCGGACCGGTCACCGGGGAAGCGATCAAGGTATTGCTGGATTCCGAACAAGGAAAACGCCCATGCCCGGGGGCTGGTAAAAGTCATCGCCGCCGGAACTGCAAGCTCGAAGAGCCGCCCGGCCAGCCCCCTAACGCTTTCATCGACTGCCTGGTTGATCGCGGTTCCCAAGGCCCACAGAGCGCGGCCGTGACTGTCTTCCGATCCCTCGGACTCCATCCATTTGCGCTCATAGCTGAGGAAGTTGCGAAACCGACCGTTGCAGGAGTTAAAGGCAAGCCAGAGAAAAGCCAGATATCGCGAAGCCAATGTCTTGGCTTCAGCATCGGCTTTCCCCTCGAATTGCTCCACCATGATCGAAACGATGAGAGCTCGAGCGTTATCGTCGGTGGTGTAGCCCTCGTGCTGGTTCGGTACTGCGAAAACGGCATGCTGGAAAATCCCAGTATCATCCGTCATCCGACCTAGATGGTCTAAGTTCAGGGACGGCAAGGTCGGAACGCGATTTGCTCCGGCTGGGTTTGGGCTGACCAGTCGCGGGTTCCAAAGTCGCTCCGACCTGGCCCTCTGGAAGCTACGCATATATTCCTGGGCTACGCTCTTCCAAACCATATTGCGTGAAAACAAGTAAGCGCGTTTTCGCATGGCGTGACGCTCAGCCTCATTCTCCAGGAGCCATATGGTCTGCTCTGCAATTGCGGCCTCGTCGTTGAAGGGGACAAGAATTCCGCGTTGCTGGTCGAGAAGCTCGAGTGCATGCCAATAGGGAGTTGAGATGACCGCTTTTCCCGCACCCAGGGCATAGGCCAGCGTTCCCGACACGACCTGTGCCTCATTCCTGTACGGTGTGATGTAGATGTCGGCTGAGCCGATGAACTCCATCATCTCCTCAGGACTGACGAATCGATTGTGAAAGATAACGTTCTTCTCGACTCCGAGGTCCTTGGCGAGTAACTGTAGCGACTCGCGATATTTATCTCCCTCGCGGCGCTTGATGTGAGGATGGGTTGCGCCTGCAACGATGTAGGTCACATTGCTGTTTCGAGACAGAATGTGAGGCATCGCCCGTATGACCGTTTCCACTGATTTGTTGGGCGACAGCAAGCCAAAGGTCAGCAGTACCGATTGCCCTCCAACTCCGAAACGGTCCTTGTAAAAATTTGGATCGACAAATGCAAGGTTAGGAACTCCATGTGGAATGACGTCGATCTTTGCAGCGGGAACCTGGAAGATGTCCTGAAGAAATTGCGAGGAATGTTGGCTCATCACGATGAGACGGTCGGAGAGCTCGGACAGCTCGACCATCACGCGATGCTGATCAACATTCGGTTCACGCAGAACCGTATGAAGAGTGGTCACGACTGGCATGCGGAGCTTCCGCAGCAATTCCAGGATGTGGCTTCCGGCCGATCCGCCATAGATCCCGTATTCGTGCTGCACGCTAACCAAATCGACATTGGTGAAATTGAGGAACTCGGCTGCGCGATCGTACGATGCCAGTTCGGTTTCGGTTAACTCGAATCGAACCCGCTCCGGATAGCTGTATTCGGACTCCGGATCATTCACTGGAAGTGCGAATAGCCTTTCCGTGCCGAACTCGGTCGAAATCGCGTCACATAAGTCAGTCGTGAAAGTGGCGATCCCGCACTGGCGTGGAAGGTAATTTCCGATTATGGCGATCCGGCTGGGAAGCGAAAGATTTGCCGTTGCGTCGAACGGCTTAGCTGGCACGGTGTCAGTTGCTGGCGGTACCGGGACTGCAATACCCAATGATCGTCTGAATGGCAGAGTCTTTGGTAACGACATAGACCACCTGTCTGGCTGACTGAACCGTCTGGCCAAGAGTTCAAACGCCGCCTAAAAACAGGAATCCTTTGAATACGTCTCTCTGCAGCGTCGCATTTGTTCAATGGCCGGTGCGCGCAATTGGCACGCGCACCGGCGAAGTTCAATTACTTGGCTTCAGCAGTCTCATGCGCTGCAGCTTTGCTTTCCGCAGCCCTTACGGCCGCGAGAAACGAATTCGTGCCGGCGGGCGCGCGCACGTCGCCAGACAGTGTTTTAGCGAACGGAACGTCTTTTCCGTAAAACGCTTTGGTGGAATCATTGTCCTGTTGGATCACGGCGCCATCCACTGCGATTCCAGCAAACAAGCCTTTGGTACGCGAGTAACTCAAGGCCTCCGTGTTCATCTTCCAGTCGGTCCCCGCCGAAGCATGGCGTCCCACCGGACCGGCGGCCGCCGAAGCTTCGCCGCTGAGCTCGAACTTACTGGAGAGCAACTTCTGGACGCCGGCGTCGTTCATGAACAGCACGACGAGGTCAACTGACTGTACGCCTGCCTGGAAGCCAAAATTTCCGCCGCCAATCGAAATGAACGCCGGAGCGCTCCAGCCGTTCTTAGTCCGGCAGGTGACGACTCCGCGTCCATGCTCTCCGCCGACGATGAATCCGCCCTTCCCCATGTCGGGAATCACCGCGATGCATTTGGCGCCAGCGAGCACTTCTTCTGGGATACCCTTGTCGGGAGCTGCCATAATCTCGTGCAAGGACGTGCCGGCAGCTTGCAGACGATCTTCTGTCGCTGGCTTACCAGATTTGGCAAACGCGAAGGTGGCCAGGGATAACGTCAACAAACCGATTGCGTATTTCTTCATAAAGCACTTCCTTTTCATTCCACTTTAGTTGTTGTGGACGGACTTGTTAGGGGCGATTTCCGCCGTGAGGATCAGACTGTTCTGCGGCCGCTGATCAGGTTAATGACCAGAACCACAACAGCAATGACCAGCAAGATGTGGATCAGACCGCCTGCTATGTGGAAACTGAAGCCGAGAAGCCAGAGAACCAAAAGGATCACAAAAACTGTCCAGAGCATGAGTACCTCCTTGAGCCGGGGTGAGGGAGTTAGATGTTGGGTCCCCACATCTCACCAGGACGGGTCGGCATGTCGCCCACGCGAACGTCAGTGATCTGAGGGAATGTCACATTCTCAGGATGTCACCCACATAGTGACTAAGTATGGTCAATTCAGAACACATGAGGGCGGGGAAGGCACCGATGGCCCGTTAAGAAAAATATCTTGCCGGAAATCGCCTCGCGTGAGCCATTGTGAACATACAGTCAGTCGCGGAGCCGGTTACGATTGATGTTGTAGAGCGTATAGGGCTGCACGGCTAATCATGAGCACACAACAACTTCACCTTTCGGCTTTCATTTGTATTGCATGCGATGGGCCAGTCATCTCAGGATCGTTGGCAAGTCGCGAATCTGATATTCAACGCGAGACAAACGTCAGAACAATCGGCGCAGTTTGTTTATCATGCGGGAGGCGCTACAGTTCGCCGCCGCCGTCATGTGCGGTGCGACACATGGCGCCGATCGAGTGGCAGACGGCAACATCTGCGGCGACAAGATAGAATCCACCGTGACCAGCGCCGTGTGATCACGGATTCCCGGTTTAGACCCGAATACCGGTCCTGCTGACAGCTACAATCGTCACCTGTGAGGCTAAGTTTCGATCATCATCCAGGCCTAGAACACGTCTTGCGTGCTGCTTTGCCTTCTCCTCGGTAACAAACCTCCGCGCTGGGCGCGAAATGAATCTGGCAGCCACGAAATCAACTCTGTAGTAAGTCACGAAAGTCACCTCACAAGTTAAAACTACTCAAAAGGCGATGTGCGCTATGGCCACGTATTTGGGATGGCCGTCCACCGCTGAAATGTCGGCAGGTACCGTTGTTTGTGGCACTCGATACATACGCCGCGGCACAGGAAAATTCGGGGCAGAACAACCTTTTCAACCCAACTCTCCGGAGGCAAGGGACGGAACTGATCGCTCTTGCACACACTGCAATGGGCAGACAACAAGTGCATTCTGGCCGCTCCTTTTCCCAACTCCTCAACGGTCTTTCCTTCAACGCGAAGAAGCACTTTTGCCGGTGGTGACCGCTTTGCTCTCGTCGGGCGTAAGCCGTGAACGATCACAGCCAATTGAGCCACTGATGCATTCCAGGTAATTACGTTGATGATCGGCGACACTGACCGTACTCAATTCCGCCGTCGAGAGCTTCGAGCGATCGCAGGTAATCTCTCCATCCCAACATTGACTGACATTACGCCAGTGCTCAGCCACCGTTACCTCGCTCAACTCGGCCGGACTTAGCCTCGATAACGTACAGCCGGACCATCCGTTCCAGCAATCACTGGCGTTTTTCTGTTTCTCTGCGATGGCAACGCCGGCAGCTTCGGATGCAGTCAATTTGGCGTGATCGCACGTACCCACGCCGCTCCAACAATCGGCCACCATGCTGCGATGCTGGGTTACCGCTACTTCGGCCAGTTCGGACTTGCTAAGCGCGGAGCGATTGCATGAGGTCCAGTCGTTCTCACAGGCAGAGACGTTCTCCGCGTGCTTGTACGCAGCCACTTCGTTCTTATTGGCCGGGGTCAGGACGGAGGGATCGCAATTGTCCCAACCGTTCTTGCACGCGAATATATTATCTCGCTGGTCCGGCGATTGTGCCCACATCAAACTCGTGAAGCCTAAGACAGGAATGATCATCACTGAGCAAAGCACTGTTCGTGAGATTACTTTCATGCGATTCCGCCTTATTTCCATACAAAAGAGCACATTTCGTCTGATTCCGACTTCAATTATTGATCTGAGTTGCGGATCAAAGCTGGTCAACATTGCTCAGTGAGCAGTTCGGCGCAGACGACTGCGACTCCCGGGCGAAACAATGAGGCCGGCGCCAGTTCTGCGGTTGCGGACTTTTCGGGCTTCCAGAAGAGGGCCTCGACTTCATCGCCTAAGCATCGACGCGCACTCTCACCGACCCTCGCTCTCTGGCTGACGCCGTTGCGGCAGGGAATCGAGCGGTCAATCGTGAAGTCCACCTGATGGCATGCCTTAAGTACTTCCGAATCACAGATAATCCGATTGCTCATGCCAGCATAAAGTGGGTGCCTTCTATCGAGGGCACCCACTCTTCACTACAGGACTGACTGTTCGTTATGGCTTTACTGTCCACGAGGATTTCAAACGGAATGCGCCCGCCAGAATGCCGCCACCGAGCAACGCCAAAGTAGCCGGTTCCGGAGTGGGGGTTGGGCCTTGGGTATTGCCAACATTGTCCGCAATCGTTCCGACCTGCGGCCCTGTGTTCGCGATGCCGCGAGCGGTGTAGCTCACAAGCGTGGGGATGCCATAGATGGACTGAGCTGAGAAGTTGCCCAATCCAACGCCACTGGGCTGACCCAGAATTGTCGGACCAGTGGTGTATGCCCACGTAATGTTAAAAACATTTGGATTGTCCGTCGGCACTACGTCATCAGGGGTGTAGCCGAGATTCTGTGCAGTGCATGTCCAGCCAGCCGGGCCGGCGCACGATCCTGAAACATAACCGGCAAAATCATAAATCGTAAAGAAGCCGGCAAAGGTGAGATTCGTATGAGGAGCAGGATTTAACGTCGGAGCGAAACCGCTATTGACGTTCTGGTCCTTCGCCAACTGCAGGTTATAGGTCCAGGTGAACGGGCCCGTGCCGGTGATGGTAGTACTGGTGGGGATGATATTGGCCATGGAGAAAGTACTCAAGGCTAGTGGCAGCAGGCAGAAGAGTGAAATCTTCTTTATCAAAGGGTGTTACCTACTAGAGTTGCGGGTTCTGTGTTGGCTCTGCGGTCGATGCTCCAACCGTCGATCGCCCATAAACTCACATTGACCCGGTACAGTCTTTTGCTCCTTGCGCGTCCGGTCACTATTGCTCAGTTCACGAACATTTATACGGCGTGCTTATTCGGTGTCACAAAAAGCCCTAAAGACGGGAGTGAACCGGGTGGTCAAAATGGTACAGCTATTCGCCGCCGGCTGACCTAGTCTCGTGCTGAGGCGATTCAAATGAAAGTACTAGCAGCTCTCGGAACAGCAGCATTGTTGATGTCTCTTGGGATCGCGATTCCAACCTTGGCGCAAGGCCAGGAAAAAGACATAAAGCAGGAGCAGAAGCAGTCCCAACAGAAACCAACCGAAGCCAAACCGCAGCAGGCGCAACAACAGCAGCACGCGCAACAGCAGAACGAGCAGAAGGCGCAACAGCAGAGCCAACAGCACAACCAGCAGGCGCAGCCGCAGCAGAAGGCGCAGCAGCAGAACCAGCAGCACAATCAGCAGGCGCAGCAGCAACAGCAGAAGGCGCAACAGCAGACCCAGCAGCACAATCAGCAGGCGCAGCAACAGAAGGCGCAACAGCAGAACCAGCAAAAAGCGGAGCAGAAACAGGCTCAGCAGCACAACCAGCAGGCGCAGCAACAGCAACGCGCGCAACAGCAGAACCAGCATAACCAGCAGGCCAGGCAGCAGCCCGTCCAGCACACCCAGGAACAGCAGCATGCCCAACAGGCAGCATGGCAGGAGCATCGCTCACAGAACTGGAATTCAGATCACCGGGATTGGCAGCAGCGCGGAGGTTACCACGGTTACCGTATCCCTGACGATCGTTACAACGGATACTTTGGTCCGAACTATGCGTTCGTTATCTACAACCAACCTTACATGGTGGTTGGCGGATTCCCGCGTTTCCAGTACGGTGGCTATTGGTTCAGCTTGGTCGATCCGTGGCCGAACTCTTGGGCAAACAACTGGTACCAAACCGACGACGTTTATGTTGTCTATCGGAACGATGGCTATTACATGTACAACCGCCGTCATCCGAGCGTCGGCATCGCTATCAGCGTCTCGATGTAACGCAACTGTAGCGTGTGTTCGGGAGAGGCGAGCAGAAATAATGGTTGGACGCGGCCTCTCTGTATTATGTCAATCGTTGCCGTCTCACTTTCGCCGAAGGGAAGAGGACTCGAGGTACGAATAGACGTGCTTTGAGAGGGTCGAACATGATGGCCTGCGTTCAATCTGCAATGGCTGAGATTGGCCATGAACGCTGCTTCGGGCTCTCGATAAAACCAGGCCGCAGAGCTTGATCGCACCGACACCCAATCTGACTGCAGAGTAGCCCGACTGGGTCTCGAAGAGGGTCAGGGATCTCGGAAGGCCGTGTTTCACGAACCTCGACCAATACGAGAAATAGGCACTGTCATGGACGAACCAACCGATGAATCCACTGCCGAAGGTTGCGCCAGGATTGCGGATCCCGGGTGCGGCTTTTCCCGCCAGATTCAAATGTATGGTGAGCGAATTGACGTCGTGTCCGACCCCTTTCATGCCAGGACTGGAGTTGCAGTCGGAGTGACGACGATCAGGCCGCCAAAGAAGCGGGCTTCGCGGCTGCCGACATCAATTCTCGTCGGCTTCAAGGACTTGCTTACGAAGGTGAATTGAGCTTCATTGATAATAAGGGCAGGTTCTGGCACGAGAACTTGTGTCGGCGTCGCACATCGACGGAATAGAGAGGCCAAACAAATGGATCACTGGGGAATCTACGTAGCGTACGCATGGACGGCAACGATTGTTTATGCCTTCGCCGACGCCGTGCAAGCCATCCGCAAAGGACCTCAGCCACAACCTTTGCGCTCGGAGCCAAGCAGCCACAAGAAGTCGGGCACATGAGCAGCGACGCGTCGATCGAAATGTTGAGCCTCTTGAAAGAGCTGTCGGTTTATAAAGCCATGGACGAGGAATACATGGCCGGCGACAAAGGGCAAATCGAGTCGAACGCCCATGACGATCGCGAACGGAGACGGCTCGAGATAAAGCAGGAGATGCATGATCTCGCGTCAAAGAGTAAGAGCGGCCCCGCGTGAGAGGGCCCCCGAGCCCAATGCCATGGCCGGTGAACTCTCAAAAAACGAAATCAATCCTACGATTCCCGAGACTTCGTCGCTTCAAGGCCCCACAGGTGCGCTCGAGTCCATGCGGTTAGCCGATGGCCGAGAGCCGGCAGAGGCTGCGATCTCTTCATAAGTGGTCAGTCTTGACCAGACGAGTGAGCCCATTCTTAATACAATGGTTGAGAGCTCGAAGCAGCTAGCTCAGACACCTAACGGGAGGTCTTCTGACTAATAATCTGAACTATCAGCGCCACGACACTCTACCGAAAACGTTCATTAGCCTGATGCGAGCCCTGAGCTTATGTCCTCACGCCAACGCTGGTTGGCCAATACGTTGCAGTGGAGAGGTGATATCCTGGCAGCATTGTTACGACTGCGGAGCGCAACGAACCTACGTGCTTCAACCCTTCTTGCAGAGAGGACCCTGGAAGCGCCTGCAACTTCGCAATAGTTATTCTCTAGAG